>JBBPIS010000214.1:0-11232 GCA_038040225.1 Planctomycetota bacterium
GGGCCTCACGGCACCCGGCTCGCCTTGTCCTTCCACAAGGAGCAATCATGTCCGACATCCAACGACACGGCGTCACCTGCCGCTGGTCCGACGCGGTGATTCATGGGGGTGTCGCGCACTTCGTCGAAGTGGCCGACGATTCGCAGCAGGACATGCACGGGCAGGTCGCCCAAATACTGGCTCAGATCGACGCGCGGCTGTCGCTCGTGGGGAGCGATCGGACGCGGATATTGCAGGTGTTGATTTACATTGCCGACCTGGCGGACGCGCCGGTGCTGAACGCGCTGTGGGACAAGTGGGTTCCCGCAGGGCACGCTCCCGCACGGGCGTGCGTTCAAGTTGGGTTGTCTCCCGGATACCGGGTCGAGATGGTTGTGATGGCCGCCGTCCTCGACTCCTCGCCGACTTGAGCCAGACTTGAGTTGAGCGCGGCTATGAATTTCTCTGACCGCACCCGCAAGCCGTCCCAGCTTGCCACTCTTGCCGGACCGGCACGGCAGGCACATCCGGGCGATTGATCCTCTTGATCACGACCGTTACGACCGGTTGGCCGTGCGCATCCCCGAGCCTTGGCCGATAAGCACTCTCGCGTTGAGTGACGTTGCGCGCGGCGCTGCCGGTGCGTATCGATGACTCGGGAGGAACAGACGTGCTTCGCTGGTGGTGTTGCTGTGGCCTGGTGCTCGGGCTGGCAGCGATTGCCTGGGGGGACTCAACCCAGGTCGATCCACTGTTTCGTCAGGCAGAGACCACCACGCCGGGTGAGTCAAAGAGCCCCGCCACGTTCGGACTTCAGGTCGGGGTGGGATTCGACGATCGGACTCACTCATCGAACGAGTTCAGGGCAATCACTGTTTCACAAACGGGCTTCTTCCACCTGCGGGCGAGCGACCCGGTCCAGCGTCCGTTCGAGCAATTCGGTGTTCAGCAGGGAAACGAGGATCCTCCGTTCGTCGCCGTCGACGGCATCGATCTGGATCATGACTGGCGGGTTCTGCCGGTTGGGCTGATGTACAAGTCGTACCTCGCCGGTGAGAAGGAATCGCGAGTCCAATCGGTCTGGCTGACGGATCAACATGGAGACCTCGTGTGGGAGACGGCTCTCGGCGGCCGGTTCAGCTTTTTGCGACACGGCACGTCCGACCCGGTTCATCCCGAGGGGTGGCAGCTCGACTTTGAAGGGGCCGCCCTGCCGCGAGTCGATCCCAAGGCCGACAGCAGTCCGTTGATCGCGGCCGATTTTCGCATCGGCCTGCTTTCCACCTGGCGTTTCGGACCGAATGCCTTCAAGGCTGGCTACTACCACCTCAGCTCACATTTGGGTGATGAGTTCCTCATCAGGAATCCCCGCTTCGTCCGGCTGAACTATGTCCGCGACTCGGCGATCGTCGGCTGGACGCGCGATCTGACTCCCGAAGCACAGGTGTACGGTGAGGTCGCGTACGCCTTGAACCACGAGGACGGAGCGCTGCCGTGGGAATTCCAGTACGGAATTCAATACAGTCCGCGTGTGCCAGGTCTGTATGGCGCACCCTTCGGCGGCATCAACGGCCACACGCGGCAGGACTTCAATTACGAAACGAGCATCAACGTGGTCGCCGGCTGGCAGTGGTGGGGTGAGCAATCCAATCACACCTTCCGTGTGGGGATTCAGTACTACGACGGTCCCGCCTTGCAGTACTCGTTCGTCAACAAGCACGAGACGCTGATGGGGTGGGGAATCTGGTTCGACTATTGAACTGCTGCGAAGGCTCTCGTGCGGAGTTCTGCGTTGGATGTCCGAGTGGACCTGCCGTACTCCGTGCTTCTTGTCGCTGGGCATGAATGAGGGCGACCTTGCCGCTGCGGTCGGTTATCCTTCCGCCACTCGTCGCGGTGTTGTGACGCACTCTTTCCAACTGTCGGAATCCACGATGCGCGTTGTTTCTGTCGTTTGCTGGCTGCTGTTGGTCTCACTCGGTTCGGCTCAGGAGGCCAAGCCCGGGAAGCAACCGATGATCGTCTGTGCGGCTCCGCTCGCGGTCGTGCCGGGCAGGGAGACCAAGCTCACACTGCGCGGAGCCTTCCTCGATGAGATCACTGCCGTGAAGGTGGTCTCCGCCGAGATCAAGGTCGAGATCACATCGAAGGGCAAGACTCCGGTCCCTCAGAACCACGATGCCAAGCGCGTCGGGGACACGCAGGCCGAGATCAAGTTCACCCTGCCGAGGGAGACGCCGTCTGGCAAGCTGTCGCTGAACGCCGTGTCGGCCAATGGAGAAAGCGCGGCGTACGAAATCGTCGTCGCGAAGCCGGACGATTTGATCGACGAGAAGGAGCCGAACGACGGCTTCAAGTCGGCGCAGAGTGCCTCCGCCGGCAAGACGATCGTCGGTGTCATCGGCGACGCGCGCAATGTCGATGTGTTTCGGATGGAACTCGTGGCCGGACAGAAGTTGATCATCGAGATCATCGCCGCACGAGCCGGCTCGCTGCTCGATCCGACACTCACGCTGTATGACTCGAAGGGCGTGGTCGTCGCCGCGAACGACGATCACGCGGGGACGCGCGACAGTCGAATCGAGACGACTCTCGCACGACCCGGCACGTACTACGTGACGGTTCAGGACGCAAATGACTCGGGCGGCACGCACTTCGCCTACCTGTTGAAGTTCGGCCTGTAATGCTGCGGCGAGAAGCCCGTTCTGGCAATTCGCAACGGGGCCACTGTCGGTGCTTGTCCGGCCCGGCATCAAAATGGCTTGGCCCCTGTGGAAAGTCCTTGGCGATGCTCCCGAAGCGAGGAGGAGGCCGTTATCATGCCGCCGTCGCGCTGACAGGTGATGCGTTCCGGCTACGAAGGACCGATTGAGTTATGGCTGCTCCCCAAGTGTGCGTGTTGCGTGCGCCCGGCACCAACTGCGACGTTGAGACCGCGTATGCGTTTGATTCGTGTGGAGGCCGTTCGGATCGCGTCCACTTGTTTCGGCTGGTCGAGCGGCCCGAGTTGCTCGATGAGTACCAGATTCTCTGCGTACCGGGCGGTTTCAGCTACGGGGACGACATCGGATCGGGAGTCGTCTTCGCCAGTCAACTGCGGGGCCATCTGGCCGACGTGCTGCACCGCTTTCTCGCGGCGGACAAGCTGGTGCTCGGCATCTGCAACGGTTTCCAGGTGCTGCTGAAGGCGGGCATCCTGCCGGGGGGGGGCGAAGGCTGGAGCGACGACGCCCGCCACGAAGCCGACTCGACCCTCACATGGAATCACAACGGCAAGTACACCGCGCGATGGGTTCACTGCAAGGTGACGTCGTCGAACAACGTGTTCCTGCGCGGGATCGACGAACTCGACTTGCCCATCGCTCACGCCGAGGGACGGATCGTCGTGCGAGACGATTCGGTCATCGAACGCTGGAGGGTGCGAGGGCAGGTGGCACTGGAATACTCTGAGTGGCCAGCGACCGGCGGAGCAAACGGGACTCACCCCGCGAACGAGCGGTACGCGGCGAATCCGAACGGTTCGACCGGCAACATCGCCGGGCTGGGCGATCCGACGGGACGAGTCTTCGGACTGATGCCTCATCCCGAACGGTTCCTGTTTGGAACCCAGCATCCTCACTGGACGAGGCTTGGCCTGACGGGAGACGGCCTCGGGCGGAAGGTCTTTCAGAACGCGATCGACTACTTCGGTTGAAGCCGACGATCCGCGTCACACGAGTCCGACGCCAAACCCCTCGTCATCGGTGCCCGTGTTCGAGTTGACCCACGATCCGCGAACGACTCCATTCGAGGTGGCCAACGGGGACGAGGCGTGATGCGGCGCGGGCTGGTGATGCGACGCGGCATCCCGCCGATGAATGCCTTCGTTGACGGGCAGGATCACGGGCGGAGCCTGATCCTCATCGCACTCGTCACTCAAACGGGCGTAGTTGTCTTCGCCGAAATCGTCGTAGCTGCTGAAGTAGCCCGGCAGCTTCGAGCGTTCGAGTTCCTCGCCATACGCGAGGATGACCTGCCGCTGAATCGACTCGCGGCAGTCGGAGTTGATCGGGTGGGCGATGTCGGCGTAAAGCCGCGCGCGGCCGTCGTCTCCCTTGATGGCCCGGTCTTCGTGCAGACGCGCTCCGCACTCATTGCAGAAGCGGGCGCGAAGATGATTCTTGGCGGAGCACTTCGGGCAGCGATCCGTCAGCTTGCGGCTGGGCATGGCGACAAACGAGCCTCGCGTTCCCTGAATGATCTTCAGGTCGCGAATCACGAAACTGCCGTCGAAGGTGATCGAACAGAACGCCTGCAAGCGGTCGTTGGGATCGTCCATGAGCTTGATGCGGATCTCGGTAATTTCCACGGCTGTACTCCTTAGAACCGGTATCGAGAAGACAAATCCCTGCCTTGGCTACGTTGAACGTCAACGGTTCCCACCTCGGCGTCTTCCTCGCAGTCGCCACACTTCACGCCACGATTGCCCACATCACGGGCAGCATCGCACGACTTGAACCCACGGAATTTCTGCCGATCTCAGACGACTCGCCACACGCAACGCCTGTCGGCGCGACACACAGATCCCAAAGTAAGACGATCCGCTGCCGCTCATTTGGTGACCGGCCACGGGCAATTGCTCGAACAGTTTGCGCAGCCCTCGAACATCGGAACTCAATGATTCGGCGGGAGCCTGAAGTCCGTTGTGCAACCGCCGCGCCATGTTGCCGATCGCACCTGCTGCCAGAGACTCCACGAAGCCACCCACCTGTTGTCCCGATGCATCCGGGCGGCACTGCCGATACACGGCTGGCGTTGATAGTCCACTCGCGGGTTTGGCCACCACGAAATGCAGGCCGGTGGAAATCCGCAGCGGTTCGATTTGTTCGCCTCGCCCCACACAAAGTGCCACGGGAGATTCGGAGAGAAAGAATGCGACGTCACTTCCCAACTGACCGGCCAGCGCGACGAGTTCGCTTCGAGGCAGGCGCAGGTTCCAAAGTCGATTGAGTCCCATCAGTGCGGCGGCACAGTCACTGGAGCCGCCGCCGAGACCGGCCGAAGACGGGATCCGTTTGATGAGGGCGACTCGCGCACCGAGTTTGCAGTCCGCATGCCGGCGCAACAGATGTGCCGCGCGAACGACGAGATTCTCGGGACCGACGGGAGCTTCGAGCCGCATCGATCCCGAAGGCGTCCGCGCCGACGAGTCCATCACGGTCAGTTCGATCTCACCCGACGAGGCCACTTCCAACGTGAGCGTGTCGTAGAGGTCGATGGACGCCATGACGGATTCGATGTCGTGAAATCCGTCCGGCCGACGCGCGACGATGCGCAAAAAGAGATTGAGCTTGGCGGGAGCCAGCACAGTCAAACATCGTGTTGTCTGCCGGCAGAGCATGTTGGTCACATCCTGTTGACCCGCTCGACCGTCCGAGTTCAGACGCTACAAGATCAGAATCCTGACGGGCACTGTGGAAGACCTTCCGCAAAGGAACGTGGACGAAAGGAGATCAAAGTGAGCTGACTCGCGACGGGCTTGGAAAACACTCCTAGCCAAGTTGAGCGGAATGCTAAGCCTTCTCTGTTCAATCCGTCAAGAGGTTTTTTTACCCACACCCACCCGAAGCGTGAGCGAGGGAGTCAAACCGCAGTCCCTCGCTCTCGCTTCGGGTGGGTGTGGCCAAGCCTCACGAAGCTCTGGTCGAATACAAATGATTGTGCGCGATATAGACTTCGACGGCGCGCGGGACGAGATAGCGGATGCTTCGTTCCTCGGCGCTTCGCTGCCGAATGTCACCCGCCGACAGATCGAGGCCCGGCATCTGAACGAATTGAATTCGAGCGGCTTCGGCCGGTCCCAGTTGCTGCTCCAACCGCGACCGATCCGGCAGCGGTCGGTCTCCCCGATTGACGGCCACCACCGTGGCCAGTTGCTGGATCCGCTGCGGCTCGCGCCACTGAGGCAGATCGTGCAGCGAGTCGGCTCCGATCAGCAGGAACAACTCGCGCGAAGCGTCTTCCGCCCGAAGCTGCTCCAGCGTGGTGACCGTGAACGACGGGCCGGTCCGTTCGATCTCCAGGCGGCTCAGTTTGAAGTGTGGATGTCCCGCGATGGCGAACTCGACCATTTCGCACCGGGCTTTGGCGGACGAGATCGCGGCATCGAGTTTGTGCGGTGGTTGAGCGGCCGGGACGAACCAGACCTCGTCGAGTTGGCACTGCTCCCGACACTGCTCGGCCAGCACGAGATGGCCGTAGTGAATCGGATCAAACGTGCCGCCATAGATGCCAAGTCGCATGAGTCACCTGCCCGATTCGGTCCACTGTGGCGTTGGGGTGTGAAAGCCCATTCGCATTTGGCATTCCTCACGCGCCGTACTTCTCCAACCGGCCGGCGTGAGCCAGCGCGAGGAGCATCAGGTGCTTGGCCTCGAACTGGCCGAGGCCGCCGCGCAGGCATTGCGACTCGCCGAACGACTTCGAGCCGTCGTAGCGGCAGGTATCGGCGGCGAGCAGCGTCGGGACGGGATGCCAACTGTGCGACTTCATTTTGCTCGGCGTGCTGTGATCGCCGGTGACGATGATCACTTCGGGTTCGAGAGCCGTGATGCGCGGGATGGCCGAATCGAGTTCCTCCGTCCGCTGCACCTTCAGTGCGAAGTTGCCGTCTTCGCCGGACGAATCCGTGTACTTCCAGTGGACGAAGAAGAAGTCATAGTCGTTCCAGGCCGCTTCGAGTCGAGCCATCTGATCGTCGAGCGTGTGCCCCGCGTCGAGGATGTCCATGCCGACGAGCCGCGCGAGGCCGCGATACATCGGATAGACCGCGATCGCCGCGGCTCGCAGACCGTAAACTTCCTTGATTGGCGGAATGTGCGGCAGCTTGTCGATGCCGCGCAGCGTGAGGAAGTTTGCGGGGGCATCGTTCTTCAAAACCTCTTTGGCTTGCCGCAGGAACTCTTTCGCGATGGCAGCCGTCTTCTCGCTGCCGGCCGATCGAGCCACGGGTTCCAGCGCAGGGACGCCGGTCTTCTGCGGATCGGTGTCGCCCACGTCGCCGCCGAGACCCTCGCCTCGAAAAATGAGGACGGTACGGTAGCCCTCGCCCGCACGGACGAAAACTTCGACTCCCGGGACCTTGATCTCGTTGAGTTTGGCACTCAGCTTCGAGCCGACTTCGGTTGGGATGCGGCCCGCGCGGCGATCGGTAATGCTGCCGGATCCGTCAATCGAGCAAAAGTTGCCTCGAATGGCGACATCGTTCGGGCCGAGAGCAAAGTCGATCCCGAGAGCCTCCAGCACTCCGCGGCCGATCTGGTACTTGATCGGGTCGTAACCAAAGAGACCGAGATGTCCCGGTCCGCTGCCCGGCGCGATTCCCGGCAGCACGGGAATGCTCAAACCGAGCGTGCCGCGACTCGCCAGCGCGTCCAGATTCGGCGTTTGAGCCGTTTCGAGTTCCGTCTTGCCACCCGGTTCGAGCGGCAACCCGCCGAGGCCATCTCCCACCACCATGACGATCTTGGAGCCATTGTCCTTCTGCAAGCGGCGAGTGAAATCGTGAGGATCGGTCATCGGAGAGAAATCACTTTCGAGGAGAAACAGAAGTTTGCGAACACTGACCGCCACGCAACTGTTTGCGGTCGGTCGCGAGGGATTGTCGGCGAGACTTGGATACCATGCAAGCGACGCCGCGCGGCACGCGCTGGCCGTCTCTGATCTTGAAGAAATTGTCGCCGTCTTCGTTTCCTTCGCTGCCTTCTGTTCCTTTACTCGACAAGCGGTCGATGGAACAGAAGGCAACGAAGAGAACGCAGGGCAACTGTCGGGAGGCTGTTCATGATTGACAAGGGTTCGTCGTCGGTGGCAGATCGTTCTGCGTGGTCGATGCCAGACGACGTGATTTATCTCAACCACGGCTCGTTCGGTCCGGCACCTCGCGCCGTGCAGGCGGTTCGTGAGGAATGGTCGCGGCGACTGAACGCCAATCCGATGGACTTCTTTCTGCGGGCGATGGAACCGGCGCTGGATGAGGCCGCCGCGCGGTTGGGCCAACTCGTCGGAGCCGATGCGCGAGACCTCGTGTTCGTGGAGAATGCCACCGTCGCCATGAATGTCGTGGCCGAATCGTTGCCGCTCGGTCCCGGCGACGAAGTGTTGCTGAACGACCACGAATACGGAGCCGTCTTCCGCGTCTGGCGGCGTGCGTGCGACCAAGTCGGTGCGAAGATCGTCTCGCCGACATTGGGGCAGCGTGTGGTGTCGCGGTCTCCTGACCGCGACACACTCACCGACCGCAGGTCTCCAGAGGAAGAGGGAGACCTGCGGTCGGAGCCTCGGCGGGGTCAGGAGACCCGCGCCGAACAAGCGACCCGCGCCGAACTGGCTTCGTTCACAACAGTGGCCGACATCATCGAGCCGATTCTTGCGGCGATTACTCCGCGCACGAAATTGATCGTCGTCAGTCATGTCACGTCGCCGACGGGGATTGTGTTTCCGGTGGCCGAGATTTGTCAGGCAGTTCGTGCGCGAGGCATTCCCGTTTGCATCGACGGGCCGCACGCGATTGCGATGCGCGAGGTCCATCTGCGGAAGATCGACTGCGATTTCTACTGTGCCAGCCTGCACAAGTGGCTCAGTGCGCCGTTCGGTTCTGGATTCCTGTTCGTTCGCCGCCGTTGGCAGTCGAAACTGAAGCCGCATCTCGTCAGTTGGGGCCGCAGTCTGGGAGGCCGACCCGCGCGGTGGCAGGACGATCTGAACTGGCTCGGAACGCGAGACCCCGCCCCGTTTCTGGCCGTCCCCGCTGCGATCGAGTTCCTCGAACGAATTGGCTTCGACACGTTTCGGCAGCAGACGCATGAGCTCGCGCGGTATGCACGCCAGCGATTGGAGGAGACTCTCGGCCACGTCGCGACGATCCCCGATTCGTCCGACTGGTACGGTTCGATGATCGCGGTGCCGCTGGTGGAAGGAAGGGGTCAGGAGTCAGGGGACAGGAGTCAGGAAGCGGGACAACAGCAAAGAAAGTCGTCACCGAATGTCATTCATCCGTTGCAGCAGTGGCTGTGGGATCGGCATCGCATCGAAACGCTCGTCACGGAGTGCCACGGTCGGCGCTATCTGCGGGTTTCGTGTCACCTCTACAACTCGAAGTCAGACATCGACGCTCTGGCCGATGCTCTGAAGGTAGGGACGCGGGTGGCATGACTGATGAGTCGACGTTACGCTGCCGCGTCTCTCCCATTCGTCCGATTTCCGGCAGAGTCCGCGCTCGATAATTCATTGGTCAACACCATGCACGACTTCGGTCGGTCCAATCATCTGACAGCCAGACTGCGGCTGGCAACCGCGCTGACCCTCAGTCTGCAATGGGTCTGCTGCGGCTCGATTTCACGGGGACAGACCGAGAGACCGGAAATTCAGTTTTCGGTCGTTCGGACGTCTGCCGGCGGCGTCCATGCCTACGCTCCCCACAAGTGGGGATCGCTGCAGATCAACCTGGTCAACAACCGCGATGTCCCGCGCGACCTGTTGTGTGCGACCTACTTTGACGGAGCGCCGACATTGCAATTCGGCCGCCGTGTGTGGTTGCCTCCCCGATCACAACTGCGGACCTCGCAGCCGATCTTGATTCCGCAAATGAACCCCGACAAGGGCCGATCTCTCAACTTTCGATCCCTGGTGCTCGACACCAACATGCCGGATGAGGTGCTGCTCCGCGACGAGGCGGGCCACATGTTGCATGACGGTGCGATTCTCGTCACACACCAGTCATCCATTACGGGACTGATTGACGACCGCACGGATGCACTCGAAGAACAGTCGAATGACATTTTTAACCTCGCCATCGCCTGTCGCCTCAACGAGGGTCACAGTCGCCAAATTGCGCTCCCCTCCACATTCCAATTGACTCACGATGAATACAGCCTGCAGGCGCTCGATCATTTGATTCTGGCGAGCAGCCAGTTGGCGAACGATGCCGGCGCGGTGGCCTCCGTGCGGCGCTGGCTGTTTGGTGGAGGCCAATTGTGGGTGATGCTCGATCGCACCGAGCCGAGAATTCTGGAGCTGTTGCTGGGGGACCGATTCAACTGTCACATTGTCGATCGAGTTGGCCTGACGACGGTTCGAATCAACAAAGCCATGACGGACGGTCAGAAATCGCCGGTCGAAGTGACCGACTACGAGACCCCCGTGGATTTCGTCCGCGTCGCCCTCCAGGATGCCGAAGTGGCCTACGAAGTCGAGGGTTGGCCGGCCGCCTATTGGATGAGATGTGGAAACGGCCGCCTGCTGGTGACGACGCTGGGCGCACGAGCTTGGACGACGTCACGTACCGGAGCCTCCGCAAGTGGCCCGGCCAATCGGACGAACAATCCGCCTCCGCGACCGGACTCCAATCAGTTTCATCTTCGTCCGACAACCCCGATGTCGAACTTGGCGACCGATTTTCTGGGAGCACGTCTGGCCGAGTTGCTTCCGTCGAAGGATCTCGAAACACAGGTCGGGGAATACATTGGTTATTCGATTCCTCCTCGCGGCGTGATCTTGGGAACGCTGGCGGGAATGCTGGTCGTGTTGGTGGCGTTGGGTTCGTGGATGTACGCCCGCGGCGCGGTGGAGCACATGGGATGGATCGGTCCCTTGCTGGCACTGCTCGTCAGCGCGGGCCTGTTGCAGGTGGGTCGCTCGAATCGGCACGGCATCTCTGACACGGTGGCGGCGATGCAGTTGGTGCAGCCCATACCGGGAACGGACGACATTCAAAGTCGCGGTGTGGTGGCCGTTTATCACCGCGAGGGAAGCCAGGAGCCGATTCGGGCCACCAGGGGCGGACGACTGATGCCCGACATGAGTGGGCTCGACGGAACGGTGCGTCGGATGGTGTGGAGCGATGTCGAAACGTGGAGTTGGGAGCACGTCCCACAGGCGGCCGGACAACAGATCGCCGCATTCGCCGTGTCGAGTGTCGCGGTGCCGCGAATCGAGGCCCGTGCCACATTCAATTCCGAAGGGCTGCAAGGCCGGGTCTTCGGCGTTCCCAAGCTGGCCGATGCCATCGTCGCCACCCGCGACGGTCGAATGGGCGTCACGTTGCGAGACGACGGAACGTTTGTGGCTCGCAACGAAGACGTCTTCGGCCGGGAGCAGTTTCTGGCCGCCGACCTGCTGGCTGACGAGCAGGATCGCCGTCGCCGCACTCTCGAAAAACTGCTGACCAACAAGCAGCGGCGCGACTACCCGGAGCAGCCGCTGCTCCTCGCGTGG
>JBBPIS010000215.1:0-10972 GCA_038040225.1 Planctomycetota bacterium
CCGTCGCTCCGCCGACGGGAGACGCGGTACCAACCACGCCCCAAGTGAATCGACGTCGCAACAGCATCGGCGCGCCCGTCGTAGTCAGCCAGATCGTTATCGCGGCGACCGAGTCGAGTTTGTTGGCTCGCGATGTGTTGACGGGTGGTTTGCTGTGGAACGTCAGCCTCGAACAGCAGCCTCGCGGGGGGCCGGTCGTCGATGGCCTGAATGTCCTGCTCCCCGGCGACGGGCAGATCGCGGTGTACAACGTCGTTGATGGGGTGTTCGTCCGCCGGCGGCCAATGGGTGAGCATGCCGCAGTTCACTGGCACATCCCGGAGGAAGCCGGTCGCCCGGTCACTCCGCGCGTGTCACTCCAGGGACGCGTCTACTTCGCCACGGAACGTGGCGCGATTGTCTGTCTGGGGGCGGAACAACCGTGAGCGATCCGACTCGTGACGCGCTGGTCTTCACCTTCGGCCTCGGCGAGTCCGCGTGTGATCCCGCGCGTGTCGAGATACTCGGAGGAAAGGGGGCGAGCCTGGCCGCGATGAGTCGCGCGGGGTTTCCGGTTCCACCCGGATTCACGATCTCCGCCACCTGCTGTGAGTGGGTCGAGCGGCACGAGGGGCGATGGCCCGACGGTCTTGAAGAGCAAGTCCGCGCGGCCCTTGCCTGGTTGGAGCAGACAACGGATCGCACATTCGGTCGCGGACCTCGGCCGCTGTTTGTCGCGGTGCGATCCGGTGCGGCGGTGTCGATGCCCGGGATGATGGACACGATTCTCAATTGCGGCAGCGATCCGACCATCGAGCCGTGGGAGGCACTTCGTCAGGCCATCAATCTCGTGTTCGCGTCGTGGCACAGCGATCGCGCCCGCTCGTATCGGCAGCATCACGACGTGCGCCACATCGTCGGAACGGCCGTCAACGTGCAGGCGATGTTTCCCTCGGACCGCTCGGGAGTCCTCTTCACCGCCAACCCAAACGATCCCGCGTCGGGTGAGATGATCCTCGAAGCGTCGTGGGGGTTGGGCGAGGCGGTCGTGTCCGGAGCGGTCACTCCCGACATCTACATCCTCGACGCTGCATCGCTCGCCACCAAGCGCGTCGTGCCGGGATCGAGACCGGGAACCGATCCGGCTTTGAACGCCGAGCAGGTCCGGGAAATCGCCGAACTGGGACGCAGGGTCGAGGCGCACTTTCAAGTCCCGTCGGACATCGAGTGGGGGATCGCCGACGGCCGGGTGGCGCTGTTGCAAACCCGCAAGATCCGTGGCCTGGAGATCATTGAAGACGTCGAGCGCGGGCGGCTCGCCGAAGTTCAACGGCTGCGCGGCCTGGCCGGAAGCGATCACGTGGTGTGGGTCGTCCACAACCTGTCCGAGACGCTTCCCGCACCGACGCCGTTGACGTGGGACATCGCGCGGTGGTTCATGAGTGCGGCGGGCGGCTACGGCCAGATGTACCGGCTGCTCGGACATCGACCTCAAGAGCGCGAGTCGGGAGCCGGCTTTCTGGAACTGATCGCGGGCCGGGTCTACGTCGATCCACGCCGCGCGGCCGAGTTTCATTTTGGACGGCTGCCGTTCGAGTACGACGTCGAGGAAGTCCTGCGCGACCGGACGGCGCTCGATCGCCCGCCGACGCGTTTCAATCTCGATCGGGCCGATTCGCTGTTCTTCTTCCAGTTGCCCGGGATGTTGTTCGGGATGATCCGCTCGGCCCGTCAGATGCGGACGGTGGGCCAGACGGCGCGAGAACGATTTGAACGGGTGGCCGTGCCGAAACTGGAAGCGTTTCTGGTGGCGACTCAACGGATAACACTTTGCGATCTCTCGACGACCGACCTGCTGAGTGAGTTGCAGCGCCGGCGCGACTTTGTGCTCGGTGAGTTCGCCGGTGAATCGCTGGTGCCGGGATTCTTCGGGGGTCTCGCCCATGAACGGCTGCGACATCTGCTCACGCAGTTGCTTGGCTCCGACGAGGGGGAGCAACTGGCCGGACAACTGACGACGGGACTGGAGGGAGACGTCACCGTCGAACAGAACGTGGCGCTGTTTGAAGTCGCGGCGGGACGGCAAAGTCGCGAGGCCTTCCTGCAACGCTTCGGCCATCGCGCGGTCAACGAGATGGAATTGTCGCAGCCTCGGTGGCGCGAAGATTTCAATTACGTGGACCGCATGATCGGTCGACTAAGGACCGGCGCAGCAATGAGTGTCGTGGCCGACGCTGCCAGCGTCGGCTCGGATGCTGGCAGCATCCGCCACGATCAATCGTCGCCGCACGAACGGCATCTCGTTCAGATCGAGTCTCGTCGGCGAGCGGAGGCGGCGCTGCCGACCATTCTGGCTCAAGCCGGCGGCGCGTCGCTGCGGGAACGGGTCGAATACGAGATGCGGCAGGCACAGGCCCTGCTGCCGTATCGCGAGGTTGGCAAGTTCCATTTGATGCGCGGCTACGAAACGGTGCGTGAGGCACTCGTCGAATTGGGCCGTCGCTGGGAACTGGGTCGCGACGTCTTCTTTCTCCGTTACGACGAGCTGGCTCGCTTCGAGCGGGAGCGTTCCTCGGCCGAAGAGCGCATTGCCCAGCGAAAGCTCCGCTGGCGGTCGGCTCAGAAATTGTCGCTGACGGATGTGATCGACTCGCGGCGGTTGGAGGAATTTGGTCGGCCGCGACCCGTTGCCACCGGAGACCACGCGCAGTGGGAGTGCCGTCCCATTGCGTCGGGCGTGGCGCGCGGAACGGCCCGCGTCGTGTTCGACCCGCGCGAGGTGCTGGACCTCGGCCCGGATGCGATTCTCGTTTGCCCGAGCACCGATCCGGGCTGGACGCCGCTGTTCGTGAACGCTCGCGGTCTGATCGTGGAGCGCGGCGGTGTGCTCTCTCACGGCGCGATCGTGGCCCGCGAGTTCGGTATCCCTGCCGTGGTCCTCGAAGCGGCGACCGAGCGGATTGCCGACGGCAGCCAGATCGAACTCGATGCCAACCACGGCGTCGTGACGCTGCGAACGAGTTCCACGCCCGTGACCTCTGTGCCGCCCGCCCTTCGGGACGCGACGAGCCTTCCGGAGGCACGGTGATCGAGATGGACGTTTTGAATTCATTGTGTGCCTGGACGGTGCGAGCGGTCGACTACCCGCTGAGTTGGCTGCTCTGGTTGCCGCGCGACGTGACGTTGGTGTTGTTCGCGGCGTTGACCGCCCTGTTGATGACGCTCGCTCGACGAGCGGTGACGAATCAAGACCTGCTGCGTCGCTGCTCCGAAGATTTGCGGCGACTCAAACAACTCTTGCGTGAAGCCAAACAGGCTCGCGACAAGCCAACGATGTTGCGACTGCGCGGAACGGCCGGGCTGATCAAGGGGATGCAGCTTGCTGCCGACATGCGGGTGCTGATCGTCGTGTTGTTGCCCGTTGCAATGTTGGCGATCTGGGCGAGCGAGCGATTGGATTTTCTCCCGCCGCAGGTCGACCGCGATCTCGTCGTCCGCGCCCACTTTCCGTTGTCGTCGATTGAGGGACTGACGCATCTCGTCCCGGCGGCGGGTTGCGAATTGAAGGGGACCGCCATTCAGGTCATTCGAGCGGACTCGGCGTCGGCCTCATCGAGCGGTCTCGCTGAGTGGACTCTGCATCCCACTTCCGCCGCAGAGGACTTGGCAATCGTCCTTCGCCACCGCAACGAGTCCGCGACTCACCGCGTAGCGATCGGTCACGCGACGTACCGGCCGCCGATTCAAGCTCATGCCAACGAACGGTTGGCTCTGACGGAAGTAGTCCTGGATCGCTATCGGCCGTTGGGGCTGAACCTCAAGACCGAAACGATCGGCCTGCCGCCGTGGATGGTCGGCTATCTGGTGCTGACGCTGGTGTTGGTTCCAACCCTCAAACGTCTGCTGCGAGTCCACTGATCGCAACACAACATGCGGTCAGATTCACAATGACGACGTGCGAGTCATTCTGAAGGCCCCCCGCGACGAGTTGCCCCAGACCTCCCCCTTCGTTCCCTTCGTCAGCTTCTGTTTCAAAGCCGTGCGAACAGAAGCAAACGAAGGGAACAAAGGAGGAGGTTTGTCAACGGCCACCTCTGTTGTTCGTTCAAGACGGTTGCCGCAGACGCATCACTTGGCATCTTTTAGCTTCACTGCCGGTTCCAAGGTCGGGCCGAAGCCGGGAGCTTCTTTCGGATTCGGGGGGGGCGACTTCGCCTTGCCCGCGAGGACATCGGCGACCGTCTGCTTCAGTTCGGCGGTCGTTCCGTGGAAGGTCCGCCGCAGGTAGATCTCGCAGTGGGTGAATGCCCAGCGAGTCTGGTCGCCATCGGTCTGGCCCAGCGTTTGGAACCACGTTCCGTTCGTGTAGGCCAGCATCATGAATTTGCCGTCGGGTTGCTTCTTGATGCCGACGACCAGCGGCACGTCGGCGGCGATCCGCTTCAAAAGTTGCGGCGTGTGTTTCTGCTTGTCGCCGGTGAGATTGATCGGGATCCGTTTGAAAGGGGCTTCGCCCTTCAAGTGCTCACCCAACACCAGCACCATCGAAGGCTTGTCGGCATCCACTTTCTCGACAGTCGCCGTGAAGATGTAGTCGCTGTCGTCGATGAACTCTTGCAGCGGGAAGAGTTTTTGAATGAAGGCCCACGCACGGGGATGAGCCAGCAACACGCTGCACGCGACAACACAAACGAGAATCCACGATCTGGGTGACTGCATCCGGACGGATCTTTCAGGAGGAAATGTAACCAAACGTCAGTGGTGGCCAATTGTTGTTGCCGACTCTGACAGACAGTGAAACATCGCTCGAAGCGGCCGACACGTTACATCGGAATGGGTCGGAATGGGAATCATGTCAGTCGTCTGAATCGAGAACTTGCGACTCGTTGGCAATCTGCCGACACCCCACACATACTGGCAACCGCTGATTCATCTTCGTTCGATCGGTGACAGGCTCGCCCCGTGCGGTGCCCTCCGATTTCAAGCCGCTTGAGTATTCATCTCGGAGAGCAACCATGCGTGATCGGGTCACTTCGTCGTGTTCGGGGGTCTGCCGTTGGGGATTCGCATTGGCTCTGGCGATGGTCGCCACGGAGGCGACCGCGTGGGGGCAGGCGGCTCTGAAGCCGGAGGAGATGGCGGCGCAGATCGTGAATGCCGCCAACAAGGCCTACAACGAAAAGCAGTTCCCCGCCGCGATCGAGCGGTATCGCGAGTACCTGAAGACGTACTCGAATCAGAAGGACGTGACGCTCGCGCGGTACGGCCTGGCTCTTTGTCTGCTGGAGGCACCGCAGAAGGACTACAAGGTCGCCGTCGAAACCCTGACGCAGGTCGTGGGCGTGCAGGAGTTCACCGACCGACCGCTGGCGCTGTACTACCTCGGGCTGGCTCACCGGGGACTCGGTCACGAGGCTCTGGCTTTGGGGATTGCCAAGCCTCCGGAGGCCGCGCAGCATCGAGCCGCCGCGATCCAGCAGTTCACTCCGGCCGCTCAACGATTTGCAGAGGCGGTCGTCGCGTTTGCCGCTCGGGCCAAAACGAATCCGCCGCCGACCGCCGAGCAACTGGCGCTCGATATCGAGTGGGCCAATCGTGCCCGCTGCGACCAGGCCGAAATGCTGATTCGACTCGAAAAGCCCAAGGAGGCGAGCGATCTGCTCACACCCTTACTCACGGCCGAGACGACCAAGACCAGCAAGTACCGTCCGTTCCTGTTGTACCTGCACGGACATGCCAGTTTTCTTCTGAAGGATTACATCGCGGCAGGTCGCTCTCTCAGCCAGCTCGCTCCATTCGCCGACCCGGTGTTCGGAGTTCACGCGCAGTACCTGCTCGCGCGAGTCCATCACGTCGCCGAAGAGCGCGACGAAGCGGCGGCCCTCTACGATGCGGTCGTCAAAGGCTACGACAAGCAAAAGGTCGCCGCGCAGCAGGCTCTGCAAAACGCCGCCGCCATGGCGAACCAACCCGATGAAAAACTGCGGCTGGAAGCGCTGGTCAAGTCGGCGCCGGATTACGTCAGTCGCGCGAGCTTCTACTGGGGCGTGTTGCTGTTCGAGCAGAAAAAGACCGCAGAGGCGCTGACTCGGTTCACGGCGTTCGCGGCCGCTTATCCGCAGTCGCCCCTGTTACCGGAGGCCCAGTGGCGAGCCGGGATGTGTCAGGTCGAGTTGCGTCAATTCGCGCCCGCGATCCAAATTTTGCAGCCGCTGGTGCCTCATCCTCAGCTTGGTGATCGAGTGCTGTTGTGGCTCGGGCGTGCTCAGTTGGGAGCGGCCGATCCGACTCAGGCCGCGCCGTACGCGCAGGCCCTCGCCGCCGCGATTGCCAGTCTGACGCAGGCGGCGGATCGAGCGAACCAACAAATTGCGCAGGATCCCGACGCCAAATTGCGTCGCGCTGAAATCATGCTCGAACTGGGTGACGACCAGCAGTTGGCAAAGCAGTTCCCGCAGGCGGCGGCCACCTACGAAACGGCATTCAAGGAGAACCACGCTCCCGAACGCAACGAACAGTTCCTACAGAGGCGAGCCACCGCGCTCCACTTCGCCGGACAGTTCGATGTCTCCGATCAAGTCTGCACGCAGTTCCAGCAGGCATTTCCCAAGAGCACGCTGCTGCCGGCGGTTTTGTTCCGCATGGCCGAGAACGCCTACGTCCGGGCGGCGGCCATCGAGCCGACCAACCCGCTGAGCAAGAACCCGGAGATCGCCAAGTGGTTCGGCGAGGCCGTCAAACGCTATCAGGTGGTGGTGGACAGGTTCCCGGAGTTCACGTATGCCGCGCTGTCGCGCGGGCGCATGGCGCTGGCTCAGTATCGGCTTGGAGATTATCCGACCGCGGTGAAGGGACTGGAGGCGATTCCCCAGGCGGATCACTCGGGCGAGCTGGCGATCGTTCCCTACTATCACGCCGACTGCCTGCTCCGCTCGATGCCGACCGACACTACCGACGCCCTCGCCGCCGGCCGACAACTCGTCGTCCTCACCGCAGCGATCAAGTCGCTGGAGAGCTTTGTCTCCGCGCAGGGAATGGATCCACTCAAGGCCGCGCAGCAGACGCCGGATGCGTTGGTCAAGCTGGGCTACTGTTATCAGCGTGTGGCCGCACAGATCGCCGAGCCTCAAGAACGAAACCAGCGCTTGACTGCCGCGCGTCAGGCGTTTGAGCGGGTCGGGCAGCAGTTCGCGACCAGCCCGATGGCTCCGATCGCCGCCTTCGAGCGAGCCAATTGCCTGGTCGAGATGAACGACCCGAACGGCGCAATCAACGAGTTCACCAAGTTCCGAGCGGACCCGTTCAAACAGTCCCCCGTTGCACCGCTGGCCTATCTCCGCCTGGCGACGTTGCTGCGGGCTCAGAGCAAGCCCGCCGAAGCGGCCGCCGCGCTGCTGGAGTGCCGCAACACGTTCGAGGCCGCGCTCGCCGCCGATCCGGCTCGAGCCGCATGGGCACCGCTGCTGCAATATCACCACGGTCTCGCTACCAGAGAGTTGGCGTTCAAAGATCCGGCGAAGCTGGATGTCGCGAAGCTGGCCGAGGCGCGAGCGCTGTTCGACAACCTCAAGCAACGGTTTGCGAACAGTGCCGAAGCGCCGGACGCCGCGTGGCGTAGTGGTCTCTGCCGACGTGAGGAGCATGCGCCGAAACTCGTCGCGGCCCGTGCGGTCCTCGCCAAACCGGACGTGAAGCCGGAAGAAGTCGCCGCCGCGACGCCGCTGTTGCAGGCTGCGGTCAAGGAACTGACGGAGTCCGCGCAGTACTTCGTCGCTCAGGCCGCACTGGTTGTGCAGCAGAAGCTGGCGGGGACGGAAATTCATCAGCGGATGCTCTATGAAGCCGCGTGGTGCTATCAGTGGGTGGCCGACGTCGAGGTCGATGCGGCGCGCAAGAAACTGATGGACGAAGCCCTCAAGAAACAGGCCGATGAGGCGGCCAAGCAGCCGGTCGGCGTGAAGGGGATCGCGCAAGTGCGAGTCCCTGACATCGCGCTGTCGGCCATCGCCGTGCAGCCCTCCGAGAAACTGGCCCAGGATCAGTACAAGGCGTTGATCGCCGCCAAGGCCGATTCGCCACTGGCGATCACCGGCCGACTCGAACTGGCCGAGACGCACGCGCGGCGGAACGAGTTCGATCCGGCGATCGCGTTGCTCAATGAGGCCCTGACGCTGGAACCCGCGCCCGACGTCGAAGAGCGATTGCATCTGCGGCTGGGAGTGTGTCTCGTTGCCAAGAACGACCAGGCGGGTGCGTTCGCTCAATTCGCCGCCGTCGCCGCCGATGCCAAGAGTCTGCTCGCACCCGAGGCGAGATTCCGTGCCGGAGAATGCCAGGTGCAACTGAAGGCGTATCCCAAGGCCATCGAGTTGTGGTTGCCGTTCCGCGATCAGGGACCACTGCAAAACATCGCGGGGTTGAGCGACCGCGTGCTGCTGCGACTCGGTCACGCCTATGCGCTGGCGGGGCAGTGGGACCAAAGCCGACAGGCCCACGAAACGTTGATCAACCGGTTTGCTCAAAGTCCGTGGCGACTCGAAGCGCGCTACGGTGTGGCGTGGGCGTGGCAGAACCAGAAGCAGTTCGACAACGCGGCGAACACGTACCAGCAGGTGATCAACGAAACCGCCACCGAGATCGCCGCCAAGTCGCAGTACCAACTCGCGCTCTGCCGCATCGAACAGAAGCGGCTCCCCGAAGCGGCCAACGCGCTGCTGGTCGTGCCGTTCACGTACGACTACCCGGAATGGAGTGCCGTCGCGCTGCTGGAAGCGGCTCGCATCTTCCAGGAAATGCAGCAGCCTCAACAGGCGGTGCGGCTCCTTGAGAAAGTCGTGAAGGAATACCCGAACAGCGAATGGGCCAAGGCGGCGCAACAACGACTGGCAGGATTGCCCGTCGTCAAACGGGGCTGAACTTTCAGGCCCAACGGGCTGAGTTATGCAAGCCCAGGGCAAGCAACCATCGGGAGCGCAGCCCTGGGTTTCAGTGATACGGTTTCGCCAAGCCCCAACGGGGCGGATTAAGAATGGGAACGCTACCTGAACGTAATGCGCCCCGTTGGGGCTAGATGATTGACTCGTATCATTTCCTGGGCGGCGCTCCCGTTGGTCGCTTGCCCAGGGCTGGCATAATTCCGGCCCTTCAGGCCTGAAAACGCCGATCGCACCAGCTATCCGAGCGTGTTGGCAAATCCCGCAGGAGAAAATCACATGTTATCGACATCGCCGCGACGTTGTGCTTGGAAGTTTCGCTTCAGCGCCGCGATCGGTGCATGCCTGCTGTCGGCACAGTCCGCGCGGGCCTATGTTGAACTGCCCTACACGCTGGGGCGCGTGATTTTGGAATCGACGTCGATCTCGGTGCTGCGCATCGAGAAAGTCGACAAGGAAAAAAACCTGATCCTGTTCCGCAAGGTGCAAGACCTGAAGGGGACGCTCGCGGGGGAAACCACCAAGCACAACATCGGCCGAGGCGGTTTTCACGAACGCGAGTGGAAGGCCATCATGGACTGGGCCGAGCCGGGGAAGACGGCTGTCTTCTTCAACAACGGCGGTGCCAGCGAGACGTGCATCGGCAACTACTGGTATCAGGCCTATGCCGGCGGCGAGTGGTGGAACATGAGTCACGGCGAACCGTACATGCTCCGTAGCTACGCGGGGACGTCCGACAAGCTGGCCTCCATCGTGCAGTCCATTGTCGCGGGGCAGGAGATCGTCGTGCCGTGCATGGTGGATGGAGACAAGAACGCCCTGCAACTCCGCAGCGCCAAGGTTCAGCGGATCAAAGCCAGCCTGAAGATTCAGGACTACAACGCTCAACGAGACTTCGTCGGCTGGGGCGGCGACGACTTCCGCGCGATCGCCGGGATGCCGGGCTTCACGCATGTGGCCGGCGTGACGTCGGTCGGGCCGGAGGCTCAGGGCGTGGCGGTGGCCGACATGGATGGCGATGGCAAGCCGGACTTCTGCTTCTACGGGCTGGGTCGAGTCGCCCTGCTGAAGATGGACGGCACATCGCTCAGTGAGATGTCGCTTCCCTACACGGGAGGAGCCCGCGCCGCCGAGTGGGCCGACTTCAACGGCGACGGCAAGATCGACCTGCTGCTCGCGACTCCCACCGGCCCCAAACTGCTGACGAACGGCGGCGCGACGTTCAAGGACGACACCGCTCTCCTGCCGAAGGAGACGTACTACAACGTGACCGCCGCCGCGTGGCTCGACTACGACGGCGACAAGCGTCCCGACATCCTGCTCTCGAACGGCTTCCTCGGGCTGCGTTTGTACCGCAACACGGGAGCCGGATTTGAAGACGCCACGACCGCTGCGAAATTGGGACCGGATGGAGTCGGCGGCCGACTCAAGGGAGATCAACTCGCCGTGGCCGACGTGAACGGCGATGGCCGTTCGGACTTTGTCTACAGCGCCGGCACCGGACTGTTGGCGCTCAGCACCCCGCAGGGTTTCGTGGAGGTCGTCGACCCGGCATTTCAATTCCGCACCGGCCGTGTCCGACCGGTGTTCGCAGACCTGGATGGCGACGGACGTCCCGATCTGTTCGTTCCTCAGGAGGGAGCATGCCGGGTGTTCGCGAATCGTGCCGGCAAACTGACGGAGGCGACCGCCGTGTTCGGTGCGGTGGCTCAACCCATGGGCCACGCGGTCAGTGCGGCCGCCGCCGATTTCGATGGCGACGGAAAGATCGACCTGGTCGTTGGGTGCCTCAAAGGAACGAATCGCTACTTCCGCAATGGCGGCCAGGGGAAGTTTGTGGATGCGACCGACGCGGTTGGCTTGTCTCAACAGATCTACAACACGCGCGGACTCGCTGCTGCGGACATCAACAAAGATGGAGCGGCCGACCTGTTGCTCAACAACGAGGGTCAGGAATCGACCGTCCTCCTGGGGCGGCCGGTAGCGACTGCGGTGGTGACTCAAGCGAGCGCGAAGCCGTAACGAATACTTTTCCAAACCAGAGATCATCAGGTCATGAG
>JBBPIS010000216.1:0-10930 GCA_038040225.1 Planctomycetota bacterium
TGCACTCCAGTCTCTGAATTTGGTGACGCCTCAATTTGCTTGAGAACGCCCAGCAAAGCGGCTGCAATTTGGGGGGCCAAAGCCAATATGAGCCCCCCTGCTCGATCATTTCGAAATTCGCGATTGACCACGACAGGAATATTGTTCCTTTGTTCCATCCCCAAGAGCATTCTTTCCATGTCCGTGAGAGTGGATTGCTGTAACCCGCGCGATCCGGTGGCAGCTCGAGACTGCAATTCGTCAAGCGCGTCGTTGTGCGGAAACTGCTGGATCGGGGTGAAACTGCGATTGACTTGCTGTGGATACACATAGACGACTCCGCGTCTGCCTCCAGCGACTGCCGTATTGCTGACGGCAAGGACCGTCACAAGGGCTACGATTGAACGAGTTCTGGCATTAAAAAACATAGAAGTTTGCCTTTCGAAAAGTACGTGAAGCGTGAAGATGGAACACAGGTTTGAAAGTCTTCGGCCTTGCCGTCTCAACCGTCGCCAGCAATCTCCTCGAGAAGCCGGATCAATTCATCAATGGTTTGCGGAGGGGTTTGCAGTCGAGGCTTTGGCACTATCTCGCCACTGATTATTTTTAGAGCCTCCAGTACTTCCTCGTATGTCGGATTGGCTGAGAGTTGCCCGGGTGTCGAATTCCCACCTGTGTTCCCACCTGTGTTCCCACCTGTATTTCCACCTGTATTTCCACCTGTATTCCCACCTGTATTTCCACCTGTATTCGTCCCAGCTGAGAAAAAGGGAAGATTCTCAATTCCAGGGGCACACGAAAGTTGCGGATGCTGCGCAGGACGCGGAGAAACCTGCTGCAATCGCGTCCGTTCCATTTCATCGCTAACAGTCTGGATGAAGGTGACATTTGACCCGACAAATCCAGCCCCACTTTGGAGGACTCTTAATGCTGTCGTCGTAAATACGCCATGTCCGTCTTCTTCTATTGAGTTTTCAAAATCTTGGCAGGCCGCGAACAGGACTTCTCGCATCCGGGGGTTCGCCGCGAATACGCCACGAGCACGAGACCTCGTTCGCTCCTGACGTCGTCGTCGAGCGTTGTCAATCATGGCCTGCGTGGCAGGCATGAACCGACCTCTTGTCCGATCACCGAACGCTCTCGGCCTCACCACCGGGGGGGCAAAAAGTCTTGTCCCTGTCCCGGATTTGCAACAATCGAAGAAGATATAAAGTGCCACACCTGGCGCAGCTTGATCAAGCAAGAGTCCGATTTCATCGTCGACGATCACGTCCAAATCAACCGAAACGATGGCTTCATCCTGGGCTTCATCCTGGCCCGGCCCAGACACGTCAGTCCCATGTCCTGCGTACTGAATGACAACGACATCACCGGACGCGGCTTTTCTAACGACCTTCTGGATGGCACTCATGATTCCAATGCGATCGGCCTTGCCATCGAGAAGCAGGTCCACCTGGAACCCAACATCTGGTCTTCCAAAGTAATCTCCCCATTGCGTGGCATCGGCGACGCAACCATTTAGCTGATTGCCACCTCCATATTGGTCGATTCCAATGCAAAGTGCGAACTTCTGGCCCGCTAAAGCGGAACCATTGACGGCCAACACGAACATTAAGATCGCGATGGTGCTAACTGCTGAACCAAACCACATGGGGAGCCCTTTCGAAGAGAACATGGAGCAGAGGATTGCCACAATTCGAAATCGATCCGAACTAGAGTCACGGCAACGTTTTGAACTAAAGTCAACAGGGGCTGCCATGTGATGCAAAATTCAACAACAATGAAGTCTAATCAATCATGAATCCATCGCCCAAGGTAAGCTCCTACCATATTTCCCATCAATCGCATTCAACCCTTTCATCGCAATCGATACGTGCAACATGATGCATTGGACATTGGTTTTTTGCAACCAGAAAAATGTTCGCTGCCCAAAATTCTTCTTTTTTTGTTTTTCGATGACTTTTGCCATCAGCAAGGAACACTCCTAGATTGCAATGTTCATCAATTGAAATTGGGCATTGCCCCCGACCCTTCTGTTCTGAACACTCACGCAATTCAATTCCGCCTGTTGACATGGTTAGCCAACGGCAACGGCACCCGGATGTCCGCTGAGAGAAAAGAAACGCAGTGAAGCTCACATTTGATCCCATCACAGCTTCATAGTCGGAAAAGCTCCATTGCCTGCGGAAACCGTCGTGACGAAGGTATCGCTATCAGATTCGTGAAACCCCATTCATCGCAAGTCGCCCCGCTTGCATACAGTCACTGGGTTTGCCATACTCCCTGAGGGATAAATTTATCCTTACTTTGCGGTAGTCTGAACCACTTTTTTCTAGGGGAGACACGATGAGAAAACCACGACTTTCTAGGAATTGGTCAAGGCGCTTGATGTCCGTTTGGTTCTGTCTCGGCGTAGGTCTCGCGAGTGCTGACGATGTATTTAAAATGAATGAACAAGAAAAAGCGAGACAGACGAAAATTGCTAATGCTGCCGCCGATTTTGCCAAGATCGTTGCCGGATCGGAAGACTCCGAACTTTATACTCGTGTCTTGCTGGCGACGATTAAAGCGGGGAATGATGCTAAGACCGAACAAGCGATTGACGAGTTGGAAGAAAAAATCAGGGGGCAGAATGCAAAACTTACAACCATGCGGTCAAGGGTTAATTCCCCTATGCGGGGGGTTGCAACAGGCACTCCAACCCCTCTAGCGGGCTCTACCGCCGGCGTATCGCGTCGTATGTCAGTCAGTCCCGACGTGTCACTCCCTCTAGTCGTGCCGCCATCAACGTCGGGATCGCTCAATTTCGCACCGCGCGACGGTTCCCAAGGGTTGATCCCCTTGGCCAAGAATAAGGAGTGGAGAAAAAATATCGGAAAGCTAATCGATGAGAACGGCCTCACGAGCCGCCCACGCATCTTTAATCCCGATGACGACGAATCGCGACCGGTTACGGATTTGCTTGACTGTGTTGCAATCGGACATTTCGGTTCCAGCGGCAGTTCCTGCTGCAGTGGAACACTCATTGCCCCGAATGTGGTCCTGACAGCGGCGCACTGCGTTCCATGCAATGCGACCGAGATTTATGTGGGAGCCAATTCAAATCTGCCTGGAACAGGACGTGTTTTCAGCGTCGAACGGGTCATTGCGCATGAGGACTTTAATTTCCCGACAGAATATGCCAATGATATTGCCCTTGTCGTATTAACCGGACCCGTATCCGGCGTATTGGTGCGAGAACGAGCCACGACGGCTGAATTTGACGCCACAACCTCTTTTACGGTTGCCGGATTTGGATTCACCGATCAGGGAAATTTTGGGATCAAGTTGGAGGCACCGGCAGCTCGAAGTGGTACCTTCAATAAGGAATTCACAGCCGGCGGAGTTGGCTTCGACACCTGTCAGGGTGACAGTGGAGGCCCCGCTTATTTAGCTACGCCGAGTGGCAGGTTTCACATTGCTGGAATAACTTCGAGAGGGGGGAGGTGCGGAACGGGAGGGATTTATACCCGTGTCGATGCCTATCATTCTTGGATCGATGATAAACTTATTTTGTTGCGAAGTGTCGATGAGACTAGGGCGAAAGAACCCAGATAAACAGTAAACCTGTGGCCCATGCTCCGGCATTTGTTTGCCAACCTGTTCGATGAATGCGAAAGCGAAAACGGCCTCTTCAAAGTTACGACTTGATTATGGGCTGGATGGCACTGCTTGTGTCCAGCAAAACACGTGGGCCGTGTCACCGATCGACTGACCGGTGACGCGGTCTCGCGCGCGGTGACGTTCGGCGAATTCTATGCGACGCTCTTCCACAATCTCGGCATCGACACGTCGCAGGCGACGATTCAGGATCTCAACGGTCGACCGCAATACTTGGTCGAGGACAACGCCAAACCGCTGCCAGAATTGGTGTGACCTGACCGGTGAAATGTAGGATGGCCGGTTCGCAAGCATTCGCGCCCATGAAGATCGGGGTGGTGGGTCTTGGCCGATTTGGTCGGCTTCACGCGCTGACACTTGCCGGACTTGCTGAAGCAGTACTCGTGGGAGTTGTCGCGCGTCAGCAAGGGAGTCTCGACAACATTCAACGTGAGTTGACCGATGTCTAATTTGCGGTCAGCCAGACTGGCTCATTTCATTCACCGCTTCCACCGGAAAGAGGAGGTCACCGTGTGCTGTTTCTCGCGCGAAGTGAAGTCTGTGACGAACACGAACATTTTTGCTCGCGATTCGAAATCACCGATGCAGTTTTTGGTCTACAGCATGAACTTCTCGGCTGCAGAGGATCTGGCGATGATCCTGCCGATCCCGGTTCGCAAGGGGACGGCCGAGAAGGGTGTGCGGTTCATCAACCTGGAGAAGTACCCCGAATTTTTCATGACCATGAACGGGGGCTTTCCGAAACCACGCGTTGCCGTGGCATCGGCCAACGGGGGTAAGACTCCGAAGTTGGAGGTTGTGGACGTGGGTGCCTTCGAGGCCTCGTTCGTTCCCACCATCAATGACTTCGGTCGACTCGACGAACGGTTCCGTCTGCCAGCCGGGACATGGGACAAATTGCCACAGTACAAGGCGTACGGCTTCGCCGTTTTCAAGCTGAAGCAGGGCAACCACAAGACCCATCCGATGGCGTTCGAGTTCCCGCGTGCGGATCCTGGCAAACTGTTCTTTCCCACCGTCCACATTCACGACGGCCTGGTTCATCCGACGGCCAACTTCGATCACAGCCTTTACGCGCAGTTCGGCATGGCCCCCGCTCAATCATGGATCGAGACGATGAAGCCGGCGGGCATGTTTATGGACATCTCGAAGTGCGCGGGCCTCGTCGATGCGGACGGCCACGTCTACAAGCGAACCATTCGCGGCGAACAAAAGAATGTGGACACACTGGCGTAGTCAGCCAAATCTAAGCCCATCCCGGTATCGATGTGGGACTTCATAGCCAGTCCGTCACCGGATCAGTTTTCCAAGTCGTCATCAACGGAATTCGCTTCATTCGGCACAGCCGCTAGTCCAGCCCTTTGGGGCTCGAATTCTTGTGTCAGGGTACGGATTGATCAATGACGGCACCGACTTGACTCGATAAGCACGGCTGGTTCTGGGGAATATTGATAATTCGGCACGGACCTTTGAATTGAAGAAAACTCCCTTGCAACCGCCGACAGTTCCAGTGCAAGATGCGAATGAACTCGACGAGGCGGGACGCAAGAATTCCGAGCAGACGCACACGACACAAGGACAGACGCGATGGCGAAAAAGAAGCCGGTGGCGGTGAAAAAGAAGAAGAAGTCCATGCAGGATCTGCTGATGGAGATCCACGATCCGCAGGCGAAGAAGTGTGCCGAGGCCGATCAACTGATCAACGCCAAACGCGAATTGGACCGCATTCTCGGGCTGGTTTCGACGGATGGCAAACGGAATCTGTCACCGTTCGCCTTGGAACCGTATGGCGGCAGCAACATCGTTTGCACCGCCATACAAGAAAAGCTCAAGAATGGAAAACCGACCGGAGAACACTGCATTACCGTGTTCGTGCGGCACAAGCTGCCCGAGGACACGGATGAGTTGTTGGTGGCAAAGATTCCCGATTCGGTGATGGGGATTCCGACCGACGTCGTGGAGTTTGGGAAGGCGGATTATCACACCGGTGATACCGGTGGAAAGGTGTTTGGGGCCGATGGATGGCAGGGCTCGTTTGGGGCCGTCGTCAAATTGCAGCCAAAGGGAAACATCGGTTACATCCTGAGCAATCAGCACGTGCTCAATCATTCCGGTGACGCCGCGAACCAGAACAACCCCGTCTTCGGCCCCGGGGGATTCGGCTCTGCAGATCTGATTGGAAAGCTGACTACATGGACCAGTCTCAATGATTCCCATGTCGATGGTGCGTTGGCAGTGACGAAGAGCGATTCCATCACAACCCACTACCAGGGGGCCTTTCAACTCAATCCCGCGCCGCTGACGGATGCCGAGATCCAGTCGCGTCTGGATGCCACGGGCGGGAATGGTTTCCTGGTGAAGAAGTTTGGTCCGATCACGTCACAAACGTTCGGAGTCTGCACGCCGGAACCGACCGTGTTGGTGAACGGTACGCCGCGCGTCTTTCAAGATCAGTTGAAGGTCTTGTCGACATCTTCGGGCTCGCCATTCAGCCACGAGGGGGATTCCGGCTCTCTGGTGGTCACTCACCCCGACAACCGCCCCGTCGGATTGCTCTGGGGTGGGGCGGGGTCGTTCTCCTTCGCGAATCGAATTCAAAACGTGATCAGCATGTTCCAGATCAGTGCGTTTGTGAGCGCCGCAAATCAGATTCAGCCCTGAGGTGGTCAACGATGACAACGAAAGGGAGTTCCAAGTGACCCGGTGAAGCGGTTCAGTCGGGCCGTACCCATTTTGACAGGGAGGTCTCAGCGAAAGACACTCGAAAACCAAGAGGAGTTGAGACATGAACGATGGCGCAATTCGGACAATGGGCGGCATCTTCGCCGGACTCGTCGGCATCGGAATCGGTTTGACAAGCGAGGTTCAGGCACAACCGGCGCGGCGCGGCCAGGCAGTCCCGAGTCCAATCGCAGCACAGTTGCAGCCGGTTGCATTCCTTCAAACCGTCCAATTGGATAGCGACGGCTTCCCGATCAATACCCCCGATGTCTCGGGAGAGCGATCCCCGAGTGGCGTCCCCTCCGGCGGGACGGGCGGCACCGGAGCATCGGCCCCGAACAACGCGGCGGGGCGTGAGATGAATGCCCACCAACAGATTCGCGAGGAGGCACTCACCTGGATGGAGGCGGAGTGCAAGAAGCGATGGAAGACACCGACGGCCGCAGAGCGGGTTCAGCAGCGGATGGCGACTTCCACGCCTCTGGATCCCGCCGGGATGAGCCCGGAATTGAGGGAATTCCATGACGCGGCCACACTCCTGGCGAACATCCACTCGCTTTTGCAGAACAATCCGAACAACCCGCAAGCCGGGGACGTGGACGCGATCGTCAACCGATTCGACTCGGCACTTCAGAAGCTGATCGGCATGGATGCGGACATCCTGGCCGCTGAACTGCTCCATATCGCGATCAAGGCCATTCCTGTCGCCGAGCTGGCCAGTGGCGGACCGGGGGGGCTGTTGCCCGTGTTGCTGACTCGCTTCCTGGGCCAACTCAATCTCGATGGAATTCTGGGTGGTGGCGTGAGCTTTCAGGCGGGCGAGCCTGCTGGATCAGTGGCGGAAAAGCTTTCAACAGCGATCAAGACCAAGAAACTCACCGCGAGCTATCAGCAGTTGAAGAGCAAGAAGAAGAAGTAGTTGCTGGTTCAGTCGGTAACCGATCGCGAAACGGCGTCCTGAAACTGTCAGGACGCCGTTTCTTTTTCGGCGATCGCGTGGCGACGCATCACACCGGACGTGACAGTTTTGCGGATCGAAACAGACGAAATGACGTTGCGGCCTGTGCGTCTCCAATCGCGGCGAAACGAACGAACTCGTGCTGATTGGATGAATGCCATCACTTGGCGCAACCGCAGCGGCCGAAACGATAGCACGGTGTTCAACACTTGAACCGCGAATGCCAGTCCACGCAATTACAGCCATCGTGAGGAAAAAACATGAGCAGAAGCGCCATCGCGCCGTGGCTCGCCGCAGGGATCAGCGGCCTGTTGATCGTGGCGCCCGTGCAGGCCGGAATCTTCGGCCATTTGTTCTCGCGTCATCACCAGCAGGAGGAGTGCGGGCAGGAGCAGGGGTGTCAACAACCCTGCCCACAGTGTCAGGCCTGCGCCAAACAGTGTCAGAAGCCGGAGAAGAAGAAACACATTTGCTGCTTCAATCCACCGGAACCTCCCCGGGGCCGCGTCGGAACGAGTTTCGCCGCCGATCCTCAGGCATCGTTTCCGGAAGCGGATCAACAGGCGCAGCCGCGTGACGATCGGTTTGACAAGGTGGAAAAGGATCTCACGCGACTCACTTTGATCGTGGAGCAAATGCTGAAGGCATCCTCTCCGAACGCGCAGGAAACGACGCCTCAGGAACCACCGGTTCCCATGCCGCCCAACACTCCGGCGACCCGGCTTGATCCAATTCCCCCCGGACCCATTCCCGCCTCTGCAAGAAACTTTGCCCCGCGGCGGTTGTCTCCCGTCCCCACTCTGGCCGTTCCCCCGGTGGAAGCGACGGCCTCGCGTTGACCATTCGTGTTGCTCCACAGTTCCGACCAGAAACAGTGTGAAGCATCAGAGCCATGACTCAATAGGGTGATTTACAATGAAGACATGGACGTCAAGATTGAGATGGAGGCTGGCGGCCACTGCTTCTATTCTGGCTGCGTCAGGCACGCTGTCCGATGAATGCGTTTTGGCGAGGGAGCCCCAATGTGCGGCACCGCAATGTTCCGCTCCCACCTACCCGAGTTACTATCAGCCGTGCCCGACCTGCGCGGCGGCCCCTCCGACGGCCAACCAGCAGGCGAATCCACCGCAAGGTTTGTTCGTGGCCCCGCCTGCCAGTGGTGAAGTTTCCGGCGAATCCAATTCGTTGGGACTGCACGGGTTCTCGCTGCGGATCCCCGAATCGACTCTGCGCATGCCCAGTCTGCAGTTGCCGAGCATGGTGCGTTATCGCCGCGAGCCGGAAATGCTCACGGATCACTCGCGGGCCACATTTCAATCGCAACCCGCCGCGCGGCTTCAATTCGCCAGGCCGCAGGCCAATCCGCCCTCGGGAAGCCAGCAGGCGAATCCACCATCGGCAAACCAGCAGGGAAATCCGCCAGGCTGCACTCAGCCGGTCATGCCTTGCTGTCCATTCCCGACCAACCGGAATGGTTGCGTCCAAAACGGCACGGAGCCTCAATCCGATGAGATGGCGCGTCTTCAACAACAACTCGCCCAATTGACCGTTGTGGTGGGACAATTGGCGGCGATGCAGCAGGGACGGACGATGCCCGCGCCGGCTCCGATTCAACCGACTGGGTTTCAAACGGCCTCAGTTCAACCAAGCCAGGGCGACCTTCAGCAACTCCCGGCACAGTCTCAGGTGCCGCAGCAAAGTCAGGCTTTGTACGAGCAGAAGTGCCGAGAACTCGAAGAAATGCAGGCTCAGTTGGCTTCCGTGCAGTGGGAGTATCAATCCCTGCTCGAAGCGAAGCAGACGCAACTCACGCAACAACGTGAGGCGAGGCTGCGGAAGCAGTTCACCGACGGAAATCCTGTCGCCAGCGAACCACAGGCATCTCCATCAACCGCCGGTGTGGTCAGGATGAGTGCGAAACGCTCCGCCAATGTCGATCCTGAGCTACCGCAACATCCTGCAATCGCGGCGAACGCAAAAGTAAATTCGGAGCGAGCAGACAACTCGCATGGACAAGCTCCAAGTCAGTTTCGTCGACAACCCGTGGCAACTTCGGCCTCAAGGCCGCATGCGGATGTTGCCCGCTTGCCTGAGGAACAATTGCCGTCGGACCTGACGGACACGTTTTCGGACGCTGATGCTACGCGGGAATTTTTGGAACCTGCCGTGGAAGCGGACGAAAAACGGGCCACCACCAACGAGGTGAAGCAACCATTCGGCAGTCGACTCGGGCGATGGATCAAGCGAGGAAAGTAAGTCGGCAGCGACCAGTTCTTTCCGCCGCGTTAGCGCGCGACCATTGATGAAGAAGCCCGGCTTTTCCCAACAGAAGCCGGGCTTTGTTTTGTCAGTTGTCATTGGCGGGCCGTTTGGGATCGAGCAGGAATCTGAGAATAGTCAGCAGCGTGGCATCGAACGCATGCCGGTTCTCTGATATTCTCTGACGCGGCCGAAACTCAGGGTCTTGATTGCCTGCGGCCTGCCGTGCGAAGTTTGAGATCCAGACTGCGAGCCTTGGGAGTTTGATCCATGCTGACGCTGCAAGGTCGATCGGATTCCAGTTCGTTTTGCGACCGGTTGAATCGTCGAAACTTCTTGAGGATCGGAGCGCTTGGTCTGGGTGGATTGACGCTGCCCCAATTGTTGAAGGCTGAGTCAGTCACAGGCAGCCGACGATCGACGAAGTCGGTCATCATGATTTACCTCGTGGGCGGACCGCCTCATCAGGACATGTTCGATCTGAAACCGTTGGCTCCCAAAGAGGTGGCTGGTCCGTGGCGGCCGATTGAAACGAACGTCCCCGGCTTCGAGATTTGTGAGGCATTTCCACGACTGGCCGGGATGGCGGACAAGTTCTCCATCATTCGGTCGCTGGTCGGCAATCAGGCCGATCACGACGCGATTCAGGTCTTCAACGGGCACCATCCGCGTCAGCCGAAGCCGTCGGGTGGTTGGCCTCAGTTTGGCTCGATGGTGGCGAAGACACTGGGGCCAGCCGACATCGCGACGCCGCCGTTCGTCAGTCTCTGCTATCCCTGCACGCACGGGCCGTACAACGAACCCGGCCCCGGCTTCCTCGGAGCGGCCCAGTCGCCGTTTCGTCCGATGGGGCCGACGCGCGACGACATGGTTCTCAATGGCGTGACGCTGGAACGCTTGGGCGACCGGCGGTCGCTCATGCGCAGCTTCGATCAATTTCGGCGCGAGGCGGACGGGACTCGCATGATGGAGGGAATGGACCATTTTGCCGAGCAGGCGATGGGTTTGTTGACCTCGTCGCGGCTGGCCGAAGCGCTGGACTTGTCGAAGGAGGATCCACGTATCGTGGCTCGGTACGGCACGGGAAACCCCAAGGTCTTCATCGACGACAATGGTGCTCCGCGCGTGCCCCAAAGCCTGCTGATGGCCCGGCGATTGATCGAGGCCGGTGCGCGCGTGGTGACGCTCAACTACAGCAAGTGGGACTGGCATGGCGGCTCGTACAACACGATCTTCAAACGCGAGGAAGAAGACTTCCCGATCTTCGACCAGTGTGTCAGTGCCCTGCTGGAGGATCTCCATCAGCGAGGTCTCGACCAGGATTGTTCGTTCATGATCGAAGGAGAGTTCTGT
>JBBPIS010000217.1:0-10916 GCA_038040225.1 Planctomycetota bacterium
GTGTCCACCCCGAAAGTGTCGAAGAACAGATAACTGTCGTTGCCCGCGCCCCCTTGCAGCGAGTCGTTCCCCAGCCCTCCCAGGATCGTGTCGGCGAATGCGGAGCCCATCACCGCGTCAGCGCCGTCACCCGCGTCGATGCTGACGGTCACTCCCCCCGCGTGGGTGAAGCCACTCGCAAACGACACGCCGCTCAGATCGATCGCATTGTCCCCCCCATCCGCACTGTGGACCGAGATCGCCATCACGTCGGACGCGGAAACTGTCTGGATCCCGCTCAAGTTGTTGTCGGCGTCGATATCGTGGAACGCACCTCCATTGATGCTTTCCTGAACAGTTCCGCCAATGACTTGGAGCGTGATGTCATCGCCGCTCGACAGGTCGATGTCGAGTAGTCCTGCCGTGAAGACACTCGTCACCGACAGCACCTGCCGGTCTTCGAGTTTTCTCAGCGAAAGTTTGGCGGCGTGATCGAGAGGGTCTTGAGACGGTTGCACATCGCGACGGATGTCGAGCCAGTCCCAGAGCCACGACGAAACATTCATTCTTAAATCCTAGTTGTGTCGCGACCGGGGAGGGTCGCCGCGCATTCATGCTGTCTGCCGTCCATTGCGAACTGCTGCCCAGCGGCCAATTCGACGACTCATCCAAACCCGTGCCCACGGAATGAATCGCGTTGCCGGATCGCAACGCAAATTGCGGCAAACCGCCTCACTTTTCCTGCTCGTGCTGCAGCGCGAGAAGTTCGAGTGTTGACAGCTTACCCCATCCGACCTTTCAGCGCAGGATTTCTCCAAAACTAAATAATAAGCCCGCGAAAGTGTAAAGTTGCGGCGCGACGGCTGTCCAGTAGCCGCTTTCCGAAGGGCCTAACAACCGCTGAAACCTCACACTTTTCGAGAGCATCACACCTGCACAAGCAGTCCGCGTGCCGACTCGTTTCCCCGATCCGACGACGTACTTCCGTGTGTCGTCGATGCGACAATTCTCAAATCGTCAACTCGTCGGGAAAAGCAAACCCTGACGACCGTTCCGACCTGCGGATTCTGGCAACCTGTGCCGGTGATGACGATTCGAGCGAAAACGCCCGGCATGTTGAACGGGCGGGTCGGGCCGGGCCGAACTAGGAGAGGCGGAGAAAGGTGCGTCCCCGCATCCGGCAACCCGTCCAGAGGTCAAGTCATGGCGAGTCTCTCGCAATCGTTCACTCCCGAAGGTGCTCCGCAACTGTTGAGGCGGTTGGCAGCGGCGGCGGTCTTGCTGGCCTGCTCACTCAGTCGCGCCAATGACCCGGTTGTTGGAGAGCCCGTCCCGCCCTCGCCGATGCCCGAGAATTCCGCCTCGGTCCCCCTCGCCGAGAAACTCTGGCAGGACCGACCTTTGGGAAGCTTGAAGGCCACCCTCAAGCGGACCGAGGGAGAGTTGCCACCCAACGTCGCCGCCCCGCGCTTGGCGGAGAGTGGTCTGATCTGCCATTCGTTCGGTGACAGCCGCCCGTGGATGCTGACCAGTTGCGAATGGGAAGCGCCGGCCACACGGCATCTGCCGTTGCTCTTCGAGGAACCCAACCTCGAACGCCTCGGCTACACCCACCGCTGCCATCTGGACTTCTGCGGCTATGAAACCCGCCCGCGCATCGCCGAGTGTCTGCAGCCGCTCGTCTCCGGGGCGCACTTCTTCGGGACCATTCCCATCGTGCCGTACCTGTGGGGCTATCAATCGCCGTGCGAACCGGTCTACACGCTCGGGGTCGATCGCCCGGGCAGCCCGGTCTGCTACCGCAAGCACAAGATTCCACGCAGCCTCAAGGGGGCGGTCTATCAAGCGGGATTCGTCACCGGGTTGGTGTTCCTGATCCCGTAGTCTTTCGGAGGATGGGCCGCGAGCCGACTAACCGTGGAGAACTCGGCCGGCGCCCTGGACCAGCAGGCGCTGGGCCACTTGCTGTCCGAGGAAATTGGCATCACAGGTCGTTCCCGACGCGCCGGCGATCCAGCGTTCCGATCCATCCTGCGGGAGAACGACTGCCTCCAATCGAAGCGTGTCACCCTCGACCTGAGTGGAGACTCCCAGCGGCGCATGGCATCCGGCGCGGAGTGTCGCGAGCAGACTTCGCTCGGCGGTGACGGCGGCCTGCGTTGATGAGTCGGTGATGAGGGCGAGAACTCTTCGCACGTGATCGTCGGCCGTGCGGCATTCGACTCCGATGGCTCCCTGGCCGACGGCGGGATAAATCGTCGGTGGAGGCAGCTCGCGCGAGACTCGGTGAGCCAGCCCGAGCCGCGTCAGTCCGGCCGCAGCCAGCACGAGCGCGTCGTACTGACCTTCGTCGAGTTTTCGCAGTCGCGTCTCGACGTTGCCGCGCACTTCGCTCAGTTGCAGGTCGGGGCGCAGGTATCGGAGTTGAGCCTGTCGTCGCGGGCTGCCGGTCCCGACTCGTGCTCCGTGGGGGAGCAACTGCAACTCGGCAGGGCCAACATGGTTCGCGGGCATCACCAGCGCATCGGCCGTCAAACCGCGAGCCGGTGTCGCGCCGAGCATCAGTCCCTCGACGTGATCGGTCGGCAGATCCTTCAGGCTGTGAACGGCCACGTCGGCGCGGCCGTCGAGCAGCGCGAGTTGCACCTCGCGCGTGAAGACTCCAAAACTGCCGAGGTCTCGCAGCGGCTCGGTCTGATCGCGGTCGCCCGTCGTGCTGACATGGACGAACTCGACAGTGGTCTCCGGTGAGGCGGCTCGAATCAGGTCCGAGATGTGGTGAGCCTGCCAGAGCGCCAGATTGCTGGCTCGCGTGGCGATGCGAATCGTCGAGGGGGAAGTCACCGAGGGGATTCTCCAGTGGGCGAAAGACAGGTCGACATCGTCAGGAGTCCATTTGCAAACTCGTCACGCTCAATGAAGACCGACCGTGCCAGCACCGCCACGACGACTCGCTTCGCTCCGGCCCGTTTGAGCATGCGGGCGGCTTCGTCGGCGGTGGCACCCGTGGTCAGGATGTCGTCCACCAACAGCACCGTCTGCCCGCGCAGGCTGGTTCGTTTGGAAGTGCAGAACGCTCCGCGTTGCTGCTGTCGTCGCTTGGCTGCCGAACTCCTCGCCTGCTTGGGAGTCCATCGCTGCTTCGCGAGAATACCGGTCGCCAACCGGACCTTCAACCGGCGCGATAACTCGCACGCGATCGTCTCGGCCGCATACTGCGGCCTCACGAGCCGCTTCAGCCAGTGTTCGGGAACCGGCACGATGGCGTCGAAGGTGTGAGACGCGAGAGCGGTCCCCTTCACTTCAACCAACAAATCGGCGAGTGCTCGCCCGAACAACGCTCCCGCCGGGTTCTTGGCCATCAGACAGGCCGTACGCAATTCGTCGCTGTACAGGCCGAGTCGAATCACCTCATCGAAGGCGAAGTGTTCGCGGGCACACCGCGGGCAGCCTTCCGTCGTCGGCGAGTACGGCCCGAGCGGCGCACCGCAGCGGCGGCATTCATTCCCTGCTGTGGGGCTGAGCTTCACGTGGCAGTCGGCACAGAACGCGAGATGCCTGCCGGTTTCGTCAGACGTCGACATCATGTCGTCGTCACACAGCAGACAGCGCGGCGGATAAACAAAGTCGAGAACGGCACCAGCCACCTGCCGAGTCATACCCAGCAAGACCGATGCGGAACGGCGAGGCTGAAAAATGTGCGAGCTCACGGCGGCACCTCGATGATTGGCGTGGCGAGCATATCGACGCACCGGACAATCCTCAAATCCGGCCGAGCGACTGCATCGCAATGCACGAGGTACTCGATATCCTTTCGCCTTTCCCCCCTCACCCCCTTGGGCGAGAGGGGTCGTGTGAGGGACGATCCCAAATCACGCCCTCGTTTCACAATCGCCCCTCACCTCAGCCCTCTCCCCAAGAGGGCGAGGGAGTAGGAAAAGTGGATCACCGATTGACATGCACATCGTAGTCGCGGGGGGAGGACTGGCGGGGCTGGCGGCGGCGGTGGCGCTGACCGAACGCGGCCTGCCGTGCGAGGTTCTCGAATCGCGGCCTCGGTTGGGGGGCCGCGCCAGTTCGTTTCTCGATCCCACGACCGACTCGTACATCGACAACTGCCAGCACGTGTCGCTGGGCTGTTGCACGAACTTTCGCCATTTCTGCGAGACGACCGGACTGGCGGAGTTCTTTCGGCGCGAGACGACTCTGTATTTCATCGGCCCCGACGGGAAGGTCGATCCGTTCTCGGCCACGTCGCTTCCCGCGCCGCTGCATCTGGCGGGAGCCTTCACGCGACTGAGCTATCTCTCGTGGCGAGACAAGCTGGCGCTGGCTCGGGGATTGAAGGCGTTGGCGCGGGGAGTCCGCGCCGACGAGCGGAGCCTGCCGTTCTCGGAGTGGCTCGCGCGACACGGCCAGACACGCGCGGCGATCGATCGCTTCTGGCACGTCGTGCTGGTGAGTGCGCTCAGTGAGACGCTCGACAGAATCGACGTCGAGCACGCGCGCAAGGTCTTCGTCGACACGTTCCTTGCGCATCGAGACGGTTGGTTCGTCGAGATTCCAACCGTGCCGCTCGAAGAGTTGTACGGAGGCCGGCTGACCGAGTGGCTGACGTCGCGCGGAACGACGATTCGATTGCAGGCGGCTGTCGAGCAGATCGAACTCGACGGGGACCGCGCGGTGGGCGCGAGGCTCTCGACGGGCGAGCTTGTCGTCGGCGACGAGTTCATCGCTGCGCTGCCGTTCTTTCGCGTGCGGTCGATCCTGCCCCAGTCGCTCGCCGCGCATCCCGATCTCGCGGGAATCGAGCGGCTGGAGGCGGCTCCCATTTCGAGCGTCCATCTCTGGTTTGACCGCCCGATCACCGAGTTGCCTCACGCCGTATTGGTGGATCGGTTGTGCCAGTGGATGTTCAACCGAACGGCTCTCGGCGTGCGGGCGAAGTCGCCGGAGACCGCAAAGGAATCGAAGGCGACTGGGGAGCACTACTACCAGATCGTCATCAGTGCCAGTCGCGAACTGGCCGGTCAGTCGCGCGAGGCGATCCTGGCGCAGGTGCTCGCGGAATTGACGGCCGTCTGGCCGGAGACGGCTCGCGCGACGCTGCTGCACTCGCGACAGGTGACGGAACATCGTGCGGTCTTCTCACCACTGCCCGGTGTGGACCAATGGCGTCCGTGGCAGCAGTCGCCGATCGGCAACCTGCAACTGGCGGGAGATTGGACTCGCACCGGTTGGCCCGCCACGATGGAAGGGGCCGTGCGCAGCGGCTATCTTGCCGCCGCGAACGTCCTCGCACGGTTGGGCCGTGCCGAGTCCGTTGTGCGGCCCGATCTGCCGGTGGGGGTTTTGTCTCGACTGCTGATGGGAGTTCCTTCTCGGCCACAGGTGGCAGCGCGGTAGTCCGGCATCTCGTCTCGATCAGCTTCCGGTCGACTGGTTCAATGGAATGCGACCGTTCATAAGGCGGGGATGAGATGATCGAACACGGCGAGTGAGTGAGGAGGGCACGCGGACGCCGATTGACGATCCCTCCGCCGCAACGTAGAGTCGGACCAACTCGAACACCAAGGGCTCCACCGTGCCAAATCGAATGAGCTATTCCAGCGCCCGCGCCAATCTGGCCAAGATCTGCGATCGAGTGGTGGAAGATCACGAGGTCATCATCATCAACCGACGTGGAGCCGAAGACGTGGCCCTGGTCGCCGCCTCGGAATTGTCCGGATTGTTGGAGACCGCGCACCTGCTCCGATCACCGAAGAACGGGCAACGCCTGTTGAAGGCGCTCAATCGCGCCCGAAAGAGCGTGGGCCACTCCAAAACCGTCGAGCAGTTGCGTCGGGAGATGGGACTTGTCCCGACAGAATAAGCCAAATCCACGAGAGCGGACGGGACGCGAGGCCATCTTTCACGTCGAGTTCCGGCAAGACTTGCGACACTGGGTCGAGACCGAACGCAAGGTGGCTCTCCGAGCTTTTGATCTGGTGGAGGCGATCCTGCGTGACCCCTTCTCCGGCATCGGCAAACCCGAGCCGTTGAAGCACCTGCTGACGGGGGCATGGTCTCGACGGCTGACTCAGGAACATCGCATCGTCTATCTGGTCAGTGACGATCGAATCGACTTCCTCCAAGCTCGCTATCACTACTGAATCCGTTCGCTCCCAACGCTTCCAGACATGAGACACCATGCCCGAGTTCCAGATATCTTCCGAGTTTCAGCCGGCTGGCGATCAGCCCGCGGCGATTGCGAAACTCGTCAGCGGCATCCGCGAGCAAAAGCGTGACCAGGTTCTGTTGGGCGTGACCGGCTCGGGCAAGACGTTCACGATGGCGAACGTCATCCAGCAGATGCGGCGACCGGCGCTGATTCTCTCGCACAACAAGACGCTCGCCGCACAGCTCTACTCCGAGTTCCGCGAGTTCTTCCCGCACAACGCGGTCTCGTACTTCGTCAGCTACTACGACTACTACCAGCCCGAGGCGTACATCCCGCAGCGTGACATCTATATCGAAAAGGATTCGTCGATCAACGAGGAGATCGACAGACTGCGGCTCTTGGCCACCAGTGCGCTCGTCAGCCGGCGCGACACGATTGTCGTCGCGAGCGTCTCGTGCATCTACGGCCTCGGTTCGCCGAAGGACTATCTCGAAATGATGATCCCGCTGCGCGTCGGCGAGTCGATCGACCGGGACGATCTGCTGCGGAAGCTGTGCGACATTCACTACAGCCGCAACGACATCGCTCCGCAGCGAGGCAACTTCCGCGTGCGGGGCGACGTCGTCGAGGTCTGGCCCGCGTATGAGGAGACGGCGTTCCGGATCGAACTGTGGGGCGATGAGATTGAAAAACTATCGATCATCGAACCGCTGACCGGCTCGGAAACGAAGCGGCTCGACGACGCCTACATCTATCCGGCCAAACACTATGTCCTCCCCGAGGACCGCGTCTCGGCGGCGTGCGAGGAAATCGAATCGGAACTCAACGGGCAGCTCGAACGATTCCGCAGCGAAGGGAAACTGCTGGAGGCTCAGCGGTTGAACGCCCGCACGCGGCATGATCTCGAACTGCTGCGCGAGGTCGGGTTCTGTCCCGGCATCGAGAATTACAGCCGGGCGTTGTCGGGCCGCAAGCCGGGCGAGCCGCCCTACACGCTGATCGACTTCTTCCCCGAGGACTATCTGCTCTTCATCGACGAGTCGCACGTCACCGTCCCGCAGATCAGGGCGATGTACAACGGCGACCATGCGCGGAAGACGACGCTCGTCGAGCACGGCTTTCGGCTGCCGATGGCCCTCGACAACCGGCCGCTCAAGTTCGAGGAATGGAACGCGCGGCGGCATCAGACGGTGTTCGTCTCGGCCACGCCCGCCGACTGGGAACTGGAGCAGTCGGGCGGCGAGATCGTCCAGCAGGTCATCCGCCCGACGGGATTGATCGACCCGGTGATTCACATCCATCCCGCGCGGGGACAGGTTCAACATCTGGAGCAACAGATCCGCGAGCGGACGGCCAAGGGGGAGCGGACGCTGGTGACGGCCCTCACCAAGCGGCTGTCGGAAGACCTGACGACGTACCTCACCGAGCAGGGGATCAAGTGCGCGTGGCTCCACTCGGAACTCGACGCCTTCGAGCGGGTCGAAGTTTTGCGCGAGCTGCGCGAGGGCAAGCACGACGCGGTCATCGGCGTCAACCTGCTGCGCGAAGGACTGGACCTGCCCGAAGTGTCGCTCGTCGCGATTCTCGATGCCGACAAGGAGGGCTTCCTGCGCAGTGCGACCAGCCTCACGCAGACGATCGGCCGGTCGGCCCGCAACGTCAACGCGGCGGTCATCCTCTACGCCGATAAAGTGACCGACAGCATGCAGCAGGCGATCGACGAGACCAACCGCCGCCGCGCGATCCAGCTCGAATACAACGCAACGCACGGCATCACGCCCGAGACGATCATCAAGGCGATCAAGCGCGGCATCGAAGAGGAGGTCGAGGCGAAGAAGATCGTGCAACAGGCGGCCGGCATCCAGAGCGAAAGCCAGTATGTGACGCAGGAGTACCTGAACGAACTCGAAGCCGAAATGCTCGTCGCCGCCGAGGCCCTCGAATTCGAACGCGCCGCCAAACTGAGGGACCGCATCGTGCAACTCAAGAAGCAACTCGGCCAACTCGTCACGCCCGACGACGACTCGTCCTCGAGCACACCCCAAAAGAAGGGCAAGGGCAAACGAGGCCGCTCCTCCAACTCGGGCAAACGCACGCCCAAGCCCTTCGGCCCGAATTGACATGGCCTTGTAGCTGAGTTCGCAAGAACTCAGTTCGTGTTGGTGAGTTGGGCTGAGTTCTTGCGAACTCAGCTACGTACCACAGAGCGAGCGGTCAAAAGTACGAGACCAACAAGGTTTTCATGGCGGGTTCGCCACAGGCTTGTCAACAGCGGGAGCTGGCACAGCGGCCTGCTGGTGCCAGGAAAGTTCAATCCCTTGTCCTGGCAGCACAGCTGCGTTGATTTTCCACTCATAAAATCGAGCATTCTTGGTGGGAACGGAAACACGGATGGGATCGAGGCGGTGAGCCGAGTCCACCTCGAACTCCAAGTCAGAAACCCGATCATCGCAAAGCACTGCGCAAATACGAAAGTCTTTCGCTGGATGGGTGGTCATATAAGTCATGACGTCCGAGAAACGTTTGCTGACTTCGTACACGTACTTCACGACGATGGCTTGCCCTGGGGCAATGATGATCGCATCATCCAGGGCGATCCCGTGTTTCATCCCCTCGTGTACGACCTTGAATTTCCCTCGCTCTTTCTCATCGTTGAAATCGTGGATCAGCTTGGCTGGAAGTGTTTTCGGATCTTCAGGGTATTCAAACACCTGACAGGCAGTGAAGCCGTCCTTCTGTTCCTCCGCGGGGCACACGTTCCGGAAGTAGTGGACCACCGGGTAATGTTGCGACTCCTTTGCCATGTTTTTGATGCGATAGGAAACGGCCACCCGGACCCGGAGCGACTCTTTGTTAGGATCGAGGGAGCGGAATTCGTAAGTGACTCCCAGATTTTCCCGCATAAGCTTGGATTCGAAGACACTGCTGTAAAGTTCCCTCACGACGTCGGAATCGATGCTGTACCCTAGCACGAAGCGGTGAATGTCCTTACGTATTTCTTCCTCGCGCCGCTTTTGGTCAGCTTCGAGTTGTAGCTGCCGTTGCTTCTGTTCTTCTCGATCGCGCGTACGCATGGCCTCTTGTTGAGCGTGCTCAGACTTGCGCAGCGACCACTCAAACGTCGGGACCACGATACAGGCCACCAGAAGCGCCATCCCCACTTCGTGTGCGAAGACATGTGCCCACCCCTCCTTATATTTGGCCGCGTAATACAACAAACTGAACGCCACGACTGCGTAGATAACGACCAGGTGCCACACCATGCCCGTCGAGTTGTCGACCAATTGTTCGTGACCTGGGTCTGCCGGGATAGAAACGTCAGAGGCAGACTTCGAGTGATTCCCCCCCAAGAAAGGGGGCCCAAATAATGCGAGGACAACCAAGGCCGTGAGAATCACCCCAAGGACGACCCGAGGACGCGAGAGGCGACTGGGTGTCGCCCCGGCTTTCCCCTCCGTGTTGTCAGCGGGGTTTGCAGGTTGCCTCTCGCCGGTCGGCGTCGCGAGTGGCGTCTCTTCTGCCCGATTCCCATTAGTTTGAGAAGGATCTCCGGACGGCGTACTCATGTCGGAACTCCCATCTTCAATTGCACATCCATTCGAGAGACCTAGATTCGTTGTGTCTTGGTCAAACCAAACTCGCAATTGCTGCACATTCTCTCAAGTTGTAACCTACTTCTCAAGAAGCAACTACCGCTTGTGCCGATGATAGAGGGGTGGAGGATGCGAACCTCCTTGCTACCGGCAGCCGCAGACGGTTTTGACTTTTGGGGCTTGCCGCTTACCGGGGTTCATGGTACCCTAAAATGTGTGGTCGATTGACATTGAGCGGATTCGTGCCGCCCTTGCTCGCAGGAAGTCAGCAACACGGTAACTAGTCACTTCAAATAAAAAGGTCACTCAAATGCCTCAGCTCCAAAGCGATGTCTTGTCCCGAATCGGTTCCGGTGCCGCGATTTTCAGTGCCGGTTCCGCAGTTTTGGGAGCCATGGCCACTTCATTCACGATCTTGGGATTATCCGCTGCGGCGGGCTTGGCGGCGGCGGGCTTGGCGGCGACAGCGACAACCATGGTCTCTAACAGCAGTGAAAATGAAAGTGGTGATGCAGGAAGTCCACAACGCGAATCGGAGACTCCCGCAACGACAGCATCCTAATTCGCTGTCGAGGGAGCGTGACCGGGCGATCCGTGCCTGCTGCCGGTGGAAAATGGCAGCCCAGAATCTTTGGGAAGCCACGCTTTAGACCCACCCTAATACCATGGCTCAAACCTTGTTGATGGTGGACAAGGGTGAGCGACTGGCGATCACCCGAAATGCTTGCGGAGGCCGCGAGCGTTGGGAATCATGCGGCTCGACCTCGGTGCACGGGTGTGAGTGATCTGTCTCCACTGTCTGGGCTGAGCGGTTTGACCGAACTCGACCTCAGTTACACGAAGGTGACTGATCTGTCTCCGCTGGCCGGTCTGAAGAATCTCCGGCAAGTCACGCTCAGCAAGGATCAGCAGGTGACGATCCCGCCATCCTTGGAGGAGACCATAAGGCGAGACTGAAACCCGTGGAGACTCCCTGAGAGTCGCTTGTCACGGCTCTGAAACCGCCAAAATGGCATCTGGAGGGGTTGCTGGGGAGCGGTTTGGGGTCGAAAGCCACAAAGTCCATGTGAAAAAGGCGTTTGGAGCGTTTACATGAGCACCTCCAAGCATGACACGGGCACCCTCATGAATGACATGGGCACCTCCACGGACAACATGCGGACCCTCAAGCGTGACACGGGCAC
>JBBPIS010000218.1:0-10773 GCA_038040225.1 Planctomycetota bacterium
ACGGAAGAGCATGGTCTGGGTTCACGATGGACAACTGCGCTCCGGTTCGTCGCGCGGTGCTGGCCAAAACCTCCATCCGATCGCGCAGCGGACGGGCGTCGGTGGCGAGCAGCACATGTTTTCCGGCGGCCAAGAACCGCTCGACCTCAACCGAGTCCGGTGTCTTCGTCCCCACAAACGCCGCTGCCTCGCAGGCCTCTGTCGGAGCATGGCCATCACCGGTGGCATCGAACGATGACACCGCCGCACCTCGCAACCGGAGGGCGATCTCTCGGCAGGTTGTCTCGTCTACGCCACTCATGACCAAGCGAATCATGCCGTTGGCTCCGCTGAAATTCGGAGGGAGGTTGAACGCGACGCGAACAGGCGTGGCGCGCCAACTCCTCGTCGATCCCGAATGGTCACGGTCAGCATGGCGAACTCCACGGTGAGAGACTCTCGCAGTCGGACGCAGACGATATCGCAGCCCCGCCCGATCGGAAACGCTGACAGGATGCGGGAGGCCATTCTTTGCTCTCGCCTCCCGTTCGGGTACGCTCATCCGTGAATGTCAGCGTGAAGTCGTCGATCCATCGGAAGGGCACAGACGAGCTCGGGTCGGGGAATTGAGGAGACGATGATGTTGCAGGTGCTCGGTGGTCCCAAGCGACTGTGCAACGGCGTGACTCGCCGCGAGTTGCTCACGATTGGCGGATTGAACTTGTGCGGAGTCGGCCTGCCGGCGTTGATCCAGTCCGCGCGGGGAGCCGACTTAACCGCGACGACATCGCCCGACGCATCGCTCCCCGGATTCGGTCGAGCCAAGAACGTGATCCTGCTCTATCTGTTCGGCGGTCCCAGCCATCTGGAGACGCTCGACATGAAGCCGCTCGCCCCGGTCGAGGTGCGCGGGGAATTGAAGCCGATCGCGTCGTCTCTGCCCGGCTGCGACGTGTGCGAACACCTGCCGAACATGGCGAAGGTGATGGATCGAGTCACCGTGGTTCGGTCGCTCAATCATCCGTGGAACTTTCACGGAATGCAGTACGCCACGACGGGAGCACCGGTCGGCAGCATTCCGCTGGAAGAGTCGTTTGGAAACCCGCTCATTCAGCCGTTTCTGGGGTCGGTCGTTCAATACCACGATCAGCGCCGGCACGGCCTCAAGCCGCACGGTGCGATTCCCGACAACATCATGCTCCCGTTCCCGCTCAGCAGTCGACGCCCCGCCGCGCAGTACGTCCCGCCCGACGCGGCCTATCTCGGCAGCAGCTTCGATCCGATCTGGACCGAGTTCCGCGGCGAGGCGACTCGCTCCATGCTGCGACGCTCCTTCGGCCCGGCGACGGAGATCCGCGACCCCTACCTGGGCGTGCAGCGAGACTGTCGCTTCCTGATCGCGCCCGAAGCGGAGTTGCCTCAGGACTTGTCTCTCGATCGACTCAACCGCCGTCGTTCATTGCTGGACCAGATCGAGACGCTGCGCCGGCAACTCGATCGCCAGGCCGCACGCTCGACGCACGATCAGCAGCGGGAACTGGCCTTCTCACTACTCGACTCGCGCGAGGTTCGAGCCGCATTCGATCTCGATCAGGAACCGGCCGCACTGCGCGAGGCGTATGGCATGACGCTGTTCGGACAATCGACCTTGCAGGCGCGGAGACTGGTCGAGGCGGGATGCCGGTTCGTGACCGTCGTCTGGGACGAGTTCGGCCAATTGAACGCCGGCTGGGACACGCACGTCGATCACTACAACCGGCTCAAGGGCGAACTGCTGCCGGGCCTCGACCTGGCCTTCTCGGCGCTGATCCACGATCTGGAACAGCGAGGCATGCTCGACGACACGCTGGTCTTGGTGATGAGCGAAATGGGCCGCACCCCCCGCTTCGAAGGCGAAGGCCGCGGTCATTGGGGTCGAGCCTATTCCAACTTCTTCGCGGGTGCCGGTCTGCGACACGGAACCGTGATTGGCCGAACCGACGCGATCGGAGCCACCATCGCCGAACGACCCCTGACCGCCAAAGACATCCTGGCCACCATCTATCACCTGATCGGCATCGATCCCCACTCGACCCTGACCGACCGCCTCAACCGTCCCACTCCGTTGGTCCACGACGGCAAAGTCGTTCCCGAAATGCTGGCGTAACTTGGGATCGCTGAGTGCCGAATTGAAGCCTGAAGCGCAAGCGAAGGAAATCACGTTGGCTATCTTCGCTCGCGCTTCAGGCTTCAATTCGACGGAGAATAGATTCGAGTTAGAACCGTATCACGTCGGGAGAACAGCATGATTCCAACAACCGCGTCTCCAGCCTGGCGACTGGGTGATCTGCATCATCTCGGTTTGACCGTCGCCGACATCGAGCGTTCGATCGCCTTCTACCGCGATCTGCTGGGCATGACGCTGCATCGCCGCCGGCCGCACGTCGACAACGACTACGTCGCGTTGCAAACGGGTTATCCCGGTGTCGTGTTGAACGTGGCGTCGTTCAAGGTCTCGCCCGACAGTCCGCAATCGCTGGAAGTCGTGCAGTACCTGAATCACTCCGGCCCGCCCGCCGAGACCGCGACGAACCGGCCGGGCAACAGCCATTTGTGTCTCACAGTCAACGATCTGCGAGCGTGCCATGCCGATCTGAAATCGAAAGGAGTGCGATTCAAGTCGGAGCCGGTCACAATCACGGCCGGCCCGAACGTCGGAGGACTGGTGGTTTACTTCTACGATCCCGACGGTTACACGCTGGAACTGTTCCAACCGCCGCAACACGGCAGCGCATGATCCCTCCACCACCGGTCTTGCCCCGGTGGTTCAACGGCTTTTGCACCGGCAAACCTCCGAACGTTATCGTTTGCGAGTAGCGCAGAAGCCGTTGAACCACTGGGACAAGCCCAGTGGCGTGAAAGCGAATTCATATGGCCACACCCTTTGATCTGACGGGCCGGGTTGCTCTGGTTACGGGCGGAGCGCAGGGACTCGGAGCCTCCATCGCCCGCGCGTTGGCCGATCACGGAGCGACGATCGCGCTGCTCGACCTGCAGGCGGAGGCGGTTGCCGCCGCGGCGACGCAACTGGCTCGCGACACCGGCCGGGAAGCCGTCGGTCTGGCGTGCGACACACGTGAGAAAGACCGGGTCGAAGCGTGCGTGCAGAGCGTCGTCGAACGGTTCGGCCGCATCGACATCCTCGTCAACAACGCGGGCATTCATCGCCGCGGCACTCCCACCGATTACCGGCCGCAGGATCTGACCGACGTCTTCGCCGTGAATCTGGTCGGCTGCTACCACGTCGCGGGAGCGGTCGGACGAGTGATGCTGGCTCAACAGCGCGGCAGCATCATCAACGTCTCGGCCTTGGGTGGCGGCGTGGTCGGTCTGGGACGTGGCGGTTCGATCTACGCGATGACAAAGGGGGGCATCGTGTCGCTGACTCGCGATCTGGCGGCCGAATGGGGTTCGCAGGGAATTCGCGTCAACGCGGTCGCTCCCGGCTGGATTCGGACGCCGATGACTCAGGCTTTGCAGAACGACTCCAAACGCTCGGCCAAAGTGCTGGAGCGTGTGCCGCTGCGCCGCTGGGGAGAACCCGACGATGTGGCGGGCGTCGTCGTGTTCCTGGCCAGCGATGCCGCCGCGTATGTCACCGGCTGCACCATCCCAATCGACGGCGGAGCGGCCAACGTCATCGCCATCACTGTGGAGTAACCCGATCAGCCTGTTGAAATAGTCGTGCCACGGCTCTGTGAGCCGTGTGAATGATCAAACATCTCACCAAATACACACGGCTGACACAGCCGTGGCACTCGTGACCCGGATTCAAAAAGGCATTGGCCTTGGGAGTAACCCCATGCTCGACGGTCTCACACAACAGCATCCCGTCCCCGACGAATTCCTCGCGCCGCTGATCGACGCGACATCGTGTCTGCACGACCCGGAACTGCTGCGCCGCTCGTTCGCGGACAACGGCTACGTGTTGCTGCGCGACGTGCTGCCTCGCGACGACGTGTTGGCCGCGCGACGAGAAGTCTTCACTCGGCTGGCGGAGATGGACGAAATTCAGCAACCAGTCGAGGCTGGGATCGCCACCGGCACGAGCCGTCGGCGCGAACGGTCCCCCGATCTGGGAGCGTTTTGGAAATCCATCAGCGAGGGCGCGGCCCTGCGGCGCGTGACTCACGGGCCTCGACTGCGTGAGCTGGCGGGACTGTTGTTCGATGCTTCGGCCCGGCCGCACGATTACCTCTTCCTGCGGCCAGCCCCCGTCGGCAATGCGACCAACCTGCATTACGACTATCCGTTCTTCGCGGGCGGCGCATCGCAGATCGTCACCTGTTGGCTGCCGCTCGGCGAGATCCCCGTCTGCGACGGCCCGCTCGTGGTCGTCGAGCATTCGCAGCGCTTCGAGGATTTGATACACCCCATCCGTTCCGCGCGACTGACGGGCGATCCCCAAGCATTCGTTGCCGCACAGGACGCCGCCTATCAGTCGTCGGCGACCGACACGTTGGAATTCGCCCGCTCGCGCCAGACCCGTCTGCTGACCGCGCACTTCAAACTGGGCGACGCAATGATCTTTGGCGGCTTCACGATGCACGGCTCGCTCGACAATCACTCGCCGCTCGGCCGAGTCCGCTTGTCGGTCGATGTGCGTTACCAACCGGCGACCGACTCGGCCGACGATCCGCGCTTCTTCGGCCCACATCCGTCGGGCGCGAAGGGAGGCAGCTACGGCGAACAGAAAGCCGCCCAACCCCTGGGAACCCCCTGGGCTGCGCGACAATAGCCCGCATGCTCCTCACCGCATATCCTCCACTGACCGCCAAAGACATCCTGGCCCCAAACGCCTCATTGCTGGTTTCGATTGTTAGCAAGCTCGGTCCGGGTCGAATGGTTCCCACGATGTCCGTGGGAGCGGCGGGATCGCACAGTTCTCTCAAACGAAGGTTGTCTGCCATGCGTCTGATGAAGCAAGTGTCCCCTCAACGTGTCATCGCTTACGGCCTCGTGCTGGGGTTGGTCGCCGTACTCGGCCTGGTGCCGTGGTCGATCGTCGCAACGACAGCGTCCGCCGCCGAGCAGGCCGAGCCGAAAGAGACAACCGTCAGTGGTCAATTTGTGTCGTTCAAAGATGGTGTCCTGAAGATCAAGGTGAAAGAGGATCAGAGTGACGTGTGGAAGGAACGCGAATGGAAGGTCGCCGAAGACACCAAGGTCGTCAGCCACATCCGCGGCGTCGCGAAGGAAGGCACCGCTCGGGATGCCTTCAAGCTTGGGGAGCCTGGGGCGGTGATCGCGGTCAAGGCGAAGGACGGAAAGGTGACTTTCGTCGAGATTGGCATCAAACAGGCGGCTGATAAGGTGCCCGATAAAGTTTCAGCCAAGGCGACGGACAAGGTTGATCAGAAGACAAAAACCGAAAGAGGCAAGTTCGTGTCGTTCAAGGACGGCACGCTGACGCTCAAAGCCAACTCAGGTGCCTTGATCGGGAATAAGATCCCCGAGAGCACCAAGACCCTGGTGTGGAACTACGACGAGGGCGCTTACAAGCCGGCAGACACCGCCGCAACCTTGAATCAGGCCAAAGTCGGGACGTGGTTTGTCGTCGGTGTCGCCAATGAAAATGTCACCATCCGCATTGGAGCGAGAAAAGGGAGCACAACTGGCACGTTCGTGTCGTTCAAGGACGACCGCCTGCTGATCCTTGGCAAAGATCTTGGCGAGAGCTTCACCAAGAAGTATGGAAACAATGTGCATTTCAATAAGTTCGTCGAAGACATCCCCGTCTACGAGAGTATCGACGGCGGAGATTTCAAGCTGATCGGTACTCCGAAGGCGGCACTGTCCAACGTCAAGGAAGGGACAATCATCACTGTCCACGGCGAGGGAGACGACAACATTACCCTCATCCAGATTGGCGTCCCCAAGAAGAAGTAACCCGCTGCTCGCCTGCGATTCCGATCGTTTAATTCCCAAGATGTTCTGTGGGGTGGCGAGATCGCAACGGTTTCTCAAATGGAGGTTGTCTGCCATGCGTTACATGAAGCCGGTGTCCCGGCCCATCGCCGTTACCTACGGCGTCGTGCTGGGAATGGTCGCGGTGCTGGGGGTCGTGCCGTGGGCTGTCGTTCCGGTGCAGACGTTCGCGGCGGAGAAGGCCGAACCGAAGAAAGAGACGGTCGATCAAAAGGATAAAAACGGCTGGGGCAAGTTCGTGTCGTTCAAGGACGGGACGCTGACACTCGAAAGCAACGCTGGCGTCCTCATCGTCTGGAACAAGATCGCCGAGAGCAGCAAGACTTTGAAGTTCGACCCCGACACCGGCAAGCACAAGCCGGTCGAAAGTACCGCCGATGCCTTGAATCAGGTCAAGGCCGGGACGTGGGTGGCTGTCATGAATGCAAAAGCGACGATCTACATCGGAGCGGGAAAAGGTCAGGTGACCGGCACGTTCGTGTCGTTCAAGAACGACCGGCTGCTGATGCTCGGCAAAAATTTGGGTGAGGCTTTCACCAAGAAATACGGGAACAACATGCAATTCAATAAAATCCGTGACGACGTCCCCGTCCACGAAAGCATCGACGGCGGTGAGTACAAGCTGATCGGCACCGCCAACAAGGTCCTGGGCGACATCAAGGAAGGGGCGATCCTCACCGTCCACTCCGAGGGCGACGACAACATCACCCTCATCCAGATCGGCGTGCCGAAGACGAAATAATCATCGATCGTTGCCAGTCGAAGGGATGCCATCGCAATGAAAACAATCCTGATCATCCTGCTGTTCGCGTCTGAGACTATTGCGGCGGAACCGGTTGTCTTTCAGGCCCGCACCGCGAACAGCGGCCGATGGTCGGACGCAAAGACCTGGGAAGGCGGACGCACACCAAAGGCGGGAGACTTTGTACAGGTTCGTTCCGGGCACGCGGTCATCTACGATGTGAACTCGAACGATGCGCTGCGGATGTTGCACGTCGCGGGGACGCTCACGTTTTCACGCGAAGTATCCACGCTGCTGGACGTGGGACTCATCAAGATCGAACCGGGTGAAACCACGACGGAAGATGGATTCAACTGCCATGATCCGGCCCCTGCGCAGCACCATGGCGCGACAGTGCCGGTACTCGAAATCGGCACGCTGGCGTCGCCAATCCCTGCGGGCGTGAAGGCTACGATCCGTCTGCGGCACCACAAAGGTACGAACGCGGAAACGTTGCCCGCCATCATTTCCTGCGGAGGACGCTGGGACGTGCATGGCGCACCGATGAACCGCACCTGGCTGAAACTTGCTTCGCCTGCCAAGGTGGGCGACGGGCGGGTGACGTTGGAGCAACCCGTGACCGATTGGCACGCCGGCGACCGGATCATCATCACGACCGGCGAATCTCGCGGTCCTGAAAGTGGGGCCACCTTTCGCCAAAAGACCAACCGACCGAAACCGGTGGGCACAGAGGAACGAGTGATCACGGCCATCGATGGTGCGACGCTCATGCTCGATCATCTTCTCAGCAAAGCGCATTACGGCGAGGAGTTGATGCGCTGCGAGGTCGCGAACCTCTCACGCAATGTCATCATCGAGTCAGCCGATCCCGTAGGCGTGCGCGGTCACACGATGTATCACCACGGCTCTTCGGGCGGCATCAGCTACGCGGAGTTCCGGCATCTCGGCAAGGAGGGCGTGCTCGGCAAGTATGCGATCCATTTCCACCTCGTCCGCGACACGATGCGCGGTAGCGGCGTTCTCGGTGCGAGCATCTGGGATTCGCACAACCGCTGGATCACGATCCACGGCACCGACCATCTGCTCATTCGCGACTGCGTCGGCTATCAGTCGCGCGGCCACGGATTCTTTCTCGAAGACGCAACCGAACAATGGAACGTGCTCGACCGCAATCTGGCCGTGCAGGCCTTCGGCTCCGTCCCCTTGCCAAAACAGGTGCTGCCGTTCGATCCGAACGACGGCGCGGGTTTCTGGTGGGCCAACGGGAGGAACACGTTCACCCGCAATGTCTCGTGTGAAAACGACCGCTACGGCTACCACTTCCAGATCACGCAGACACCCGGCTTCAATCCCTTGCTGAACCTTTGCGAGTCCGACGGCCGAACCGCCGAACGCGACGTGCGCACCGTGCCGTTTCTCCGTTTTGAAGACAACGAATCGCACGGTGAGGGCCTCTTCAGCTTTCGCTTCGGCGACGAAACGCCTGGAACCGTGCATGGCGACCGCGAGCATCCCTTCATTGCCAGAAACTTGCGCGTCTGGGAGGCGCACTACGCGATCCGGCCCAACGTACAGTTCTTTCTACTCGAAGGTTTGCGCGTGCAGAACGCCGCGTATGGCATTTATCACCCCGATTACGACGCGCATGTGTATCGCGACGTGGAATTCCACAACGTCACCGCCGAGCCGATCAACGGCGGGCATGACGAAGAGAGCCTCCCCTTTGGAGACTTCACGTATGACCGGCTTCGATTTGCAAACTGCCACCTCGATCGCGATCCACTCATTCAACTCACCTGCATCGCGCCGAAGCCGGGCTTGGTGGGGCATTTCCGCGGCCTCACGGTCAGCAACAGCCAGTCCCGTCGCAGCAGCGTCGTCGATTTCGGCGGCGGCCCACGAACGAACAAGGTCGAGAATCCCGTGAGCTATTACTTCCACGACACCCCCGCGCCGGGCGCAGTGACCCGCGTGGTTAACGTGAAAATCCCCGCCGCCGACGAGGCCGACTACCACAGCATCGACGGCTGGACGGGAGACGACGTGCGCGCCGCAGAAGTCAAAGGTGTTGCCTTCCCTCAACTCCTCGCGCCAGTGGACGATCTACCACCCGCGACCTTGATCATCAGCATCAAGCCGGAAGGTTCGAGGCGAATCGTGTGCGGCGTCTCCCATGACAACGGTGAGATCGCGACAGTCTCAGTCAATGGTCACCCCGCAAAAATCACCGCCCAACACGCCGGTGTTGCGGACTGGACCATTACGCTCGACGCCCCCGCCGATGGTCGCTACGTCGCCCAGGCCACCGACCGCGCACGCAATGTGGAACTCATGCCGCATCAACTCAGCGAACGCGCCGCGCACTGACGCCAACCATCAGTCGTCGGCGACCGACACGCTGGAGTTCGCCCGCTCGCGTCAGACTCGTCTCCTGACGGCACACTTTCAACCGGGCGACGCAATGATCTTCGGCGGCTTCACGATGCACGGCTCACCCGACAATCACTCGCCGCTGGGCCGAGTCCGCTTGTCGGTCGATGTCCGTTACCAACCATCAGCCGATCCCGCCGACGATCCACGCTTCTTCGGCCCTCATCCGACAGGCGCGAAGGGAGGCAGCTACGGCGAACAAAAAGCCGCCCAACCGCTGGGAACCCCCTGGGCCGCACGGCAATAGGCATCATGCTCCTCACCGCACATCGTCCACTGACCACCAAAGACATCCTGGCCACCTCGACCACCTGATCGGCATCTATCCCCACTCCATTCTGCCCGACCTCAATCGCCTTAACCCGCAGATCCACGACGGCAAATCGTTCCCGAAATGCTGGCGTCGCTGGGAATCGCACCTGCATGGATTACCGAGTTGATTCTGGAAGCTGAGTCGATTCGCCTCTTGTTCCCTTGGCAGACAGGTAACCGATGCGGCACTATGTGCTGCCCTACGAATTGGCCATAGACGGCACGCTCCACTTTTCATTGAATATTGGTTTCCGAGTCAGGTAGACTCGCCACATTGAAAATCAAGTGGCGCCCAGTCTGTGCGAATCGGATAATGTTCAACACTTGAATCTCGATGCAGGCAACCAAGATAGGGGCAACACACTGGGAACAACTATGACTCTAGAGCTCGATGATGATTTTTGGGAGGATCTGCTGATCCTCCTTGATGAAGGAAAAGTGATTCCCGTGATTGGATCGGGGGTGGTGACGCGAGGCGACGATCAGAGCCTGCTTTATCCTTGGCTCGCCCGTCGAGTGGCGGAAAAGTTGGACATTTCCACAGACAGTTTGCCGCTAGATTTCGATCTGAATGCGGTCGCCACGGAGTACATTCTGAATCGGGGGGACGGCAGCAAAATCTACACTCGACTCGCCCGAATCCTCCGTGAGGAGTGCCCCAGTCCCGGGCAATCGTTGCTGGATCTTGCCAGCGTTTCAGCTTTCAACCTCTATCTCACGACGACCTTTGATCCACTCCTCCAACAGGCGCTGAATTCCGTGCGGCATGGCGGCGCAAATGCTACGACGGTTTGCGCCTTTACCCCGGAAGGAGAAACCGAGGACTTACCCGATTTACCCGTGCGCCGGCGCGAGCTGCCAGGAACAACGGTCTTTCATATTCTCGGACGCGTTTCGCCAACGCCCAAGTATGTCGTCTGGGAGGACGATATGCTGGAATTCATATTTTCCCTCAATAAAAAAATGCCCGAGAGACTTGGCCGGGATTTGAAAGAACACGGCCTACTTTTTTTAGGGCTGAACTTCTCCGATTGGCTGGTGCGATTTTTTCTGCGTGTGAGCAAGCAAAAGCCACTTTCAACACCGCACGTACATCGAGCCTATTTTGCCGATGGGCTCGGTGACTTCCCTTCGCAAAGCATGGTGTTGTTTTTCGGGGCTGTGAGCCGGGACATCCACGTGATGCGTCAGAATCCTGTTGCGTTTTGCGCCGAACTGGCGCGTCGCTGGAAGGCGCGGCATCCTACAGAACCTTCGGAAGCAAAACTCCGGCTTCCCACGACGACCCTCGAAATGCCTCGAGGTGCCATCTTTGTTAGCTATGCTCGCGAGGATGAAGCCGC
>JBBPIS010000219.1:0-10145 GCA_038040225.1 Planctomycetota bacterium
GGACACCGAGCCGCTCGATCAGCAGCGCGATCTCTTCCGGTGATGGCAACTTTTCGGAATCGGCCCGCTCGTCCGCCATCAGGCAGGCCGCGACCAACAGCGAGCCGATCAGAATGGCTCGGCAACTCAGGGCGTGCCACAGGAACGTCGATCTGTGCATGGCAGTGAGTCCGTTCTACGTCAGCCCGGCCAACGTTCCCTTTGAGTCGCGGAAGGTCTCCGTCTCAACTCCCATCTTCTGGACGAGCGTCAACAGGATGCTCGACAGCGGAGGAGGATTGTTCGCGTCAAACGCCAGATGCTGGCCGTGCTTGAGGCCCAGTTTGTGACCGCCGGCGATCAGCAGCGGCAGGTTCTTGGGCGAGTGCTCGCCGCCCGCGCCCGAGTTCATCCCCGAGCCGAACATGACCAGCGTCCGATCCAGCATGTTGCCGTCCGCTTCCGATGTCGACTTGAGGAATGAGAGGAATCGGCCGAGCCGTTCGAGGTGGAACCGGTCGATCTGCGCCAGCTTCTTGAGCATGTCGGCGTCGCCGCCGTGGTGAGACAACTCGTGGTGGTTCTCGCCTCCGCCGCCGTAGCCCCCCGCCTCGCGAGACCACTCGTACGCGATCACGCGCGTCGTGTCTGTCAGAAACGCCAGGTACGACACCTCCAGCATCACATCCAGCCACATCGGTCGGTCATGCGCGTTCTGCGGCTGCATGGAGAGTTGCAGGTCGCGCGACTCAACGTTCGGCTTCGGCACGTCGACCCACGATTCGAGCCGCTGCACGCGCTGTTCGGTCTCGCGCACCGAGCCGAGGTACTCGTCGAGCTTACGTTTGTCGTTCTGCCCCAGCTTTCGTTCGAGCGACTTCGCTTCGCCCCGCACACTGTCGAGGATCGACTTTCGCTCGGCATAGCGCCGCAAAGTGGCCGCGCGGTCGGCGGCATTGTCGGGAACGAACAGCCGGTCGAAGAGCCGTCGCGGCGAGTTCTCGCTCGGCAGCGGAGTCCCGCTCCGGTCGAACGACAACGTGTGCGAGTGCCCCGCCGAACCGGTGCCGCTCGCGTCGGACAGTTGCAGCGACGAGAAGCGAGTCTGCTTCCCATGCAGTTCGGCCACGATCTGGTCGGCCGAGATTGAGTTCGTGTAATCGGCCCCCGGCACGCCCTTGAGATCGGCTCCCGTCAGCCACGTATCCGCGCCGCTGTGCCCTCCCTGCGAAGCCGGATGCCCCAGCCCCGAGATCACCGTGAAGTCCTGCCGATGCTCCTTCAGCACCTCCAGCGTTGGTGACAGCGCGTAGTTCGCACCGCTCTCCTTCGGCACCCACTCCAGAATGTTCACGCCGTTGGGCACGTAACAGAAAATCATCCGCGGCTGGACCGCTTGAGACTTCGTCAGCGGCTTGAACTGCGACGGAGCCGACCAAACTCGCGGCAACATCGCGTCGAGCAACGGCAGCGAAATGGCGGCACCGAGTCCGCGCAGAACGTGACGTCGAGTGAGGTATTGGAAGGGCATCGCGATTCTTTCATCAAGGATGTCGTCTGAGTTGCGGAGGGTAATCGACCACGATAACTCGGCGGTGGCCAATTAGCGTTGATTTCATAATCCACCCCATCGGCCGCTCGGGATGAACTGTTGGCTAAACACTTGGATGGACTGTCGTTTCACTGATCAGGCCCATTTGGACAAACGCTTCCGTCACAGCCTGAAAGGACCGGACTCGTTCGCGGTAATTGCCAGTGGGGGGGCCAAAGCACGTTTTGCAAAGCACACCTTCGGACATAAAGGTGATGGTGAAATAGCCCAGTCCGCTCATGGTCGGCGGTCTGCTCGTGACGGCTTGAATGTCACTGCGAGCGATGCTTGCAGGATAAAAATACTCCTCAGAAAAGAAATTCAAGAGCGGTGCGGACATTAGCAGCAATCCGAAGAACAAGGGGTACAGCGCGAGGTGCCACTGTTCCAGCGCGATGCATGCCAACCCCAAACAGCTCAAAGGAACCCCCACGACAAGAGCCATCACTGCGGATCTGCGCCACGATGGTTTCCCGAAGACGCGCACAAAGCGTTCCCAATCATGATCGTACGTGAAACTGATCGACTCGTCGGTGATGTGGCACTCCCCATTCATGATGGCAAACCGAAAATCGTGCGACTGGCTCATGAGTCGTTTCTCTTCGCCGCCCAACAAGGAAGTGAACAACCCACGCGATCACATTATCTTCGATTTGACCGGCATTCTATCGGCCAACGCAAGGGCTTGTCGCTACTTGGTTCCGAATGCTTCCGAGGTGGCGACGAATTGAATCAGAGATCGGAGCGTGTAGTTGCTTCGCTTGGTGGACTCGACCGCGGCTTTGATCTGCGGCTGGTCGGCCACTCCGAGTTCCCGGCCCAAGCCGTACGTGAACAGTTTGCCGGCGAGGCAGTTCAGAAACAGGTCTTCCTTTTGGAGCAGCGTCTTCCGCAGATCGTCCACGCCATCGATGGCCGTGCCGTCAGGCAGCTTGGACGAGGCGTCGATGGCCGGGTCGTTTCGTTCGACTCGCCCTTTGTAGCCGAAGCCTTCGCGATCGCGCCATTCGCCGGCGGCATTGAAGTTTTCGAGGGCGAAGCCGAGCGGATCGATCTTGTTGTGACACCGCGCACACTGGGCGAGAGTCCGATGAATCTCCAGCCGCTGCCGCACGGTCGCCTTGTCGATGCCGGGCACCTTCGGCGCGATGTCGCCCGCGTTCGCCACCGGCAGGCCGGGATCGGTGCCCAGCAGATTCTTCATGACCCACGTTCCGCGCTTCACCGGCGACGTGCGAGTTCCGTTGGACGTGATCGTCAGCACGGAAGCCTGCGTCACCACGCCGCCGCGATGCACTCCCTCGGGGACTGCCACTCGACGAAACTGATCGCCGCGCACGTTCGGAATCCCATAGAACCTTGCCAGCCGCTCGTTGATGACGACGAAGTCCGAGCCGACGAAGTTCATCACGCTCAGATCGTGCTTCAGAATCTCGGCGAAGAACGCGCGCGACTCGTCCACGATCGAGACCTCCAGATGCCGGTCGTACTGTGGGTACAAGTCGGCGGCAGGCGGGTTCGCCCCGACCTCGCGCAGGCCCAGCCACTGACCGGCGAAGTTCTGCACGAAGGCCTCGGACTTCGGATCGGCGAGGAGTCGAGTGACCTGTGCGGTGAGCATCGCCTTGTCGCGCAATTTGCCCGAGTCGGCCAGACGCAGCAACTCCTCATCCGGCATCGAAGACCAGAGGAAGTACGACAGCCTCGACGCCAGTTCGTGGTCGGTCAACCGCCGCACGGCCGCTATTGCTGCCGAACCACTCTTGGCGGGACCACTCTCAACGGCGACCTTGTTCGTCGTCCCCTTGGTCCCTTCCGTCCTCTTCGTCCCTTCATTCAGCGCCACCACCGCGCTGTCAGGTTCCGCCAAATACAAAAAGTTCGGCGAGACCATCACGGCGATCAGCGGCGTCTTGATCGCCTGCACGAACGATGGCGCGTCTTTTCGCACCGCCTCGAACAGCTTGAGCTTCTCGTCCACCTCGGCTGAGGCGACCGGTCGCCGGTAGGCTCGCTTCATGAATCGAGTCAACACTTCGCGAGCCGCCGACCGCTCCTCCTGCTTCGGTTTCGGAGCGTCTCCCAGCACGAGCTTGTGGCTGGGAGGAGGCCACGATTCGTAGAGCGGTCCTTCCAACTCGAACCAATCGACCCACGCTTCGGGCCGCGCGAAGTTGTCGTGTCCCTGCATCCAGAAGTTTTCCAGAACGCGCGGGATCGGGTACGCGTATTCAATCGTGATCCCCGCCTTCTCGGTCGTCATCCGCGTGCGAAACTCATAGACATCGGGCTTGTCGGCGGACGCGGGCACGTCGAATTCGGTCAGGACTTTGGGCTGGCCTCCCAAGTCTCGGATCAGCTTCAAACGAGGCGCCCCGTAGTCATAGATGCGGTCGGTCTCGAAGTGCTTGAGGTCGCGGTCGAGCGCCTCGCGATGCCACTTCTCACCCTTCGCGTTGTCTTTCATTTGTTTTGCGAGACGGTCATCCAAAAACTTGCGGGCCGACTCGACCACCTGCTCGCGCGGCGGGACTTTGCCTCCCGCGCGGATGCGGATCACGTAGTCTCCCTCATGCTTCATCTTGAAGTCGCGCGCGTTGAGATGCCGGTCCCACGAATCGTGGTGCATCACCTTGAAGCCCGCTTCCACGCGGTTCTTCGCGCCGTGAACGATCGCGTTCTGACCGTCGTATTTCACGCGACTGTGATCGCCGTCGCCCACCTCCGGCTCGAACCGCCACTTGATCGACGGAGGCTGGTCTCCCTCGACGAGCGCCCGGTCGAGAATCTTGCGAGCGGCGTCGAGGTACAGCTCCGTGTGCATCGGCGACATCGTCAGCGCCTTGCCGTTGTTGTCGAAGCCACCGGCCGTCGGCTCCTGCGGAAAGCTAGACACGTCGAAGTCGATTCCCACCAGATCGCGGATCGTGTTGCGATACTCGTCGCGGTTGAGCCGCCTCAACACGATCTGCCCGTCGCGCCGCACGACCTCGGCCCGCGCCATCTGCCCCGTGACCCAATCGACCACCCGAGCGACCTCGTCCGGTTTCGGCTGCGGTTCCTTCTCGGGCGGCATCTCATGACTGTTGAGCACATTCACGACCTCGCCCCATTTCTCCTTCGTCGCCGGGTCGAGGAAGTCCGTCTTCAGTTGCTTCTCCAGATGAAACTCGCCCTCCTGTTTCATCGGCCCGTGACAACGAAGGCAATGCTGCTTGAGAAACGGAGCCACGACATCGCGATAACCCACCACGTCGGGTTCAAACGCCGGCTTGTCCGCCGCGCACGTCAACGGTCCGAGACGGGCCGCCAGCCCGATCACCGCGATCACCGCGATCACGCGAGCGATTCGCCGGACGATGCGATCGCCATTCGGCAATGTTGTCATGAACGGTGAGTGCATGTTCGCCTCAATCAACGAAGCCGAGTTCCGGTCCGCCTGCGCCACGACCCTATGGAGCCGGGTTTGCCGCGCCCGGCTTCTCGATCCGATAGAGATGCGTCTTCGTCCGCAGGAGAAGCGATTTACCAGCCATGGCGGGGGACGCGAAGAAGCCCTCGTCGAGTTTGTTCTCGGCCACCAACTCGAACTCGCGAGCCGCCTTGAACACTGTGACCAGGCCCGTTTGCGAGAAGCTGTAGATCAAACCGTCGGCGTAGAGTGGCGACGCCCAGTACTTCCCTTCCATCCGCTTCGTCCAGATTTCCAGACCGGTGGTGGCATCCAGACACGACGCGACCCCTTCGTCGTTCACCATGAACATCAGGTTGCCAAGCAGCAGTTGCGAGGCCCGCTTGGGAACGGACTTGTTCGTTTTCCAAACGATGTTCTTGGAGATGTCCCCCTCGCCATCAGGGCGCACCGCGACCAAAGGGCTCGGGCCGTCGGCCGAGTTGATGTAGAGGAGACCATTCCCGAACAGCGGCCGTCCCGCCGCGTTCATCCCGCCGTGACGGACCGTCCAGATCGGCTCACCCGACTTCGGTTCGTAGGCGATCGTGGCATAGGCAAACGGGCTGACGAGCAGCTCGCGTCCGTTCGAATTGATGAGCAGGGGAGTCGAGTACGCCTTCTTGGCGTCTCCGTCCGTCGTGCCGTAGTCGATGTCGCGGTCGCGCTTCCAGACGGTCTTGCCGGTCAGCTTGTCGAGGGCCGCTATGTACTGCTGGTCATAGCCATCGAACGTCAGATAGAGCAGTCCGCCGTAGACGACGGGAGACGACCCCGGCCCGCGAAAGTGATCGCACTCCAGATCGCGCCGCTCCCAGATTTTCCGGCCGGTCTTCGTGTCGAGACACGCCGTCCCGTACGCTCCAAAGTGAATGTAGACGCGCCCCTCTTCAATGTACGGCGTCGGCGAGCCATAGCTGTTGGTCGCATGCGTGAACTGAGGCGTGTCGACCTCAAACAGCTTCAGGTCGTGAACGATCTTCCCCGTGTCGAGGTCCACGCAGACCGCCGACAGCGAAATCGGCGTGTCGAGCTTCGGCTTCTCCTTCGTCGTGTTCTGCACTTCGGGCGCGTTGGTCACCCAGATCTGCTTCCCCCACACGACCGGCGACGACCACGCCCGGCCGGTGATCGGCGTCTTCCACACCATCTCGGGCGAACCTTCGCCAAACGCCGTCGGCAATCCCTTCGCCGTCGTCGTCCCGTCCCCGTGAGGACCGCGGAACTGGTTCCAGTTCTGTTCCTCGGCCGACACGGACTCAACAAACGCAACGGCGCAGAAGCACACGAGCAAAACAGACTCGATCAATCGCATGGGAGACCTCAGGATGACGGCGGGTGGCATTCCGACCAGGGGCAACCACTGTAGTCGCCCACCGAACCCAAGGCCAAGCGTCGAGCGGTGTTTCCCGCGTGTGAACCCGCGATCACATCGCCGCCATGAGGGCCAACGAGCCAACTCATTCCCTGCGATGAGTGCCGCTTCGGCAAGTTCTCTGCCATCGTGAAATGGCATGCCTCTCACAATGAGTCCAATCATGCCCCACACAATCGAGGACCATGATTCAGCCTCGGGCCTGGAAGTCGAGACAACAAAAAAGCCCCTGAGTGACAGGGGCTTGTTGCCGGCGGACTCGGCCACCATTCGTGCTGATTGGACGATATTGGACTCGAACCAACGACCTCCACGATGTCAACGTGGCGCTCTAACCAACTGAGCTAATCGTCCGGGGACTTGTCGTTCGGCGAGCCTGACCAAGGGGACTAGGCGAACGGCGTGAAACGATAGAAGCCGAATCCAACTCGGTCAAGTCAGGGGCGGAGATTCGAGAACCTTCTCCCACTGATGGGTGTCAGTTGTCCGGGCTGAGCGTGCTGATTGCGACAGTGAGGACGCTGGTTGACGGTGTTTGGAGCAGTCCGTATAAACCGACCGGCCCTTTGTAACGGCCTTGTTTGCACAGGTTTTGCCTCGTTCAGGATCGCCTTCCGCCATGTTGTCCATTCGTTTGCCCGACGGTTCCGTTGTCGAACATCCCGAACATGCGACGGCCCTGGATGTCGCGATGGCCATCAGTCCGAGACTCGCCTCGGCGGCGATTGGAGCAAAGGTCGGAGAGACCATCGTCGATGTGATGCGTCCGCTGGCGGAGGCCTCGTCCGAGCGGCCGGTTCCCGTGCAACTCCTCACAGAAAAGGATGCGGCGGCGCTGGGGATTCTGCGGCATTCGTGTGCTCACATCATGGCGCGGGCCGTGATGCGGTTGTGGCCCGGCGTCGAATTGGCCTTTGGGCCGACAACCGGCCACGGGTTCTATTACGACATCGCCTGCGATCACAAAATCAGCGAAGACGACTTCCCGCGCATCGAGGCGGAGATGCAGACGATCGTCGATGCGGCCGAGCCGTTCGAGCGTTTCATCTGCGACCGCGAGGAGGCCCTGAAACTCGTCGATGGCATGTCGCAGAAGCTGAAGGTCGAGCACATCAACACCGGGCTGGCGACTCATCCGACGGTCAGCTTCTATCGGCAGGGGGAGTTCGTCGATCTCTGCCGCGGCCCGCATGTGCCCGACGCGAAGAAGGTCAAGGCGTTCAAACTCCTCTCCGTCGCCGGAGCCTACTGGAAGGGTGACGCCACCGGGAAACAGCTTCAGCGGCTGTACGGGACCGCGTGGTTTTCGCAGAAGGATCTGGATGGGTACCTCGACCAGGTCAACGAGGCCAAGCGGCGAGATCATCGTGTGCTGGGGAAGCAGCTCAACCTGTTCGCGATCAGTCAGGACGTGGGGCAGGGGCTGTGCCTGTGGCTTCCCAAGGGAGCGACCATTCGCTCGATCCTCGAAGAGTTCATCAAGAAGGAGCTGATCGCGCGCGGCTATCAGCCGGTTTACTCGCCGCACATCGGCCGCGTCGAAATGTACGAGACCAGCGGTCACTTCCCCTACTACCGCGACAGTCAGTTCGCGCCGATCTTCGGGCACGAGGGAGGACAGCTTGTCGACTACTGGATTCGACGGCTCGACGCTCTCATGAAAGACGGTGTTCCGTTCACGAGTGACGATGAGCAGAAGCTGGCGTCCTCAGCAAAGGTGATGGGCGTGGAACTGTCTGATTTCCCGAGCAGCGGTTCGCCGGAGACTCGCAAGGAATTCCTCCGCGTGTGGGAGAAGCAGCAGGAACGCTACCTGCTCAAGCCGATGAACTGCCCGCACCACGTGCAGATCTACAAGGCGCAGCATCGCAGCTATCGAGACCTCCCCGTGCGGCTGGCCGAGTTCGGGACGGTCTATCGTCACGAGCAATCGGGCGAGTTGAACGGGATGCTCCGCGTGCGGGGCCTCACCCAGGACGACGCCCATCTGTTCGTCACGCCCGAGCAGGTCACGGACGAGTTCAAGGCGACGGTCGAAATGGTGAAGTTCGTCCTCGCCAGCGTGGGACTCGCCGACTACCGCGTGCAGTTGTCGTGTCGCGACTCGAAGAACAAGGCGAAATACATCGGCTCGGACGAGGCTTGGGAGAACGCCCAAAACTCGCTGCGACAGATCTTGAAGGACGTGCAGATGCCGTACATTGAGGTCGAGGGCGAAGCCGCCTTCTACGGCCCGAAGACCGACTTCATGGTCCGCGACTGCATCGGCCGCGAGTGGCAGCTCGGCACGGTGCAACTCGACTTCAACCTCCCCGAGCGGTTCCAGCTCGAATACATCGGAGCCGACAATCAGGCTCATCGTCCGGTGATGATCCACCGCGCGCCGTTCGGCTCGATGGAGCGGTTCACCGGCATGCTGATCGAACACTTTGCCGGTGCCTTCCCGCTCTGGCTGGCCCCCGAGCAGATCCGGGTCATGTCGATCAGCGACAAGTTCGAGGACTACGCGAAACAGGTCGAAGCCCGCTTCCGCGCCGCCGGCTTCCGCGTGACGAGCGACCTGCGCGGCACCAAGATCAACGCCAAGGTCCGCGACGCCCAAGTCGAACTGATCCCCTACATGCTGGTCGTCGGCGGCCGAGACGTCGAACACGGCACCGTCAGCGTCCGCGACCGCATCGACGGCGACCTCGGCGCGATGCCCATCGAAGAGGCCCTGACCAAACTCCAACAAGAAGTCACCGACCGCCGCATCCGCCAAGTCAGCGAAAAGAAGTTCCAACAGTTCGACGATGGTGGTGAGGCGGCAAACGAGTATTGAAAACATCGGGTGCCACTGGCGGCAGCTTTGAGCCGCCAGCGTGCTTCAAGAACACTGGCGAGCGAAGCCCCTCGCCAGTGGCACCCGGCGCAACATCTCATTTTTTGAGGAAACAACAATGCGTCATCACTTCTCAGTGTCGGTCTTGATTTTGTCTCTTAGTTTGTCGTTCACAGTGTGTCATCGCACCTCCGCAGATGACAAAGAGGCCGGCGAAACTCCTTACGCGACATTGTGGTCACAGGTCGAGCAGCTCTTGGAGGATCGCGAGTACGGCTCGGCGGCGGACCTGATCGCCGATGCGGAGACGGATCCGGATCTTGCGTCGTTCAAAACTCAGTTGGCGACAGACCGCAAAGACGTGGATGTGCTTCAGCGTTTCGCAAAGTTGGTCAAGGACCAAGCGGTCGGCCTGAAAGCAGGTGCTCCCCTGAAGGTGGGAGCAATTGATTACACGGTTGTGGAGTTCATCGATGACGCGAAAGGGGAGCGATTGGTTTTGACGACAGCGAAGAATCCCGCTCGGGTCGAGAAAACGCTTACCGAACTCGATTACCGAACGTGGATTGAGTTGACTCAATCCAAACTCTCCACGTCTGCCGAAGACCGTTACATGCTGGGGGTCTATCTCGCCGCGTGTAATGGAAATCGCAAAGAGGCACGACAAACGTTGAATCTGGCGGCCGCAGATGGAAAGTCCGTCAGCCATTGGACCGCCCGGCTGGATGCTGAAGCGCAGGCCACTGAAGCGGCGAAAGCAGCCAAGAAGGCGATTCGCGATGACCCGGTTCTCGGCACATGGCGGATCGTCATAGGTGATCAAGGCAAGCCGCAGCGATTAGTTAATTCCACGTTTCGGGCTGACGGCAGAGTGATTCACACGCCAGTCAAAGCTGATGAAAAAGCGCCCCCCGCAGGAACGTGGCGA
>JBBPIS010000220.1:0-9808 GCA_038040225.1 Planctomycetota bacterium
CTTGATTTGAAAGCGTTGCTGACCGAAGGCGTCGCGAGCGGTGGCAGAAAGGATTTAAATCTTCACGCACACGAGCGCCACCCACGGTGCGAGCAGGTCCAGCATCATCTCCCAGCCGGAGCCTCCCCCTTCGTAGCTCATGTGCATCGGATCGACGTACGCGCCGACATCGGCGGGCGGAAAATCCTTGAGCAGCAGATAGAGCAACGGCCCATTGGACAGGATCGGCCCGGAATGCGCATGCACGCAGGGGCGGATGTGATACCGGCGGGCCAGTGCCACGATCCCTTCCAGCTTGCGCCGCGCCTCATCGAGCTGTTTCAAGAGGCTGCCGAACGGCTCGTAACGCCAGTAACCCAGTTTGATCGTCTGAATGCGCATGTGAGCCGCGGCAATGACCTCTTCCGCAAACGGAGCGTCGGCGGCCGTGATCCCCGTCGTGACCATCGGGATCGAGACTCCTTCCTCGTCGGCGATTTCGTGCGCTGCGGCGAGGCCCTGCTCGGCGTTCTCCGGCCGGACGTGTCCGCCCGGGCGCAGTGTGAGATCAAGCCCGTCGAAGCCGGCTTTCTTGGCAGCGCGGCAGACCTCGCGGATGCTCAGATCAGAGAGGTCGTCGGTGAACAGCACGAATTTCATGGTTGTGAGTCTCTCTGCCAATCCGAAGTGTGAGCGAGGGAGAACCTGCCGGCCCTCGCTCATGTTTCGGGTGAGTGTACGGGTTGGGTTAGCGGCTCTGAGTTTCTTTCAGGAGCCGTTCCAATTCCGCCTTCAAATCGACGAGAGTCGTTGCCGATCTGGGATCAGCGATTCGGTTCTTCATCTCCATCGGATCGGCTTGGAGATCGTAGAGTTCGTCCATCTCCGGTAGGTCGGTGTAGCGGATGTATTTCCAGCGCTCCGTGCGGACCGCCTGCCAGCTCGGAAAACGGTTGGTTCCGTTGCCCAGGAAGAATTCGGCCAGGAACGAGGTGCGCGCGCCAGCCGTGTTCCCCTTGAGCAGCGGCAGCAGGGAGCGGCCTTGCATCGTGTCCGGTGCGGGCACGTTCGCCAGTTCCAGCAGCGTCGGCGCGAGATCAATGCTGAGCGCGAATTGATCGAGCGTCGTGCCGGGTTTGATGAGCTTGGGATAACGCATGAGCAGCGGGATGCGCAGCGCTTCCTCGTAAGGTCCATGCTTGCCGCCCAAGTCATGCTCGCCCCAGAAGTAGCCGTTGTCGCTGGTGAACACGATCAAGGTCTGGTCGAGTTGCTGCGTCCGTTCCAAGGTGTCGAAGAGTCGCTGCACACTCTCGTCCACAGCCATCAGGCAGCGCAGTTGATGGCGGATCATCTCATCGCTGGAATGCACGTCCGGATCCTTGGGCGAGAGCTTGATGCCGGGCCGTCGCAGGACCGGCTTGCCTTCCCAGGTGTCTTTCGCGCTCGGCGCACGAACGATGGGCACGTCGGCAAAGAGATGCTTGTGCCGCTCCGCCGGGATGAACGGCGCGTGGACGGCCTTGTGCGCGAGACAGAGCAGAAACGGCTTGTCGCGTGGCCGCTGAATGAACTCCACCGCGTGCTCCGTCAGAATGTCCGTGAGATAACCGCTGACTTTCGACGCCTTGTCGTCTGCATTGATCGTGGGGTCCACATACTCACCCTGACTTTTGAAGCTCACCCAGCGATCGAAGCCGGGACGCGGCCCGTCGATATCGCCGATGTGCCATTTCCCCATGAACGCGGTTTCGTAACCGGCGGGTTGGAGCAATCGTGGAAACGTCGGCAACTCATAGCTCCTCGCCCGATGATCGGCGGTGCCCGTGACCCCGTGTGTGTGAGGATACTGTCCGGTCAGAAAGCTGGCGCGGCTCGGCAGGCAGAGCGGCGTTGTGACGAACGCATTGCGAAACGTCGCCCCTTCCGTGGCGATCCGATCAATGTTCGGCGTTTTGATGAACGGATGCCCCGTGCAGCCGAGCGCGTCCCAGCGCAGATCGTCGATCAGGATGAACACGATGTTGGGACGCGGTGGAGATTCGGCACCGAGAACCGCCAAAACTCCCCAAGAAATCCAAAACAAAGGGACGGCGAACGCGCAGAGCGTGCGAACGAGATGGGCGGGAGATTTCATGAGATGCATTGGCTCACGGTTTGGCGGCGGTGTATTTCAAGTCGTCGAGGAAAACCTTCACCATCTGCCCGCCGGCCGTGGAGGTGAACAGTCCGAAGCGATCCAGATTCGCGCCTTTGGCCTTTTGGCCCGGCTTCAAGGCAAGCGTCACGGACTCTTGACCCAGCGTCACGCGCATCTCGCCGTGGCCGTCGTTCGCGGCGGGATCATAGACCAGCGACCAGTCGAAAACTTTTCCCGGCGTGAGCACCGGGCCTTGATCCACCTTGCCTTTCGTCCCCTTCGCAGTCGCGAACGCGGGGATGAAGTAGTGGCCGATGCGCGTCGGCCCGCCCACATGGATGCCGACGAAATCCTCCGCGTCGCCACGCTCTTTTTCCCTGGCGGCGCCGTTGAACCAACCCAGTGACATGTCGGAGTCGGGACCGGCGGTGACGAGTTTTACTCGACCGCGCGCCTCCAATCGCTGCTCCAAGTTGAGCGGCCCAACTCGGTCGGCGTAGTAACCAAAAGCGCCGCTGCGCCACCGCCAACCTCTCCCGGCGCGCCACCCGCGTGGTTCGTCTGCGCGCTGAAGCCGAAGTCGTGCACGCCGACCTGTTCGCGATCTTCAAACGTGATCCGGTTGCCCGCGCCGGTCCACTCCGGGTCTTTGGAGAAGTCCTGCGTCTGACCGTTGTATTGGACATCGTCGAAGAACATCGTCACCGCGCCGCCGGCCTTCATCATGTTCTGCACGCCGAAGCGGTCGAACGTCGCGCCCTCCTGCTTGTGGCCCGGCGTGAGGTCCACGGTGAACGTGGTCGTATTGGGAAAGCGTGCTTGAGCCTCTTGCTCGGAGAGTTCCGGAAGCGGGCCGTAGTCTTGCGTCTTGTGAGTCTCGCTCCGCAGCGTGAAGGTAAAACGCCCGTTGCCCCCGGCTGCCTGTGGGTCGTAATCGAGAGTCCAGTGATAGCGCGTGCCGTCCAACTTGATGGGTGTGGGCCGGAACTTGCCGGGAAGATACGGCGTGATGAACGTGCCGCACGACTTGTTGGTGCCAGTGATCAGCCGCACGGCCAGCCGTCCGCCCTTGCCCTCGAAATCGAGGTTCAAGCCGAGCGACCCGATTGGCCGCCCGCTGCCGCCGGGCTGCTGCGAGTTGAAGAAGCCGAAGAAGACGCCCGCGCCGGGTGTCGCACTTGTGATCGCAAAGTTGCCGGAAGCAGTGAGTTTGTCGTCAAGCGTCTGCGCTGGTGCCAACTTCGCTGCATAGGAAGCCGGAGTGGTCGAACGCTGGATGACGCCGCCCAACTCACCTTTCGCTTTGCCGGCAAAGTGCGTCACGCTGTAGCCGAAGTCCTGCTTCACCATCAGCACCTTCTTCGGCACGATGCGGTTGTTGTGCCCTTCCCAGCCGGGATCGCGATCGAAGTGCTCGGTCTTGAGGACCGTCTTCGTTTGTTCCTGTGATTGAACAGTCTGCTCACCGGCCGCGACGAGGAACGCGAGGACTGCCAGACACAAGCCGACGCGAGGCGATGCAAACCGGCCACTCAGACAACAAAGGTTCGTTCTCATTTTGTGTCTTCGATTACTGGGGAACGACGGTGGTGTCAGTCAGGTCGTCAAGGTAGATGAGCCAGGCTCGCCCGTCCCACAAGGGCGGCATTCCAAGTCGTCGGGAATTCGCACCCCGACCGACGTTTTTCCCAGCTCAAAGCGCGGTACAAGGAATGTGAAATCCCTTCCAGAATACGGAATCACACAATACGCCGATGCCCGCCGTTCGACAGGAAAGGCTGCTTGGTGATCATTTGCACCAAGAACAATCCCCCTGCGAATTCCAACACTTCCGAGTGTGAGACTGAAACATCGATTCCGATGGTCATGCTCCTGGCCACTCGCATCGTTGTTCAACTTCGGCGTGCGGCTGAACTCCCCCGCCGATCATCAGGTCGTCGATGGCCGCATCGCCCGATACACTCTGCCAACCGCCTCGACCTTGTCCCACTGCTGCGACACGCCGCTCCAGTGGAAGACCATCACGCCCGTCGCCGGTGGTTGCGTACCAAAGTCGAGAACCTGCTCGACCTGTTCGACGGGGACCGCTTCACCCCAGTCGGCGAGTTGCACGATCGGCCAGATTTTCTGCTTCTCGTCGGGAGTCCCCTTGAGGTTGAGGAGTTCCCCCAAGCGCTTTGTCTGCCGGGCAATCCACGCCGGATCCTGCGGATGTCCGAATCGTGAGTGGTAGGGCATGATGCTGAAGATATCGAGGTATTTCGCCTGCGCCGGCAAATCGATCGCCAGCTTGTGACGGATCGCCCCGTCGAAGTCCTCAGGCGACCACGGGCAATGAAACGTTCCGAGCAGCGTCCGCGGTCGAACATCGTTCAGGACTTCGCGGTATTCGCGCACCCAGTCCGTGAAAACGTCGCATCGGAACTTCGTCCAAGCTTTCCGATGAGGTTCCAGCAACTGCTTCGCCGCCTCGGGAACCTCCGCCGTCAACGCGATCCCCGTCGTTTCGGTGAAGGAACGTAGCGCCGCTGGTGAGAAATCGGTATCGGGCATCGCAGGTTCCGCCCGCTCCCAACTGGCGTGAGCGTGATGATAGTCGAGCCAAATGCCATCGATCTCGAACGTCTTAAGCACTCGGCGGAATTCATCCATGCGATTCCGCCGGTAGCCGACATGATGGGGACTCACCCCCTGCCAGCCATGTGGTGGCGGAGATGGCTTGTCATCCGCACCGATCGGCGCGGCGTCTGGATGTTCCTTCAGATATTGGGCGGCATGCATCGAGTTGAACTCGGCGAAGACCTTCAGCCCCATCTGGTGGTATCGCTCGATCTCTTTGTGCTTCAGCCCATCCGATCCCACCCAGACCGCGTTGATGCCAAAGTCAGCGGGAGTCGCCCCGCGATCCAGGATTGCTTCTGGAAAACCACCATAGATGCCGCGGATCATCACCCATGGACGCGCCTCACTCTTCGCCGGTGCTGCCAGGGTGGGTGCCATGTGTGTCGTCGGAGCGTTCATGGTACCGGCCGCAACAAGACCCGCCACACACTGCTTGAGCGCGGTGCGCCGCGAGCAACTGAGAAAGTGGGTTGGATCGTCGCAAGGCAGGGGCATGGCATTGGTCCTCCGATTTCGAGAACGTCATCCGGAATTGACCCGCCGATGTCAACCAACGGCACCGCTTCAGCCCGTTTGGTCCTACGTGGGTGCGCTAGTGAAATCATTCGAGCGGAGGGCGGCATGATAGGCGGTGCCAGGGCTGCAAGTATTATTCTGGGCGGGGTCTGCGTAGAAAGTCGATCTGCTGGCGTGGATCTGAGGCCAGCAGATCACACGCGGACACTTTCTGCGATGTCGGCCGAGCTCCAACTCACTCCCTGTACGGACTTTGACCGTTAGAACATCTATTGGACCGAGCATGGTGATGTATTCTTCGAGGCCCCAGTCGCGCGGCGTCTCTCCGAAACCGGCAGATCCAGCCCTCACAGAGTTTTGGTCTGGGCGAAAAATCGCTTCAATGACGTCATGACACAAGAACTTCAACCTCGGACCCTCGTGCTGCTATTTCTGTTCGGCCTGTCGAGCACGCCCGAAATCGTGACGGCTATCGAGGTGCGAAAGCCCAACGTGCTGATCGTCATGACCGACGACCAGGGCTTGGGAGATTTCTCATTCACGGGCAATCCGGTGCTGAAGACGCCGCACCTGGATGAGTTCGCTCGGCAGGCAGTGCGGCTGACCGACTTTCATGTCTGCCCGATGTGCAGTCCGACGCGCGGCCAACTGCTGACGGGACTCAGCGCGCTGCGCAATGGAGCAACGTCGGTCACGGCAGGCCGGACGTTTCTGCGGCCGGGCTTGATCACGTTGCCGCAAGTTTTCGCGAAGGCCGGCTACCAGACGGGAATCTTTGGCAAGTGGCATCTGAGGGACTCGTACCCGCATCGGCCGATTGACAAGGGGTTTCACGAAAGCGTCTATCACCTCGGCTGGGGGCAGCTGCATTCGACGCCGGAGTTCGATTGGCCGTTGATCGACGGCCGATATTTTCACAACGGCCACGAACAGCGATTCACCGGCCACTGCACCGACTTTTGGTTTGATTCCGCGATGGCCTGGATGAAACAGTGCCAGGACAAGAACGAGCCGTTCCTGTGCTACCTCCCGACGAACGCTCCTCACGCACCGCACATCGACCGCGACGAGTTCATCCAGCCGTATCAGGGCAAAGGGCCGGCGGCGTTCTTCGGCATGATCGCGCACATCGACCGGCGGTTCGGAGACCTCGAACGATTCCTGTCGGACGCAAAGCTGCGCGACAACACGATCGTGATCTTCATGACCGACAACGGCGGCACGGCGGGCGTCAGCACGTTCAACGCCGGACTGCGAGCGGGCAAGACGACGTATTACGACGGCGGACATCGCGTGCCGTGCTGGATTCGCTGGCCCAACGGAAAGCTCGGCGAGCCGCGCGACATCAACGTCCCGACGCAAAACACCGACCTGCTGCCGACGCTGTGCGACCTGTGTGGCGTCGAGCCTGCACCGTCGAATCCGGCCGATGAGCTGTATCGAGGTGTCAGCCTTGGCGCATTGCTGCGCGGCACGAGCCGCGAACTCCCCGATCGCAAGCTCGTTGTGCAGTACGGCCAGATTCCGCAGAAGTTCGAGTCGTGCATCCTGTGGAGTAAATGGCGGCTCGTCAAAGGGACCGAGCTGTACGACATCGAAGCGGATCGAGCTCAAAAGATCGACCTCGCCACCAGACATCCCGACGTCATTCGTTCCATGCGCGAGCACTACGAACGCTGGTGGAGCGGTCTCGAACCGACGCTCAACGAGTTCGTGCCGATCAGCATCGGAACTGCGCAGCAACCGGTCGTCGAACTGAACAGCGGCGACTGGGAAGGGATCTACGCCGACAACTCCGGCTTCGTGCGCGAGGCCGTTGGTGGTCCGACCGGCGGACACTGGCACATCTTCATTGAACAACCCGGCGACTACGAATTCACGCTCCGCCGCTGGCCCGAGCAGACGAAAGCCGCGCTCGGCGACAAATACGAACCGTCCGCGAAATCGCCCACCAACAAACCCAACGTGAAGACCGTGGCATTCCCAACGATCGCGCGAGCCAATCTTGAAATCGCGGGGCAAAAAGCCGAAGCCGCCACCGATTCCAAAGCATCTGCCGCGATCGTGCGACTCAACAATCTCGCGGCCGGCAAAACAACACTCAAAGCCTGGTTCACCGACGTTGATGGCAAGAACTTGTGCGGAGCCTTCTTCGTGACCGTAACACAAAAGAAATAGGGAGATGTCATGATGCGATTGTACTGGACCCTTTTGATCGTCTTGCTCATTCCGGGCCTGCTGCAGGAGTTGCGGGCGGACGTCAGCACGGAGCGACTGGCCGAGATTCCGGCGGCGATGGAGGCGGCGGTGGAGGCTGGGCACGCGGCGGGCGTGGTGACGCTGGTGATGAAAGATGGAAAGATCGTCCATCACGCGGCAGCCGGCTTCGCGGATCGCGAGAAGCAGGCTCCGATGAGCAAAGACTCGGTGTTCTGGGTCGCGTCGATGACCAAGTCGATCAGCGCGACCACGATTCTCACGTTGGTCGATGACGGCAAGCTGTCGCTCGATGAACCGGCCTCGAAGTGGTTGCCGGAACTGGGGCAGATGAAGCTCGCGAACGGTCAGCCGCCGAGCCGCGCCATCACGCTTCGCGACTTGTTGTCGCATACGTCGGGGCTGGCGTTCCCGCCGCGAAAGCCGACCGACGGGGCGCATTCGCTCAAAGGCTACACGTTAGAACTGGTGAAGGCTCCGCTCGCCTTTGAGCCGGGATCGAGCTACGAGTACGGCTTCGGCCTCACCGTGGCCGGACGCATCGCTGAGATCGTCAGCGGCCAACCGTTCGACGTGCTGATGCGCGAACGAGTGCTCGATCCGCTGGGAATGCACGACACGAGTTTTCATCCCGACGACCGGCTGCGAGCCCGCATCGCCAAGACCTACAAGACCGACGAAGACGGACGCGGACTGGTCCGTACCCACAATCCGTTCTTTACGTCGGATGTCGGAGATCGACGCATGACCGAGCCGTCCGGTGGGTTGTTCTCGACGGCCAACGACATGGCGCGCTTCTATCAGATGATTCTCGACGGCGGTGTTTGTCAGGGACGACGCATCGTGTCTGAGTCCGCGATCGCCGAAATGACGCGGCCTCACAAAGCTGGCGGCAAAACGCTCAGCTACGGCCTCGGTTGGCAATGCAGCCCGCCTGACAAAGCCACGATCCCCGGCTTCTCCACGCGCGCGTTCGGTCACGGCGGAGCGTTCGCCACTCACGGCTGGATCGACCCCGAACAACGAGTCGTCACGGTTTTCATGGTGCAAAACGTTCTCGTCACCGGCAGCGGCAGCATCCGTAACGCGTTTCACGAGAAGGTCACCGGCGCGGGAACTGTCAAAGCTCGTTGAGACATTGGTTGGTGCCGTGGGATTTCCCAATCGATTGATCCCGCTCAGGAGACGCTTCCATGAAGCTTGCCAGCATTCCAGTTTGTTTTCTGATTCTCATCGCGTGTGGATCGCAGGTGATCGCCCAAACGAATTGGCCTCCGTTTCGCGGTGCCGATTCGCTGGGGCTGCTCGAAGTCGGCATGAATCCTGTCGCCGCACTTCATGCCGACGACCTGACAGTTCACGCCGAAGCCAACGTCGTTCGACCAGAAAAGCTGACGGCGACGATCGGTGATGTCTTGATTCGAATTGACGGCCCGAAGTTGTGGACGCTCAGCGGGATTGATTTTCAGAATTCCCAAATTGCCGTTCAGGACAGCGCCTATGGCTCCGTCATGAATATCAAAGGTGTCGGGATTCTGGGCTCGGCCCATTTTCTGGATGTGCCCGGCAAGCCGGGCGTCGTCGAGAAAGAACAGGTCTCGCTCGTCCAATTTTTTCTCGATGAGCGGCCTGTCACGGAAATCACTCCGACGATGAACCTCACCGGCAAGTCATTTCGCATGAATCGCGAATCGAAGATTCGGGCGGTCCATCTGAATTCGAGCGTGACTCTGCGTGACGGCGTACTGATGGAATCCGTCCGCATGCGAACGGCCGAGGCGGTCGATCTGAGGGTGAGTTATCCGCTCATGTATGCGTGGTCGCCCCTGATGTCCGAGTATCTCTTCGGCAACGACGGCGGCATTCAGCGACGCGGTGTGTTTCTCAGCGAGCCCGCGAAGCCGACCGAGGGACTTGAAAAATCTTCGCGTTGGATGGCGGTTTACAATGCGAAAGACAAGAAAGGGGCGGTCTTGTACGTCATGCAGCAGCCATCGAAGGAAGACACTTGGCTGCAATTCACGGATGCACCAGGAGTCTACCGCAAGCTGCGGTTGATGATTTTCTCAGAGAAGACCATGCCCGCCGGATTCGACGGCACGTTTCAGTTGGCCGTCGGCTTCTTCACGGCCAAGGAAAACGATTGGGAAACCCACGCCCATCAGCGGATGCAACAACTCCAGTCGCTTGTTGTCGCGCGGTCAAATGCAGATCGGGATTGAGCACTCGATGTGCAAATTGAAATTCTCATTGAGACTGAGGCGCTCACAGTCCGCTTGAATACCGTCGTCGAACTAGGAACCGAGTGCGGCTGGCGGAATAATTGGATTGAGA
>JBBPIS010000221.1:0-9764 GCA_038040225.1 Planctomycetota bacterium
GCGTAGACGAAGCCCGCGTCGTCGGTGGTCTGGGTGACGATCTGCGACGCACCCTGATAGGCCTGCGACGTGACGATCAGCTCCATCGTGTGCTTGAGGTCATACTGCTTCTCGACGAGATCACTCGCCAGAAAATCGAGCAGGTCGGTGTTCCAAGGTTCGGTCTGCATGGCGTCGGTCGGATGAACGAGTCCACGTCCCATGAGCTTGTGCCACAGACGGTTTACGATCGTGCGCGGGAAGCGACCGTTCTCAGGATGCGTCATCAGGGCCGCGAGTTGCCGCAGCCGCTCGGGCTGCGGGGCCTTCGCGTCGATCTGGCCCAGCTCGGGGAAGAGCCACGCCGCCTGAGCCTGTTTGCCAACAGGTTTGTCGCAGCGGTGAATCTCGAGCGGGCGCTGCGAGAAGACGGCGGCCAGGCCATACGATTCGTCGAGCGTCCAGCGGTCGATGAAGCTGTCGTGACACGACGCACACTTCAGATTGATGCCGAGGAAACTCTGCCCGACGCTTTGAGCGAACTGAATCTCAACGGTCTGTCCGGCGCTGACCTCGCCGCGCCAACGGATCCCCTCACCGAAGCCCACGCTGTCCTGAGTTGGCGGTGCGATCAGTTCCCTCGCAAATTGGTCGTATGGCATGTTCGTGACGAGGGCGTGATAGAGCCACTTCGTGATCTGCTTCCGCCCACCGGTGATGAAGCCCGTGCCGGTGTAGTCGTTCCGCAGCAGGTCGTTCCAGAATGTGAGCCAATGCTCGGCGTACTGGATGTCGCGCGACAGCAGCTCGCGCACGAGCCGCGTTCGTTTGTCGTGGCTTTGATCTGCGAGGAACCTGTCGAGTTCCTCCGGCTCCGGCAGCAGGCCGATCAGATCGAGGTGGACCCGCCGCGCGAACGTCGCGTCGCCGATGGCCTTCGGTCGCGGAGTCTGTTTCGCGGCGAGATGCGCGTCGATAAGGCGGTCCACGGGATGAGTCCGTCCGTCGGTGGCCGCTGGCAACTCGGGGCGTCTCGGTTTGAGAGGCGGCTCATACGGGCGTTGCCCGAACGTGAAACCGCGTTCCCACGGCAAGCCCGCGTCGATCCACGCTTTCAACAACGCAACCTGCTCGGCGGGAACGCGCGGTCCCTCGGGAGGCATCTTCACGTCGGGATCGTCGCTCGTCAGCCGCTGGATCAGCTCGCTCTCGGCACTCTTTCCCGAGACGACGACCTTGCCCGACTCGCCGCCCACGAGAGTTGTCTCGCGCGTGTTGAACGATAGTCCACCCTTCTTCTGGTCACCGGTATGACACTTCCCACAGTGTTGCTTGAGAACCGGAACGACTTCATGCGCGAAGTCGATGTCGGCAGCGAAGGCGGGTGTCGCGGCCAGAAACAGGCTGAGGGTGATGCTTCGTCGCACAGTCATGTCGCTCACTCGTCGTGTGTGGGTGGTTCGGCTGGAAACTCGATGTTGCCCGGTTTGACGTCAGCCAGGTAAATGCCGAGGCCGACAAACGAACTCATGATGAGCCTGACAGTTGGCCAGCGCTCGCCGAACTGCTCGGCCTTTTCGGCCTGCCACTCGGCCAGCACATCGTCAGGATACTGCGGCCGCCGGTCGAGTGCCGCTCCGGCGAAATCGAGGACGAAGGGTGGAGAAACGATGGTCATCTCGACGATCCAGAGGAGGTCGTCCGTCTGGACGAGCCTTGGGATTTTGAAGCCCATGATTTCGGTCACGTGGAGTGCTGTCAAACGGCGGTAGACATCGCGTTCCCGATGGTAAAGCGGTTCGTGCCAGAACGATTTGATCGCGGATTGGCGATTGGTGGAGAGGACGATACCATCGAACCCGAAGCCCAGTTCTGTTTCGATCTCAATGTGATGTTCGGCCGCGTAGCGATGAGCCCGCTCACGAGCCAGTGAGGACGACATGATTCAAGCTGCTCCCGTCACCAGTTATTCCTCATTGGTTCAATTGAAGCTGCTGGCCGATGGTCAGGAGTTTGAACTGGCCGACATCGGCCCGGACGCGGTCTCACTGCGCGAATCCGCGTCGTTGCCCCCCTGTATCGGCGAAGTCTCGATGACGGTCGATGGACGCGAGCGGATTTGGAACGTGTCACTTCCCGAGGGTGTTATTGCCCCCAATCGGTTGGTGGCGATTCAGCGGCTTTGACGCCTCGGCGTTGGTCGTTCTCTCACTCGCCGACGCTTTCCTTGGCGATGGCGATGTAAATCTCTTTGGCCTTGTCGTAGGCGGCTTTCGCGGCGGCGCGTTCGCTCTCGCGGATGCGGCCAACTTTGGCATTCCAGCAGACATCGACCGCCTTCTCGCACCAGTCGGCACTCTTGCGGCTGGCGCGGATTGGTTTGCCGGCCACTTCGATGAAGATCGGGTTCGTGTGACACGACGGCTGGATGCGCAGGGCGACCCAGCTTGAGTGCTTGATCTCGTAGTCGAACTCGATCTTGGCGAGGGAGCCGTCGGCGGGAATGTCTTTCTTGGCGACGGCCTGTCCGTTGACGATCAGTTCGACGGGGACCGTGCGCGTCTCACCAATGCGGCTCCGTTCGAGGTGCCAGTACGGTTTTTCATCGAGCCGCCTGGCGCGGATCGCTTCCGTTTGCGGCGTTGGTTTATCGGCGAGGAGGGCGGAGGCATCGCAGGTGATGTGGACCTTGGCCGGTTGCTTGAGGTCGAGTTGGCTGGCTGCGGAGAGGTGCGTTCCGAAGACTTCACGCACCCTACTGGCTGCGGGCGAATCTTTGGTCGAGGGCGTTCCCATCTCGAAGTCGTTCACTTTGAAGTCGAACAGGTGGCTGAGGCCGTCGCCGCAGTAGCTGCGTCCGTCCTTGAGGCCCTGCACCCAGGCGTCGTAATCCAGCGGTTTGTCTTTCGGCTGCTTCACGTAGATGCGGCCGAGGCCCACCTTGTCGCCGTAGATGCAGGGGAAGTCGGTCTCACCGCTGATGCGGGTTCTCATCCCGCAGTTCAGTGTGTGGTACCAAATGTTCAACTCCCAGATCGAAGGCGTATCGACGGCCGAGATGAAGTCGCACGCGCCGTGAGCGGTCGTCACGATGAACTCGTTCGCGCCGATGCTGTCGAAGCGCGGCATGGCGTAGTCGGGCAGGGTGCTTGCGGCTTTACCCGCCCAGCCCGCGGGAGCGCCTCCATTCGGTCGGCTGTTGAACTGGCGCGAGCCATCCGGCATCACATCGGGCAGTGCGAGACCCCAACCGCTGTGACTGTAGCCAACCACGCCTCCCTGTTTCTGTCCCCATTCCAGGACCGGCTGAGTCCAGGTCGGCCATTCTTCGAGCAGCGTCGTGTTGGGATAGTCATCCTCGACGAGCTTGAGCAAACAGAGATGCCCCGCGTGCGACGAGGGGAAGCCGGAGACTTCCACGTCGTATCGCATCAGGTAGTTGGGCCGGGACAACGCCGAGGTCTTGCCCTCGAAGTACCGCTTCTGCGTGTACCAGCAAGGCCCCCACGACAAGACGCAGCCGACGTTCAAGTCCTCGCCGAGAATGTGTCGCATCATGTCGCCGGGCGTCACGCCTTCTGTCGGGCTGTCGTAATGAGCACATCCCGCCGCGTGAACGTGATGGTCGCCGCTGAACCAGCCGCGCGTCGCCGCATGAATCCAGCGCCTGAGCTTGAACTCCTGCCGCTGACTGACACCGTCCGCTTTGACGGTGAACGAGTGCGTATCGACGTGGTATTCGGGACCGCGCTGGACGACGGCGGTGAACTCGCCCGGCGGCAGATGTACCGACTCACCATCGGCCCGATAGATTTGCTCGTGGAAGAAAAAGTCCGGAGCCAGTCGCCGCGCGGGGTTGGGATAGACCCGGCCGAACTTGTCGCGAATGGTCAGCGCGGCCGTGGTCGGAGTACCGTCGAAGTCTTTGATCCCGAGAGCGACCTCCACGGCCGGGACACAGGTGAACAGGACCGGCACTGAATTGCGAAAGCCCAAGTCCTGCGTCCCCTGTCCCACGTGAAAGCCAAGCTGCGCCTCGCGCCGTCCGACGTCGCGGCTGTAAAGTTGGACGATGCGGTACTCCAGTTCGAGTCCCGACAGGCCGGGCTTGAGCGGCTGCTTGTCGAACATCTGCGCATCGAGGAACCGATTGGGCACGTCTCCCGGTTGGACGAGCTTCTCGTCGGTCATCGGTTTCTCGCGCGCGTTCTTCGAGCCGCGCTGATAGACCGGCAGCAGGTTGGGACTTTCGGGAACGAGCGGCGCGGTGACGCCCGCCTCGTTGTGAACCTTCACGAGAAACGTGCGCCAACCCTGTTGAACCAACTCACGTTTGGCAGGGCCTTCGATCACCGAGACGCGACTCTCGGGATTGATGCTCACGCCGGCGATGCACAGTTTGTCGAGCACCTTCTGCACGGCTTCGGTGCAGTCAGCGGCCTTCTCCAATTTGAGAGCCGCCTCCACCGCCTTGCGATCTTCCGCGCTGAGCGGCGAGCCGATGAACTCGAGCGCCTGCACGATTCGCTCGGTCGCCGCGACGAGCGGCTGCTGTTCGACCTTCGCGACGTTGGGCCATTTTCCATCCGCCGCCTCCACAGGGCGCAAGCCTTCGTTGTGGACGATCAGAAGCAGTCCGAGGAACAGTCCCAGTGAAGCAATGGATCGGTGCATGATGAACTCCAGGAATGGCATGGAAGGGCGGAAGCGTTCGCCTGTCGATCGATCTCGGCACGGAACGAGAACCTCAAACTCGGGGGATTACTCTACGGACTCGATCCGGTCGGGGAAACGGACGCATCGAAACTCCCGTTTGAGTTCCATTCGGATCGACAACAGATATACTCACGGCCCCGATTTGATTCGGTTACCCACACCCTTGGAATGCGAGGTGCCTCCCTTGTCAGACCATCCCCCAGCAGATTCGTCGGATCCGCGGTTCTTCGGTCGCATGGCCGACACGTTGAAATGGTTCGTCATCGAAGAGATGAAGAAGCACAAATGGATTGCCAGCAAACATGCCGGTCACGATTTGGGAATGTCGGCCCTCGACGAGTGGGAGCACAAGTTTTGGTGGCTGTTCTGTCGCATCCGCCGCTTCGAGCACATCGAGGGGGATTTCTGTTGGTTCGAGTTTGACGGCGTCGATTTTGCGGTTCTGAAGAACGTGCAGGTCTTTACCAAACTGCTGTGGGTCATCGTGGAACGGATGAAGCAGGAGGAGATCATCCGCCTGAAGGATGGTCGCGAGATCAAGCACGTTTACGAAAACCTCGACATCCTCGACTGGGCGTGCGCGCATCCCGAGATTTCCAAGGACATCGAACACATCCGCCTGTTCCTGGATCTGATCAACATCAACTCGGCGCGCCTGGAGTTCCCCGCGAGTTGGAAAGACCTCGCCCTCGCCGCGTGACTCCGACAATTCCTCCCGTGACGGGGCGCATTGGTACGCCGACACTTCGCGACGCGAGCCGTGTTGAATGGCAGATCAACACGACCCCTTTCGAGAGAATCTCATGTTTGCCAAGCGAAGTCTGTCCGTTGCGGGGTGTGTGGGACTGGCCGCCGTTTGCTGGATGGCCATCGCCGGAACCGCTGCTGAGAAAGACGCGAAGGAGACTCCCAAGCACCCGTTCGACAAGAACGTGAAGGTGTCGTTCACCGACGACCTGATGATTGTCGAGAGCGACGGCATCCCGACTCACAAGACGGGCACCTTTCCGAATCGCGACAATCCCAACCGCATCGTGAAGCAGAACTACAAGTTCAAGATTCCACTGCGGCCGCGCGTGGCGGACCGGCCGTCGCCGACACCGATGGGGCCGATCGGCGTGGCCATCAACGGCATCCCCTTCTACAACCAGAAGAACCGCGAGGGACAGGATGCGGTGAAGCTGGAGGTCTTCGATTCGTGCTGCGGCCATCCCGATCCGATGGGTCGCTATCACTACCACAAGTACCCGGTCTGCGTGAAATCGCCGTTCCAGGACGAGGAGGGCAAGCACTCACCGCTGATCGGCTACGCCTTCGACGGCTTTCCGATCTACGGGCCGAACGACGTCGATGGCAAACCACCCACGGACCTCGACGACTGCAACGGCCACTCGGACTCGGAGCGTGGCTATCACTATCACGTCACCGCCGGACCGCCCTACATCATCGGGGCCTACAAGGGCGTGGTCGAACAGAGCAACCTCTCACGCCCCCCGCGCGGAGGCGGCCCACCCACTGGCGGACCTCCGGGAGATGGCCCTCCGCCCGGCGGTGCCCCCAAAGGCAAGCGACCACCGCCACCGCGTGGCGTTCGGCCCTGAATTCGACTCGATGGCGAAGGCCGTCTAGAAGCCTCCCAACGTCCGACGATCGCTGAAGTCCGTCCAAGATCAATCCTTCGCGGACTTCGGCTTTGCCCACCAATTACGGCGGATAACAAAATGTAGGCTGGGCAGTGCCCACCAACTCACAAGCCAAAGTGGTGGGCACTGCTCACCCTACGATTTGTTGGGCAAAGCCGCTGACGCCACCCGGCTCACCTGCTTAGATTCCTTTGCGGGTCTACTTAGCTCGAGGCGCGAGCGAGGGCTTCGCTCACAAATGATGTGCAACCCTCGCGCGTGTCAGGCGAGTTGTTCGAGGTTTTGAAACCGCTTCCGGGAAGACCCCCTCATGAGTGCCGAGCCGAGTACACCCGCCGCCAGTTGTCATCGTCGCAGCCGTCTGCATCGCGGAGCGCGGTGGCTGATCGTCGGAATCGTCGTCTATTTCGTGGTGGCGTATGTCGTGCTGCCGCTCGTGTGGTTCGCGGTCGAGCCGCGACATCCGGCTCTGAACGGGTTGCCCCGCATCGCGCGGACATCCAATGACATCCCGGGCGATCTGCTCAACATCGCCCTGATCGGCGTCGAGGCCGACTTGGCGCAGGGCCTACTGGCGGCCGGTTGGCATCCCGCCGATCCGCTGACGCTGGAGAGCTGCCTGCGCATCGCCAGCGCCACCGTGCTGCGGCGCGAGTATGACGACGCCCCGGTCAGCAATCTGTTCGTCTGGGGACGGAAGCAAGACCTGGCGTTCGAGCAGCCCGTCGGACATGACCCTCGCCAGCGTCATCACGTCCGCTTCTGGCGCTCCCAGGAACTGGATGCCCAGGGGCGCCCGCTCTGGATCGGCGGAGCCACGTTCGACAGGAAGGTCGGCCTCAGTCACACCACGGGCCAGATCACTCACCACATCAGCCCCGAGGTCGATGCCGAACGCGACAAGCTCCTGCTCGACCTGCAACACGCCCAAAAACTGGAGTCGGTGAAGTGGCTCGACGGATTCCACGAGCAGTTGACCGGCAAGAACGGCGGCGGCGATCCCTATCACACCGACGGCCGCCTGCCGATCGGAGTGCTGTCGCCCGCATCAGGCTCCTGAGGTTGTTATCGAGATGCTCACCATCCGGCCCGAACGCAGCGACGATGCCGCCGCCATCCACGAGGTCCATCGTGCGGCCTTCCCGACGGAGGCCGAAGCGAAACTGGTCGACCGGCTGCGTGAGAACGGCCACTCACCCGTCTCTCTCGTCGCCGAAGAGGGCCATCGTATCGTGGGCCATGTCCTGTTCAGCCCCGTGACGATCGCAGGCATGAACGACACGAGTGGTCTCGGTCTGGCTCCGATCGCGGTGATCCCCACCCGGCAACGACAGGGCGTCGGTTCCCGCCTGATCGAGGAAGGCCTGGCCGTCTGTCGACGCACAGGCGTTCCGTTTGTCGTCGTGTTGGGCGATCCCGCCTTCTATCACCGGTTTGGCTTCCAGCGTGCCAGCACCCTGGGACTGAGCAACGAGTACGGCGTCGACGACGAATTCATGGTGCTCGAACTGTCCCCGAACGCGATTCCCGCGGCAGGCGGACTGGTCACGTACGGCCCGGAGTTCGCCCTGCTCGCCGAATGATCAACGGCCTCGCTGTGAATCCCATTGAGTTTGCAGATTGAACTTGTCGCTGAGTTACCCCGCAAACGTGGCCACTCAGCCCGTCTCTGCTGACAGGCCTTGCTCATCGGGCCTCGCCATCGAGTGAACGGGACCAGTGTTCACTTGGTATCCGGAAGCCCACACGGCGGATTCACTCTGATGAGTCGGACGATGCCAGCTCCCGGATTTTTCAGCGGCAGCGCGACCGAGACGAGAACCGCAGGGAGACTTGCTCGGCGAGTCTTTCCCCCCTGGTTGGACAGGATCTCGAAATTTAGTGACGAATTTTTCCGGGATTCTCCATTCGGTTCTCGCTCTTCAGTTGTTGCCTCAAGACTGAAACCGTTCCAAACGAAAAGTTGGACGGCATCAGTCGGGGTGTGAGAGTTCTGACGTCCGGATTGCGGGCGTCGTTTCCTGCAACGAGGACGGTTCCATGAGCACCAATCACTCCAGCGAATATCAAGCACGATGCGTGTCTGCGCGACTCCGGTTCGTCACATGTCTTGCCGCTGGCATGCTGCAATGCTCGACGATGTCGTTTGCCGACAGTCCGCAGGGAAATGAAACCGCTTCGGGCAAAACTGTTACTCCGCTCCCGAAGTTGACGCCGCCGGAACAGCAGCAGTTCAAACTCCTGAAGAACAAGCTCGTGACGCCTTTGAACTCGAAAGTAAACCCTGGCGACCGCGACACGTGGTTCGTTCTGGGATTCATGGACGCCGCCGTGGTGGAGACCCGCTCCCGCGAAGCAACGCCGCTGGGCCTAACCGGGGTCATGTGGTCCGATCGTCGTTCAAAGCAACAGAAGGTGGTGAAAGAGGCGATCATCGTCCAGGGACGTACCGCCGCAGCGCTCGCCGTCCTGCAGTATGTCAACAGTCCAAATGCGGCGGTGGCACAATTGCAGTCGCCGTCCCCCGCCGCGAGAGAAGGGTGGATGAAGCGTCAGGGGACGCAGGTTGGCGCCAATCGCCTGTGGGTCTACCAAGCCTACGCCAATGAGAGAGAAGCACGACAGTTCCTAGAAAACGTGCGCACAGCAAAGTAGGTTGCCACGCACAAACGAGCAAAGTGCCTCACCACGCAGCCACCAGCCCAGTAATCCCGCCAAAAAATCGAACAGGCCCGCCATGGACCGCCCCGACGACATCACCGAACAAGCCGTCGCGGGAGACCGACAAGCGACCCGCGACTTGTTTCGCGCGGTCTACGATGACCTGCGACGTGTTGCCGCAGCCCGACTGGCGGGTGAAGCTCCCGGTCAGACTCTGACCGCCACCGCCCTCGTTCACGAGGCGTTCTTGAAACTTGGCCCGGAATCGTTGTGGAACGATCCGGCCCACCTCTTTCGCACGGCCGCCCGGGTGATGAGGCAGATTTTGATTGATGCCGCTCGCCGCAAGCAATCGCTGAAACGTGGTGGACTCCTCGACCGACAAGAACTCCATTCTGGCCAAGTGGCTGTCAGCCGCAACCCGATTGATCCGGTCGAATTCGACGAAGCGATTGGAAAGTTGGAAGCCGCGAACCCGCTGGCCAGCACAGTCTTCGGGATGCGGTACTACGCCGGCCTCACTTGGGAGAATATCGCCCAAGAACTCGGCATCAGCGTCGAGAAGACGGAGTCCCTCTGGAGTTACGCCCGCGCCAAACTCGCGCAAAGTCTGTCCGCGCCGCCGTGACCAAGGATCATTTCAAGAACCATGATCGAAATCAGGTGAGCCGGGTGCTGTGAGGCCCCGGATTCTGCAACGAAAATCCGGGGCCTCACGGCGCCCGGCTCACCAAAACCCGACAGTGATTGTTGCACCGATCCCAA
>JBBPIS010000222.1:0-9592 GCA_038040225.1 Planctomycetota bacterium
TGAAGCGCGTCGGTCAGCTCACCAGTCACATCGATGTGCTGCCGACGCTGCTGGGACTCGCGGGCTACGACGCGTCGGCGCGCGACCAACTCGGCGGTCAAATTCCGGATCAAACGTACGAGCCGCTGCCGGGAGCCGATCTGTCCCGCGTCATCCACGATCCGTCGCTCCCCGTGAAGAATCCGGACGGCCGGGACCGCCGTGGCGTGCTGTTCATGACCGACGACACGATCACGCAGTATCTCGCGGGCGAGGATGCTCCCCCCGCTTATGAGATCTTCCGCCAGGAGGTCGATGCGCAGCGCAAGGCGGGGCTGAACCTGACGACCGGCTCGGTGACGGAGCCCTGTCACATCCATTGCGCGCGGACGGAAGATTGGAAACTGGCCAAGTACTGGGATCCGTCGAACCACGCGCCGAACCAGTGGGAACTGTACTACCTCGCCGAGGATGCCTATGAGCAGTTCAACCTCGTCTCGTGGAAGGACGGCGAGCCGGTCCTGGAACCCAGCCGCATTCCGACCGGCTGGAAGCTGAACTGCAAGCAACTGGCCGAGGCCCTGAAAACGATGCGCGCGTTGCTGGTGGAACTCGAGAAAACCTACCTCGGCGGCCCCAAGCCGGTGACCGAGCCGTACACGTTCGACGGGTGATGGGAGCGAGAGCAACGCCAAGCCCAGATCGTGGCCGCCGAGACAATCTCGGCGGTCACGTCTCGGCCATTCCAGTTCTCGGACAACCTCTCAGAGGAGCGCACCGGCGACGCAGCCGGTCAGGCACGTCGCCAGCGTACCGCCGAGCATGGCCTTGAAGCCGAGGCGGGCGAGGTCTCCTCGCCGCTCCGGGGCCATCGCGCCGAGGCCGCCGATTTGGATGCCGATCGAGCCGAAGTTCGAGAAGCCGCACAGGGCGTAAGTCATGATGACGACCGAGCGCGATTGAAGCTGCACGTCCGAGTCGGGCTTCAGCCAGCGACCGAGTTCCTCGTAGGCGACGAATTCGTTCAGGGCCATCTTGATGCCGAGCAGTTCGCCCGCCTTGAAGCAGTCGCGCCATTCGATCCCCATCAGCCACGCCATCGGAGCGAACAGGTAACCCAGTCCTCCCTTGATCGACCACTCGGCGGCAAACAGATGGTGGCCGATCAGGACAACCCCCTTGTCGAGCATCGCCACGAGAGCCAGAAACGCGATCATCATCGCCGCCACGTTGAGTGCCAACTTCATTCCCTCGGTCGCTCCCGCCGCCGCCGCGTCGATGACGTTGGCCTCCTCGGAACGGAAGTCCACCGCGACCTGACCGAGTGTCTTGGGGGTCTCGGTCTCCGGCAGCATCAGCTTCGCAATCAGCAGGCAGGCCGGTGCCGCGATGAACGACGCGGTGACGAGGTGCCCGCCATCAATCCCCATCCCCACAAACGCGGCGAGTACTCCGCCGGCAATGGTTCCGAAACCCGCCACCATGACGGCATTCAATTCCGACAGCGTCATGCTCGAAATGTACGGCCGCACCAGCAGCGGGGCCTCCGTCTGTCCGACGAAGATGTTGGCGGCGGCCGACAGCGTTTCGGCGGCCGATGTCCCCAACGACTTCTGCATCAGCCAGGCCATTCCCCGGACCACGGCCTGCATCACGCCGAGGTAGTACAGCACCGACATCAGCGACGAGAAGAAGATGATTGTCGGCAGCACCTTGAACGCGAAGAAGTGCTCGCGAAACACCTCGCCGAAGACGAAGCTCGCCCCGACGTCGACGAAATCGAGCACCGCCGTGAAGAAGTCGCCGATCCGCGAGAACAGCCACAGCCCGGGCGCGGTCTTCAGCGTCAGAAAGGCAAACAGGAATTGCAGGGCCGTGCCGCCGAGGATGACTCGCCACGGAATCACCCGCTTGTGCGAACTCATGGCCCACGCGAGACCGAGGATCACGACATAGCCGAACAGACTGATGCAGCGTTCCATGAAGAGCCTCGGAGTGGAGACGGAAATCTCAAACTTCAAATCCGAAATCCGAAACGAATCTCAAATCCCAAGCACGAAGGATTCAAACGCAGATGAAGAACAAGACACCGTGTGAGCGGGCGACTTCATTGAGAATGGCCTTTTCCCTGACGTTTCAAGGTTTGAGATTTCTGTCATTGGGATTCGTTTCGGATTTCGGAGTTGAGATTTCGTGCTTCATTCCGACAGATACCGCAGCGTGTTGAACGTCCGGTCGCCGGCATCGCCCAGTCCGGGGACGATGAACTTGCGCGAGTTCAATTCCGGGTCGATGGCACACGTGTAGATCTGGACGTGCGGGAACTGACTCGTCACCGCGTGAATGCCGTCCTGCGCGGCGATGATCGAGAGCAGTTTGAGCGAGGGGACGCCCCAGTCTTGCAAGGCTTCGAGTGCGGCGGTGGCCGAGCCACCCGTGGCCAGCATCGGATCAAGCACGATCCCGACATCCACCGGCTTGGTCTTGGGGAGCTTGCTGTAGTATTCGACCGGCAGCGCGGTGGCCTCATCGCGGTAGAGGCCCAGGTGCCAGACTTCGGCCGACGGAATCAGATTGAGGACCGTGTCGACCATGCCCAACCCTGCTCGCAGAATCGGGACGAGGCCGATCTGCTGCGAGAGGGTTCGTCCCGTCATCCACGTGAGCGGCGTTTCGACGGCGACATCCTGCAGCAACAAGTCTTGAGTCGCCTCGTAGACGAGCAACTCGGTCAGACGCTGGATCAGCGCCCGGAACTCGACCGGCGGCGTCGATTTGTCGCGCAGCCGAGCCAGATGGTGCTGCACGAGCGGGTGACGAACTTCGACAACTTGCGGCATGGCGGTTCGTCCTTCGAGAAGAATCGCAGCGAACGGCGTCGCGAGAGCGGCGATAGCTTAGCCGCTTGCTTCCCGTTTGTAAGGCAACACGGCACTCGCGAAAGTGATGCGACGACAACCGCGTGAAGTACCCGACCCCTCGCCCCTTTGAAGCAGGTGTGGATAACCGCGTGGACGCATGTTGGATCGTCGCTTAGAATCGGCCCCGCGCCGGTTCATCCTTTCAGACAGCAGCCTTCGCGTTGCGAGGGCCCATCAAGGACTCACGCATGATGCACTTCACACGCGGGCTGGTGCTGAGCGGTCTGCTCTGTTCTGTGGCCTGCGCCGCCGATGAGACTGTGAAAGCCGGCAAGCCGGCCGACGCGGCGGCGACGGAGAACGCCCAAACGGACACGGCCCGAACAGCGGCGATGGACAAGACCGTTCAGGAGCTGGCCGCTCACGTGAAGAAGTCGGTCGTGGTGGTGACCTTTCGCGGACGAGACGGCGAGCGGCAGGGACTGGGAGCCGGGTTCATCATCGACCCGAGCGGACTGATCGCCACCAACATGCACGTCATTGGCGAGGCTCGTCCGATCAGTGTCGAACTGCACGACGGACGCAAGTTCGACGTGACGGCGATTCAGGCGACAGAACGCTCGCAGGACTTGGCGATCCTCAAGATTGATGCCAGGGAACTGCCGGCCCTTCCGCTGGGGAACTCGGACGAATTGCAAGAAGGGCAGCCGATCGTGGCCATCGGGAATCCGATCGGCCTCGAACGGAGTGTCGTTGCCGGTGTGCTGTCGGGTCGGCGCGACATCGAAGGCCGCGCGATGTTGCAGATCGCACTCCCGATTGAGCGCGGCAACAGCGGCGGACCGCTGCTCGACATGCAGGGCCGCGTGCATGGCTTGCTCACGTTGAAGTCGCTCAAGACCGAGAACCTTGGGTTCGCGATCCCGATCAACGCGCTCAAGCCGCTCTTGGAGAAGCCGAATCCGATCCCGATGAGCCGCTGGCTGACGATCGGTGTGCTCGATCCCGAGGAGTGGACCGTCCTGCCCGGCGGTCGCTGGCGGCAACGTTCGGGGCGGCTCTTCGTCAGTGGTCCGGGCGGCGGGTTTGGTGGCCGTGCATTGTGCCTGTCGACTCAAGCCGCACCCGCCGTTCCCTACGAAGTCGCGGTGCAGGTGAAGTACGAGCCCAACGATGGGGCGGCCGGGCTGGTCTTTCACGCCGACGGAGGCGACCGGCACTACGGGTTCTATCCCAGCAGCGGCGGCGTTCGGCTGAGCCGCTTCGACGGGCCGGACGTCTACGCGTGGAAGGTGCTGCGCGAGATTCGCTCGCCGCACCTCAACAAGACCGGCTGGAATGAACTGAAGGTGCGAGTCGAGAAGGAGCGGATGCTGTGCTATCTGAACGATGAACTGGTCATCGAGGCGGCCGACACCGAATACAAGTCGGGCCGCATTGGCCTGTGCAAGTTCCGCCAGACCGAAGCGGAGTTCAAAGGCTTCCGCTTTGGCGAGACGATCGTGTCGATCAACAAGCCTTCGACCGAACTGGCAGACCGCGTGACCAGGGTTGTCGGCGAACTCTCGTCCACGGCCACTCCCGCCAGCGCGACGGACCACTTGCTGGCCGAGGGGCTGGCGTCCGTCAAGCTGCTCGAACAGCAAGCCGCCAAACTGGAGCAGCAGGCGGGCCGCGTGAGGCAACTCGCCGCCGGACTGCAACTCAAACAGACGCTGGCCGAGCTCGAGAAGCTGCTGTCCGTGAAGGATGACGACAAGGTGGACCTGCTGCGCGCGGGCCTGCTGATCTCCAAGCTGGACAATCCGGAACTGGACATCGACTCGTACGTGCATGAGGTCGAACGTCACGCCCGCCGGGCGCAGGTCGATCTGCCGAAAGAGGCGACCGATCAGGATCGCCTCGCCGCACTGAACCGCTACCTGTTTGAAGAGCAGGGCTTTCACGGCAGTCGGACCGACCCCGGCAACCGCTCGAACAGCTACCTGAACGAAGTGCTCGATGACCGCGAGGGCCTGCCGATTTCGTTGTCGGTCCTCTACATGGAAGTGGCCCGCCGCATGGGTCTGAACGTCGTCGGCGTGGGGATGCCGAAACACTTCCTGGCCCGGCACGAGCCGAAGACGGGCGACTCGCAACTGATCGACGTCTTCGAGCGGGGCAAGCTACTGTCGAAGACTGAAGCCAAGGTGATTTTCGAGTCACTCAAAGACGATGATGACGTCCTGTGGCGCGAGTCGCATCTCGACACTTCGCCGCCCCGCGCAATCCTCGAGCGAATGTTGCGGAACCTGTTCCACACCGCCGCCTCGGCCGAGGACGCCGAGCGGATGCTGCGGTACCTCGCAGCCGTGCTGCTGCTCAAGCCCGATTCGGCGCGAGACCGCTTCTTTCGAGCGGTCGTGTGCTACCAGACTCAACGTTGGGCTCAGGCCCGCGCCGATGTCGAGTGGCTGCAATCGCACGATTCGGAATTGAGTCAGCAGGCGATCGAAGAACTGGCCCGCGCCATCGATCGCGAGTCGCCGAAGTAGCGAGTGCCAAACCTTCAAAACTCAAGAACCAAACACCAAACGGATTCCAAACTTCAAGGCACAAATCTCAAACAAGAAGCCCGTATGCTGCGGTTTGGGATTTGTGTTTTCCGTCATTGGGATTCGTTTGGTGTTTGGTTCTTGAGTTTTGAGATTTCGTCTCCCACCTACGCGGCCTCTTCGGCGTGGTTGACCACGCTCAAGCGCGGTGATTCGTCGCGTGGCATCCACGGGGCGAGTCTTGATTCCAGTTCGTCCATCTGACGGCGGAGTTGTTCCGTCTGGCACAGCCAGTTTTGTTGCCATTCGCGGTAGAACCGTTTCAACCGCGACTGCTGGTTCGCATGCGAGGCGACTCGCTGCTTGAGCGTGACCAGAGCCTGTTCGGCTCGGATCACCTGGGCCGACTGCTGGGACGAGTCACTCGAATCAAATGTCATCGAAGCGGCTCCGCGTTGGTAAGTCTTGGAAGGTCAATCTGGGCGTGCCTACACCCATCGACTTGACCGCTTGCGGAGCTTGAACGGATTACGAAGAGACGGAGGGACCAATCGGCTCGGTGCCGGTCTCGGTGGAACAACTCGAACAACCCGTCGCGGGATGTCTCATTTGCGGGCGATGATCGTCCAATGACGGTCGCTGGTGGCACGAACGGCTTCGCGCGGGATGCCGACTTTTTCCAACAGGCCGCTCACTTCGGAGACCGTGAGCGCGGCGTGCAGTGATTCTCGAAACATCTGTTGCTGGTGCGCATTGGCCCCGCCCGCGTAGGCTTGCACCAGATGATCGAGAGTTGGCGGATCGACGGGTCGCATCAGATCGCGCACGAACAGCAGGCCGCCCGGTTGGAGGACTCGCCACATTTCGGCGAGCACCTCCCGCGGCTCGGGAATGTGATGCACGATGCTGTTCGACATGACGACGTGATACGTGGCGTCGGCATCGGGCAGGTGCTTGCAGTCGGTCAACACCAGATGAATCGAGTCGGACAGGCCGGCGGCCCGGACGTTGTCTCGCGCGACGATCAGCATCTGTTCGGCAAGGTCGCTGGCGTTGACGACGGCTCTCACACCGCGACTCATCAGCTCCAAAGGGATCAGGGCCGTCCCGGTCCCGGCGTCGAAAATCTGCCACGTCTCACCCGGCGGCGACGGAACCGAAGCCAACGCCGTCAGCAGGTCATCCACAAACACCCGGTTCACGTGGCTGTGGTCCATGCTGTTGTAATCGACCGCCTCCGCGACGGTGTCCATGACTTCGGGTTCGAGGATGCGGGGGAGCATGGCAGGTTCCTTGTTTCGCCAAAAGAAGTGGCGTGAAGAGTTGCGGTACAGAACGTAGCATATCGACGTCCAAAGACCCGCCTGATTGGATTTCATCCGGTTGGAGATGCAGATGTACGGCGCAGAAGAATTTGAAGGGGGCGTCTTCAGTGACGAAATCGAAGGGGGACGCGCGAGTGCCACGATCGAACTGAGTGCGAGCGGGGTGGAGGCTCTGACGTCGACCGGTCAGAAATTCTCGATCCGCTACCGCGACTGTCAGCTCGACATGGGTGGGGCGACGGGGCGGATGGTCTTCTGCCGGACGCTGGACCGGAAGCTGACAATCTTTTGCGAGGACCGGCGGTTTCCGACGGCGCTGCAACTCGACGCGGGCACCGAACTCGCCGAGCAGCTCTCGGCCGTACGCGGGCTGCGTCGCAGTGAGGGGCTTCGCTGGCAGATGTGGCTGTTCGTCCTGGCGATTGTCAGCGTGTTGTGTCTCGTCGGCGGATACTACGGGTTGCTCGCGGCGGCCCGGGCGTCGATCGCCGCGGTTCCGGTGAGCGTCGATGAAAAGATCGGCAAGCTGGCGCTCGACTCGATGGATCTCGAAGGGACTCCCGTGAAGGACAAGGTGATCGTCGACGCGGTCAAGGAGATGGTCGCGCGGCTGGAACCGCATTCGGAGTTGAAGGGCCTCACGTTTGAAGTCCGCGTGATGGACTCGCCCGCGGTCAACGCGTTCTGCCTGCCGGGAGGCAAGATCGTGGTCTACACCGGTCTGCTGCGCAAGGCCAAGACGGCCGAACAGGTTGCGGGAGTATTGAGCCACGAAATGGCGCACGCCATCAAACGGCATGGCCTCCAGCGAGTGACCCAGTCGCTGGGAATCGTGGTGGCGTTCGAGGTGATGATCGGCGATGTCGGCGGTCTGGTCGCGCTCGGCGTTGAGCTGGGCAAATCGGCCGCACTGACCAGCTACAGTCGCGAGCACGAGATCGAAGCGGACGTGACCGGTGTGGAAATGCTGCACGCGGCGGCGGTCGATCCGCTGGAGTTGGCGGGCTTTTTCGAGATGCTCAAGGACGAAGGCCGGGACGTGCCGGATGCCATCGCGTGGTTGAGCACTCACCCCCAGCACGAAGTTCGGATCGCCACAATTCGCAGTACGCTTGCGAAGCTCGGAGCGCAGGAATATCGTCCTCTCGCCATCGACTGGGACGACGTTCAGCAGCACCTGAACAAGCTGGATGGCGAGTGACGTTCGTCACGAATCATGCCGTCCGAGATCACCGTTCGTTCGTGCCGTTCACAGACAATCTTTGTCGTTTGATCAGAGGCTTTGCCTTTACCAGGGGGTCATGAATGGAAGCCACCACGCGCAACAGGCCGTCGTTTGCCAACGTGCTCGTCCAACTGGAACCCGGCGACAAGATCATCGCCGAAGCCGACGCGATGGCCAGCATGAGTGCCAGCGTCGAGATGCAGACTCGATGGAGTGGCGGCATGTTCGGTGCCATTCTCAAGCGGGTCTTCGGCGGCGAGTCGTTGTTCGTGAACGAGTTCTCGTCGAAGGAGCCGGCCGAACTGGTCCTGACCCAGGGCATGCCCGGTGACATCGAGTGCATCGAACTCCAGGGAACCTCGCTGTTCCTGCAACCGGGGGCGTTCCTCGCGTGTGAGCCCGGCGTTTTGCTGGGTCTCAACTGGGCGGGCTTCGCCAGTTTGATCGGGGGTGAGGGCCTGTTCCGTCTCAAGGTGAGCGGCACCGGGCGCGTCTGGTTCTCGGCCTACGGTGGCATCTTCACCCGCGAGATCACCGACGAATACATCGTCGACACCGGCCACCTGGTGGGCTACGAGCCGACGATCAACATTCGAGTCGGCATGGCGGGCGGAATCTTCTCCAGCTTCTTCAGTGGCGAGGGACTGGTCACGAAGGTTCGCGGCCCCGGCCGGATTTACATGCAGTCGCGCAACTTCAGCGGCCTCACCGCGTGGATGAATGCTCACATTTGAGGAAGGTTGATGGTTGAAAGTTGATGGTTGATGGTCAGGCAAATCAATCGGAAGCCACGACTGGTGGACTCTCAACCTTCGACCCTCAACCCTCAACCCAAAAGGACCACCCCATGCAGTACGAGATTCTGGCTCGCCCCGCCGCGTCGGTGGCCAAGCTGACCCTGGACACGCACGAAACCATCACCTGTGAGGTCGGCGCGATGATCGCCATGTCGACGGGGCTGTCCGTCGAGACCACCTCGGGGCAGAAGGGGGGCAGCGGCGGGTTCCTCAAGGGACTGAAGCGGATGTTTGCCGGAGAGAATTTCTTTCTCAACCACTTCACCGCCAACCAGTCGAACCAGACGCTGATCATCGGCCCGACGATGCTCGGTGACGTCGTGCATCACAACCTGCGCGGCGGTGTTCTCGTGATTCAGGGGTCGAGTTGGCTGGCCAGCGATGCGGGAATCACCATCGACGCCACGTGGCAGGGATTCGGCAAGGCCATCTTCAGCGGGGAGGGCCTGTTCTGGGTGAAGGCGACCGGGCAGGGTTCGATTTTTCTCAGCAGTTTTGGAGCGATCTACGAAGTGGACGTCGATGGTGAGTACATCGTCGACACGGGCCACATCGTCGCGTTCGAGGACACGCTGCAGTTCAAGATCGTCAAGGCGGGCGCGAGCCTGATTGGCAGCTTTCTGGGGGGCGAGGGATTGGTCTGCAAATTCAGGGGACAGGGAAAGCTCTACTGCCAAAGCCACAATCCGCCCAACTTCGGCAAGCTGGTCGGGGCACAACTGAAACCAAGGTAGCAAGGGGTGGCACGCCCGGAGTCCTCGAAGGGCGTGGTCCAGAAACACGCCCTTCGAGGACTCCGGGCGTGCCCCAGAATTCTATCAACACGACACTCCATTCAACAACCACGTCTGCGGAAGGGAATCATGATCGG
>JBBPIS010000223.1:0-8983 GCA_038040225.1 Planctomycetota bacterium
GTCGCGGCGAATCGGACTGGCCACCCAACGGACATTTTGAAGGAATGATCGCCTTGAAACGCTTGTCACCCGTCTTCTTGATTCTGGCCATCGCGGCACTCGCTCTGGGAAGCCGTTCGACCTTGCGATTCCAGAAACTCACCGCTGCGGAGGATGCCGTGTCCCAAAATCTCAAGCCGTTGGTTTTGCCGACTCGCTCGCGAATGTTTCTCAAGCTGAACGGGGGCGAAGTCAGCGAGGAAGTCACGGAAAGGCTCGTTGAGTGGAATCCGCAGCAGACGGCACTCGTCATCTGCGACATGTGGGACAACCACTGGTGCAAGGGGGCGGCTCAGCGAGTGGAAGAGTTGGCAGTGCCGATGAACAAGGTGGTACAGGCGGCTCGCCAGCGCGGCGTCCTCATCATTCACGCCCCTAGCACGACAGTGGACTTCTACAAGGAGACACCGCAGCGCAAGCGAGCACAGGCGGCAAAGTTCACTAAGACTCCCGTGGCCCTCTCGACCGTTGAGCGTTGGGGGACGGCGTGGTGCTATCCCGATCCGAAGCGCGAGCCAGCGCTGCCGATTGACGATTGGGACATGGGCTGCGACTGTGCGACCAAGTGCGAGATCGTTCCGCCATGGACGCGGCAGATCAAAACGATCGACATCGCCGACGAAGATGCCCTCACCGACAACGGGCAGGAATTCTTCAACGTGCTCGCCGAACGAGGCATCGACCAGGTGATCATCATGGGCGTGCATCTGAACATGTGCGTGCTGGGCCGCCCCTTCGCCATCCGGCAATTGATCGCTCAGGGGAAAAAGGTGCTGCTGGTCCGCGACATGACCGACACCATGTACAACTCCAAAATGAAGCCGTTCGTCAATCACTTCGAGGGGACCGATCTCGTGGTCACGCATGTCGAGAAGCACTGGTGTCCGACGATCCTCAGTTCGGACCTTGTGGGTGGTAAGCCGTTCCAGTTCCGAGAAGACCCGCGCGCGGCGAAGAAGTAGATTCGCCGCGCCGATTGGAATTCACCGCCTCTTTAGCGTTCATAAACGATAGGAATCCGGGATTCATGGCGCTCCAGCTTTCATACCACGGCGAAACCTCCGTTCCCGTTGAGGTCGAGGGGCTCACCCCCGACTGGGCCTGCGACAAAACGCTCGCCGAGATCGAACGGTTCGAGATCTATCACGGCAATCGGAAGATCCCGCTCGCCGAGATGTTCTCCGTGGCGGGCGATCCCGCTGACAAACGACTCGACTTTGCCGGCAATCTCGCGGGAGTCCACTGGATCGGCGCCCAGATGGCGAGCGGCCAGATTTACATTCACGGTCCCGCAGGACGGCACATCGGCAGCGAGATGACTGGCGGCGAGATTTTCGTCGAGGGAGACGCGGGCGGCTGGGTCGGGGCGGAGATGAAACGCGGCCTCATCCACGTGAAGGGCAATGCGGGCCACCTCGTCGGGAGTTCGTATCGAGGATCGGCCAAAGGGATGACGGGCGGAACGATTCTGGTCGACGGCAACGCGGGCAATGAGACCGGCTGCACGATGCGGCGGGGCCTGATCGCCATCGGCGGTTCGGCCGGAGACATGGTTGGTTTCAACATGATCGCCGGGACGGTGTTCGTCTTCGGCGAATGCGGCATCCGCCCCGGAGCCGGCATGCGTCGAGGGACGCTCGGCCTGCTCGGCCCCAACCCGCCGCAACTGTTGCCGACTTTCCGCTACGCCTCCACCTACCAGCCGCAGGTGGTGAGGCTCATGCTGCGCACCCTGCGAGACAAGGGCCTGCGTCTGGACGAGTCACTGTTCGACGCCGAATTCGACCTCTACCACGGCGACCTCGTGGCCCTCGGTAAGGGCGAGGTCTTGTTTCGCCACTCGGTCGCCGTGTAGTGGAACGTGACATCCCCGGATGTCACTTGGCCCGGATGTCACTTGGCTGGTGCCCCGTTAGCGTTGCGTTCGATCCCCTCCAGCCGCTTCAACAGCGCCGCCAGAGTGGTCTGCTGCTCGTTCGCCTGTTTCCGCTGTTCGTCGAGCAGTTGCTCCAGTCGCTGGTTGAGTTCCCGCTGCTTCGCCATCGCGGTCCGTTGGTCTTCAAGCTGTATTTTTTGTTCGTCGAGTTGAACGCTCTGGTCCTGCACGACCTTGGTCAGGACGGCCACGAAGTCCATCGGGGCGAGACTCTTGCGGTCGCTGGTGGCGACCAGTTCCGGGACGTCTTCGGCAATGAAGCCGGCGTAGGGTTCCTCCGGCTGGACCTTGTAGCGGTAGGTCATCGGTTGGAGCGCTCGCATGGTGTCACGCGCCTGCTCGCTGGTGATCGGCTCGATGTTCTGCTTGGCGGCGCGACTGGAGTTGTCGGCCCACACGCCGGCGAGAGTCAGGTGCGCACCGGTGGACGTCATCACCGCATCAGTCGGTGGAACGGCTAGAGGCGGGTTGCCAAAGCTCACCTGACCGTCGGAATTGATCGTCATCTTCGACGTCCCCCCCGCGAGCAGGTTCAGTCCCTTCGTCGGGCTGAGCGCACCGAACTGAGCATCACCATTCCCCTGGACACCCGATCGAAAGATGCCACCGGAGTTTTCCACTCGCAGGTAATGGCCAGTCGCAGCGGAACTCTTCATCAACAAGCCGTTGAGCAAGGTGGACCGAATGTCCACTCGCGAATTCGCATCGGGACTGCTCGTCCCGATGCCCACGCTGCCGTTGACGCCGACGAAGAGCGGTCGGGTGATCGCGCTGGAGTTGACCAGTTCGAACCCCAGATTGTCCGCCTCAATGTCCCAGATCTGGCTGGTGCCTTGCAGGCGAATCGTCTGCGTATTCGTGGTGGTGGCCACATGAAGATCCTTCTGGGGGGTGTCCGTTCCAATTCCGATTTGGCGGTTGTTGCCGATCCAAATCGAATTTTGGAGCGATCCCGAACTGATTTGAAACGGAAACTGACCGCCCGAGAGGTCACGAATCGAGAATTTCACCTCATCCGCTTCCAGGGTCCAATTGTAAGGCGTACCACCGGTCTGGCTCAGTTGGATGAATGGGTCGCTGGCCGCTGTGACGTTGGCCGGACTGATGATGTCCGTGGAGTTTCCCACACGACACACACCGAGACAGAACAATCCTGCACACGCTGCGGTCACCAGGGGAAACCGACTTGTTGGTAATGTCGCGAACATGCTGAAATCCTCCGCTTTGGAAACTCGGACGGAGCGCCAACACAGCGCCCCTCGAAGTGAAATGTCACGCCAGTTTTTCCCGACTTCCATTCCTCCGTGCAGGACTCATGCGGCCCTGTTGTTTGAGCTCCGCCCAACGCGCGGGTGTCCCTGGTGGCAGCTTGGGCTGCGAATGGCGATGAAGCTACTGTCGAGTCGAGCCTCCTCGCAAGCGACTCGGCGGCGCGCGGCGCATTGGCTCGTCGCGCAGATGCCAATGACGGCGTCTTCGATCGACCAGTTGTGTCGCTGTGTCGCTGTGTAGGGCCGGTTCTACCAGCCTTCGGATTGCGGGTAGAACCTCCACACCCGATCTCGATCCGGCCGGTGGAACCGGCCCTACGGACTGTGAGCGGAGGATGAAGGATGAGCGATCAGGGATGAAGAGTTGATGGTTGGGCGGTCGTGCCATCTCCCCCAAAACAAGAACCCCGGTCGAGGATCGACCGGGGTTCAATTCATTTCACAGTCAGCAGACGATTCGCCGTCGCAGCCCATCACGGAACGTTCTTGATGGTCCGGTCTGGAGGGGTAGTCGGCAATGTATTCCCGGGCGGCGTCAACAGCACATCGAGCCCGGGGCCACCATCGACGTACAATTTATTGGCAAAACACAGAGCCAGTGTCACCCGGTCAGCACCGTTTCCGAGATTGAGATAAATTTGTGAAGCGTATATGCCAGTCAATGTGACCGTATCGTCGCCATCACTCATCACGGCACCGAAGTCCACCGGTGCCGTGAATGGAATCGTAAATGGCTTCGTCTTGCCGTTGACCTTTGTCCCGTTCAAGCCAGCGACCTCAATCCTGTCAGGGCCCGTCTTTTGGGCGACGGTAACTGTGTTGGAGGCCACATCGCCAGTCAGGATGAGCTTCTTGGTGCCGGCGTTATAGGTCGCCACGACGTTGCCGCCGACCGAGCTGGTCGCGTTGACGGCTGTTCCGGTGATCGTGTACTGGCCCAGGCTACCATAGTCGGAGTAGCCCTCATCGGCGGGAGTACCTGAACCGTCACCTGTCCGACCAACGCCATCGATCTTCACATAGTAGGTTCCCGCAGCCAGCGTCCGGCTGATCGAGGCGGTCAGTGCCGCCACCGGATTGTCGCTTGTCACCAGTGATCCACTCGAGGAGTACAAATCCATTTGAATGTCGAGCATCGTATTAGTGGAGGGGCCACCCGCGGCACTCAGAGTCAGCGCCCCAGTTCCGACATTGATCTTGAACCAGTCCGAATCGGTCCGCCGTTCGATCACGCCACTCTGGTTGATGTTGAGCACGCCGGAGGCGAGTGTCCCCGCAATCGGCAAGGCCGCACCGGAGGTGCTCGCAAAATCGTCCGGCCGATACCCGAAGCCGTTGGACGGGCCCCAACCGTTGCTCGATGGGTCCGTGATGATGGCCAAATCGTCTTCTGGGTTGTCCGCCGAGAGGTACTCGCCCTTGCTCCATTGAACGATGTTCGCGGTGTAGCCCACACCCATGTGGGGTGCCCAGTCGGTCGGACCGGAGCCGTGTCCATAGTAATATCCCTCACTCGGAGTAATGCGACCGTCGTGCTTCAAACCCAGCGTGTGCCCGACTTCGTGGACGGATGCGTCGGTGATGTTCTTGTTGCTATTTCCCAATCGTTGCGGAAACACGTAACAGGGCGAATCGGTCGCCCAACTGAAGCTTCCGAGGTAAGCAACGCCCCCTGCGGTCGGTGCCGGATCCGGGGTACAGACTCCGATGGCGACGCGAATCCCCCACCGGGGGTCAGAACCACTGGTTCTTTTCAAATCTTCCGTCGTGGGTGGCTCCTGCGTGGTGACGTCGACGTCAAATGGCGAAAAACACTCCGCGACTCGAGCCCAAATATCTTGAATCGCAGTCAGTTCCGCGTTGGAAAAACCAGCCGTCGCATCGGGATTGAAGGGGGCCGTCACAATCGCCGTGGAGCCCCATTGGGTGTCTGTCGTCGTGAACCCGTCAAAGTCCAAGAGGATGGTCTTCGTTGCTGTCGGACGGCTGTGCAACAGGAACGTATCCGACAGCGGTGCGAAGGCAGTCGCCGGCGCGACACTGCTCGTTGACGACGATCTTGGTATCTGATTGAAGGATGGCGTAGTTGCCTTCACCTTCAATGGAACCGACGACTGGGCTCCCACAGTCCCGATGAGACAACCCGCGTAGACGAGACAAGCCGAGCAGCCCACGCGTGTGAACTGCTGACGTGGCACCAGCGTGCCAAGGAATTGAACGAGAGACCGAAGGCAGGTGGTCAGCATGGCATCACCCCAAAAAAAGAACCCGGATCGAGAGGAATATGGGAAACCCGGCGAATTCTCACCCGGTGAAACAGTCCATTGCAACCAGAAAATTTGCCAGACAACAACTTGCCATCCATGCTCGCGTCTCATGAGTCGGGGCAGGCGACTTCAGATTTGTGGCGGAATCCTGCCAAAAACCGAAGGGTTCGGCAACTCACCGAGGGTTTGTCGGCGAACGGGACTCCTCCCCTGAAGGGAACGACGGCGAACTCGATGGTGTCGCCGAGGTTGTGTTCGGGGCTCGGCTCAGGCAACGACTGCCCGTTCTGACGACCCTTTCGGGTAGGCTGAGTTTGACGTGGCGTGGGAGACACCGGACGTGGCATCGACTCGATCGGCCCTCAGCCGAAACCGTGACGTGCCGGGGACTCCGCGCTTCGGGAAGGGCCAAGTGATGGCAAGGCCCTGTTGCCCGAGGCTGTTTGGTCTTCTACAATCGCCGCCGTTCTGGACCTCATCAGGGAGAGCGTTGTCCGGTGTCCAAACCCCCGCGGATTCTTGTGCTCGGTGCAGGCGAAGAGGCCGGCCGCTCGCTCTTGGAGTCGATTCAATCGCTGTCATGCACCGTCTGCACGGCCACCGACGATGGTTGGCCGACGGATGCGAGCGTAGAGGCCGAAGAGTTCTCGGGTGCGGTGATGCTGGGCGATTCGGTGCGCCGTCTGCCCGCGCTGCTCGCCTTTGAAAACGTCCTCAAGCATCTGCCCGAGGGTGTGGCGGTGCTCGATGCCGCCCTGCAGATTCGCTGGTGCAACGACCGACTCGTCGAGTTGACGGGCCGCAACGTGCCGGGGCAGGCCTCGCCGATCGGCCTCAGTTTTCACGACGCCTTCGGGGCACCGCAGATCATCGGTCCGGACTTCTCGCCGTTTCACACCGCGCTGGGCGGGGGAACGACCGCGCGGACCACGTATCGCGTTGGCGACCGAACGTACTTCGATGTCCTCGCCGCGCCGGTCTATGCCACGGGTGCCGAATATCCGTCGCTGCTGGTGGTCACGGTGCGAGACATCTCGGACGAGCACCTGCAGGGGGAGAAGCTGTCCGCGATTCACCAGGCCGGTCAGGACTTGGGCGATCTGTCCCCCGAGGATCTCGCGTCGCTGTCGGTCGAAGCGCGGAAGGAACTCCTCAAAGAGCGGATCATTTACCACACCAAGGACGTGCTGCACTTCGAGACCATCGAGGTCCGGCTGCTCAACGAACGGACCAATCGCCTCGAACCGCTGCTGAACGTCGGCATGACGGCGATGGCGGCGACTCGCGAGCTGTTCGCCGAGCCGACCGGAAACGGCGTGACGGGATTCGTCGCCGCCGAGGGGAAGAGCTATCTCTGCCGGGACACATCGGCGGACGAACTTTATCTCCAGGGAGCGGTCGGAGCACACAGTTCGCTAACCGTGCCGCTGACGCATCATGATCGGGTGCTCGGCACGTTCAACGTCGAAAGCACCCAGCCAAACGCGTTCTCGGAGCAGGACCAGCAATTCCTCGAACTGTTCTGCCGCGATCTGGCGGTGGCGTTGAATACGCTCGAGTTGCTGGTCTTCGAGCGAGTGGCAATCGCTTCTGAAAGTTCGACCGTGTTGCTCCGCGAAGCGGCCAAACCGGTCGATGAAATTCTGAGCGACATCGCGTGGCTGCAGAACAAATACGTCGGCTTTGACCCGGAGGCGGCCGGACGGCTGCAGCGGATGCTCAAGCAGACGCGGACGATTCGCCAGTTGATTCACGGCATCGGAGAGAAGGTCGCGCCGAGTTCCGCCACGCCGGCGATGCCCCAGGTGACGCCGCGGCCGAAGCTCAAGCAGAAGCGGGTGCTCGTCGCGGATGCCGAGGAGTCGGTCTGCCAGGCCGCGCACGAACTGCTCGGCCGCTACGGCTGCGAGGTCGAAGCGACCAACACCGGCGAGAACGCGCTCGCCATGATTCGCAGCTTCCACTACGACGTCGTCCTGTTCGATGCCGAGATGACCGACCTGCATCTCATCACGGCACTGACTCAAATTCGAGACATGCATCCCCTGCTGCCGGTCGTCATCATGAAGGGCTTCGGCTACGACGGAGCACATCGGATGGTCAACGCGCGGCAGATGGGTTTCAAGCTGGCCCTCTACAAACCGTTCAAGGTCGAGTTGCTGTTGGCCGAATTGGAAAAAGCCCTCGCCCCGCCCCCCGATGAACCGCAGGGAGGGTTGAGGGTTGAAGGTTGATGGACAGAGCTCAGAACCGCCTTCTGATCCTCGACCCTCAACCTTTCAACCCTCAACCCTCAACCCTTTCAACCTTTCAACCCCAGGCCGTTCATGCCCGACTATGCCGTCGAACTTCAAACCGCGTTGTCCGCCGTGCGTGCCGCCACGCGGTTGTGCCGCTCCGTGCAGGCGACGATTACTCCCGAAGTCCTCGACAAGAAGGACAACAGTCCGGTGACGGTTGCCGATTTCGGCAGTCAGGCGGTCGTGTGCCGAGTCCTCGGCGATGCGTTCCCCAACGATCCGATCATTGCGGAAGAGGACTCCGCCGCGCTGCGCAATGCCGAGAACGCGGCCTTCCTCGCCGGAATCTGTCACGAGGTTCAGCGGCTCGGAATCGCGGCGACCGCCGATCAGATCTGCCAGTGGATCGATCGCGGCGACGCCGTGAATTACTCGCCACGGTTCTGGACGCTCGACCCAATCGACGGCACGAAGGGCTTTTTGCGAAAGGGACAGTACGCGGTTTCGCTCGCTTTGATCGTGGATGGTCGAATCGTTGTGGGAGTGCTCGGTTGTCCGAACCTTCCGGTTTCGTCGCGCGGTGATGCTCCGCTGGATGTTCTCTGTTACGCGGTGCGTGGTCAGGGGGCGTTCATGCTGCCGCTGGAGGGCGATGCCGCGCCGTGGCCGATCCGCGTCTCCGAGACCACCGATCCCAATCTCGCGCGGTTTTGCGAGTCGGTCGAAGCGGCCCACAGTGCCCACGATGATTCGATCAAGATCGCGAAACAACTCGGGATGACCGAGGCTGCGATTCGGATGGACAGTCAGGCCAAGTACGCGACCGTTGCTCAAGGCCGCGTCGATGCCTATCTGCGTTTGCCGACGAGAGCCGGGTACTTTGAACGAATCTGGGACCATGCGGGCGGAGTCATTGTCGTCGAGGAAGCGGGCGGGCGTGTTACCGACATGTGCGGCCTGCCGCTCGACTTCACGCGCGGTCAGAAGCTGACTCAGAATCGCGGCGTGATCGTCACGAACGGTCGCCTGCACGACCAGATTGTGTCCGTCGTCAAAGGCGTCGTCGCAATTGAGGGATGACCGCGCTTGAGGTGGCGGGTCTTGTGTGGCTGGGGTCGAGTCTTCGAGCCCCCAGTCAGTTCGCTGCTCGCTGGAGGCTCGAAGACTAGACCCCCACCACACCCCAAAAACTGAAAACCCCCCACACAACGAAACCCAAAAACCAAAAAA
>JBBPIS010000224.1:0-9285 GCA_038040225.1 Planctomycetota bacterium
CCGGTTCTGGCTGTTGTTCTGGTTCCGGTTGAGCCAAGACACCAAGTCGATGTCCAGCATTCAGGAGACGACACACTTGATGGACGTTGCGGTCTCCAGACACCCAAGCCACGGCTCCCTGCTGTCCTACGACTTCGTGGAAACCATTGGAGTGACATGCAATTCTGAACGGACCATCCAACGGTGCTGGTTCAACCAAATCTGATGGCGGTGGCACGACCGGGTTCCAACCATTGAGGACCAAGGCTTCAACGGTTCGCTCGCTGTTCCAGACATGAGCTTGGCCCCAAGTCATCGGCTTCAAAAACTTGACGTAGGACGCATCCTGCGGAAATCCTCTGGGACTTCGCAGCCGAAGTTCAGTCAGCCACTTGCCGACTTCCTTTTCGCTCACTCCGAAGACACGGCCAAGCTCAGCCAGCGTGAGGTATTCGTTTTTGAATCTCATTGGGCCACCTTCAAGGTCGCATCGTCAATAGCTACTCCAAAATGGTCAGCAACTCGGCGAACATCTGCGTCTGTGTAACAACGCTTGTCGAGAAAACGAAAAGCAGGTTCGTCAAGACGGCCCGTGGCATGTGCGTAGCCGATCTTGTAGCTCGGAATGCCGAGCAGTCGAGCTAGTTGTCCTGTTGAGAGGATTGTGTTCATGGGAATCTCCTGTTCTATGCTCGCCAAACATGTTTTGTGGTGGTGATGACGAGAAGAAGAACGTGTTTTCGACAAGACTCGTTGGCACGTTGAACATCAGCAACGAGTAGGTCGTTCATTGATCGCCCTGCCCACACGATGCCAGTGAACATCGACTATCTGCATCGCTGAAGGGATAAAGGCCCATGAATACTCAACGGATTATCAACGTTGCGTCTTCTTTCGTTTCTTCTGAGCGTATGGATCGTCGCCCCAACAGATGTGACAACTGCGGCGGATATGTTTCGCCGAGCCGCTGGTACAAGTCAGCAATGCACGTCGCCAATTCCAGAATCTGATCTTCGTTTAACGCTGGGCGGGATTGTCCCAGACTGACGCCAATCCCAACCGACTGTGCGATTCGCAGCACGCTTGCGGGATTCGCCCTGATGCCGAGATCAGTGTGAATCAACTCTACAAGCTCAGAAATAGCTGTTCGTTCAATCATGTCTCGATTGGACCGAAGCCAATCCGCCAATTGAATTGCTTGTACTTGGTTCATTCTGCCTGCCATTTCCTTTCTCCATCAAGTATCACGGACGAGTCATTTCTCTCTGAATGACAAAAGCACGATCAAACTGGAAGTCGGTTACGATGTCCGGGCGGCATTGACAACGGTTACAAACTTTGCAAACCATGCTTGCTCGTCTTGGTCAGCATTCCCGGCTTCGATCTTGTTGAGGATAGAGTGGCACAGGCGGGGTGCTCCCTCCGCCACAAGTTTTCATTTCAGACCAGTTCAACATTTGTGCCCCACATTGGACGAATTAGTAGACCGGTCAGCCGGGTGGCGAAAAGAAGGCGTATTGCCGAAAACAAAGGCCAAATGGTGGCGAAATGCTTTTCACTGAATTCGCTTGGGTCCATCCTTACCGCAGTACACTCTGCGAAATGCGTCTTTGATCTTCTCCGGCGTGATGTCACGAGGATCGAGTGGATGTAATCGCTTCCATTCTGCGAAAATGTCTTTCCAAGTGACGTAAGGGCGGCGTTCATGTGCAAAATCGGCGACATCCCTTGTCGTCGCAGGGCGACCCGGCTTTCCAATCTTGCCAGATGGCCCTCGAAGACCAAGTTCCTCAATGGGAATCCCAAATAGGCGAGCAATGCCCTTTGGATCAAACAGGTGTGGCGGTGGAATCACGGGCAGGGATGGTTCGATACTGCGAAGGAGTTCAAAGTTGTGCATGAGATAAGTGATGAAACCTTCGAAACGCCATTTGTCGTTGATACGAACCGTGTGCGTGAAACCCTTCCACCGTTCCTTCACGGCCTCGTATTCTGGTGGTGGGCATTTCCGGCACTCTTTGAGGCGAGCATGCAATTGATCGGGTGTCATAGTGTCTCCTTGGCAATACGAAATGGCAGACCGGCTGCTGGCCGAATCAGTCATGGAATTGGGATCTTTCGGTGCGTACCGGTAGCACAGATGTGCAAACAGGGAATGGCCGAGAAGGTCGCAGATTGCTGCGAGAGTAATTAGCCGGTCGTCACTCACAGTCATTGTAAGGCACGGTTTTGCGGTTGTAATGTGCGATTCGGACAGAATTCCAAAAAAGTTCGTACCGCTCATCGAACCAGCAATCGAATTACATCATTACCAAATGCCCCAGTGCGGTTGATCCAAACGCTGAGACTGCGGGATAGCGTATACCTACGGCGGCTTTTCGCTCACAGCAGCTTGAATTCACCTCCAAGCCACTGGATGGCTTCATCGAGCGGAGCATACGGATGCCCGTCGAAGGCGTTGTAGTGCTTGTCCGCAATGCTGGCCCACGAGTGCCCAAGATAGAGCGAATCGAGAGTCATGTAGCGGGTGTCGCTGCGAATCTTGGACGAGCCACTCTTACGCAGAAACATCAGTTGTTTACGGGGCATGGTAGGAGTGTCTTTTTTGGCTGATTGGAACCTCCGACCGACTGATGACCAAACCGTCTCCTTCGTCTCACCGTTCTTTTGACTGAGTTTGCTGACCCCAAGCGGATTGCCAGCATGATTGGTCAAAGCCAATTCTGGATGGTCGCTCCAGTGTGTCCTAAGCAGCGTGGCTGTTTTGGGCCAGAGCAAGTAATTCACGACGGGGGGATGAGCATGGCGGCGAGTCTTTGTCCGCTGTCGCACAATCCTCCCCGCCTCCAATTGGACCTCTGATTTCAAGAGGCTCGCCAAGTCGGTATTCGTGAAACCGCAATTCAGCATCAGCAACAAGAAGAGTTGGAAGTCTTCTGGGACCACTCCCAAGACGGCATGAAACTCATCGGGCGTCCAAAGCAATTCCGTTCGAGTCTTCTTCGACACACCATCGTTGTCGAGGTGCGTGAGGAACACAAACTCCTCTTTGCATTTGATGTTTTTGGGCAAGACATCAAGTTCAACGTCGTCCTGACGCCACGCCCATTGAATCCACTGACGGGCGGTCGAAAAGAGTCCGTAACGGCGAATCTGACCCCACTGGTCCTGTTTCAGGAGCCATTGGTAGTATCCAGTCATGGTCGTGCCATCAATCGTCGCAACGTGAGTGCCCGGTTTGATCCATTTCAAAAAGACATTCAACCGCTCAGCCAGCGTTCCCCATGTTCTGGCCTTGAGCACTCCGCCACGCACCTGAGCTTCTTTGAAATCCAAAAATCGTTGGACTTGGTGCCCCACGGTCTGCGATGGCTTTTGTTGACGAGCCGACGGTTGTGCTATCTGACGCAGGCGGGCGGTCCAGACAACGCTGGGCACCCAACCGAGCGAGCCGAAGGATTGGGGAGGAAAGAATGACGTTCCATTCGTGCCACCGATGCCATGATCGCAGAATTGGATAATGAACCGCTTTTCGGCCAGCGTCACGCAGGCAGGCAAACTATCCATAACGTCGGGGAGTTCGCCGTCGGATTCAAAGGCCGACTTGAGACGTTGCAAGACGTTCTCCGCCTCTGTCCGTATTCCTTCTTCGTCATCCGGCGTTCCAAACCGGTCATACCATGCCAGACAACTCTGAAGCGTCTGAATGTGATGCTGATACTCCGGGGCCAGTTGACGAGTTTCCTTGAGAGAATTCAGACGTTGCTGGTATTCCAGGACCGCCGCCTCGTACCCCTCAGCGGAATCCGGCTGCTTGAAATACCAAACATCGCCGCTGCGGTATTTCTTCCAGCAATTGCGAGGAGTAAACCACGTGAGAACGAGTTTGACCCCTTTCTCTTTCTGACGCTCGTGCCAAGGCTTCGCCACAATTCTCTCCCTGAAACTTCGCTTTCGGCTGATCGCTTCTCAATCACGCCGGTTTTCAGGACATGTCCGAATCATGCGTGATTCGGAAATATCCCCGGACGTGACGAGAAGTCAGCCGAAAACTGCCATTTCGCCTTTAAAACCACCGATTTACACAGCGGCTCAAGCGGGTGTCTGGCAGGGAAGAGGCGGTCAAACAGCGGAACCGAGTTCTACGCTGCTTTTCGCTCAAACGATTTCACCAACCCGCCGACGTGCGAGGTGATGACAATCTGGTCCAACGACAACGATGCGACTTCGGTAGGAATTTCCCGAATTGGTGGCAGATGTTCCCGGCTCGAATGTGGCCGATGCCGGTTGTAGTAGTTCGTGAATTCCGAGACGAGGTAGTTCAAATGCCTCTTGCCGAACACAATGAATTTCGACAAGCACTCCAGTTTGATCGTCTCGATGAATCGCTCACAGCGTCCGTTCAAGTTGGGTGACGTGAAGGGCAGGGGATTGGCTTTGATCCCTTGTTTCTGAAGTGTCTTGGTGAACTTCGCCGTGAATTTCACATCCCGGTCGTGCAACAGAATCTCGGGCTTTGCGGGTTTGGCTTTCGTCTGTTCGACAAACCATTTCGACTGACGACAGACCCACGCCGAGGTGGGGTGCTCGGTCGATTCGGTGACGATCACTTCACGGGTTTGCACGCAGAGGTACACCAAGACATACAGATCCCGGATGCCCTTGGCGGTGACAGATTTCACGGAGAAGAAATCGCAGGCCCAGAGCGTTTCGCCATGCCGCTTCAAGAAGTCAGCCCAGCAATCAGACGAGCGATCCGGGCCGGGCTTGATCCCTTCTTCCTTCAAGATGTTCCGCACCGTTTGACGACTGATCTTCTTGATTCCCAGCTTCCGCAATTCGCCGACGATGCGAGTCAGTCCGAAGCCGGTTTCAGCAGCAATCGACAGGACTAATTCACGCAGTTCTTTCGGCTTTCTCTGACCACCCTTGGGCTTATTGCATTTCGGTTTGTTCACCACTTCCTCTCGAACCCACCGGTAGAACGAGGCAGGGCTGACAATCGAGATCAGTTCGTCGATGGCCTTACCAACGGCTTTCCCGAACTTCAGGAGTGTGCTTCGTTCCTCGGCGGTCGTGTGAATCTGCTTCGGAAGCCGGGAGCGAAGGATCTTGTTTTCGTGCTTCAGATACTCGACGTATTTGGCGAGTTCTCTGTCCGTGGCAGAGGCGATTAGGGCCAAAAGTGGGTGGAAAAAGCGACTCATCGTGGTATCGTCCGAAGTGGCGAATCTGACAGGGAGTTACAGATTCGTTGTACCCCACAGGCGACCCGATTCGAGATCAGTCCGGGAAATCGACGAGCCAGATTTTGGATTGTGAGAGTGGCATCCGTCACAGATGGAACGGCTCGGCCTGCCGATGAGTTCAGACGCTCATCAAGGAGGGTGTGTCGGCAGAGCTTCTGAGTAGCCGCCGACAGTTTGTATCCATAACGATGTATCCAAAGTAGCCCTTTTTGGGCCGGGAATTGGATACAGAGAATTCAGAAAACACTACAAAACAAGTGATTTTCCAGTGTGTACCTTGGTCTACGGAACCGAAGGGGGCTCATGAGAGTCGAATATGTTTCAATCGCACTAGATGAGGTCTGGGTGGTGTAGGGGGAGAAGTTCTACTGCGACAGGAGTCAAGATACTCGGCAAGCTGTTCTTCACTGACCCGAATTCCGGGACAGCGGTAATGCGCCAGACGTTTCGATTCAATGAGGTTGTAGACCGTCGCAACTGAGCAATTCAGACGCTCTGCAACTTGGCGGACTTTCATCATCGCTCGTCTCCTTCACCATATGTTCGGCTTCTTGCACCGCGGTGGAGTGGCCGGGAGCGAGTCTTCGAGCCCCCAGCGTTCGCGTCCTCACGCCGCTACGGGCGGTCGATGACGACCGACCCCAACCACGTATCACTTGCTGGTATGCTCTACAAGTCGTCGCCGTCGTGGTAGCGGTGCTGGTGCCAGTCCTTCGCGAGGGCGACCAGCTTTTGAAGCGTCTCGCGGTTGGAGCTGCAGGCCACGATGCCTGACAGGCGGCGCATGTTGGCTTTGGCGTCGAGCCACGTCTCGCGGAAGCTGATTGGTTCGCCGTTGCGGGTCCAGACGGCGTCTCCGCCGAGGATGCGGCACAGGTGCGACGTGACCGGGAAGTCGTAGACGTTCGGGGAATGAATCAGACAGCCGTCCAACTCGCCCCGCGCGATGAGTTCGTACGCGCAACCGGGCAGATCATCGGTTGAGACGCCTCTCAACCCGGCGGCCGTCACTCGTCGAGCCGCCTCCTCGTTGCGATGCAGGAAGCCGACGACGTAGATCGTGCCCGAGTCGCCTCGCGCGGCGGGATCGATCGGGGCGAGAGATCTCAATACGTCACCGGCCGGACGTGACGGATCGTCCGGGCCGCTGAGGATCTGTTCGCCAAAGGCTTCGACCCACCAGCCATGTTTGCCCTGCTCGGGAATGAACACGAGCGAGTAGAGCACGGCGGCCTGCGACCGCAGATGCAGCATCACCGCGTAGCCGTTGCCGGTGTGATCGCGGTACTTCTTCGTGCCGTCGATCGGATCGATGCCGATCGTGAAGTCGGCATCGTCCGGAAACCGGGCCAGATCGCCGGTTGACTCCTCGGCATCAATGCGGCAATGCCGGAAGATCGGGTCGCAATCGCGCAGGGCCGAGACGATCAACCCCTGAATCGTGAGGTCGGCCAGCGTCAGCGCATCGGTCGTCGCCGAGCCGCTGTTCTTCCCGCCGACCGCGATGTTGTGCTGACGCAACTCGCGAGCAATGCCGCCCGCCCAACGGAGGACACTCGGCAGATGGACGGACAACGCGGTGATGAGGTAGTCGTGCATGAGTAGCTCTTAGCGGTTAGCTGTTAGCGATTAGCGAGACAGGCAGAAGGAAAAGAACGGTGACAGACGATTGGGTTGTGTTGGCAGCAACCGTCTTGGTTTCGCTAAAAGCTAATCGCTAACAGCTAACCGCTTTTCGCTAATAGCCTTTCCGCCACGTCGATCCCCGTCGTTTTGGCAAACGCCTGCCAGCCGGGGACGGCGTTGACTTCGATGACATAGCAATTGCCGGCGCGGTCGTACAGCAGGTCGACTCCGGCGATGAAGGCTCCGGTGACGGATGCGGCTCGCAGGGCGAAGTCGATCTCGCGAGATGTCGCCTCGTGTCGCTCCGCGACGGCGTTGCGGGAGACATTCGTGCGGAAATCGTTGGGCGAACGGCGGCGGATCGCGCCGAGTGACTGTCCGTCCAGCACGAGGACTCGCACGTCGAAGCCTTCGTGGTCGATGAAGCGTTGGAGATAGAGGACCACGTTCAGCCTCATCAGCGTGCGAAACGTCCGGTGCGCGAGATCAGGATCGCTGACCCGCACGATGCCGCGGCCTTCCGCGCCGAATAGCGGCTTCACGACGACGTCGCCTCCCAGTTGCTCGAACGCCGCCAGCGCATCGTCCTCGTGTTCGCAAACGATGGTCTCGGGAACGGGCAAGCCCGCCTCATGCAGCCTGGCCGTGGTGAGGTACTTGTCGACGGCGCACTCCAGCGACTTGGGCGAGTTGATGACATTCGTCCCCGCCGCTGCGAGGCGTCCGAGGACATCCATGCGATAGACGACTTGCTCCAAAGAACCGGGCGGCATCGTGCGAACGAGGACGAGGTCGAAGGAATGCGGAGTGCGGAGTGCGGAGTGCGGAGTGGAAGAAAATGCGAAACAAGACGGCGGGCGGTTGTCTTCCATTCCGCACTCCGCACTCCGCACTCCGCACTTCCCCACGAGCCGCTCAAACTCCAACCGCTGGCAAGCGTGTCCCCGCGCGAGGGCCGCTCGTTCCAGATCGCGGTAGTACCAGCTCCCTTCGCTGGCGAGGATGCCGATGTTCACGAGACGTCACCCAATCCCGAACGATCTCTTCAGCACATCGACGTTGACCCGACCGGCGACGTGGACTCGGCCGGTGTCGATGTTGTGGAAGACGACTTCGGCGGGGCTGAAGAGCAGGGGGTCGATCTTGTAGAAGTCTCGGCCCGCCGCCTCGAAGACGTTGAGAAACGGCTGGCCGTACATCGAAGAGGACGAGGACGGCACCTTGTGCAAGACTTCCGCGAGCGTATCGTCGTCGCCGTTGACCCAGAGCGTGACGCGGCCTCCGTACAGGATCGCGTCGTTCGTGCGGCCGATCCCTTCGAGATCGTTTCGCGCCACGGGGGGGAGCGGCGCGGAGCCGATGGCGCTGCGGATGCGGTGGACGTCGAAACCGACCTCGTGCAGTTTGTGCAGTGCCGTTTCGATCGACCTCGCGACAACTTGCAGGTTGCCCGCCATGCTGGAGGTCGGCGCGACGCACAACACGACATCGGACGGATCCACGTCGGTCTGCTCGGCGATGTACTGAAAGACCTCGGGGCCGGGGAGCTTCGGCGTTTCGAGCACACCCACGACCTGCTCGGCCTCCTCGCGATACCAGAGCTTGTCGAAGAGCGGTTCCTTGGCGAAGACCGCCCGCATCGGCCCCGATCCCATCGCGAAGAACTTGTCGACACTGATCTGCCAGCCGGCGTACTGGCTGAACAGACAGGCGGCCACGGGAGCGTCGGTGACCACGGTCACATAGGTCCAGCCGATGTCGCCCAACAGCCCGGGCGTCAGCGTGATATCGGCCAGCCCCGACGTGCAGATCGAGGCCAACGCACACCCGGCCTCCAATCCTCCTTCGGCATCGACACCGAAGTCGAGCAGCAGCCCCTCGCTCGGAGTGTCGTGTTCGATGACCCGCAGCGACTCGGCGTCGTCGATGACGTCCTCAACCAACTCCGACGCAATGGCGTTCAGTTCGAGATTCATGAGGTTCCAGACGAAGCACGAAATTTCAAACTCGAAATCCGAAACAAATCTCAAGGACCGAAACTTCAAAACTCCCAACCAAGCCCACGGGGAAAACCAGGAAGCCCCGCAACTCGTCCCGTTCTTGTCATTCCGTCATGGGGATTTGGGATTCGTTTCGGATTTCGGATTTGAAATTTCGGATTTCGTTTCCGCGCTGAAGCGTAGACGAATCTCCTGCTGGCAACAATCACACGGTTTCAATTCGTACATCGGGATCGAACAGATGTCGCACCAATAGTCCGTGTACTGGCGGCGTCCCCTGTCGTCGAACGTGTCGACCGAGAGAACGTTCAGATAGGGCAGTCCCGCACGGCGAAAGCCGACCAGCTCGACGTCGCGGTCTCGCAGGCGTTCGTCCTGAAAGAACGCGCGGCCGCGCCAGTCGGGCAGGATCGGGATCAGTTCGTCCTTTG
>JBBPIS010000225.1:0-9133 GCA_038040225.1 Planctomycetota bacterium
GGCAACAACGTCGCGGTCTTTCGGATCGATGGCATAACCGGCGGCTTGAAGTCCGTCGGCGACCCGGTTGCTCAGTTGAGTCCTTCCTGCATCAGGCTGCTTCCCTGATTCCGTGCGGCGGGCAGCAGGGGTACGACCAGGGGTCAGGCCTCGGCGCGCTCTTCGGCCCCCCGGGACTGCGGGAACTTTTCCGGTACGGGGGCGTCCTACCTCGCCAACAGGCGGTAAGATTGACCGACCTTTCCACTGTCGTTGCCTGTTTCGGGCCGTGATTCCAACGATTCAGGTTGACCTTGCCTCGTCGCTGATTCAGCACTGGAGCCGCTCATGCGCCGCGTTGTATTGATCGGAGCGATTGTTCTGACCGGGATGTCGTTGGGGGCGTGGGTTGGCCCGAGTCGGGGGGGCGAGATCGGGTTCATCGAGGAATTTTCGCTGGCTCCCGACCGGACGGTGCCACTCAAACAATTGATCCCAGGCACGGACGACTATTACTACTATCACTGCCTCCATTTTCTGAACACGGAGCAGTTCGAGAAGGCTCGCGAACTGACCGGGCCGTGGCACCAGCGGCATGGGCAGACGGGGCGGCTCACCGAGATTCAGACTCGTCACGCGCTGCTGACCTACGACAAGAACCCGCAGGTGTCGCTCGACTATCTGCGGAACAAGCTCGGGCTGAACTTCGGCCACGAACGGGAGCTGCTTGGCGTCGAACCGAACCTGCCGACGGCGCTCGATCAGAAAGTCATCTCGCGCGAGGAGTACATCAACCGGGCGAACGCCATCACGCAGGACAACACCGACGGGTTTGAGGACACCGCCCTCGACTGGCTGGTTGGGTACGAACTCAATCCGAATCACCGCCGCCATCTGCTTTCGAGGTTGCAGCGGCCCGATTACGCGACGCTGGTCAAGCTGATTGTCGCCGACCTCAACCACCCCAACTCGGGTGGCTTCGGTTCGCTGCCGATTCATCACAACTTGCTGCTCTCCCAGCTTGACGAGTTGCTGAAGCTGAAGCCCGAACTGCTCACTCAGCAGAACTTCGTCCTCGCCTACCTTCGCCGTCTCCAGCCGGGGGCCGACGACGACTGGCGGCACGACCGCGCGGTCCTTGCCGCCTACCTCGACCGGCTGCTGGCGTTTGCGGACCGGGTGGTTCCCTCGCACAACTCGCTCAAGGGACACGTGCTGTATCACCGGCTGGTGCTCGACCGCGTGCAAGGCAAGATGGACAAGGACCGGTTTCTCGCGTACCTCAAGCTGCCGCGGCCCGTCGGCTACTTGTCGAAGAGGATGGCCGAGTCGGACGATCTCAAACGCTTTGCCGTCGATTTGAACTCGAACTACGGCGGGGCGACGCTCCTCAATCCGATCGGCAACGACGAGCCGCTCGTTCGAGCGTACCTGTCGCACTTCCTGCTCGACGCCGCCAACACGAAGGACTTCGAGCCGTACATCAACGACGTCTACCTGAAGCATCTGTTTGCCGAGGTCAAGATTGTGAACGGCCTCGGTGAGCCGGAGCAGTGGGCGGCGCTGTTGCCTCCCGAATTGTTCCAACAGCTCAAGGAGCGAATCGACATCGACTTTGTCTCGACGAACAAGACGCAGTTCGCGGCGGATGAGCCGGTGAAACTGGACCTGCACGTGAAGAACGTCGGCACGCTGATCGTGAAGGTCTTCGAGATCAACACGAAGAACTACTATCGCGACGCGCTGCGTGAAGTCGATACGGACATCAACCTCGACGGACTGGTGGCGAATGTCGAGCAGACGCACTCGTACAACGAAACCCCGCTGCGACGAGTGGCCCGCAAGTTTGAGTTCCCTCAACTCAGCAAGCCGGGCGTTTACATCGTCGATTTCATTGGGAACGGCCGCAGTTCGCGGGCGCTCATCCGCAAGGGACGCCTGCGTCATTTGGTCCGCACCACACCCACAGGCCAAATCTTCACGGTGCTTGACGACAACGGGAAGCCGGTCAAGGACGCAAGCGTCTGGCTGGCGGGGCATGAATACACGCCGAACATTATCGCCCTGAACAAATTCAGCGACGAGCCGCAGCCGACCGAGAAGACTGGCGAGATCCTCGTCCCCTTCAGCACGAATCCCGGCCGCCAGCCGATTGTCATCTCGCGCGGCGAACTGTCGTCGCTCGACCATTTCAACCACGAGGCCGAGAACTACGCACTGGCCGTCGGAATCTACGTCGATCGCGAGGCACTGCTCAAGCGGAAGACGGCGTCGGTCATCGTGCGACCCGGGCTGACACTGAACGGCACTCCCGTGTCGCTCAACCTGTTGGAAGAAGTGAAGCTCACGATCAACTCGGTCGATCTCGATGGCACCGCGACGAGCCAGGAGATTCCCAACTTCAAGCTGTTCGAGGACCGTGAGTCGATCCACGACTTCCAGGTTCCAGCGCGACTCGCCTCGATTTCGTTCATGCTCACGGCGAAGGTGAAGAAGCTGAGCGCCGGTGGACAAAAGATCGACCTGGCGGGCGGTGACTCGTTCGAGCTGAATGGCATCGACCGAACCGAGAAGGTGGAACTACTGCACCTGATGCGGACGGCGGCGGGCTACGTGGTTGAGCTGCGTGGCCGGACGGGTGAGTCGAAAATCTCGCGGCCCGTGCAGTTCGCATTCAAGCACCGTGACTTCCGCCACCTGCATCATGTCACCCTGAAAACGGATCCGGCCGGTCGGATCAATCTTGGCGCACTCACGGACATTCAAACCGTCTCGGCCATCAACCCCGAGAACACTCAGCACACGTGGCACCTGCGCGGCGATGAGCACACGTACTCGCAGACGCTGCACGGCCGGGTCGGTGAACCGATCAGGCTGCCGTTCCTGCCCCGTTCCGTCGCCCCCGCAATCACGAGGAGCGATGTCTCGCTGCTCGAACTGCGCGGCAATCTGTTCGTTGTGGATCGCTTCGGGCATCTCAGCGTCAAAGACGGGATGCTCGTCATCGACAAGCTGCCAGCCGGAGACTACGAGCTGCTCCTCAAATCGACCGGCTCGTACATCAGACTGCGCGTCACAGAGGGGGACAAACTCGGACGCTTCGTCGCCGGGAAGCGGCGACAGTTGGAGACGCCCGCGCTCGCGCCGCTGCAAATCGCCGACATCAGCGTCGGCGACGGGAAGGTGACGATCAGGCTGACGAACTCGACGAAGTTTGCCCGCGTGCATGTCTTCGGCACGCGGTACCTGCCCGAGTACTCGGCCTATTCAAATCTGAGCCGCGTTCGCGCGGCCGAGCCGTACCTGTTCCAGCAGTCTCCCGCTGAGTCGGTTTATCTCACCGGCCGCAACATCGGCGACGAGTACCGCTACATCATTGACCGCAAGTACGCGACGAAGTTCCCCGGCAACATGCTCGACCGCCCGTCGCTGCTTCTGAACCCGTGGGCCGTCCGCACGACCGAGACGGGCGAGCAGGTTGCCGCTGGTGGAGACGCCTTTAATGCCGTGGGCGCTCCCCAGGCCAGCATGGGCAAGCGCGATGAGGCTCGGGCCGAAAGTGCCTCCGCCGCTGATGCCCATCTCGCCAACCTCGACTTCCTCGCACATGCCAGTGCGGTGCTGGTAAACCTCGCGCCGGACAAGGATGGCGTTGTGACGTTCGATCGGAAGGCGCTCGGCGATCATCAGCATCTGCACGTCGTGGCCGTCGATCCGGTGAGTACCACGTACCGCAGTGCATCGCTCCCCGAAGCCATGACCGACTTTCTCGACCTCCGGTTACTGGCGGGTCTCGATCCGAAGGGCCACTTCACACAGCAGAAACAAATCACGATCGCCCCCGTCGGACAGGGATTCGTCCTGAACGACATCACCACGTCGAAGTTTGAAGCCTACGATCAACTCGCCCGCGTGTACGGCCTCTTCCTGACTCTCAACCGCGACCCGAAGCTCATCGAGTTCGCGTTCCTGCTGAACTGGCCGAAGCTCAAGCCCGAGGAGAAGCGGACGCTCTACTCCAAGCACGCCAGCCACGAGTTGAGCTTCTTCCTGTTCAAGAAAGACCCCGAGTTCTTCGCGGCGGTCATCAAGCCGTACCTCGCCAACAAAAAGGATAAGACGTTCGTCGATCACTGGCTGCTGCAGGACGATCTCGCCGAGTACGCCCTGCCGTGGAAGCACGCGCAGCTCAACATCGTCGAGAAGATTCTGCTGTCTCAGCGGCTGAAGGACGAGCGTCCGTTGACGTCTCGTCACGTGAGCGACCTTTACACCCTGCTGCCTCCCAACATCGACGACTTCATCCACCGGTTCGACACGGCTGTCAAACGCGGGTCACTTGATGTGAGCGATGACTTCGGCTTGAAGGAGGCGGCCGGAAAGGCGATGCCGGTCGAGCGACTGATGGAGCAGCAGGAGTTGCAGTTTGGGTTCAGACCTGCCGACGACGCTCCCACGGCGGCCGCAGGAGCCAAACCGATGGGCGGCGGAATGGGAGGCGGAATGGGAAGAGCAGGCGAGAACCGCAAGCTCACCGAATCAGAATCACTCGCCCGCATGAAAATGGCCGGCGCAGAGAATGCCAAGCAATTGGCCGATGCCAAGGATGGAAAAGCCTCCGACCGGCAGCGCCGCGCCGGTGTGTCGCGGGATGAAGCCTTTGCGGAGAGCAAGAAGAGCGAGTCCGACAAGAATGCCAACGGTCGCGTCGATGTCTTCTTCGATGAAAGCGCCGAAGTCGCGGGGCTCGGCATTCGCCAGCTCTACCGCAAACTCGACAAGACGATGGAGTGGGCCGAGAACAATTACCACCACCTCACCATCGACCAGCAGCACGGGGGGCTTGTGACGGTCAACGCGTTCTGGAAGGACTATGCCAGCCACGACGCTGCCAAGCCGTTTCTCTCGCGCCATCTGGCCGAGGCGACCGACAACTTCTCCGAGATGATGTTCGCCCTCGCGGTCCTCGACCTGCCGTTCGAACCGGGCAAGCACGAGACCAAGTTCGACGGCGCGAAGATGACGCTCTCACCGGCCACGCCTGTCGTCGTCTTCCATGAAGAGATCAAGGCCGCTCCGGCCGCCGATGGCGCGACGAAGGTGCTCGTCAGCCAGAACTTCTTCCGCCACGGTGACCGCACGCGGCAGGAGAACGGTGAGCAGATCGACAAGTACGTCACCGACGAATTCCTCGTTTACACGGTCTACGGCTGCCAGGTCGTCATCACGAACCCGACCTCGGCCCGGCAAAAGCTGAATGTTTTGGTTCAAATCCCGCAGGGAGCCATCCCGGTTCTGAACAGCCAGGCGACGAAGACCGTCCACATCAACCTTGAGCCGTACCACACGCAGACGGTCGAGTATCACTTCTACTTCCCGGCGGCGGGGCAGTTCGCCCACTTCCCGGTTCACGTCGCGAAGAATGAGTCGCTGATCGCCTCGGCGGCGGCGGTCGCCCTGAACGTGGTCGATAAGCCGACGAAGATCGACACCGAATCGTGGGACTACGTCTCGCAACAGGGTTCGAACGACGATGTCCTCGCGTTCCTCGACAAGCACAACGTCAGCGGACTGAACCTCGACCGCATCGCGTGGCGGATGAAGGACGCGAAGATGTTCGACGCCGTGCTGAAGCGGCTCGCCGCACGGCACGTCTACCAGCACACGCTCTGGTCTTACGGCCTGCTGCACAACGTGGCGGCTGCGGCGCGGGAGTTCCTCCTGCACACCGATGTCATCGTCAACGAATGCGGCGGTCGGCTGAACAGCCCGCTGTTGAAGGTCGATCTCGTCGAACGGCGGCAGGTCGAACATCTCGACTACAAACCGCTGGTCAATGCGCGGGCGCACTCGCTCGGCAAGCGACGGCAGATCGTCAACGACCGTTTCAATGAGCAGTACCATCGTGTGCTGAAGCAGCTTGGCTATTCGAGGCAGCTCAGCGACGACGACCTGCTCGTCGTGACCTACTACCAACTGCTGCAGGATCGGATCGAAGAGGCTCTCGCCACCTTCGCCCGAGTCAACGTCGAGAAGGTCGCCACCAGGATGCAGTACGACTACTGCGCCGCCTACCTCGACTTCTTCACCGACGCACACGCCAAGGCCCGGGCCATCGCCGCCCGGTATGCCGATCACCCGGTTGATCGCTGGCGCAACACGTTCGCTGCCATCACCGCCCAACTCAACGAAGCCGAAGGCAAAGACGCGAAGGCCGTCGATGCCGATGACCGCAACCAGCAGCAGGCGCAACTCGCCGCCACCGAGCCGAACTTCGACTTCACCGTCGAGGCCAAGCAGATCAACCTCAACCACCAGAACCTGTCGGCGGTGAAGGTGAACTTCTACGAAATGGACGTGGAACTCCTCTTCAGCCGGAACCCGTTCGTCCAGCAGTTCAAGGGCCAGTTCAGCTCGATCAAGCCGAACCAGTCGGTGGCTGTGGCGTTGGATGGGCCGGTCGGCGCGAAGGATGAAGGGACGGAGGGGACCAAAGGAAAGAGTGGAGGCAGTGGGACGAAGACCATCGCATTACCCGAGGCTCTGCGGAACAAGAACGTTCTCGTGGAAGTCGTCGCCGCCGGGCAGACGAAGACGCAGGCGTATTACTCGCACTCGCTGGCTGTGCAGGTCATCGAGAATTACGGCCAGGTGAAGGTGACGCACCAGACCACCGCCAAACCGGTGGCCAAAGCCTACGTGAAGGTCTACGCCCAGATGGCCGACGGCCAGGTGAAGTTCTACAAGGACGGCTACACCGACCTGCGGGGCCGCTTCGACTACGCCTCGCTCAACACGAACGATCTGGATGTCGCCACGAAGTTCTCGGTCCTGATCATGAGTGACGATCACGGAGCCCTGGTGCGCGAGGCCGCTCCGCCGAAGAGGTGACAAGAGCCGCTCTCCCGCAGCACATGCCACGAGCCGTTCGATTCGTCGAACGGCTTGTTGTGCTTTGAGGTCTCGCCCACGAACCGGATAGGATCGTTGCGGTGCCTCAGTGGCCGAGGCAGCACGATTCAAAGCCGCTTCCTAGAACGAGACCCTCGCGCATGTCACCGGAACCGCCGACGATCGTGAACTTCGGCCGCAATGTCGCATTTCAGCCGCAGGTCATGGCGGCTCCACGTTCGGAAGACGAAGTGCTTCAGATTCTGAAGCAGCACGCCGGGCGACACATTCGAGGGATGGGGCGACTCCATTCGTGGAGTGAAGCGCCGCGGGGTGACGACGTGCTCCTCGATTTGCGTCACCTGAACGGCGTGCAGACGGAAGTGCGTGATGGTCGCGTGTGGGCCACGATCGGAGCGGGCTGTCAGATCAAGCGGGTTCTCGCTGAGTTGGAGCGACAGGCGGGAGTGACCCTGCCGTCGGTCGGCCTGATTACGGAACAGACGATGGCCGGAGCAATCTCGACCGGCACGCACGGTTCGGGGAAGAGCAGCCTCTCGCACTACATTGCCGAGGTGCGGATCGCGACCTATGACGCAGTGACCGGCGAACCGGTGATCCGCACGATTTCGGACGGTTCCGAACTGCGGGCCGCCCGGTGCTCGCTGGGCTGTCTCGGCGTGATTGTCTCCGTCGGCCTGTGGGCTCGTCCGCAGTACCGCGTCGAGGAACACTTTCGCCGCCACGCCACGCTCGACGAAGTGCTGGCTGCGGAAGTCGTGCTTCCGTTGCAGCAGTTCTACCTCATGCCGTGGTCCTGGGACTTCTATGGTCACCATCGCCGCGAGGTGACTCAGCCGCGCAGTGGGCTGGCTCGGCTGTACCGACTCTATTGCTTCCTCACGTTCGATCTGGGACTGCACCTCATTCTGCAGGTGCTGGTGAAATGGTGGCGCAGCCGTTGGGGAACGCACTTTTTCTTTCGTCGCGTGCTGCCGTGGACCGTGATTCGCCATTGGAAGGTGACCGACAAGTCACAGGCCATGCTGGTGATGAAGCACGAACTGTTCCGGCACATCGAAATCGAAGTCTTCGTGAAACGCTCGCAGTTGCCCGCGGCAGTGTCGTTCGTGATGGAGTTGCTGCGGCACTTCGACGGCGAGCCGAACGCCTTGTCCGACGCGACTCAAGTGCGCCTGCAATCGCTCGGGATGCTGGAAACGCTGGTCTCGTGCGCCGGGAGCTACACGCACCACTACCCGATCTGCGTCCGGCGCGTCCTCCCCGACGACACGCTGGTATCGATGGCCAGCAGCGACGGCGAGGACTATTACGCCCTGAGCTTCATCAGTTACGCGCAGCCCTCCGAACGCGAGGGCTTTTTCCGGTTCGCCGAACACCTGGCGCGCACCACAGCGGCTCTGTTTCAGGCGCGGCCGCACTGGGGCAAGTACTGCCCGATCGATTCGGAAACCGTGGTGGCTCTCTACCCGCACCTGGCCGAATTCCGAAATGTCTGTTCCAGCCTCGACCCGACCGGCCGCTTCCGCAACGAGTGGGTCTCGCGCGTGCTATTCGCAGACGGTTGGACGGTCTGACGGAAGATTCACCACGGAAGGCACGGAAATTCACGGAAGTAAGGAGCTGAAGCAGTCTTCGTCAAACGAATCGTTTCCTGCACCGAATGCGGCCAGTAGCATGCCACCTCTCGGCATTTCTGCTGCTTTCCGTGAGCTTCCGTGTTTTCCGTGGTTGCCATGAATTTTCCAGATTCACGCAATGGCGACGATCAGTGGTGATGCCCGCAACTGCTCGGTTGGCCGCAGCAGCCCGCCATGGGAAGCGCGGGGGACGCACTGGCGATCGGTAGGGCGATGCCTCCCGAGATGATTCGTTCGACGGGAGCCTCGGCGGAGGTGCCGGTCGGCTCGATCCCCGCTCGCTGGCAGAGTTCTCCCCAAGTTCGGATGGCTTCTTTCATCCCGTGCTGGACGGTGACGGTCCGCGAGTTCTTTTCACAGTGATAATCGTAGGTCGGCATGGCGACTCCTTGTGAGTGGAGATTCAACTTGTCCACGAGGGAGAATAGCCTTCTCCTTCGAGAACCGGCAAGCGTTGAGTGGCACGCGCTGCGGGCGGCGTGTAGAAGTGAGACGTCGATGTTCGTCGGCACTCCTGTGCTGTTCGAGCGACAGGCGACTACTGTAGTCCCGCCGCTCCGTCGGCGGGAGTTCCGGTCGGCGGAGCGACCGGACTACAGTAA
>JBBPIS010000226.1:0-9054 GCA_038040225.1 Planctomycetota bacterium
CCATGCGATTCATTCCCCTCTGTTTTGTGGCGTCGGTTGGGTTCCTTTGCAGCCAGTCCGCCGCCGCCGAGACGAATCCAAACATCATCTTCATTCTGGCCGACGATCTGGGCTTGCCGGCACTCGGCTGTACCGGGGGCATCTACCAGACGCCGCATCTCGACGCCCTGGCTGCCGGGGGGACGCGGTTCGAGAACTGCTTTGCCGCGCCGCTCTGTGCCCCGTCGCGGGCGTTGTTGATGACGGGCCGGTACGCCTTCCGCACCGGTGTCAAAGACAATGGACTCGGTGCGCAGGCCACGCCACAGAAGGACGGCTGCGTTGCATTGCGGATGAAACAGGCGGGCTACGCCACGGCCGTTGCCGGGAAGTGGCGGCAGTTGAGTCACTTCACGAGCAAAGAGGAGGGGGCGAAGTGGGGCTTCGATGAGTTCCTCATTTGGGGTGCAGGCGAGCCGGACGGCGAGGACGAGGAGCAGGCCGCGAAGAAGGCCAGGAAAGCCAGGGGCGAGGCCAAGTCAAAAAGCGACCGCTATTGGAGTCCGGACTACAACCTCAACGGTGCGATGTTGAAGGATGCCGACAAGAAATACGGCCCGGATGTGCTTCAGGAGTTCGTGGTCGATTTCATCCAGCGCCACAGGGAGGGGCCGTTCTTCGTGTACTATCCCACACCTCTCATTCACGGTCCCATCCTCAGCACGCCCGACAGCGAGCAGTCGGGGCAGACGACGAGGGAGAAAGTCCGAAAGATCGCGAACACCGGCGGGAAGTCGCTGTATGCCGACAACGTGGCGTATCTCGACAAGCAAATCGGCAAACTCGTTGCGGAGTTGGAAGCTCTGAAGCTGCGTGAGAAGACCCTGATCGTCTTCGCGGGCGACAACGGCAGCGTCCCGATTGGAACGGTCGGGGGACGCTCTGTCGATGGCAAGAAGCACACGATGCTGGAGGGAGGCAGCCGTGTGCCGCTGATCTGCAACTGGCCCGGTACCACGCCCGCCGGTGTCGTCCTGAAAGACCTCGTGGACTTCAGCGACATGCTGCCGACGTTTGCCGACTTGGCCGGGACGAAACCGGCCGGGGGCCTGGCCATTGACGGCCGCAGCTTCGCCCCGCAATTGCGCGGTGAGAAGGGTCAGCCCCGTGAATGGGCCTATGTCCAGCTCGGTAACCAGCGCTACGTCCGCAGCGACCGCTGGAAGCTGACCGGCAACGGCGAGTTCTTCGACATGCGGGACGCCCCCTTCCGCCAGATCCCGATTGCCGCCGACACGAGCGATGCCGAAGCGAAAGCCGCACGGGTAAAACTGCAAGCGGCGCTCGACGGCCCGCTGGCTGAAGACCCGAACAGTTCCACCGCGCCGAAGAAGAAGGCCAAGAAGAAGTAGGGGGGGCAACTGACGGCAGACTTTGGCCTCCGGAGTCTTCGGACCGCCGGGAGAGGCCCCTGCATTGGAAGGATGAGAAACCTGCCTGCGAATGCCTGGCACCGTCACGCCAATGGCAGAAAATGCCGAATCGTGACGATGTGGTCGCGATCTTGGAGGCGTGAACGTTCCAGTCCGTGAATCCGCGTCGTTTGAGACTTTGGTCCTCTCGACCACCCGTTTCGGTTCTGCTACATCGCTCCGGCCTAATCGGGTCTCCGATGAGGTTCACCTGCGATTCGTGTTCATTTCTCACCACGTCACTGGATCGGAACAACGGACATCGTGCGTGCCGTCGCAGACAAAGTGCGTAGGCTGACGGGCGGGGTCTGCCCCAGGGGAGTGGTGCGCGCGGTGAGGTCGGCGGCTTGGATGTCGCTGGTCGCCGGGACGATCTGTGGTTGTGCGGCGTGGCGGTCGCGCGAGCCTCGGGTGCAGAATCCCGTGGTCGAGCACTACAACCAAGTGGCCGAGCGCATCGCGTATCCCAGTGCCGACTCGCAGCCAGTCGCCGTGCCACCGAATCTCGGCCAGACGCGACCGCTCGTCGAACCGAAGCCCGAAGAGCGGCGGCCAATCTCATTGGCGGAAGCCGTTCAACTCGGGTTGCGGAACAACGCGCTCGTTCGGCAGGACGCTCAGTTCCTGTCGCGGGGGAACCCGCTGCTGGTGAATCCCGATGCCGTACCCTCGATCTTCGACACGGAGATTCAGGACAACGGCGTCTTGTTCGGCAGTCGCGGCATTCACGCGGCCCTCTCCGATTTCGACCCGCGTCTCACCACGAGCACGCAGTGGGGACGCGATGAAAATGTGCAAAACAATAGGATCTTGTCCGGTGGGCTTCCAGCCTTAGGTGTCCTCGTGGATGAGAACGCGCAGTATCAGTCGCGACTGGAACAACAGCTCTTCACGGGCGGGACGTTTTCGGTCAATCACAACTGGAACTATTCGTCGAACAACCAATCGGCCCGTCAGTTCCCCTCGGCGTACACCGGAGTTCTGGGGGCCGAGTTTCGTCAGCCGATCTGGGCGGGGGGCGGTCGCGAGTTCACCTCGATCGCCGGACCATCGTCTCAGCGGGCACGGGGGTTCAGCTATGTGAATCAAGGGGTCGTCATCGCGAAGATCAACACGCGCATCTCGGAGATCGACTTTCAGGAGAACGTGCAAAACCTCGTGCGCGAGATCGGCAACCTCTACTGGGATCTCTATCAGTCGTGGCAGGAGTACGAGGCCGAGAAGTCGACGGCCACCGCCTCGCGACAGTTGTGGGACGAGGTGAAGGCCAAGTTCCAGGCCCAGATCGCCGGCGGTGCGGATGAAGCCCAGGCCGAGGACACGTACTATGAAGCCGTCTCGCGACAGGATCTCACGTTGTCGACGTTCCTTCAGACGGAGGCCCGCTTGCGACGTCTGCTGGGCCTGCCGGTCAGCGATGGGTTGGTTCTCTTCCCGAACGATCCTCCGATTGAGGCCGAGATTGTTCCCGACCGGGCGGGCTGTCTGTTTGAGGCATATGTCAACCGTCTCGAACTGCGGCGCCAGAAGTCGAACATTCAGAGCTTGGAACTGCAGTTGACCGCGGCGCGCAACCTGGCTCACCCGCGACTCGACTTCGTGTCGGGCTATCAGTTGAATGGTTTCGGCGACCACTTGGTTGCGAACGGGACGGGCGAACCCTTCAACAGTGCCTATGGTTCGATCCTTCGCGGCAGAGAGACCAGTTGGAATCTGGGGTTCGAGTACTCGATCTCGCTCTGGCAACGTGCGGAACGGGCACAAGTCCGGCAGATGGAAATGCGGCTCGTGAAGGCCCGCGTCACGCTGGCAACACAGGAGGACGAGATCGCTCACGAGTTGAATGCCGTCCTGCAATCCATGCAGCGCTGGCTGCGGTCGGCCCGCAACAACAAACAGCGTCATCTCGCCGCGAAGCGCCGCGTCGAAGCCGCCTCCGCCGAATATCACATTGCCGGGCGAACGGGTGTCGACCCGGTGCTGCGTGCCGAGATCAGCCAGACTCAGGCGCAGGTCGCCTATCACCGCAGCATCGCCGAGTACAACAAATCTCTGCGTGAACTCCTCTACCGCACGGGCCGCCTCCTGTCCGAGGACGGCATTGAACTCCTCCGCGCGGACGGTCAACCGTTGATGACGCCAACCCCGCTTCCCAAGCCCAGCGATCCGGGATTGCAGAAGACACCAGCGAACGTTGCCACCATCAAAGATTCCGCCTTCGATGGCCCCGCCTTCGACCAAGCGATTCCGCCATCTCCCGTCGACCCGGCAATTCCGCCCGCACCCTTCGACGAAGTGATTCCGCCGATCGACGAAGTGATTCCACCGGCTCCCTTCCACGAAGCGTTACTGCCGGTCCCCATCGACTAGACCTCAAGCGGTCATCGGTGAGATGTTTCTCCCGTGAGAGTCTTGGTGAGCCGGATGGCGTAAGCCTCCGGACTCTTCACGACAGGAGTCCGGGGCTTACGCCGCCCGGCTGACAAGCAGTGCGAGTGGTCAATGAGGAACGTCCGCAGTTCGTTCCTTGACCCGGATTATTCATGGTCCCCTCCCGGATTATTCATGGTCCCCTCATGGAGGAAGCGACGCGCCAGCAAGTCACCCGCAGCGTGAATGGCACTAGCTTAGTGGAACCGCTTCTGAATTCAGCTTCCGGTGATATTGGTTCCGTGGCTTCACCATCATTTGACGCCACGCACCACGACGTTTCAGCACTCGCGGTTCCTGCCGTCCCGGTCGATTGCCAACCCGATGCGCGGACACCGTCGTCAGCATCGCATGGTACAGCACGTCGCCCGTGTCTGTCGCCATCATGGCCGGGGTGAAACTCTCAACCGCTTGCATCGCCCCCTTGACGCTCAACTGACGCGGGGTCACGTCGGCTCGCTTCGCCGACTCCGTCATTACGCCCCGCAAGAGGTTATAGGCCAAGAGGTGTGCAAAGATTTCCTTGCGACACATTTCCGGCGTCTTGCAGCGCAACACGTCCAAGTGCATCGACTGCTTGATTGACCGCAAGTCGAGTTCGCAGTTCCAACGACGCCAGTAGAGGTCCGACAGTTCCTTTTGGGGAATTGACGGATCGGTCATCGTGCTCACGACAATCGCTTGTTCACGGCCACCGTCGCGGCTGTCTATTTCTATTACGAACTCCCGAACGTACAGCGTGTCCGGCAGGCTGTTGTACTCTTCCAACGTCATCCATCCCTGCCGACACGGCTTGTGCCAAGTGGCAATGTGATCGTTCGGGCCGAGAACTGTTCCCGTGGTGAAGTCCACTTTCCGCTGATGGTGGGAGATGCTGACCATATCCACACCGCGTTGTTGCAGCGCGGCGATGGTCACAAAACTCGGGTGGTATTTGTCGGCAACCAGAATGTCACCTGAGTTCATCGTGTCGAGCATGCCGCGCAGCAAGTTGCTTTCGCCGGTTCCTTTGCCCGCGTACTTGGCGAACGCAAAATCGACAACCGCCCCGGTTGCAAGCGAGATCAATCCCACTGCCCGCATGATCGGGAATCCAATCCCCGGCTTCTGTGACGACGATTGTGGGAATTCAAGCTGATTCTTCGTAGTGTCCGGCATCGAAAGTCCGGTTCCATCTGCCAGAAAGACTTCGCGACCGCGCCAATGCCAAGAGTCTTGTGCGGAATTGTGGACCTTCCGGCCAACTTCCTTCGCAAGCCGTTGCATGACGGACAGCGGGAATTTCTGGCGAGCATTGCTGTAGCTGCAAGACGATGCCGAGCAAGCTGGCAGTCCGGTCGAAACACGATGCGCGAGGATGCGTGTTACCGCTTCATTGAGCGACTTGTCTTGTGAGAGACACTGACTCAACCATCCCCACAAAACCACCAGCGGGCAGAAGACTCTCTGGCGGTACTGGTGGCCTTCATCTTCCAACACGCCAAGAACGTAATCCCGCGTCAGGATGCGACCGAACGGGAGAGCAGAGTCTTTTGCAAACTTGTTCCGCACAACTCGAAAATCGTTGCGAGGCATTGGACATCTTTCCCGGCTGGGACGTGTCCGCTAGAATGTTTCGTGCAAGGTCGCATTCGGGCGGAAACGTCGGTTTGTGATTGCGTCCCGGTGATTGCTTCAACAGTCACCGGGATTTGTTTGACGCGGATATTGTACTCACGCAATTCGGACATGCAAGGGACAATCGTTGACTTTCTGGAATTTCGTGAGTACAGTTCCCGCATGGAACCGAAACCAGCTACACGCGGGAGACCGCCCAAGGGCGACGAAAGCCGGAGCGCACGCATCAACATGCGGGCCGAACCGTCCGAAAAGGCACGGTACGAGCGAGCCGCTGCGAAAGCTGGCTTATCCCTCACCGATTGGATGAAGGCACGGCTCGAAAGAGCCGCTCGTCGCGAACTGGGCGACTAAGCGGAGACCGGGGGAGTTGAACCCATCCGTGCGCACACGGTCCCTCCGGCAGGGTATAAGACTGCTGCGCCACCAAGACGCGGGCCGCTCTCCGTTACTACGGGAACGGCAACGCCAACTGGATGTGATTCTGGGTATTCATGGCGAGGTTGACACCATTTGTCGATGAAGGTTCGCGACGGCGCAACTTCTGTGGTAGCTTGTGCCTCTGCCTGTCGCTGTTGACAGCAGCCCCAGTTATCGCAAAAATGTGATAAGGTTTGGTGATGCCGCAGACCGAAGTAACAGTGTTCCGCGAGTCCGATGGGACCGTACCACTTCGGGAATGGCTGGATGCGCTAAAGATCAGCAATGAAAACGTGTACGCCAAGTGCCTTCAACGCATTCTTGCACTAAGCGATTTCGGTTACGAGTTGCGTCGGCCTCTTGCGGATCAACTTCGTGATGGAATCTACGAGCTACGAATTCGCAACTCGCACATCAACTACCGAATGCTTTATTTTTTTAGCGGGAAAAACGCTGTCGTTTTGACGCATGGATTTACAAAGGAGGGGGCTGTGCCCAACGGTCAAATCGACCTTGCCGTAAGACGGAAAGCGATGGTGAGCAAACATCCTGACAAACACACCGCGGAATGGGAGTGGTAATATGGCCAAAACACGAGACTTTGCATCCTACATTCGGAAGCAGCTTCAGTCAGATCCAGATTTGGCGTCGGCCGTTGCCAATGAATCATTCAACGCCAATGTAGCGATTCAAATCCACGATGCACGAACCGCCTCAGGTCTTACACAAAAGGAACTGGCCGACCGCATTGGTTCGCACCAGAGCGTGATCGCACGTCTTGAAGACGCCGACTACGATGGCCACTCCCTTTCAATGCTTCGGCGGCTTGCCGAAGCATTGGACTGCACTTTGGCGGTGGAATTGTTCCCAAAACAATCAACTGCCACCAGCAAGCCGCTCGCTCAAGAACTAACTTTTTCCGTTGAAACATACCCACTAACTGCGGGTTGGCCAACTAGCGATTTCGACACAACAGAGGCCACTTCGGCCTCGGCCATCTAGGGGGCTGGAAATTTATGGCCAAGAAGAAAACAGCCAAGCAGAAAGCTGGAATCAAGCGACGCCCCAGCGCTAAGCAGAGTCGGGAATTGTCGGTTATTTCCCATTTGAAACTGCAAGCGGTACGGCTCATTGAGTCCAGCAGCAAGCTTGTGCTTCGTGACGGAAAGCACCCCACGGAACACTCTGTAACTATTGGAGTCGGCCATGCGATTATTCAGGATGAAGGCACCAACACAATCAACATTGCTGTGCGGGTAGTTGTTGACGCTCGGCCACCGGGGAAAGAGACGGATGCGTCACGCATGACGATCATGGCGCTTGTCGAATGCATTTACACATCCGCAACTGCATTATCCAACGAAGAGGCGGCTGGCATGGTTGGCATGGGAGCCCTTGCCGCATGGCCTCACGTGCGAGATTTTGTTTCGTCACTCACGATGCGAATGGGGCAGCCGCCACTTGTTCTGCCGCTGTTGATTCTGAATCCTGAGACAAAAGCGCTTACGCTAGCTAGAGGGAACGACTCTGTTAGCGAAGCGGCTCCTTCGAGAACCCGCAGTCGCAAGTAATTCCCCAAGATTAGCAGCGGTCTAATCTTCTTGCGCCATCCCCCTCTCCCCGGTATCCCGCCAACCGGGACGCGGTTCACGGCTCGACCTTGTGCAACGAGTGACTTTGTCAGTCGGCTGATTTCTGGTCGTCTCCTGACGCGATTGCGCATTCGAGTCCCAATTCAAACAGTTGGTGTAGATCCCACCCATTCTCAAGGCTCTTGGCGAGTTTATCCTGCAATTCTTCGCCAACGTGAATGAGCAATGCAGTGTAGAGCCGCTCAAACGTCGGGAGTCGCTTGAGCGCATTGTGGCTCGGACATTCATTGCCGTTGCACGCTATACCTTGTGCTTGCAAGATGTCCCCAAGCAATGCTGTAAACCGACAGTCCATTGGTGAGCACGGATCGACTCGGTATCCAGTGTTTTTGGTTGGCCAAATGTTGTGAAGCGGGTCGAGAAGGACGATGTTGAAAACGTCAGATTCATCCCAGAAACCAACAACCCGGCCAAGTGTTCTGGAGATCATGAACTGAACGAGGGGATACTCGGCTTCGTTATCACGATACTCAGGCGTCACCCAAGTCAGATCGGTGCGCTGGATTGGTATGTTCTTTTGCGACCAATTGACGGGATGGTATCTCCAAGCGTTCTGCGTCGTCGGATCGGCCCGCATTCGCTCAATTGGTTCTTGAGAGAGCGTAGCTAGCCTCGCCAGTAACGAGACAAACCAATCAGCGTCGGACTTCGACAATCCGAAGTAATCAATTTGGTTGAAAAAACGGAACGAAAACGTCCATCGTTTTTGCTCTGATGGACGCTGTGTTACCGGGTGTCGCCGGCTTGGGGCGGTAGCAAGAACTGGTCTTTGCTGTGTCATTTGTTCTGCAAGCGAGCGCTGTAGTAAGTAGCCATCGTATTCTCAGAAATCAGCCTCTCGCAGCGATCGTATGGCTTGTATCCAAGTCTCGCCTCAGTCCACGGCAACTCTTGGTGCGTGAAGTATTCGAGTTGGTCTCCTGTGAATCCTGCATAGGCGTCCAAGACAGCATCAATATGCAGTCTGGCTTCCTCGGTGAGTGATTCGCTGGAGAATTGTGGGCTACAATCCGACTCCGCAATCTCGGAGTACAACGACTTGGTCGTGGTGAATCTATCGTAGATTTCACGGTTGACGGGGCCATGCACCCATGCCTGAAATCTTCCCTGGAACAGCGACTGGCCAGTGAAAGCCAAGCACCACGCCTGAACGTAGTACAGCAGTTTCTGGAGTTTCAGATGGTTGAGGCCAGCTTCAGCGGCCAGAACGCGATGGATGATATAGTCGCAGACAGCATTTCGGTCTTGCATGGCTAAGCCCTCCGGCAGGAGGTGTGGCTAATCCGCCAAGAACCCATAAGTAGCGTCCAGACTGATCGGCAATGACCGTGCCGCGACGTGAAGAAACAGAGCCGAACCGATGCAACCAGTCGCGGCGGTTGCGTTGTGCTCGCAAAAGTGCAATCGCAATCTGATTGGACTATCCCCAAATCCGAAGAAAATTCAATCCCCTCTTGACTTATCATCACCGGCAGGTTATCGCT
>JBBPIS010000227.1:0-8885 GCA_038040225.1 Planctomycetota bacterium
AGTAGGCGACGCTCGATACCACGGTCGTGATGGTGAGCCACCCAAAAACGAAGAACACCGGGTTGACGTTGCGAAGCAGTTCTGACACGGCTAGCTCTCCTTTTGCGAGATGAACATGGTTTTGCTGGGTAATCTCCCGATCGGCGATTCACTCCAGCGTTGTGCTGATTGGGCCTGACAGCCGCATCACCACCAATGGCCCTGCGAAAACGAAATGGCTACGAGCGCCCACCACCCCGCCGTCAGGCCACCGGTCAGCAGCTTCAACGGGCCGCGCGCGCGGCCCTGTGTCTGCGAGTCGAGTCGGAAGTACATCACGCTCGCGCTGGCCGCCATCGCCAACAGCGAGGCGACTGCGGCCACAAACAGGATCCGAAACGAAATCACCGCGCGACGCCACGCGGGCATGAATTCGGTTCGCACGGCGGGAGACAGTTCCACCAGCCACGAAGCGCGGTGCATCGGATGCGTGAAGCTGCCAAAGTCGTGCTCGGCCACGTCGTCGTAGCGTTCTTTCACCGCGTGAGCGATCACGTCCTCGGCGGCCGGTCGCCAGGACTTAGGGTGGAACGGACCCGTTTGAAGTCGTCGCAGATCCTCCTCCACCAGCTTAACCGCCGCGACTCGCAGTTCCTGTTCCGCCTCCTCGCGCGTTGAGAACTGATGGCCGGTGAGCGTGATCCGTTCGCAGTCGCCGTCGACCAGGCGCGGCTGGTCCACCCAAGCGGGTCGCGCCGAGGTGCCACTGGTGCTGACCGTCGAGACGGGAACGTGATCGGATTCAACTCGCACCCCAGTTGGTCGCGACGGCGATGACAGTGGAGCGACGGCCCTCGTTGGAAGTCGCCACGCCCACCAGAACTCGCGCGGATCGGTCATCATTCCGAACGACGCGATCACGACAAACGGAACCGCCAGCCAGGCGAACTCGCGTGCGAATTGGAATCGTGCAAATAGTGAGAGCAGAGACGGGGATCGCGCAGACACCGGTTGCGGCGATGCCGCGCGATGCCGCGCACGAACCAACACAACTCCGACGAAGACGCAGATCAAGAGCCCGACAAAGAACAAAAACAGACCCAACGACCACATTGCGAGGTCGGCCTCGAATCCGAGAGAAGGCGTTTCTTCATTCATGAGCTAGCTCCTCCAGAACGAATCGCGGCGTCGCGCGGGAGACCACGGCGTCGCGAGTTGCACCGTGGCGGAGAGCGTGACGGCCCACAACATCGCCGGAGTGGCGGGGAACTCGAAAAAGACCGTCACAAGAAACGCCGTCAGCCCCGCCGTGAAGAGGCGTCCCCAACGGAACCGCTTGGGTCGCTGCGGATCCACGTCGAGCCACCAGCGGCGAAAGAAGAACAGCCCACCGAAGAAGACCGCGTAACCGAGCCATGTCGGGTTGAGTCGGTCCACGGTCAGCGGGTGAACCCCCAACGATTGGAAGGCCGATTGAGGAAGCCCGGTGCGCTGATAATCGACCCGCAGGAACTCGTCCAAGCCGAACGCCAATGAGCCGACCAGGACACCCGCGATGAGATTCACCAGACGCGGATGCCGGTCGCCCCAACTCGTCCGCCGTGTACACTGGCTGGCAAACAGCAATCCCCACGCGCCCGCCATCGTCGTCGCCATGAACAACGCCATGATCTCGACAGTCGGCAGCGTCGGCCCGCGATGCAGGAACTCGCCCGCGAAGCTCGCTCCCACCGACAACAGGCACGCGCAGAGACTGGCCAGCGTCAACGAGTACGAAGTCTCACGCAGAGCCTCGCGCGACAACAGACTCCCCAGCGGAAGGCGGTTCGCGGATCGGGACAACTTGCGCGTCACGCTGACAGGCTCGGCGAGAGCCTGCCTCAACGGAGTGACCGGCTCCGCGAGCGGTTCCAATTCGTCCGGCCCCCACTTGGGAGTCCGGGCGAACAGCGCGGCCGAATACGCCAGTCCGATCAGTCCCAGCCCGGCCCACGCGCGCGGAGTCCCCGGCGAAAACACGATCAATCCACCGACCAGCGCGATGACCAGGGCGATCCAGCGGTGACGATCCGACACGTTTGTCGATGAGGCTCGCGCCGGCCGGGCCTTGCCAACCGGCACGCTCTCTCGCGCGTCGCGTGTTGATGGATTGCCGGACCTCTCCGGAACAGGCGGAGGTGATGCTGGGTTGACCGGGACCGCGGGCACCGACGCGGCATAGGCCAACGTCGCCGAGGCGAATGAAGTGGGGTGGCCATTCCGCGCCTCTGGGCGATCGCCTCCCATCCACGGCCTTCCCGATTGAGGGGAGGGAGGACGAGTGGACGCTGATGGACGATTGTCGTCGATGGCTTGGGCGAACTCCTCCTCCAACTGGCGCACTGTGGAAGTTCGCTTCTGGGGATCCTTCTCCAAGGCGCGGGCGACAACGGGACGAAGCCTCTCGGGCAGCGGAGCCAGGTCGGGCTTCGCGGTCAGGTGCTTCATCAGGATTTCGGCGGTGGTCTCGCCCGTGAACGGAACGCGGCCGGTCAGCAACTCGTACAGCATGATGCCGAGGCTGTAGACATCGACCTCGGGGCCGTACTGGCCCTTCGCCACTTCGGGAGCCATGTAGTAGACGGTGCCGACGCTCTGCGTGTGCGCGCCGCGACGATCACTTCCGAGTTTTTTTGATAGGCCGACGTCGCCGACCTTCACCACGCCATTCTCGCGGTAGACGTTGGCCGGTTTCAGATCGCGATGGACGATCCCTCGATCATGCAGGTGTGAGACACCCGCCACCAGACCCGTCAGCCAGTCACGAACCTCATCCAGCGACAGTCCATTCGGAAACGCGGCCAGCACGTCTTCCAGGCTGGTTCCGTTGACGTACTCCATCACGACCCAGGACTCGCCGTGCGAGTCGGTCTTCACGTCGAACAGGTTGACGAGATTGGGATGCTTGAGATTCAGACACTGCGTCACCCCGCGCAGCTCGACGTCCGGCTCATGCTGGAGCAGCTTGAGCGCGACCTCCTTGCCCGCGTCGCTGACGGCGTAATAGACCTCCCCAAACCCGCCGCGGTGAATGCCGCGTCGAATCGTGAAGCCGTCAACGGGAGTCGCTCCCGGCGGGTGAGTGAACTTCATCAGACGAGTTCCAAGCGTGATCTCACAATCAGAATCGAATCGGCCACAGAACGACAGATCGCACCGCCGGATCATCGCAAACTTCGCGACCGCGAGCGACCGACATGGCCGCTCGCGGTGCGAGTCACTCTGAGATTCAATCCGCATTCATCGACTGGTGACGGGCGAGAGTGCCCATCCACCATCCTTCACCGCGTCGCCACTTCCGCCGCATCAGCCGCCTTTTCGGTGCTGAAGTAGGCGTCGATCTGCTCGGCGAGGTTGGCGGGAGCGGCGGGCTCGGCCTTCTCGACGGGGATCAGGCCGACGAACTTGACCTCGGCGTCGAGCACGCGCTGTTTGACGTCGAGCTGCTTGTTCAGGTCTTCGATCAGTTTGCGAGCGTGACTGAGATTCGAGTCGTCAATCGCGAGATGGCTGACCGCCTCGGCAGCGCGCACCGTGTGCAGGCGGGCTTGAAGTTGCTCCAGCTTCACTTCGAGTTCCTTCTTGGCCTGCATCAGGCCATCCAGCTTTTCGCGGTTGGCGACGAGGGTCTGTTCGCGGGCCGTGAGGATCTGACGATCGGCGGCCAGGATTTCTTCGGCCGCTTTGAATCGCTCAAACCGCGTGGCGAGGTCTCGCTTCACGTCGTTCGTCGAGTACTTGCGGCTGGCGTAGACGAAGACACTCTTGCCTGAACCAAGATCGTCGCGCAGGGCGAGGATCGAGTCCTTCTGCTTGCCCAACTCGGAGTCTTTCCTGGCGAGAGCCGTCGTCAGGTGCTCGATGTCCACCTGCTGCTCGGCGATGACGTGCATGCACTGCCGAATGTCTGGCACAAGCTGATCGACCAGTGTCTTGGCGCGTTCGATCTCAAACTCGACGGGCACTTCGGCCTTCACGGCGTTCTGCACGTTGCGGCATCCGGCGCGGAGGTAGCTGACGGCCTCCCGACCGAAGACAAATGTTCCCAGTCCAACAGCGATACCGGCTCCCAACAGGATTTTCTTCAACATGGCAGCGACCTTTTCGACAGAGTGACTTGTCCGACGCCCGGCTCCCCTCATGCGTGGCACGCACGAAACTCGGTTCGGTCGGGTTCTTTCCCTGTCATTCGCCGGTCGCGGCAGAATCTTGGCGAGATTCTGTCATTTTTTCTGAAGTTGCTCGCGCATCCAGCCGGGGCGGTCGGTGGTCAGGCTTTGAACTCCGGCGGCCTGCATCGCGCGGGCGACGGCCGGATCGTTGACCGTCCAGACGGCGAGCTTCAGTCCTGCCGCGCGGACTTTGTCGCCAAAGGCTTTGTCGAGCGCGTCGCACGCGGACAGGTCGAGGCCATCCGCTTTGATCCGCTTCGCCGTGGCAATCAATTCGTCCACGGTGAGCGGCTTTTTGTCGGACTTCGGATCGGGCTTGATGTTGACGACCCAGTAGACCTCCAGAGTTGGGAGGGCCTGCTTCACGGCGGCCATCGCGTCGGCCGAGAACCCGATGATGGCCGTTTGTTCCGGTTTCTTGCCCGCCTCCTTGAGTTCGCGGACCAGTTCGGGAATGACTTCGGCTCCGCACTTCACTTCGATGAACAGCCGCTTGCCGTCGGGAATCGTCGCGAGGACTTCGCTGAGGAGCGGCAACTTCTCGCCGGCCCATTTGGCATCCTTCCAACGGCCCGCGTCGAGCGATCGAAGTTCGTTCAGCGTCTGCTCGACGACGGGACGGTCCACTCCCGAGACGCGCTTCGTGTCCTTGTCGTGAATCACGATAATGCGGCCGTCCTTCGACAGCATGATGTCCAACTCCACGGCATCCGCCTGCTGAGCCCATCCCAGTTTGAACGAGGCCAGCGTGTTCTCGGGCGCATCGTGCGAGGCCCCTCGATGCGCAACAATTTCCATTGGATGGGCGGAAGTCTGTTCTGCGGCGGCGCTCATGGTCGGAGCCTTGATAGGGACGAGACTCAAGCCCAAAAGGCAAACGATCGCCGTGGCCGAACAACGTGAAGTCGAACTCATGGCATGTCCCTCGCGCCTGATTTCGGTTGAGCTAGTGATTGACATTGGACGGCGTCTCATGGGTCGCGGCGGCAACGGCAAGTGCGGTCCAGCCGATCAGGAACGCGACTCCGCCAATTGGCGTCACCATGCCCCATTTCGTCACTCCGGTCAGCGTCAGGATGTAGAGGCTGCCCGAGAACAAAACGATTCCAACCACGAAGGACCAACCGGCGACCGTCAACGATCGCGCCGCCCGACGATCGGCAAGGAGTCCGACCGCGAGCAACGCGAGGCTGTGAGACATCTGGTACTCCGCGCCGGTCTTGAAGTCGTTCAGGAACTTCTTCGAGAGCGGAACCGTCTCCCCCGCGACGACGCGCGTTTGACCGGAGTACTTCTCGACGAAGACCTTGTCCAATCCGTGAGCCGCAAACGCACCGAGGCCGACGGAGAGTCCTCCCAAGATCGCACCGAGCAGCAGCCAATTCCGACCAGCCATCAGACTCCAACTTTCTTTCCACTTCCCTTCGCCACTTTGGGGGAAAGGGTCAATGAGTGTGAGACGCTCGCGGTGCGGAATGCTACCGGTCGTCTGCGGTCTCTGCCACCAAGGTCCAGCGGCGGACTGATGCCAGGCACACAAAGAACGAAGCACCCCGGCTGGAAGAAACAGCCGGGGTGCCAGTGTCGTGTTTGCGTCGGTCTACTGCTGCGGTTGCAGCGGCGTGACATTGTCCAGGACGTAGATCGGCTTGCCGCGCGCATCGGTCTGGCGGGCGTCGATGGCCCCCTCGGCCAGGACGACTTCGCCGAGACGGCACTTCGCCAGATTCGGGTGATTGGCCAGCGTCAGGACTCCGCCATTCGAGTCGCGCGGGTCGGGGTTCGCCGAGTACAGGATCGACCAGGTGCGCTGCTTCTGATCGTAATCGACCACGCCGCGGAGCCACGTCGGATTGGCGTGCTTCGTGTCGCGTCCGTAGGGATTGAGCGTCGCGGATTGCGGCTGCTCGTAACTCACCGTTTGAATCACCGACTTGCCGGATGTGGCCGAAGACTTCTGTTGCTGTGGCATCTCAAAAAACGGATCTTCCGTGGGTAATTGTGCGGGCTGAGCGGGAGCCCCTGTCGAACCTCCACCCGAGTTGCCGGTCTGATTGAAGGGCGTCGTCAAGTCTTCCTCAACGGATCCCGAGGTCGGCGTCAGCGTGGGCTTCGATGCGCCGGGACTTGAATTCTTCAGGTCGTCACCGGGATCGGGAACCGGATTGGGATTGAACGGCGGCGCGTTGCTGTTCGGACTCTCGAAGCGAATGGGACCGTTGTTCTCATAGGTGGGCGGTGTGAGCGGCGTCGGCGACATGCCGGGAGATGAACCGGGAGCTGTGCCTCCTGGAACATAGATGCCTCCGTTCCCCAGCGGCTGACCCGGCGAGCCGGGGTAGACCGGACCGCCCGGATAGCCGGGAGTCTGATAGGCCGGCTGACCGTAGTAACCGGGACCGCCATACTGGCCCTGATAGCCATACGGCGAATAGCACCCGGCCAGCATGGTCGATGCCAGGCCGAAGGCGATGCAAACACAAGGCAATCGGACCGGACGGGTGGAACTGGACGGCATGAGCCAATCCTCGCAAAACGAACTTGAATCCCGGCGACGCACCAACGCACGGCCCCCCGGCGTCAGAACGGAGCGGGATGTAGTTCATCCCCGAAAACGTGTCCAGACGACTTCGGCAGAAACGGCCAGTGACGATGGAAACATCAAATCTCAAGGACCAAACACCAAACGAATTCCAAACTCCAAGCGGAGAAATCTCAAACCAGACACGGTGCGACAGGGAAGATCGTCTCGATCAACATCGAACGCAGATGAGCAGAATGCCTCTGGTCTTTGTTTCTGTCTTGAGATTTGGAAATTTGAGATTCGTTTGGGATTTGGTTCTTGAGATTTGAGATTTTCCACCTCACTCCTCTCCCCCATCGCGCGTGCTCAGCTTCAACAGCAGCTTCGGGTCCGTCTGGTTGTTGAAGAACCGGACGCTGCCGTCGGCGAGGAGGAACGTCGCGCCGTTGCCCGCGGCACTGCCGAACCCCTCCACGCTCTTGTTGAGTCCCCGGCCGATCGGCCGCCAGTTTTCCGGGTCGCCCCACGGCGGATACGTCTTCGCCAACTCCCCCACGACCAGCGTGTTCGACAGGCCGTCGGTCACTTCCTCCTTCTTGACCGCTTCGTCGCGTTGGAAGATGCCGACGTGAGACAGTCCCGTGGCGTCGTCGATCTCACCGCCGACACCCGCGAAGTGCGAGACCGCATACCCCTGAACGATCTTCGCGCGATCGCCTCCCGCCGCAAAGTAAGTGACGACATCGCGGCCCATCGCCGCGCGATTGACCGGGTCATCGTAGGGCTTGTCCTGCACGATGCTTTGATACAGCTCCTGCTCATTGACGAACGGCAAGAGAAACGTCATCCAACCGTGCTGACCCTTCACGACGCCCGCCGCGTCGCGAGTGAAGACGCCTCCCACGGGAAAGGCCGAGTGCTGATCGTGATGTCGGTTCAGGGCGACTCCGATCTCGGTCAGATGTTTGCCCGTGGCCTGTTGTCCGGTCGCCTCGCGCAGATCGCGGCCCAGACCGGAAAAGAAGAGCGGTCCGAGAAAGATGCCGAGCGTCCCGAATACCATTCCGGCGGCCGAGGCAGCTCGCGTCGAGATCGGCATCTCGCGCCCGGCGGCTCCGGTCAGAGTCAGATAGCCCGCGATGATGGCGGCGAAGCCCAGGCCCGTCGCGGGAAAGCCGACCCACACCTGAGGCAGCAGCGCCAGCGCCGACGCCGCGACCGCACCCACACCGCACGCCAGACCGATCCAACTCTGACGCGCCGCCTGCGCGGCCGCTCGGACATACCGCGACGGCTCCAAATCCGCAGGATCGATCAGCGCGGTCGACAACGGCGGAGCGAGGTCTTCCTCCTCACGATCTTCATCGTAATCTTCCTCTTGATCTCCGACTTCTCCGGTCCCCTCGCCCCGGCTCTGCGGAGAGAGGGTTAGGGTGAGGGGGCTTTCGGGCGAGTGCGGAGTGCGGAGTACGGAGTGCGGAGTGGCCCACGATTCAAGGCCATCATCATCCGACTGAGCCTCGACATTCGCCGCCCGCTGCATCAGCGAGAACAGCCCGCGCGGCGGAGCGATCGGCGCGGGCGACTCCTTCGCGTCGTTGTCCGCGATCGCTGCGGCTTCGATTGCGGATTCCGCGGCGGGAGCGGCGGCCGGATCGCCGGAAGGCTCGGTCGGCGTCTGCCGCATCAAACTCCACAGGCCGCGCCGACCGGGCGCGGGGACGCTCGGAGTCGCTTCTTCGACTGCGGCAGGAGCGGGCGGAGACTCCTCGGTTGGCGAGTCCTCAACCGGCGCGAGGGGTGACTCCTCGGCAGCCGCCTCCTCCGGCGAAGCCGTCTGTCCCATCACTGCCCACAACCCCCGACGTCGCGGCGCGGGAGATTCGGCGTCTGGCACTGGGTCCGTCATGAAGAGGCCCCGTCCAGTGCGACTCCCGGCGAATTGCAAATCGGTTCCACCAACGGTGACTTGACGCGATCAACCGCCGCTTGAATGACCTTGGCGATGATCTCTGCGGATTCGCTATAGGTGGTCAAAGTCATGGATTGTCCAACCGACGTGATCATGATTCGGCCAGTGAGCAGCCCATTTACCGACTTCACTTCGACTATGTCTCGCAACCGCATCTCGACTGACGAATTGAATATCGCTCCCCTAACTCAGAAGAACG
>JBBPIS010000228.1:0-8721 GCA_038040225.1 Planctomycetota bacterium
TGGCAAACGGCCGGTCGAACTCGCCAACCTGTTCGGTGTGGAAGATGAAGTTCTCGTTGTGGCTGTCGTAGTTCGAGTGGCTCACCTGAACGTAGGTGATGCCGTTCTCCAACAGCCGCCGGGCGAGCAAGCAGTGGCGGCCAAGGTCATGTTTGCCATAGCGGGCTTGGTCGGCTTCCGACTCCTTCGTGACATCGAAGATGTCCCGCTGAGCCATCAACTGCTGAGCCTGCTCGTAGCTGTAGGTGTAGGCATCGGTCATGGCCGTGCGGCGGCGCGACAGGAACCGTTCGTTGGCCGCGCGGCGCATGGCGTTCCGCTGTTCATCGGCCGCCTGCGCGATGGCATCGGGGCGCAGGGTGTTCTGCGGAGGAGCCCCATTCCCCAACAGCAGCCCCGCGTACTTCGGTCCGAGATATGCCGCATCGTTCGCCCGCGAACTGCCGTTTCCCGCCGTGATCTGGATGTGACCCGGCAGGCCGCTCGATTCATTGGCCAGCACCTTCGCCGCCGTTGCCCCCAGATGAGGGTTGTCCACGCCGGGGATGACGCGGCGACCGGTCAGCATCATGTTGATCCCCTTGCCGTGATCGTCTTCGCTGGTGTTCACCCCGCGCACGATCGCCAGCCGGTGCATCTGCTTCGCCGTCTCGGGCAGCAGCTCGCAAATCTGAGTTCCCGGCACGGAGGTGTTGATCGCGCGAAACGGCCCGCCCGTCGGAGTCCCCGGCTTCGGATCCCAGCTCTCCAACTGACTCAACCCGCCGTGCATGTTGAACACGAGGACTCGTTTCTGCTGCTTGTTCAACTCCGCCGAGATCGCGGGCCGGGCGAGCATCGACAGCCCCCCAAACATGGCTCCCGTTCCCACCGCCATCGTTCCGAGGAACCGGCGTCGTGCCATCGTGTGCTCACCAGAACCACAGGCGTAATTGCATCGCATCATGCGTCCTCCCCGAAAAGTTACTGACCAGACGAGTTATTGAACTGACACCCGACTCACGGACCATCGTCGCCGCAGACTCGGCAGCATCGAGAGTACGACCACGGCGAAGACTGATCCGACGACCGCCGTCACAAACACCACCAACCGACACGGGATCGTGACCGCCCCAAAACCGACATGGATCGCCGTTCCAACCGACAAGACTTCGCGCGATTCCCACGATCCAGTGCCGATTCTGACCCTGATCTCCTCAGCGATCCCGATTCGTTCACTGCCTGCCATCAGGGTCCAGTCGATCGGTCTCTCAATTTCGTCAGAGAAAAAGATCACCGCCTCGGCGCGACCGACTGACAGCAGGCCGAAGACCAGCGTCAACAGCATCAGCCAAGCACGACGATGCATCCGCAGCCTTGTCATCGAACGTCCTGCAATTCTTTCGTCGAAGTTCTGGCTAATAGCGAAAAGCTTACCGCTAACAGCTTCTCTCAGTGATTGAATCGAAACTCCGCCGACGTGACCAGGGCCCAGACAAGGTCTCTCAGGGCGGCGGGGCGTTCGGCGGCGCGGGCGGTCAGTTGTTGAGTCGTCTCGGCGATCTCGGCGTCGGTCGGGCGGCGGGTGAGGACGCTGAGATAGATTTCTTCGGCGACGGCCTTCGGTTCGGTGAGCGGCATCAGGCGGCCGATAAGCTGTCCGCCTCCCGCCCAGCCGATGACCGAGCCACCGTTGGCGACGAACAGCGCCTGGTCGGCCGTCGCAAAAAAGTCGTCCTGCGGTTGACCGGCGGAACCTCCGTAAAGCGACGTGAAGCCCGCAACATTGCCGCGCATGATCTCGTGAATTTGGGCGGCGACTTTGAATTCGCGGGCCTTCACCTGAGCCGGGTCAGCCGCGACGCTGGCCTTGGGGACCGTCTTTTCAATCTCGGCGTCGGCGGCCGGACGCTGGGGTTCGACGACACCCGTCGCCTGCATCGCGGCCCAGGCCAACTGCTCGGGAGAGAGTTGCTTCAGCGGTCGGACTCCCGCCGCGTTCGTCCAGAGTTCGGCAAGCTGGACTCGTCCGGAGGCGACTGCCGCTTGAGTCGTTTGCGCGGCGGCGACCGTTTGATTGACGGAGTTCGTCTTGGCGGTGACGGCTTGCTGGCGAGTGGCCATCTCGGTTGTGGCCGCTGTCAGTGTCTGCTTGAGCGCGGCGAGTTTGCCCGCGACATCCTTGGCGGCTGCGTCCTTCGCGACCATCGCCTGTTCGAGCGTCACGGCCTCCTTGGCGAGCGGCTCGTGCTTCTCCTTGAGTTTCGCGACGACCAGCGTGATCTCGGCGTCTCCCGGCAGCTTGGCCAGCACGGCGTCAGTCTTGGCAATCGCTTCGACCACCGATTGAACGACGCCTTGTTTGGCGGTGAACGCCGTTTTCGATTCATCCAGAAGTTTGGTCGCCTCAACCAGCGCCTTGTCCATCTCGGCGACTGCCGCCGTCTGTTTGGTGACTTCGACCTGCTGCTGCTCGACCGCCTGCATGGCCGCGGCGAGTTGTCCCTTCGCCGGCTCGATCGCGGCTTGCGCGGCGGCGGCATTCGCCAGCGCGGTGTTGAGCGCGACGTGAGCCTGCAACTGTTCGAGCTTCTTCTTCTGGAAGCCCGCCAGCGCCGCATCGGTCTTGTGCTGATTCCAGGTGGTGAGGAACTTGGCTCGCGCTGCGTCGACCGGTTTCGCAGCTTCGACGAGGGCCGCGTAAGCCGCATCGGCTGGCACGTGGGATTCGTTCAACTTGGCGACCGCCGCCTGATGCGCCGCCGTCTGATCGGTCGCGGTCTTTTGAAGAGCCGCCAGTTCGGTGGCCAGTTGCGCCTGCTTGGCCGTGAACGTGGCGACCGCTCCGGCCAGTTCCTTGTCGGCGGGAAGGAGCTTGGCCGCTTCGGTCGTCTTGGCGGCGGCTTCGTTCACCGCAGTGATGGCCGTCTGCTTCGCGGCCGTGTCGGCGTTCGTCTTGGCCAGCGCGACGAGCGCGTCATCAACCGGTTTCTTGATCTTGGTCACTTCCGCCTCGGCCGCCTTCCATGCGGCTTCGGCCGGCTCGAGCGTTTTGCGAGCCGTCTTCCATTCCTCGCGAGCCGCTTCCGCAGCCTTGCGAGATTCCTCGGCGACGGCCTTCAATCGGTTGTGTTCCGCTTCCACAACCGGGACTTGTGGCACGGCGGCGGCCAACTGCGGAGCGGCATCGGCTGGCAGATCGATCGACCGCTGATAAGTCCTGGTCAGCGCGAGTTCCCGGATCAGCCACCGCATGTCGTACTTCACCGCCACGAATTCGTTCGTGATGAGATCCAGCACAGCCGGGTGCGACGGCGGGTTGGCGGGATGATGCAGATCGACGGGATGCACGAGCCCTCGCCCCATCATCTGTGCCCAAAGACGGTTCGCGATGTTGACGTTGAATTGCCGGTTGGTGCCGTTGGTGGCGAGTTCGGCCAACTTGGCGCGGCGGCTGTACTTGGGGATGTGCCTCACGTTGGCAACGGGTGCGACGGAGTAGTCCTCCCCCTGTCGGAAGCGTGGCTCGTCGATCTCGTTCTCACCGGGTAACCGGGGCCGCGTCTGTCCGGCATCGCCCGTAAAGACCGATTTGTAACTCGCGTCACCGCTTGATGTTTCCGCGAGGAATGACTTCTTCTGGGCGGCATCGGCGAAGAGCGTCGTGCGCTGGAAGAAGGCGTACATCCCGTGATAGTCGGTCTGGAGATAGTGGTCGACGAGCGGATGGTCGTGGCACTGGGCACACTGCAAATCCATGCCGAAGAAGATGCGCGCCGTGTCCCGGGCGAGCAGGTTCGGCTCGGCAGCGCGGTCCATCACGAAATGGGCGGCGGGACGCAGGGCCGGATCCACGCCATCGGCCGACAAGATCTCGCGGGCCAGTTGGTCGAACGGCTTGTTCGCCACGAACGTCGCTTGCAGGTACTTCTGCCATTCGACCACCGGCACGTGCGCGGCGGACCGTCGCTCCATGAACATCACGTCAAAGACGTTAGCCATGTGAATCGGAAACCGCGGGCTGGCAATCAGACGATCGACGAGCAACTCCCTCTTGTTCGGAGCCGCATCGTCGAGGAAGTTTTTTGCTTCGGCAGACGACGGCAGATCGCCGGTCAGATCGAGCGTGATGCGGCGGAGAAAATCGGAGTCGTTCGTCAGCGGAGCCAGCGGGCCAACCTGGTTGGCTTCGAGCAGTTGGTCGATGCGCGGCGCAAGCGGTTCGGCTGACGAGGCGACTCCGGCAGGGAGCACCAGCGCGACGAACAGGAATAGTCGAATCCGGAGGGCAGGCAGGCGGGATGTCATGGGCGGGATCCTTGGCGGGGAGCGGCTCGTGAGAACCGTCTCATCTCGCATCGGCAAGGTCCAATTGATAACAGCCGCCCAAGTCCGGCGTCAACACTACCATCCAGAGAATGCCTGCCGGTCGGGGCGTTTGAGCAGGCTGTAGCGATTGTGCTCTGGCAAGAACGGCGAGCGTCAGTAAGCTGTCGCGGGCTTGGCTTCTCAATTCAATTAACTTCAGGCGGCAACGAGGATCATCATGGACGAGCTTCAAACACGACGCGAATGGATGCAGCAGACAGCAATGGGGACGAGCGGCCTGATGATCACCGGTGCCTGGTCAGCGAAGGCGTTCGCGCAGGGAGGCTCGAAGCCGATCAGTGTGCGAGTGGTCGACAAGGCGGGCTACGACAAGATCATCGCGGCGAACAAGGGCAAGGTTGTCGTGGTCGATTGCTGGGCAACCTGGTGCGTGCCGTGCCGCAAAGCATTCCCCGAGACGGTCAAACTGAGCAAAGCCTTCGCGGACAAGGGCGTCGTCGTGGTGTCGCTCAGCTTCGACGAACCGGTCAAGGGGCAGATCCCGGACAAGGTGAAGGAGTTCCTCGTCAAGCAGGACGCCCAGTTTGAGAACCTGCTCAGTTCGCTCGACATCTCGGACGACGGAGCCGATGCGTTCGACATCCCCGAGGGAGCGCTGCCGCACTTCAAGATCTACGGCAAGGACGGCAAGCTCTTCAAGACGTTTGAAAGCGGTGAGGACAAGGAATTCACTCACGAACAGATCGAGGCGGCGGTGAAGGCGGCGATCAAGGTGAAGTGAGGCTGAAAGCAAATGACATGGCCAAGTTTCACCCGGACAAAGAAGTCAGCGACGCAATCGAATATGCTCTCGGGCGGGGCTGGCGGATGATACCCGGTTCGGGGCATTGCTACTGCACTCTGCGGTGTCAGCAGGCCGATCGCACTGGCTGCCAGGTGCGGGTCTCATCGACGCCACAGAACCCCGGTAATCATGCCCGTCGCGTCCTGCGCGACATTGATGCGTGCCCGCATGCTGAAGGAGGCGAATCGTGATCTGGAGATTTACACTGCACTTGAAGGAAATCGACTCTTTCACCGACGAGCAGGCCGGGGCTCTCTATGGCGGTTGTTGCTCGGACGGCACGCTGTCGAGTTCGGCGGGCCGGGCTTGGATCGGATTCGACCGCGAGGCGCCGACGTTGCAGGACGCGATTCGTTCGGCCGTGGCCGACGTGAGGCAAGCGGGCCTTGAAGTGGATCATGTCGAGATTGAAGAACAGGAACTGGTGGAAGAGGAATTGGCGCAATGGCAGACCGCGTGAACGCGGGAGTGCAACGCTCGACTTCATGATCCCGCCGGACGACATCACCACTTTTTGAGTTCGGGCTTCATGATGTGATGTCCTTGTTCCCCACTTCGCCAACTCAGTTTTTGCCGCGTCGGAGGGCCTGTTGGATCTCGCGTTGATCGGTGTCTTTCTTGATTCGCTGGCGTTTGTCGTACTCTTTCTGACCGCGAGCGACCGCCACCGTCACCTTGACCAGTCCGCGAGACAGATGGACGTCAAGCGGGATCAGCGTCAGGCCCTTTTGCTGAGCCGTGGCGGCAAACTTGTCGCGTTCACGTTTGTGCAGCAGCAGTTTGCGTTGCCGCTTCGGGTCGTGGTTGAGATACGTCGCCTGCGGGTACTCGGCGATGTCGCAGCCGATCAGCCAGACTTCGCCGTTTTCGACGCGGACGTACGCCTCCTCGATCGAGATCTTGTTGTTGCGAACACTCTTCACCTCGCTGCCGCGCAGGATCAGTCCGCATTCGAGCTGCTGCAAAAGTTCGTACTCGTGCTTCGCCTTCCGATTGCGGCAGATGACGCGGGACAGGGAGTATTCGGGATTCGATTCGGGGGGCTTGGCCATGAGGGTCTCGGAACTCCGGCGATTCGATCGTGGGTGTGGGTCAGATTCTAGCGGACGCGTCCTCGCATCGGAACCGGCTTGAGTCGGCCAAAGCCCGCGTTGTCCGAGTTGGTGCGCGCCGATAGACTCCTCGCCGCACGATCCGCCTCGTGCGCTCCGTCGTCGCTGAACACTGAACACCGAAAACTGAACACCTTCCCATGCTCCCGACGCCAACAGACTGGCAGCACGCCGCTCAAGCGTCGTCCACCCTCGAAGTGTTCCTGCTGGGGACGGTCGACTTCGCCTCGGCCCGCAACCTGCAAATCCGGTTGCTCGATGAGATCGCCACGCGAACCGACACGCACGGGATCGTGCTCGTCTGCGAACATCCGCCCACAATCTCGATCGGACGCGAAGGGAGTTTTGCCGACGTGCTTGTGGAGCGGGAAGAACTCGTCAGTCGGCAGTTGGATGTGAGATGGATCAATCGCGGCGGCGGAGCGTTCGTCCACGCGCCGGGCCAAGTCGCCGTCTATCCGATCCTGCCACTGGACCGCCTGAAGTTGGGGCTGGTCGATTTTCGGAGACGACTCGAACAGACCCTGCTGCTCGCCGCCGAAGACTTGGACGTGCCGGCCACTCGGGGCGAATCGGCTCCCGGAGCCGTGTGCCGTTGCGGTCAGTTCGCCTTCATCGGCGCGGGCGTTCGGTCGTGGGTGTCGCACGGTGGGATGTTCGTCAACGTGTCGATCCCGCAGGAGGCGCTGGACCTCGTGCGCTGGACCGACTCGAACGTGCGCGTCACCACGCTGGCGGCTCAACGCCTGCGACCGACGGCCATGTCGACGGTGCGCGAGAGTCTGATTCGCCGCCTTGCCGAATCGTTCGGATACGAGGACTATCAACTTCACACGGGACATCCGCGGCTGCACCGGACGACTCGCAAAGTCTTCGTGTTCGCGTGAGTAGCGGTTGGCTGTCAGCGATTAGCAGTTAGCCAGAAGAAAGACAGGAAGAAGAAAGCGAAGAAATACATGAGTGTCATGTTGCCGATCGTGGGTGAGGCGAGCAGTGGGTTGGAACTGGCGCGGCCTCGGTTGCCGAAGTGGCTCAAGCGGCCGTTGCCCCAGGCGGGGATGCAGTTCACGTCGGATGTGATCGCCGATCTGCGGCTCGAGACGGTGTGCGAGAGTGCCAAGTGTCCGAACCGGACCGAATGCTGGTCGCAGCAGACGGCGACGTTCATGATTCTGGGCAACGTCTGCACGAGACCGTGCGGGTTCTGTTCGGTCCCGCGCGGCAAGACGGAAGTCGTGCAGATCGACGAGCCGGACCGAGTCGCCGAGGCGGCCGAGCGGCTCGGTCTCAAATACGTCGTCATCACGTCGGTCACTCGCGACGACATGGCCGACGGCGGCGCGAACCACTTCTACGAGTGCGTCCTGGCAGTGCGAGAGCGGACCGGCGCGAAGGTCGAAGTCCTGACGCCCGACTTCAAGGGGAACCGTGCGGCGATTCAGCGCGTCATCGAAGCGCGGCCCGATGTCTTCAACCACAACACCGAGACCGTGCCGCGTCTGTACGACCGAGTGCGCCGCAATGCAGAGTATCAGCGGACGCTCAACCTGCTCAAGCAGGTGAAGGACGAAGCGCCGCACATGCCGACCAAGAGCGGCCTGATGCTGGGACTCGGCGAGACGCGCGAAGAGTTGCTCGACGTCTGTGCCGATCTGCGGTCAGTCGGCTGCGACATGCTGACGCTCGGCCAGTACCTGCAACCGACGTTCGATCACCTTCCCGTCGAACGCTACGTCCCCCCGGAAGAGTTCGACGAAATCGGAGAGCAAGTCCGCCAGCTCGGTTTCAGCATGGTCGCCAGCGGCCCGTTCGTGCGGTCCAGCTACCACGCCGGTGAAATGGCCGAGTCGGTCCATTTGTGACTGCGGCTCGCACGGTCTGAGGATCTGTCGCAGTCGTTCAGGCGTGAGCCATCAGTTCGTCGTCCAGGCAGCATTTGAGGGCGTTGAACTGGCGATCGATCTCGGGGAGTTCGACGGCGACTGCATCAAGGTTGCTTTCAGCGGCCAACTCTTCGACTCGTCGGAGTCTCGCCACGAGATCCCAGGCTCCCACAATACTGGCCGATCCCTTCAAGGTATGAGCGGCGCGTTTGAGGTCGGTGGCATTTCGACGGGCGAAGGCCGCATCGATTTGAGCGTGAAGCTTCGGGCTTTCGGTTCGCATCACCTCCAGCACTTCCATCAACAGGTCTTCCATCCCCCCCAACCGCGCGAGAGTCTGCTTGCGATCGAAGACAACCGGACGAACCTCGGCCATCTCGGCGACGGACTCCAAGATCTCGGCATGAGTCTGGTGGTGAATCGTGCGGTGTGGCGGCCGGCCGGCCAGCGTCTGCTGATCCAGGTGACTACTGAAATCGAAGGCTTGATTGATCGTGCGATCAGGCGGAGGGGATAGCAGCAGCATGGATAAGCTCCCATTCAAGAACAGAAAAGTCACAAAAGAAGCGAATAA
>JBBPIS010000229.1:0-8682 GCA_038040225.1 Planctomycetota bacterium
CAATCTATCAAGACTACCCAGCTGGCGCTAGACCGCCGATGCAACCGCTCTAGCATTCCTTCGCTTGCGCGTCAGGCTCCGATAACTTATGAGAAATGCGGACTAAGCGGTCTCCACAAGACAAACAGCCCACCGGTTGCAGGCGGCAGCCGGTGGGCTGTTCTTTTCATCACGCATCGCGTGGACGACTGGCCAAGCTCAACCCATCGTCCATCGCGAACAAACCGCCCACGGCGGTCAGACGACCTTGGTCAGGCCCGGGACGGCGATTGGGTAAACACCGTCGTCATTCGGCATGACCGGGGGATCGGCGTCGAACGAGAAGACCTTGGGCATCAGGCTGATGTTCGAGTTGATCGCGGCATCCCACGACACTTCTTTACCGCCGTAGGTCGCCATGCGGCCGAGGATCGCCGTCATCGAACTGTGGGCTCCGTTGTCGGCTTCGTTGTAGTCGAGACCGTTGCGGATTGCCGCGGCCAGGTCATCGTGTTCGACCTGGTACGGATCCTTGCTGTTACCACTGAAGTGGTAGGCCTCCCCACTGCCACTGAGCGGCATGACGTGCCCGTGAGGATCGGCGGTCCCCTTGGAACCGTGAACGAACTCACTGACGCTGCTCCAGCAGTTGGGCTGGTGCCGGCACTGGCTGTACATCCGGCTGCCGTCCTTGTACTCGTACTCGACGAAGTGGTGGTCGAAGATCTCGCCGTACTTCTTGTCGATGCGCACCTGACGTCCACCCATTCCGTTGGCCTTGACCGGAAGATCCCCCTTGACCCAGTTGCCGACGTCGAGGTTGTGGATGTGCTGCTCGCAGATGTGATCGCCGCAGAGCCAGTTGTAGTAGTACCAGTTGCGCATCTGGTACTCCATTTCGCTCTTGGCATCGGCCCGCTTGAGTCGCGGATCCCATACGCCGCCGCCGTTCCAGTAGACGCGCATCGCGATGATGTCACCGATCGCGCCGTCCTTGATCCGCTGCATGGCTTCCAGATACGGAGCCTGATGGTGACGCTGCAGGCCAACACCGACCTTCAGCTTCTTTTCCTTGGCGATCTTGTTGGCTTCGAGCACCTGCCGGACACCGGGAGCATCCACGGCGACGGGCTTCTCCATGAAGATGTTCTTGCCGGCTTTGACGGCATACTCGAAGTGAATCGGTCGGAAGCCCGGTGGCGTCGCGAGGATCACCAGATCGACGCCGCTGTCGATCACCTTTTGATAGGCGTCGAATCCGGTGAAGATTTTCTCGGGCACGACCTGCACGCGGTCGGCCTTGTCCTTCATGTTCCCCTTGATCGAGCGCAGGCCGTTTTCGGCGCTGTCCTGGAACGCATCGCCGACGGCGGTCAGCTTGACGTTGCCGTTGACCGACAGCGCCTGCGTGGCGGCTCCCGTTCCGCGACCGCCCACGCCGATCAGACCGACCTTGATCGTGTCGTCACCACTGGCGAAGGCGGAGTTGTAAAGACTGAACTGCCCGAAGGCAGTTGCACTCACAGCGGCAATCGTCGAGGTCTTCAAGAAGTCACGGCGGCTGGCGTTTGAGGCGGAGTTTTGATTCGAAGCTTGGTCCATCGCGGTTTCTCCCAGTGGTGTTGAGGTCAGAGGATTGAGCAGTCGGGTGGGACCAGCGGCGCTTCGCCGCGCCGGCCCACCAGACCAACGGTCACAGCGAATTCTGGTGGGCCGGCGCTCGAAGGGAGCTTGTCCCACCCTACGGCTACTCTTCGAGCGTGACGCGTTCACTGGCATCTGTGGGCAAGACGGCATCCAAGTGCAGGTTCTTGCGCTCTTCGGCCGAGGGGACGCGGAACGGACGGATGATGCGGAAGCCGACGAATTGGGCATCGGTCATGTACCAGGCACTCTTCGGCAGATTGGGGTCTTGTTCCTTCCAGTCGGGATTGGAACCGATGCGGGCCGCACTGCGAAGCTTCTCGGGAGTGAACTCCCAGGCGCCGCCGCGCGCCGTGCGCGGGTACTCCACATCGCCGATGTTCAGCGGGAAACTGGCGGCCTTGTCGGCCGGAAACTTCTTGTAAAACTCGGGGTCAAACTTGTCCTGCACCCACTCGGCGGCATTGCCGTGCATGTCGTACAGGCCCCAAGCATTCGGCTTCTTCTTGCCGGTCGAATGGTACTTTCCATCGGAGTTCCCCTGGTGCCAGGCGTAGTCGTCGAGCTTGGCGGGATCGTCGCCGAACGAATAGGCCGTCGTCGAACCAGCGCGGCAGGCGTACTCCCACTCGGCTTCCGTCGGCAGGCGGTGATAGTAACCGGTCTTCGCGTTGAGCCATTCGCAGTACTTCTTCGCGGCGTGCTGAGTCATGCTGATCGCGGGCTGACGCTCGTCCTTGCCCATGCCGAACGACATGTCTGTGTACGGGGGAGTCGGCTTGGTGATGGCGTCGGCCGCCTTTTCCAGCGGCGAGGTCTCGGCGTTCTTGTACTTGCGGAGCCGCACTTCCATGAGCAGCGACCACAACTCGAACTCGTCCCACGTCACTTCGTATTTCCCCATCCAGAACGGTTCGACTTTGACCTTGTGCTGCGGCCCTTCGCCCTCGCCACGATCGGCCTCTTTGTCGGGGCTGCCCATGCAAAACTCGCCGCCGGGAACCGGCACCATCTCGAATGAGACGTCCGTGTTGCGAATGAGCACCTTGTACGGCTTCATGTCCGCAGGCGTCTTGGCTTGAGTGGCGTCATCTGCGGCGAACACGAACGAGGTGAGACCGATCAGGCTGCTCAAGACAACTGTCGACAACGCTTGGACAACTCGAACCGATGGCCGTAGGCTGAATGTTGTGGTTGGACTCATGGGGAAACTCGAAGCGAAGGCAAACATGAAGACTCGTTTAGTAGGGGGCTGCCGAAGTCGAGGCCGGTCGTCTTGGATGATCGGACTCGCGAAGTTTTGTGTGGGAATGTTGATGCTGTGTTCAAGCGGCTCCGTTGTGATGGCTCAAACCTTGGAACGGTTTGAGTTCACCAAACCGCTGTTGGGCACCGTGGTCGAGGTGACACTCTACGCGCCGACGGAGACCGTCGCAACCGAGGCCGCCACGGCTGCGTTCGCCCGCATCACGGAGCTCAACCGCATCCTCAGCGACTACAACCCCGACAGCGAAGTGTCGCGGCTCTGCCAGACGGCCGGGACCGGGTCGAAGGTCGAGGTCAGTCCTGAATTGTTCGAGATGTTGTCGCGATCGGCCTCACTGTCCGAGGCGACGGACGGTGCGTTCGACGTCACGATCAGCCCGGTCATCAAGCTGTGGCGGGCGGCTCGGAAGGAACGCAAACTGCCCGATCCGCGGGAACTGGCCGCCGCGCGCGAGTTGGTCGGCTGGAAGAACGTGAAGCTCGACAAAGCAGCCCGCACGGCCGAACTGCTTCGGTCCGGCATGCAGCTCGATTTCGGCGGCATCGCCAAAGGGTACATCGCTGAGCAAGCGAGAAATGTCCTGACGAAGCGCGGTCTGACTCGCTGCCTGATTGCGATCGGAGGCGACATCGCCGCCGGCGATCCGCCACCGGAAAAGGATGGCTGGAAGATCGGCGTCGCCCCGCTCGACAAACCCGACGGACCGCCCAGCCAGTTGCTGCGGCTCAAGAACTGTTCGGTCTCGACGGCGGGAGATGCGTTCCAATTCGTCGAAATCAACGGAGTCCGCTACTCCCACATCGTCGATCCAAAAACCGGCCTCGGCCTGACACTGCGCTGCAGCGTGACGGTGATCGCCACCGAGGGAGCCACCGCCGACGGACTCGACACGGCGGTCGTCCTCGTCGGCCCCGAGCGGGGACTGAAACTGATCGAGCAGTCCAAGGACACCGCCGCCCTGATCGTAGTGGCCGGCGAAGCAGGCCCCTCAGTCCGTGAGTCACCCGGCTTCGCGAAGTTCGTCATTCCATCCGAGTGATGGTTTAGTCGAAAGGCGGAGGCAAACATACCCCGTCCCCGAGTTCATCTCGGTGGTTCAACGGCTTCTGCACTACTACTCCGAAGCAGACACATTCGGAGTAGTGCAAAAGCCGTCGAGCCACCGGGACAAGCCCAGTGGCGGGGGAGACATTTCCTGGCACTCTCGTTACGCCGACCAGCACTGGCTGCCGCCATCGACTCGCAGCACCTGGCCCGAGACAAAATCGCCGAGCGGTCCCGCGAAGAACTCCACCACGCGAGCCACTTCGTCGACGAGGCCGATGCGATCGAGTGTCCCTTCTTCGACGAGTCGCTCTTCCGCCACCTGCCGCGTGCCGAGGAACCGGCCGGTGCGCGTGTCGCCCGGTGCGATGCTGTTGACCGCGATGTTGAACGGTCTCAGTTCGGTGGCCAGACAGCGCGTGTACTCGACCACGGCCGCTTTGGCTGTCGAATAGATCGCACTGTTTTCGTTCCCTTTGAACGCGGCGATCGAGCTGATCGTGATGATCCGTCCGCGCCGCCGTTCCATCATGCCGCGAGCCGTCTGCTGGCAGATCAGGATTGTGCTGAGCAGATTCCGGTCGAGGACCGATTTGACATCGACCTCCTTGATCATCACGGCGTCGTTCGGGTTGGGCTTGCCTCCCGCCGCCGCGATGTCTCCCCCCGCGTTCTGGACCAGCACATCAATCGGCCCCAGTTCGGCGGTCGTCGTCTGGACGACTCGCTCGACGTCGGCGCTGAGCGTCAGGTTACCCAGCACGCGAATCGTGCGGACTCCAAACTGCTCGCCGATCTGGCGAGCGGTCTCCGTCAGCGTGGTTCCTTCTCCAAATTCGGCGGGCCCGTTTTCACGCATGCCATGCACGGCAATGGCACATCCCATCGCCGCCAGCCGCTCGGCAAACGCCCGACCCAATCCTCGACCCGCTCCGGTCACGAGCGCGACCTGACCTGCCAACGACTTCTCCACGATGCAACTTCCTCAGTAAATAACAATGTGTGTACTTCCAAATTCGTGGCGGACGCTGCCAGCGTCCTTCAACAAACTCCGGCAATGAGTCGCGCCGACGCTGGCAGCGTCGGCCACGATGACTCGTATCCATTCGGCGAGGAGACAAACAGCCTGCCTCGATTCGACGATCCCACACGAGCGGCGGATTGTCACGTGACCCGATGCCGCTTTCCAGCGAGAGGCACGCGGCGCTAAGCCGCCTGTTCTGGCGTACTGCCTTGAGCAACGGCGACATCGACAGGAGACGCCTCGGCGGAGGAGCCGTTGGTCGCAGCCGCCATCGCTTCCAGCTTCGCGATCTCGGCGCGCAGGTCTGTCAGTTCGTGCTCCTTCTGAACCAGAGTCGTCCGCAATTTGACGAGTCTCTTTTCCGCAGGGCCGTTGATCAGACGGCTGACGGCGTCAATGAGCAGCAACGCGCGCCAGGCTCGCAGTGCCACGCCTCGCAGACGATAGAGCCGAGCCGTGCGGGTCAGTTGTTGCAGCCGCAGCAACCGCCCGAGGCGCAGTGCTTGCAGGAATGTCACCAGCGGCAGCAGCACGATGGCAAGGTCGATGAAGTGGCTTCTGACGTAGCCCCATTTGCTGTGAGCGATCGAAATTCGCAGGATGAACTCACCGGCAAACGCAAACCAGATCAAGCCACCGGCACCGTTGAGCAATCCCGACAGCAGCGGGTCTGCCTCGAGTCGTTCCGCCCAGAAGTACTCGACACCGATCAGCGGCAGCACCATCAAAGCCATCAGGATCATTGGCACGCTCGATACGCGCTCCAATCGCTGCTCCAATTCCCGACCCACCGGTTGCCAGCCAAGTCCCGGCAGCCAGATGTTCTTTCCCGTCGCGTGATCGCAGGCCCCCAGCCGCAGTGGCGGCAGCAAACAGTAGAACCATCGCGCGCGTCCCTGCCGGCTGCCGTGCCGTCCGCTCCAGATCGCATCGACCCAGCAGGCCGGATAGATCCCGAGAAAACCCAACGCACAGACGATCAGAATCGGCTGGTATTCAGGCTTGTCGTGCAGGTGCAGCAGCCCGGCCAGAAACAGCAGTGAGAAGAGTGACAGCCAGAACATCTCGACCGCGATCCGCCGATCCCAATTCTTCAAGGCGGATTGATCGCTCTCGCTGAGCGGGGCGTGTTCGTTCACCAAAAGTTCCTCGATGCGCGGATGTCGCCGATGTGACGCGGTTCGTGGCAGAATTGTCGTCGGGGTGCATGGCTCCAGCAACCCCAACCGGCAAGGCGATCAAGGCCGCCACCAAAGTGACTCTTGGATCCGCGTGCCCCGGCTGTGTCAGCCGTGCCGTCGCGACATCAACCTCCATTCGCACGGCTGACACAGCCGTGGCACACTCAGCGGTCAGGGCGATGGCCTGGCGGCGATCCTTGACCCCGCGCGTGAGGCCGTTCATTCTTGAGGCCGCTCGCGTTTGATGTTCGTTGTTCCTGCCAAAGCCCTTCCTCCGTGTCTGCCTCGAACAAGTCTGCCGATTCGAAAACGGATCCCGCCCGCCCGGTGTCAAACTGGACACTGGTGAGGCGCATGCTGGGACTCGGCTGGCGCTATCGCGGCAGGTGTCTGGCGGTGCTGGCTTTGAATTTCTCGCTCGTCGCGCTGAACCTGACGGGTTTGAGTCTGGCCGGTTTGGGAATCGACTCTCTGAGCGAGACACTTCTGCCGGGAAGCCCCGCGCCGGGCTGGCCGTTCGGCTGGCGGCCGCCCTCCGAATGGACGCCGATGACGCGCGTCGTGTTCATCGCCGGACTCGTCCTGATCGTGGCCATCGTGCAAGCATCGCTCAAGTTCGTCACGGCGGTGGCGGGAGCGGCACTCAGCCAGCGAATTTTGATCCAGCTTCGCACCGACGTGTACGACAAACTGCAGCGGCTTAGTTTTCGGTTCTTCGACTCGCACGACAGCAGTTCGCTCATCAATCGCGTGGCGGGAGACGTGCAGGCCGTGCGAGGCTTCGTCGATGGTGTGATCCTGAAGGTCTTGACGGTCGGCTTGTCGCTGGCGGTCTATTCGGCCTACATGCTGTCGGTCCACGCAACGCTGACCTGCACCTGCCTGATCGCCTCGCCCCTGTTGCTTGTGGGAGCCGTCTGGTTTTCGAGAACCGTCCGTCCGCTCTACCAGCGCAGCAGCGAACTCGGTGACAAACTGATCCTGCGTCTGTCCGAAAACGTGCAGGGGATTCAAGTCGTCAAGGGTTTCGCACGCGAAGAGGACGAGATCGCCCGCTTCCGCGCTGCCAATCGCGCCGTGAAGGACCAGAAGTACGACATCTTCTGGCGGCTGAGTCTGTATCAGCCGACGATGGGCTTTCTGACACAGATCAACCAGCTCATCGTGATCGGCTACGGCGGGGCACTCGTCATTCGGGGCGAGTTGCCGCTCGGCGCGGGGTTGTTCGTCTTCGCCAACCTGATCCACGAGTTCGCCAATCAAGTCGGCCAGATCATCAACATCGCCAACAGCATCCAGAGCAGCCTGACCGGAGCCGAACGAGTCTTCGCGGTGCTGGATGCCGACATCGAAATCCAGAGTCCGCCCGAAGCCATTCGCCTGCCCAAGGTTCGCGGCGCGGTGACGTTCGAGCATGTCGGCTTTGCTTACACCGACTGCGAACTGACGCTGGAGGACGTGTCGCTCGACATCGCGCCCGGTGAGTGCATTGGCATCGTGGGTGAGACCGGTTCCGGTAAGACGACACTGCTGAATCTGATCGCCCGCCTCTACGACGCAACCTCGGGCCGAGTTCTTGTCGATGGCATCGACGTGCGGCAACTCGATCTAAACGACTTGCGGCGCAACATCGGCATCGTCTTCCAGGAGAGTTTTTTGTTCAGCAACACGGTTGCGGCCAACATCGCCTTCGGCCAGCCGGGTGCCGAGTTGGAACGGGTCGAAGATGCCGCCAAACTCGCCGCCGCGCACGAGTTCATCGCCGATCTGCCCGAAGGCTACGACAGCCTGATCGGCGAACACGGCTCCAATCTGTCCGGAGGCCAACGGCAACGATTGGCCATCGCCCGCGCGCTCCTGCTCGACCCACCAATCCTGTTGCTGGACGATGCGACAGCCGCCGTCGATCCCGAAACCGAGCACGAGATCCAGCAAGCGATCGCGACCGCCCAACGTGGTCGCACGACGATTCTCGTCTCCAACCGAATCAGTGCGCTGAAGCGAACCGACCGGCTGTACGTCCTGAGCCACGGACGCATCGTCGAATCGGGAAGCCATGCCGAACTGATGCAGCTCGACGGCGAGTACGCCAAGCTCAGCCGCATCCAACTGACCCATGCCGGGTGAGACGACCCCGTTTTCCGCATGGCTTGACGGCACGGCAGGCTGCTGGTCGCGTGGGGTATTTTCGATTGTTGGCCGGACAAGGCGTTGGTTGGGCCTCGGCAGCAAGCCAAGCTGCTTGCTGCTACGGTTGATATGTCCGAATCCATTGTGTCATAGCCAGTTGCGCTGTTATTGGTTCACGTCGGGGGAGATTTGGACGATGTCCGTGGTCTTCCGGACGTTGTCGACGGCGATTTGGACGACGGTAACTGCCATTTGGGCAGCGTCGATGGTGATTTGGACGATGCGCGCCACGATTTGGACGACGTCGGCGGTCATTTGGGCGGCGTCGATGGTGATTTGGACGATGTCGGTCGCGGTTTGGAAGCCGTCGATGGTGGTTTGGACGCTGTTCGTCCCGATTTGGAGAGCGTCGA
>JBBPIS010000230.1:0-8555 GCA_038040225.1 Planctomycetota bacterium
ATGCCCGTTACTGGGGCCGAAATGACTTAGTCGGTTGGTTCCACTTATGCAGAGGCCTCGCTGCGGCGCATGGAAAAAACGTCAAGCCTGCAGTGAGTCATTTGGCGCAGGCGCGAGAGGCGTTTCGGCGCTATACGTCTGGTATGACTGAGGTGGCGAACGTGTTCTATGAGCGTGCCCGTCAATTGGTGAAGTTGGCTGGCATTCGCTTCGAGATGATCATGGATGGACTGTCATCCGCAAACCGGGAACCGCTTGATTACCAACCTTGGCAACTCGATCGCCATCGGCCTCTTGCCAAACGGATGCGCTGCAAAGCAGATGGAAAAGTGATGCGCCTCGTCGAAGGTGGTCTACAGCCCGGACCCGACGGTCGCGAGCTGTGGCTCTATCCCTTTTACGTCGATGAAGAACCGGTTTCTGCTGCCGAGTTGGTGCGGATGTCTGGTGAACGCGGCTTGGACGATGCGAGGGATCAAGCCGCCAGCGGCCCGGCCGTGACCGCCGATTTGACCACGGCACGCCGCTATGCCGATTGGGCCAGAAAATCGCTGCCGATAGTCCATGAATGGTATGCCGCCACATGGCAGCTTGCTGGAGTTCACCAGCCCGAGCGATGGGAGGATTGGGAAACCGCGCGCGAGCGGATGTTTCTGCGCATTGAAAAAGCGATCCTGCGACAGCAAGATGACATTCACCCTCGCCTTCCTCTGCAGTCGCACTCCTCATCGGGCGGCGACGCCTCAACAAGTTCGAATCCACCAATCGAACCAGTCGTCAGTGTCCAGGCAATTGCCGACGCCGCTCACATCGGACCCGTTAGCAACGAATTGGTGGGTTGCTGGAGTGGAATGATCGGTGACTGGAACGAGGACGTCGCGCCGATGTTGCCAGGCGACCCCTTCCGAGACGCAATATGGACGGAAGTGGCGCTGACACCGTCGGGGCCAGACGAGGGCAAGCATGTCGGCATTCGTTGTGTCCTACCATTGTTCACCGCGCAAGATCTCGACCTCTTGGAGCCGCTCCGTACCTAGCACGACGCGGCGGATGGCTTCCGCCTACACGATCTCGCGGATGAGTTTGCCTTCGACGAAGGTGAGGCGTTCGTTGCGGCCGAGGTGGGGGTAGGTGAGCTGGTGCTGGTCGAGGCCCAGTTGGTGCAGGATCGTCGTGTGGATGTCGCGGAAGTGGTAGGGCTTGTCGATCGCGTGCAGGCCGATTGCGTCGGTGGCGCCGACGACCTGGCCTCCGCGGATGCCGCCGCCGGCCATCCACATGGTGAAGCCGAGGTTGTGATGGTCGCGGCCTTTGCCTGATTGGGCTTCGGGGGAGCGGCCGAACTCGCCGCCCCAGAGGACGAGCGTGCTGTCGAGCAGGCCTCGGCGCTTGAGATCGCGGAGCAGGCCGGCCACGGGCTGGTCGGTTTCGGCGGCTTTGCGCAGGTGGTTCTCCTCGATGTCGCCGTGGGCGTCCCACTGCATGTGGCCGGGGCCGCCGCCGGAGACGACGCAGACGAACCTCACGCCGTGCTCGACCAGCTTCCGTGCGAGCAGGCAGCGGCGGCCGTAATCGTGCGTCGGTTCGGTGCCGATGCCGTAGAGGTCTTTTGTTTCTTGAGGCTCGCGCGAGAGGTCCAGGATCTCGGGGGCCTCGGTCTGCATGCGGAAGGCGACGTCGTAGGCGTTGATCCTCGCGTGGAATTCCTCGTCGTCGGGGGCGAGCGTGGACTCGTTCAGATCGCGGATCAGTTGCAGCGTCTGTCGCCGCTTTCGCGGATCGACGTTCGCGGGGAGGTCAAGATTCAGCACGGGACGCTCGCCGGGGCGGAACATCGTCGGCTGATAGACCGCGGGGAGAAAGCCGTGCGTGTACATCGGCTGGCCCGCTTCCAATGCTCCCTTCGGATCGGGCATCACGACATAGGCGGGGAGCGAACGGCTTTCGGCTCCGAGACCGTACAGCATCCACGAGCCCATGCTCGGAAACCCCGGCACGACCCGGCCCGAAAAGAGTTCGTACTGTGCCGCCGAGTGAACGACCATGTCGCCCTGGCACGACCGCAGCACGGCGATGTCGTCGATGCAGCCGGCGATGTGCGGGAAGAGGTCCGAGACCTCGATGCCGCTCTCGCCGTACTTGCGGAACGTCCGCCGCGTGCCGAGCAACCTCGCGTCGTTCTGAATGAATTGGTACTTGGCCTCACCGAACTCCTTCGGACGCGGCTGCCCGTCGAGTTTGTTGAGCAGCGGTTTGGGATCGAACGTCTCGATGTGACTCGGCCCGCCCGCCATGAACAGAAAGATCACCGACTTCGCCTTGGCCGCAAGATGCGGCGCGCGGGAGGCCAGCGGATTGGCCGTGCCTGCGCGAACCTGCTCGTCGTGCAACAGCGACGCGAGGGCCAGGCCGCCGAAACCGCAGCAGGCATCGCGGACGAAGTCTCGCCGCGTGCGGGTCACTCGGCTGTGAGGCATCTGACGAAAAAAATCAGGGGACATACCAGGAATCCGTTTATTCACAGTAGTGTGCGTGGACTTCTTCGAGTTTGAAACTTGACTCAATGAGTCAGCTTTTTTGTTTTTTTCCTTCAAAGTAGCCTTCATCGCTCCGCGTGAAGATAGCCGTACCAGTGGAGAGGTCGATTGAACAATCAGCGTTGAACTCGCGCTCGGCTCACTTCACGCGGAGCGATGAAGGCTACATTGATCAGGGGACATACAGGAACCCGTTGAGATTGAAGAGGGCCAACGCGAACTCGGTCAGGGGCTGCTCGCGCAGGAAATCGAGCGACCGCTTCCGCTCGTCAGGGAGCGGCGGGCGTCCGAGCGCCAGCCGAAACGCTCGATCAACGATGCGATCCGGGTCACCGTTCGCCTCTTTCTCCAACCGTCGGGCAAATGCTGCGGCGAGGTCATTCGATAAACTGCCGTTCAGCATCTCCAGCGCTTGAGGAGCATGGGTGCTCGATTCGCGGCGGGCACAACTGGTCTGGAGCGCGGGGGCGTCGAGGTTCTCCAGAAACGGCAGGCGCAGGTTGCGCTTGGCCATCAGGTAGACCGAACGCCGGTCATGTTCAGTCGCGTCTTTGGTGACGGACCACTGCGACGGCTTGTAGAGCAACTGAACCAACTCGGGGTCCACGGGCACAATCACGCTCGGCCCACCCGCCTTGAGGTTGATGCGTCCCGACACCGACAACATCGCATCGCGAACCTCTTCGGCGGACAGACGTCGCCGAGGGAAATGCCACTGCAGGCGGTTCTCGGGATCGGTCTCTTCTCGCTGAGCGCTGAACGGCGAGTGGCTCGATTGCTGATAGGTGTTGCTGAGCACGATCAGGCGATGAATCGGCTTCAACCGCCAGCCGCTCTCCACCAGCGTGGCCGCGAGCCAGTCGAGCAGTTCCGGGTGACTCGGTCGCTCTCCCTTCACTCCGAAATCGTTGGCCGTTTTGACGAGGCCGACTCCGAAATGTTGCTGCCACAGCCGATTGACGATGACGCGCGGGGTCAGTGGTTGACCCGGCGAGTTCAACCAAACGGCGAGAAACGTCCGCGGACTGGCCTCACCGGCGGAGAGTTCGGGAAAATCGTCCTCCACCAGTACGCTGGGCGGTCGCGCGCCGACAGGCTCCCCTTTGTTTTCCCAGACGCCGCGCCGCAGGACGTGGATCGCCGTCCGCTTCTCGATGTTGTTCCGCGTGCTGGGAATGGTGGCCAACGGCGGTGGCAACTGATCTTCGAGCGTCTCGATCAACTCGTCCAAACGATTCTTCTCGGCCCCTTCGGCCTTTTTAGCTCTGGCTCGCAGCACATCGATCTCGTCCTTGGCCCGCTTCGTTTTCGCCTCCCAATCGCGTTGCTCGTCGGCGGAGGCGAGGATGATGTTGTGTTCCTCCGTCGCCGCCAGGTACGCCTGCAAACGGTAGTAATCCTTCTGCGAGATCGGCTCCAACTTGTGGTTGTGGCAGCGAGCACAGCCGACCGTCAGTCCCAGAAACGTCGCGCCGATGATGTCGGTCCGTTCGGTCAGAACCTCGTTCCGGCTGAGAGCGATATCGGGATTCCCCGCGTTGCGACGCACCGGACCCAGCCGGTGAAAAATCGACGCGGTCTGGCACTCGGGACTGTCCGGTTCGATCTCGTCCCCGGCGATCTGTTCGATGAGGAACCGGTCGAAGGGTTTGTCCGCGTTCAGCGAGCCGATCACATAGTCGCGGTATCGCCACGCATCTGGGACGTGGCGGTCGTACTCGTAGCCTTCCGTCTCCGCATAACGAACGACATCCAACCAATGCTGAGCCCAACGCTCACCGTAATGCCGACTGCTCAGCAACCGATCGACGAGCCGCAGATAGGCATCCGGCATCGGATCGTTGACGAACGCGTCGATCTCATCCGGTGAAGGAGGCAACCCGATCAGATCGAACGACACGCGACGAATCAGTTCCGTTCGACTGGCGGGCGGAGCGGGCTGCCACTGCCGCTCCTCCAACTTCGCAAGAACGAAGGCATCCACGGCAGACCGCCCCCAAGCAACGTCACGGACCTTCGGAGCAGCAACCTTTCTGACGGGTTGAAACGCCCAATGCTTTCGCCCCTCGCTCAGTCCCGCCATCACGTCGTCGGAAGCATCGCTCTCGCGAGGATCGGGCGCTCCCATCTCGACCCACTTCACAAAGTCAGCAATCGTGCGTTCGGGAAGTTTCGCCTTCTGGGGAGGCATCGCCAGCCCACCTTCATGTCGGATGGCCTGAATCAGCAAACTCGCTCCACTCTTGCCAGCCACCACCGCAGGACCGCCCTCGCCTCCGCGAAGCACACCAGCCCGCGAGTCCAGGCGAAGCCCACCTTGCACCTTGTCCGCCTGGCCCGAGTGGCAGCCGTAGCACTGCGCCTTCAACACCGGCTCGATCTTCTCTCGAAAGAACCGCACCCCGTCCGGTTCCGCCGCCTCAGCGAAAGGACACAACGCAGCCAGACAGACCAGCGACCACACAAACACGGAAAGTCGATTCCTCATCGAACACAACGCCATCGCGGTGCGTCTTCGCAGGGGCCTGTCGGTTTCACTCTTGTCTGCTCTCATCAACGCAGTGGCTCCACCAGAGAGGGGTCGGGATCAAGGCTCGGGGGCGAGGCTCCGACGAGGATCATACTCGGGAGACCCGCGCACAACAGCGGAGACGGCGACCTCCCTAAGTCGCCCGCGATCAATGACCCTTGCAGAAGCAGTGAGCTTCGACCAAGCCTTGATCCCGACCGGCGATGAGGAGCGTCTCAAAGCCGTGTTGCCTCAAACAGAAATCGAGTAGACTGAAACGACATCGAACACGCGAAGCCAATGTAAACCGCCGCCGCAGCGCGAACGGCAAAGTTCTGCAATGCCACCGCGCCCTGTCAACAGGAAAGGACGACACTGACGATGACACTCACGCTGGCACTGCCCTCGGCCGTGGAAGAGAGCCTGACGCGCGAAGCCGTCCGACAGGGCGTTCCACTGGACACTTATGCCCTGCGCGTGTTGGAGAGCACGCCCTGCCACAGTCTCGAAGCGATCGAGCTGTCGCCGCACTGCAAGCGTGGCGAGATGATGCCTCGCGACGAGATCAGCAGGAGCCGGAAAACAATTTGCTCCAGGCTCTCGATGAGGATCGCCTGTCTGACCGGCCGTTGTTTCCACCCGAACTCAAGGGGGTGTCATGGTGAATCGCGTGGTGTTGCTGGATGCAGGACCGTTGGGACTGGTGACAAATCCCAAACCTTCCGCCGCGCAACTTGGCCTGTTCGGCATGGCTGCAATCGTTGATCGAGGCGGATGTTCGGGTCATCGTGCCGGAGATCGCGGACTACGAAGTGCGTCGCGAGTTGCTGCGAGCCAACAAGGTCAATGGCCTGGCTTTGCTCGACACGCTGACGGAATCGCTCGACTATCTTCCGCTGACGACCGCGGTGATGCGCCGAGCGGCCAGGCTGTGGGCCGACGCTCGCCAATCAGGTCAGCCCACCGACAACACCATCGACGGCGATGTCATCCTGGCGGCCCAAGCCCTGTCGCTGGGAGTCGATGACTACGTGGTCGCCACCACGAACGTCGGTCATTTGTCGCGCTTCGCGCCGGACCAATTGTGGAACGAAATCGAGCCGCCCGCCGCAGACTGAATCCACAGGCACACAGAGAAGCACGTTCGCATTCGCGGACCTGCACACAACCTCGTTCTCGCAGTGCATCACCGCCGCGTGCCGCGCCAACATCCCCAAGCTCAGCAAGCTGGAGGAGTTGGACTTCCACGAAACGATCCTCATCTGGGACGGCGGCCTCCAGGAGTTGACCGCGATCAAGCACCACTGGAAGAAGCGAGAAGCTCGACCAAGCCTTGATCCTGCCCGGCGATTGGGAGCGTCTCAAAACCCTGTTGCCTCAAACAGAAATCGAGTACACTGACGCTAACGCCGAACACGCAAAGCAAATGCCAACCGCCGCCGCACGAATGACGAAATGATTTGGTAAAAGCAACGGTGTTGGAAACCGTTTCAGGCGTCAATTGCACAGAAACGATTCCTGACACCTTTACCCTGACCTTTTGCATAGCCGAAACCCACACTGTGATATTGGTAAAGTACTGATATCCCTGCTCTTTCAACTGTACAAGCAACGTAAGCCGTATGAATACACACTTGCGATTTCAACACCTACTACTCACGGCCCAAACAGATAGTGGATCCCCTCTGCATCTCAGCAAAACAATCTTGTCGGACCACCTCATAACAATGGTCAGAGCAATCGGCATGACCGTATTGATCCCTCCAAGAATTGCATATTCGGAAGCGGATGATAATACGGGGTATACGGGTTTGGTGGGGCTCACCAGTTCCCACATTTCTTTCCACCACTGGGATTGCCTTTCGCCCGGTCTACTACAGTACGACATTTTTTCGTCTAAAGAATTCGACTGCGACATAGCAATTGAAACAATAAGAACCTTTTGGAAGTGCCGAGTTCTTAGCGCAGTCCGTATTTACCGCGGAGAATGTCCGCGCATGACGGATCTTTTGGTGGAGGACCGGGGCTCATTAGACGGTGAGTTAATGATTCCGCTAGAAATAGAAATAGGGAGTTGACCTCCCGCTGCTTTCTAAACAACATGTTCATACTTAACTACATATAAGAGCTGAGAAAACATGAGAGTTAATCCGACCGCACGAGACGACGGCACAAGTTGGCTGATGACCCCAAGGCGCACTTTTTTGGGTTTCCTGATAAGTCTGTTATTCTCGGGATGTCGTAAGAACGACTCCGTAAATCAGAAAGTTCTGACCATCGGTGCCATTCTTCCGCTCACTGGAGACAATGCAAAATACGGGATTTGGATCCAAGAAGCACTGGAACTTTATAAGATCAAGGTCAACAGCGAGGGGGGAATCAACGGAGCGAGACTTGAAATCATCTACGAAGATGACCAGACGAAACCGGAGGTAGCCACTAGTGCGATGCGGAAGCTAATAGACGTTAACAAGGTGCCAGTTGTTTATGGGTCTTGGGCATCTTCATGTGTTCTCGCCCAAGCGCCCATCGCGGAAAAGGCTCGCGTAATCGTGGTGGGACAGGCTATCTCCCCAAAAATACGAGACGCTGGTGATTACATTTTTCGGTCAATCCCCGATGCGAACCATTCGCTTGAGGCATTGGTTCCATTCGCCAGAAAGAATGGCACTCAGAAAGCAGCAGTCATTTACGTAAACAACGATTACGGCGTTGATCAAGCAGCGGTCTTCAAAAACAAACTCACGGCGGCGGGTGGGGAAGTTGTTTTTGAAGAAGGCTACAATGTTGACCAGCAAAACTTTCTTCCAATTTTGGCGAAACTACAGAATGTGCCATTCGATACCTTGTATCTACCTGGCTATTCCGAGGTCGGAACGATCTTAAAACAAGCAAAAGAGTTGGGGATCACAGCGACGTGCTACGCAAGTGATCCGTTTGAGAATGAAGATATTTTGGAAGTTGCGAAAAACACTGCCGAGGGTGTTTGCTACCCATTCTTCTACTTGCCCGGAAGAGGATCTGAAAAGCTTAAGTGGTTTGAAGAAGCCTACAAAAAGCGATATGCGCGACCCCCTGAAGGTTCTGCAGCTCTGGCGTATAATGGAATCGATGTGGTCGTGAGTGCTATGCGACAAGCGGACGACAACTGGGATACAACAAAAATTAAGGCCGAGCTATACAAGATTCAAGACTACGATGGCGTGCTGGGCCGTGTCTCAGTCGATCAGAACGGTGATATGCTGCTACAAGTATACATAAAAACCGTGCGCAATGGGAAATTTATCCATGCAGAGTAGGGACTAGCAATGTTAGGGGTGATTTTCCCATGCGGGACTCAATTAAGAAGGCCGTAATTCATCTTTTCGATGCGATCAGACGTCAATGGCGACGCCAACCGATCTGGTTAATTGGCATCATCTGTGTGCTGCTGGTTGCGCTGTATAGCGTGATAATCTTTGTTCTCGCCAAGTTGGATCCGCGTTATGGAATCTTTCGATCCGAGGAAC
>JBBPIS010000231.1:0-8405 GCA_038040225.1 Planctomycetota bacterium
CAAAGTAGCCATCATCGCTCCGCGTGATGAGCCTTGTGGGATCAGGCGTCCCTTGTGACAGGCTCATCACGCGGAGCGATGATGGCTACTTTGGTCGGAGGCGCAGCCTTGCTGGAGTCTTCGATCGCGACCACTCTCAAGAAGAAACGGTTTCAAAATCAGTGGGGCAGGCTTCTTGCCTCCTTTTTCTTGGCAGACGGGAATGCCTGCCCCACGAAAAACGGGTTTTGAAACGGCTTCTTCAAGTGATTCATTCCGGGAGCCAACGATGTCTCGACGTTTGCGGTGGATGCTGTTGTGGCTGGTTGTCTGTGGTGTGACGCAATCCTCGGCCCGCGCCGCCGAGTCGCTCGAACTGCGCTGGGTCTACCTCCAGCAGAACCTTCAGGTCGCCGAGAACCTGCCGAAGATTGAGGCCATACTGCGGCGGGCCGCCAAGTCGGGATACAACGGCGTCGTGCTGGCCGATTACAAGTTGAACATCCTCGACCGCGTCCCCGACCACTACTTCAAGAACGCGGCCAAGTTCCGCGATCTCTGCCGCGAGTTGAAGCTGGAGATCATCCCGACCGTCGCCGGCTTCGGTTACAGCTCGGGGATTCTCGCGCACGATCCCAACCTGGCCGAGGGACTTCCTGCGCGCGACGTGCCGTTCGTCGTGAAGGCGGGTAAGGTCGTGCTCGACGTCGATGGCAAGCATCTGATTCCCGGCGACTTCGAGAATCTCAAGGGAGACGCCTTCGCAGGCTGGGGTTTTCAGGACGAACCCGGTCAGGGGACGTTTGCCGACTCGACGATCAAGCATGGTGGTAAGATGGCGCTCCGCATCGAGAACGCCAAGGGCGTCGAGGGCAATCGGCGCGTGAGCAAGCCGATCAAGGTCCGACCGTGGTCGCAATTCCACGCCTCCGTCTGGATCCAAACAAAAGATTTCGAATCGGCGGGTGAGACGAAGATGTTCGCGATGTCTCCGACGGGCCGGGTGCTCTCCCACAGCAACCTCGGCGTCAAACGAGATCAGGATTGGACGCAGCATCACGTCGTCTTCAACACGCTCGACAGCACCGAGGTCCGGTTCTATATCGGCGCGTGGGGCTGTCGTGGCGGCAAGCTCTGGATGGACGACGCGACGCTGACCGAGGAGCCGTTTGTGAATCTGGTCCGTCGCCCCGGCTGTCCGCTCGTGGTGAAGGACGACTCGGGTCAGACGACGTTTGTCGAGGGACGCGACTTCGCCGAGTTGCGCGATCCGAAACTCGGGACGACGCCGTGGCCGGGTGAGTTCGACGTCTATCACGCCCCGCCGACGCTCACGCTGCTGCCGGGTTCGCAGATCAAGGACGGCCAGAAGCTGCGCGTCAGCTACTACCACGCGGTCACGATCTACGACAATCAGGTGCCGTGCTCGCTGACCGAACCGAAGGTTTTCGAGATCGTCGAGGATCAAGTCCGCCGCGTCCAAAAACTGTTCGAGCCGCAGACGTACTTCCTCAGCCACGACGAAATCCGCGTCGCCAACTGGAGCGAGCCGGACCGCGCGTCGGGCAAGACCGCCGGTCAGCAACTTGCCGACAACGTGCGCCGCTGCACCGAGATCGTCCGCCGCATCAACCCGCAGGCAAAGCTGTGCATCTGGAGCGACATGTTCGACCCGCACCACAACGCCGTAAAGGATTTCTATCTCGTCAACGGAGACCTGACCGGCTCATGGGAGGGCCTGCCGAAGGACATGATCATCATCAACTGGAACAGCGGCAAAGCGGCCCCCAGCCTGAAGCACTTCGCCGCGCAGGGCCACCCCCAAGTCCTCGCCGGCTACTACGACGCCCCACCCGAACGAATCCGCAACTGGCTCGACACCGGCAAGGATTTTCCAAAGAGCCTCCGCGGCGCGATGTACACCACCTGGCAAGGCAATTTCACAGACCTCGAAAAGTTTGCGACCTCCGCGTGGGGCGGAGAGAAGTAATCCCGACGGGCAACGTGCCGAATATCACCGGCTCGATTCGCCCGCGCACGCGGCACGATTGGTGATACTCCGCGCGCGATCACAGAATGATTGCCTTGGGAAAGCGTCTCGTCTGATGCTTGACTTGCCTGCGAGGTAGCCACATTCTCGCGTCTACTCCAGTGAACGGCGTCAGACGGTCGAGACCTGCGAACCCGCGGCGCAGTTAATCCTTGGGCGGCAAACCCCACAAACACCGAACGGCCTAATGGTCATGTCGTTGACATCTGTTAACGCTAACGTGCAAACCGCTCTTTCATTGTCCGGCCCGGTGATCTACCGCCGTGAGGATTACGTCGGCGCTTTCCGCCACTTGGTCATCTTCGCCGTTGACTCATTCGTAATCGCCATCGTTATCTTTCCGCTTGGCTCACTTCCTTCGTTGCTGGTTGGGCAATCCGGATTTGCCGTATCGAGTTCGCTGCTCATGACTCTTCCGCTCGCCCTGGCATGGTGTTATCTCGCCGTGCTCAAGCCGTCCCGAATTCGCTCACCGGGCTACTGGGTGGCCGATGCGAAGATCGTCACCATCGACGGCCAACGACCGACGCCGTATCGCATGACACTTCGGCTGATGTGGGTGCTGATGTGGGTGATGGGATGGCCCATCAGCCTTTTTTTCGACTTAGTGTGGACCACGATTGATGACGAGCGGCAAATGCTTCGCGATCTGTTCGCCGAAACGCGCCTGATTCGCAACAAGGCCAAGCCAATTGGTGCTGGCAGGATTTCGTACCCACTCTATACCGCCGTGGGACTAACACTGCATTACGCGAGCGTCCGCGCGAAAGCCACCACAACGGTCAATCCGCCGGCCGAAGTGACGCCCCCCACTGCCTTGCCAACCGCGCTGCCAAAGCACAACGTCGTCACAGCCATGACGGGTTCTCCCGACTTGTCGATCGTCCAATGTCCCAAATGTGCCATGCGAGTCGTTCCAAAAACCAACGGTCTCTGTCCCTCGTGCCAGACGCAAATCTCGGACGGCCCCTGACACACAACGCATCCCAAGCCGAATCCCTTTCACTGGGTGCTACTGGCGACAGCTTTGGGCCGTCAGTGTTTTTGAAGAACACTGACGAGTGAAGCCCCTCGCCAGTGGCACCCGGCGCAGTTGAAAGTTTCCCGAATATATGGCTAAACACGAGCAAGCCGTCATCGATGCGTTCAACGGGTATTTCGAACGTGAAGCCACTCGTTGTGGTCGGCGCGTTCGGTCCTTTGCTTTGGATGGGCAGGACGCAATCGCAGGTGCAGATTACATCCTCACTGATCAAAGTCGATTTACCCTAATTGAATTCAAGTACTCGCAAGATGAGTTGATAAATGAGGGGAAAAAGCCATTGCGATTGCAACTGTGCTCCGCATTGGTGAATGCTCCGAAAATGATAGCACTTCACGATCAATGTCATTTCATTGCGTGGGCACAAAGAGAACCGGGCCAGTTGAAAGTGCGCTGCAACATTTACCGCCTAGAAGTCTGCAATCAACATGTTTTTGGACGGAAGTGCGGTCTCACTGATGAGATGCCTGCGGAAAAGCACCGCATGTTTGCCAAGGCGTTTACATGCGATTTTTTTTCACCCGTGGGAAGGCAGTGCTCATTGTCATTGCATGAATTTGAGTGCTACATTGCCTGGCTCTTGCGCGAAGGGAGTGGTAGTCAGAAAGAATCTTTCGAGCTTCTGACCGATGACAGGAGTTCGGACGAATGCGCACTTGTTACGTTCTCATCTGTTCGTGCCGCGTACGATTGGATGCAAAGCCAAAGGTCATAGTCCACCAGATGCCAGGCAGCAGTTTTGGGCATTGGGCGAGGTTGCTGGAGGCGTGCGAAGCGGGGAGTGGCCCAGTTTGCTTCAAGCTGGGTGCGAAGCACAAGAAACTTCAAGCTTGGCTTTGGCGAATAGGCAGTGCTAATCTCGCTCGAACGTCAGTTTGACGTTTCTTGGGCCTGCGGCCCCCGGCTTGAAGCAAGCCGGGCCACCCTGCGGCTCGTTTAACTGTTAGATGCCCAAGGAGGACTGAATGCGTTGGCTCATCGCTGCTTCGTGGGTGGTCCTTCTGGGGCTTTACACGAGCCTCACGGCTCAGGACCGGAAGAATCCGGAACCGGTTCAGGGAAAGCCCGAGGTTGTGAAAGACCTGGTCAAAGGGTCGATCCACCATCGCCCGCGCGGACAGGAAGTCGAGTGGGAGAGGATCACGGGTCAGGTCCAAGTCATTGACCCCGTTGTCCTGCGGTTTTCAGACGGAAGTCCCATCGAACTCGGCGCCGCCCCTGAGTTAAGCGAACAGGACACCAAGGAAGCGACCGAGTTCCTCCGCAAACTCATTCACGATCGGCCGGTGACTTCTTTTGGTTATGTGGGGGACACGAACCTCCAACACGCGATGGTCATTCACGGCTGGGGACTGGCCAACCATTCGTCGCTTCACCCAGCGGAGGTGATTGCCCGCGAAAACAAGCGGGGATTCTGGCGCGACGGGGGTGTTGCCCCCATCAAGAAAGCGGAGGAGAAGCCGGAGGTCGTCAAGGATCGGGTAAAAGGCGCCATTCACCACGACAAAGGCAAACGGGAGTGGAGCAGGATCACAGGCAGGGTGAAAGTCATCGACGCTCACACGCTGGAGTTCGCCGACGGGACGCGAATCCCGCTTCACGTCGTGGCCCCGGAGTTGGGCCAGATGGGCCTGATCGGCGAGTCCCTCTATCCGTGTGGAAAGGAAGCGGCTGAGTTCCTTCGCAAGCTGATCGACGATCAGCCGGTGATGTGCTTCCTGGTGGAGGCGCAGGACAAGTGGATCGGGTATGTCGGAGACACGAACCTCGGGCACGCGCTGGTCATCAACGGCTGGGGTCTGGCACACCACAGTTCGCTTCACCCGGCCGAGATCACCGCTCGTGAGAATCAGCGTGGCATGTGGCGCGGCAAGTTCCTCGACCCCGACGATTGGCGTGCCGGGAAGAGGTTGCCGAACGAGAACTGATAGCCGGTCGAACCTGCCTCGGCGAGGACATCTAACCCAGCGCGCGAGTGCGTCATTGCTTTACAGTCGTCTGGAGTGACATGATCTCGCCTGTGATGTCCAGGTGAATCTGCAGAAATAGCACAAGCGAACCGGGCGGCGTCCGGCTCAGAAGGAGCTCAAAATGGCGGAACAGTCGGGAATGGTGCGAACAGCCGTGGCGTTCGTGCTCGCGAGTGCGATCCTCGGTCGGATGTCACTTCAGTTGGGTGCTGAAGAAACGCAGGAGGAGAAGGACGAGTATTCGACCAGGCTGTTCATTGCCGACAGCGACGGTTCGAATATGAGACAACTGACGAATCTGCCGGAGTATCAAAAGCAGGGATCCCCGAGTTGGTCTCTGGACGGAAAGCTGATCGCGTTCGACGCCTGGAAGCCTCAGGCAGGGGAGACGTTTTCTGATTGCCGTGTGATCGTGGTCGATGCGGACGGCAAGAATCCGCGTGAGTTCCCGGATGCCGCCATGCCGAGCTTCTCTCCAGGTGGCCATCGGATCGCCGTCTCAAGGCCGGCTGCTGGCGGCGTGTGGGTCATTGACGTCAACGACCCGCAGATGGCACGCCCGATTCAAGTCGATAAAGTCGGCTGGGGCACGGATTGGTCACGTGACGGTCGCATCGTGTTTGTGAGCCGCAGGCCATCCATGAATCTGACGGTTGTAAACATCGTTGAAGGGACCGTCGATCGGATCTTTGACAAGGAGCCATCACCCTATTCCAACATCCAGTGGAACATGGCCTGGTCCCCTGACGGAAAGCGAGTGGTCTTCAAGGGAACCACTCATGACGGCAAGCAGCACGTTGTGATTGCCACTGTCGCGGGACCGGAGCCCCGTACCGTGGTACGATTTGAGGGAAATGCGGGCACCAGCTTTGCCTGGCATCCAGACGGCTCGCGAATTCTGTTCCTCATGCAACCTCCCCAAGGCAAGCTCTATCAAATCTACTGGATCGCCCCCGATACAAAAGAGCCGCCCCAACTCCTGGCCGGCCAAGACGAACGACGGCATTATTCCGACGTGTCCTATTCGCCGGATGGCAAGCAAATCTTGGTCTCTTGCCATAAGCGGACCCCGCAGGCGAAATGAAGCCGGTGGAGTTTTGAGCCAGGTTCTGAGGAACGCTGGGGCATGGTCAAGCTGACGCCCGAACAACAAGCGGCGTTCCTGCAGGCCCAGCCGGACGTCTTTCAGCCGATCAAGGGGGCTTGGGGACGTCGAGGCTGTACTCAAGTCCATCTCGCCGTAGCGACGGAGGAGACCGTGAGGCCCGCGCTGCTCGCCGCCTGGCACAACATGGCACCAAAGCGTCTCTCCCAGCAGTTCGTGGACGAGTAGCTCGTTCGGCGCGGGTGACTCGTGTTCGGCGCGGGTCTCCCGACCCCGCCGAAACCACCGACCGCAGGTCTCCGTCTTCGCCACATGCCGGAATGAGATGAGGAGACCTTCGGTCGGGACGCTGTGCGGGGTCGGGAGACCCGCGCACAACATCGACCCGCGCACAACAGAGCCCGAGGTCATTTCAGATCGAAGTGCAGGTCGTCCCGGCCACCATCGGGAATCTCGGCGATCAGCCCGGAGGAGGCCACGTCAGCAAATTTCTCGGGGATCAGTGCCTTGGGTGGCGGTGGGGGTGGAGCCTCGTGGGCGTTCGGTCCCGTGGGGGCGGAGGGAGGCGGTTCCACCTTGGTAACGGTCACCTTGTATTTTCCAGGAACGGCTCCCTTGAGCGGCGGGTAGGCTTGCAGGGAAAAATTGCCGTCCGAATCGGTCATGGCGAGGGCCGCCACGCTGGTGGGAGTGCCGCCGGGATCGGGAGCAAACACAACCGTCGCTCCGGTCACCGGCTGGCCGTTGAGTTTGACCGAGCCGCTGCTCGGAAACGTCTTGGGGCGTTTGGCGGCAGACTTGTCGGCGGCCCCGCAACCGGCGATCAGGATCAGAGTCAGGCAGCACACACAGGTTGTCACTCGTTGAATCACCATCGGCATCCCGTCATTCAAACGACTCGAACTGGTTGATGGAACAAATAGAAGGATCGCCTGCCGCATGGCAGGCGATCCGGGTTCTTCAGTAACTCACGGCCCAGGCTTCAGAGTTCGCCAACCACATCGGCGCTGGCTCTCGTGCCGAGTGCTCCCCATACCCCATATGGGCTGAGTCCGTTGGAGTTGGTTGCGGGCAGAGTCGCACTGGCATTCCCCCCATCAATGTTCTCACTGATGAATCGAACGGTACCGTCCGCCATCAGGCAATGGACGCCACCAGTGTGCCGACTGGATGCAGAGTACATGCCCTGATACCAATGGTTTGCGGCACCACCGGAAAAACAACTCGCGTGATTGGGGCGAATTGCTGTCGTGAAGGCCGAGAAATAACCGGCTCCGTCACCCCAGCGATAGCCGCGCGTGGTATCGAGTGTGAAACCACCTCCAGGATAGATTCGGCCATTGAACAGCGCCATGCAGGCGGCCGGAGTTGTGACCGGGAAGGGCGCTGCCACTCCCCCCAAGCCATCGGATGTGGACGGAGCAACCGCTTCACTGGCTGCAATCGTGTTGCTGGTCCCATCGATGGCATCACGAATTGCATAGCATTGCAGGGCTGCAAACAATCCCCGGTGTTGCACGACGATGGGCGTGGTAGAACCGGTGTTGTCACCGTTCCCAGCCATGCTATCACCCGCGCACAACACATAATTCCTCTTGCCTCTCAGAGTACCGTTTGGCGGAGTAATGCCGACGTCACTGGGACACGTCAATGCGACGGGGCCCCTGTCCCAATAGGGCGCCGCATTCCACGGATACACTTGAGGAATTGCCGAGTCGATCGTCTGAAAGAGGGACGTCTGGTCGAGATACGGCAGCAACCCGACAAATCCACTCAGTCTCGTGCGGTGAACCCCATTACCCGCTGCAGGTCCCAGCGGAACTCCACTGCCCATGCTGAAGGCCGTGAACATTTGGAAGACGTCGTGGTAGTTGTGCAATGCCAACCCAATCTGTTTCAGATTGTTCTTGCACTGCGTTCGGCGGGCTGATTCGCGGGCTTGCTGCACAGCCGGCAGCAACAGGGCGATGAGCACCGCAATGATGGCGATGACCACCAGCAGTTCAATCAGGGTGAAACCTTTTCGGCGACGGGGCATGATGACTCTCCAAAAAACATGAAATGGGAATGGGAACCGCCAAAAACGTCGTTACCGAATGGAACAACGGCTTGCAGGAGAAGGCGTGTTTATACGACAAAGCTCAGACGGATCGCAATGGCCTGAACTCAGTTTCCGTGCAGATCACACGTTCGGCGCGGGTCTCCCGACCCCGCCGAAACCACCGACCGCAGGTCTCCGGCTTTGCCTCATGACGGGAT
>JBBPIS010000232.1:0-8224 GCA_038040225.1 Planctomycetota bacterium
GCGGAACTCGCGAACCAGCCCGATGCGTGGACGCAGTTCACCGGCTGGTCGCCCGACGGCCAGACCGCCATCGTGGGACGCGGATGGGAAAGCCCGGAGAATGCCCGGTGGGAAGAGGAGCACAAGACGTTTCGATTCACCCGGGAGGGTTGGTTGCTGGACTCGATTCTCGTCGATGTCTCCTCCGGCCGGACGACGAACATCACGGAGGTCGAGCGGGTCAGCTTCTACAACGGCGGGTTGTTCTTCTGGCCGAACGATCCGACGAAGCTCGGCTTCACGGCGCTGATCGACGGAAACTCGCACCCGTTTCGGATGGATCGCGACGGACGCAACAAGCTCGATCTGACGCGGGACTCGAAGGAGTTTTCGTACGGGTTTACCAGTTCACGCGATGGTCGGCGGATTGCCTATCACAAGAACTATCAGGTGTTCCTCGCCGACACGGACGGCTCCCACGCGAACCAGGTGCCGACCGGACAGCCGTTCAACTTCGCGCCGACATGGTCGCCCGACGGCCGGTGGGTTCTGTTCGTTTCCGGTGAACACTACAACTGCCATCCGCACATCGTTCGCGCGGACGGCACGGGGCTGAAGAAGCTCGCCGACCGGGGCGGCTATCGGGGCGTGACCGAGTTTCTCGATGTCCCCGACTTCCACGGCGGCAGCAGCGACACCCCGGTCTGGTCGGTGGACGGCGCGTCGGTCTTTTACACGGCCAAGGTCGGCTCCAATGTGGAACTGCATCGAGTCACGCTCGATGGCCAGATCGAACGACTCACCACATCGGCCGAGGGGAGCCTGCACTATCACCCGCAACCCTCCGCCGATGGCCAGTCGCTGCTGTACGGCTCGAAGCGGGACGGCGTGCGGCAGTTGTTCGTGCTGAACCTGACCGATCACGTCGAGCAGCGCCTCACCGATCTGAAACTCGGGCACGGTGCGATGTGGGCCCACTGGCAGCCCCGGGACGCATCCCGTTGATCTTTTTGGAAACTAACCCGACGCGGGAGTTTTGAAGTTGCGCTTTTGGGGATTTCAGCCCCAAAGGGGCGAAGTTATGCCAGCCCGGGGCAAGCGACCAACGGGAGCACCGCCCCGGGTTGGTGGTTTCCGTGAATCTCAAGCCCTGAAAGGGCGGCACTATTCCTGCGGGCATTTTAGTGTCGCCCCTTCAGGGCTTCGAATTCTGTGGCTCTCGGAACCCGGGGCGGCGCTCCCGTTGGTCGCTTGCCCCGGGCTGACATAGGGCTGCCCCGTTGGGGCGAAAATCCAAAACAGCACAACTTCAAAACGCGAGAGCGAGGGCTAAGCGTCCGATGCTTACGAAGCCCTCGCTCGCGCGTCGGGCTAGTTTTGGGTTACTCGGTGTAGATGAACTCGTTGAGACAGAACAGCACCTGGCAGAAATCGACGAGCGATCGCTGCAAGCCCGACTGAGGATCGGTCGCCGAGTACGAGGCCGCCTGCTGGCGGAGGAACTCGACCGTGCCGGACAACTCGTCCGACGAGGGCTGACGGCTGACGGCGGTGAGATATCCAAGTCTCACCGCGTCATCGAGCGACTTCGCGGCGACCGGCTGCAGGCGCGACGCGAACTGGCGCGAGGCGGCTCGGATTTGAGGATTGTTCATCAGCAGCAGGGCCTGCGGGGCGATGGTCGTCTGCGGGCGGTCGGCCACGGGGGTCGTGCCGTCGGGGGCATCGAAGACCGTCATCGAAGGCATCAGTTGGCTGCGCTTGATTGTGAAGTAGAGGCTCCGGCGGCGATGGCCTTCGTCCAGCTTGCCGGGTCCGTAGAGGCGGTCATCGAGTTGTCCGCTGGCCGCGAGGACCGCGTCGCGAATGACTTCGGCTTCGAGCCGCCGGCGCGGTCGGTGCCAGAGGAGCTTGTTCTCGCGGTCGATGGTGGCGCGGGCTTCGTCCGTGTCGCACGATTGTTTGTAAACGCTGCTCGACAGGATCAGCCGGTGGATCGGCTTCAGTTCCCAGTTGTGGCGGATCAGTTCGCTCGCGAGGAAGTCGAGCAACTCGGGATGGCTCGGCAGTTCGCCGCGCGTGCCGAAGTCGGACGGCGTCGCCACGAGGCCGCGGCCCAGATGATGTTGCCACAGTCGGTTGACGATCACTCGCGCGAGCAGGTTGCCGGCCCCGGCTTCTCGGTCCAGCAACCAGTTCGTCAGTGATGTCCGTTGAAACGACGTGCGTGCTCCCTGCGGCGCGGGCGTCTGAAAGAGTTGCGGTGAATCGGGGTTAGTCATCAGGACTTGCAGGAAGCCCTGCGTCGCGACGGCATCCTTGTTGTTCGGCTCGCCGCGTCTCAGGAAGTGGGTCTCCTTGAGGAACTCCGACTCGGCCTGCGTGTGGAGCTTGACGGGGGGCAGTCCCTCGCTGGCGACGAGCACCTTTTGCACGCGCGGCTTCGGGGCGGTCGCCGCATGCGCCGCGCGGCGGTCTTCGAGTTGCTTCCAGCTCGCGTCCTGAGGCTTGTACCAGTCGAAGGCCACCTTCTTTTCGTCGGCCGTCAACTGATCGAACGGCTTCGTCAGCAGTGCGAGGATCGCTTCGTTCCACGCGCCGCCGGTCGTCGCCGCCTGATCCGCCTTCTGAGACAGCGTGAGCCTCGGCCGGCCGATCGAATGTTGCGTGTTAGTGCTGTACTTCAGCACGATCGTGACAACGGTGCCGTTCTCAAACCCGAATGGCTCGACGCATGAGAAGACGGCCGCGTGGTCCTTGCCGAACTCGGGATCGACCGCCCACCCCGATTGCGGGTTGTCGTCGATGGCCGCCGCGACGGGCAGGCCCTTCTGCTCGAACGTCGCCTTGGCGGCGGTCAGTTTGACGGGAGTCGGCTTGACGTCGGCGGCCGCTCCCACGGGAAGGACCGTCACCGCGAAGTCGGACAGCGCGAAGTTGCCGTTCGCCGCGCGGCCCGGTCCCGATTTGGCGAACGAGGGATGCGCGAGCGCCTCCAGCCGCAGCGATTTCACGTCGCGCAGCTTCGTCGTGAAGGAGATCGTGACGACATCGTTGGCGGGGCTGGTGCCGCTTTGCAGCCACGACTCATCCGGCTGGCGCGAGTACGTCGCGTTCCCCTGCGACTTGATCGCGAGGTCGGCCGGAACGAGCCACACCGGGTTCTCTTTCGCCGCGTCGCGCGACGCCTGCCACTTGGCGAACCGGGATGGCAACTGAGTCGCCTCGTACTCGCGCACGGCCTGCTCGAACGGTGCCTGTTCGCGGTCGTAGTCAGACTTGGCCCGCTCGTAGCCCTCCGGGTCGAAGTCGAGTTCGACCTCGCTGCGGATCGTCGTCGTGAACGTGGAGAGAAGGCGGTAGTAGTCGGCCTGCGGGATCGGATCGAACTTGTGGTCGTGGCATCGCGCGCAGCCGATCGTCAGCCCGAGCATCGACGTGCCGATCGTACCGAGCATGTCGTCCATCTCGTCATAGCGGTGCTTCTCGACTTCGTTTTTGGTGATCTGCGTCGAGTGAACGCCCGCCGCGAGGAAGCCGGTCGCCATCATGGCCAGCCGGTCGTTCGGGGCGAGTTCGTCTCCCGCGATCTGCCAGCGCACGAACTGGTCGTAGGGCATCCCCTGATTGAGGGCCTGCACCACGAAGTCGCGGTAATGGAACGCCGACGCCCGGTCGTAGTCGTGCTCGAATCCGTGGCTCTCGGCGAACCGGGCGAGGTCCAACCAGCGACGGCCCCACCGCTCCCCATAGTGCGGATCGGCGAGCAATCGCTCGACGAGTTGCTCGTACGCATCGGGCCGCTCATCGCGGACGAACGCCTCGACCTCATCGGCCGAAGGCGGCAGGCCGATCACGTCGAAGAACGCGCGGCGAATCAACTCCGCTTTCCCGACGGCCGGGTTGGGAGTCAGTTTCGCCTCGTTGAGCTTCTGCAAGAGGAATCGATCGACGGGCGAACCGACCCAGCGGCGAGTGTCCTCAACAGCAGGTGGCGCGACCTTCTTCAGCGGTTGGAAGGACCAGAACGCTTTCAAGTCGGGGTTGAGCTTGCGCTGAGTCCACGCCAGCACATCGACCGGTTTCGCGGCCACCAGCGGCTCGTCGTAGGGAGCACCGAGATCAATCCACGATGTGATGGCCGCGATCTGCTTTTCGGAAAGCCTGTCATCGTCCTTCGGCATGTGCGGCTCCTGCCGATGCGAAATCAATCGCGTGACGAGGCTCTTGTCACCTCGCCCGACAACTGCCGCCGGACCGCGTTCGCCTCCCTTGAGCAGCCCGTCCTGCGTGGCGAGATTCAGCTTCGCTTCGGTCGCGTCGCCCCCATGGCAACTCACGCACTTGTCCTTCAGAATCGCACGCACATCGGATTTGAAAAGTTCGAGCCCCTTCATCCGTTTCGCGGCGTGGTCGGCCTCAACGCTCGCGGCTGATCCCACTGGATCGGCCGCGTTGGCGAACGATGAGAGTCCAAGAGCCATCAACGAGGCCAGCAGCAGACGCGGGAGTGAGCAGAGCATGAGAACTCACAGCTAGCAGGAGGGCGAAACCGGCGGGAGGTTGTCTCGGCCGGATTCTATTCGATGAACGTGACCTCGGCCACGACGCGGGAGAGGAAACGAAGCGACCCGGACGCTGCGGAGCGTCCGGGTCGCTGGAGGGTCGTTGGAGGATGGGAACTCAGAATTCTCCGCCGCCGCCAGCAGCGCCATCGCCGCCGGCTCGCGTGGAGAGGGCCTCCAAAACGTCTTGGTCGATGTTCTGAGACACGAATCGAACGGTGCCATCAGCCAGCAACACATGAAGCCCGCCGGTGTGAAGGCTGCCGATCCCATCAGGTCCATTGATGTAGGGCTTCGTCGTGAGTGCGCGAATCGTGGGCTTGCCTCCCTGCGCCCAGGGGCCGCGATCCTTGGCCACCCCTTCGCTGACCATGATCGTGTTGGCGGTTCCGTCGGTGATGTCCGCGAGCCGAGTCGTGCGATCGTAACCGAAGATCCCCTTCTTCTCGGGTTTGCACTTCTCGGTCGGCGCGTCCTTGCCAACTCCCGCCCAACCGACGTAATCGGTTGTCGCGGGATTTCCTGGTTCGTGCTCCACCGGATTGGACGGATCGCAGAGTGTCAGGATTTGGTTCTGAATCAACGGTTGGAGATCGTCTCGATCCCACGGAGCAGAACTGCGCTGGTCAACGCGCAGTTGGTTGTAGAGTGGTGCCTGATCCAGGAATGGCAGCAGCAACACCTGCCAACTCTGACGTTCCTCGGGCTTCAACTTTTCGCTTGGGATGGTCCCCGGCGGGAAGGTGTTGAATGTGTCGTGGTAGTTGTGCAGCGCGAGGCCAATCATCTTGAGATTGTTCTTCGACTGAGTCCGCCGCGCGGCTTCGCGGGCTTGCTGCACGGCGGGCAGCAACAGCGCGACGAGGACCGCCACGACGGCGACGGAACTGCCGTCGGCTCCACTCATGAAGGGGACTGCGGGGGCGGAGCTGCGCGTCGTCCAATGGATCCCCGTCTTGTCGACCACCGCGAACGAGACATTCGGGAAGAGCGGCTTCACGACCAACTCGGCCGGTGGCAGGTCGATCGCCGTCTTCGGAAGCTCGATCGGTGGGATCGCTCCGAATTGACTGGCCTGGTTGATTCCCATTTCGGCCAATCCGATCAGGAAGGGAGCCGCCGCGACGAGACTGCGGAGCGTCTGACGGGGATAGGCCACCGAGACCGCCGCGAACTGCTTCGGCACGAAGGCGAGCGACTCGGTTGTCTCCGCGTTCGGCTTCCAGGACGGCAGGTCACCGCTGAGTCGCATCGCAAACGACTCGGCCGATTGCGACGAAGAGCCGAAGCCCAGCCACTTGTCGTCGATGACGAGCGTCGGGTTGAAGCCTCCCCCCCCAATCTGCAACGTGACGAGTTCTCGTCCGTGCTTCTGTCGTCGGACGACTGAGAAGAACTGCGGCGGGATCTGCTCCGTGGCGTGATCGAGCAGTTTGCCAAGCGTCGCACGCAGTTTGGCGGCATCCTTCACCTGCACTGCGAACCCATAGTCGGCTCCAAAAACGGCCTGATTCAAATCTGAGTACGCACACTGCACCGGTCCGAGCGCCGCCAGCAAATCGTCCCGCAGGTTGCAGCCCAGGAACTCGGGCATCTGTTCGAGATAGCCTTCCAGTTGCTCGGACGCATCCGGCGGACCAAGCTTCGCGAGGTTGCGCACCAGATCCAGCACCTCATCGTAGGCTTTCACCAGCGAAAGACTCTGGGCGTAGAAGCCGACGTTTTCGATCGGCAGGGGAGGAAGGTCGGCGAGAGTCATCGTCGACTGGCTCGACAGACCCAGCAGTCCGGTCCGTGGTCCCGGTGCGTCGATGTCCATCGTTGACCAGAGGCTGCGTCCCTTGTAGCCCGACTGCATCAACACGGTGTTGACCGACGAGACACCAATTGTTTTGAGAACCTGCCCCACCGTCTGGTCTCCGCCCGGCAGCGGGATGTCACCAAAGCGGGCCTGAATCGCCGCGAAGTTCATCCAGCCAATCGCCGTGCGGTCAAAGTCCACCTTCGCGGCCAACTGCTTCGCTGCCGTTGTCGATGCAAAGTTGGGGCTCTTTCCGTCCGCGACGGCCACTGCCGACGCGACGGCATTCATGCCGATGGCGACGACCAGATGATCGCCCTCCGCCCACCAGCCGATTTCAACTCCGGGTGTCTCGGGGATGATCCCCTTCGTGATCGAACGCTTGCCGATTTTCTCGGTCGTTAGTTCGGCACCGAGCCCAAACGAATCGGCCAACTCATTCAACACGCCCGCGTGAGGCCCGGCGTCATGCGCCACAATCACCGCAAAGGGCAGCGCCGGCCCCTGGCCCTCGGGCAGAGCAACGGCCACCGAGGCACCGTGCTCCGACAGAAACTCCCAGATCGTGACGAACGTCTTCGCTCGTTCATCGGGAAGCTGCTCGATCACACCCGTCATCAGACGCGACAGCGCGTCGAGCAACCCGCTCTTGCGAAAGGCTTCGTAGGCGGCGGTCTTTTCCCACGCCGCCTGATGCGCGAGGTCTCCGTCCGCCGTTGCGTAGAGCACCGTTCCCGTCGGCAGCAGCGTGGCGGGCTTGATCGCCGCGCCTCCCGCCTGCCCCCACGACAGGCTCAAACTGAGAGCCACGATCCCGATCACAGCCAATCCACCACCCAGCACGATCCGACGGATGCTTTTCACCGAATGTTCCTCGCTGTTTGGGCCAGTTGTCATTGATCCGATGCTAACCAAATCAGCCATCATTATTTGCCAAATCGGTTCACCAGATTACTTCTCTGTCACTCCTTGCGCAGTTTCTTGCCGAGCTTGTTGATCGCGTCGCCGCAGTCCTTGCGAGCGGCATTAAACCCGGAAACGGTGACGTCGGCCTGCTTGAGGTAATCGAGAATGATCGCCTCGGCGGTGGCAATCTCGCGGCAGACCTGGGGAACTTCGGTCGCGATCTCGTGGGGAATCGTCGTGACGCCGTTGAGGTCTCCGTGCAGCAGGTCACCCGGATAGATGATCATCCCGCCGACGGTGATCGGCACGTTGATGTGGATGATGTGGCAGTAGCCGTGCGCCGCGATTGCTCCATTCGTGAAGGCCGGGAATCCGAGGCCCTCCACCTGCGCGAGATCTCGCCCCGTCCCCGAGGTGATGAGTCCCTGGGCTCCGAACCGCTTGTAGGTCGAACACATCACCTCGCCAAACGTTGCCGAGGCGCACGGTTCATCCAAGTCCTGAAAGACGATCACGGGCGGACCGGGAATCGCGGCGAACGCGTCGAGTTGCGCGCCGATGCTGCCGTATGCGTCGCCTCCGCGGGGAGGGGCCACGCTGCGGAAGGTCGAGGTCAGGGCATAGCCGACCATCGGGGGAAACGTCGGGAAACAGGCCTTGATCGACGGGTTCATGTAGCCCGTGTTGCGCGGCCGCAGATTCCAGAGTTCGACGGCGTTGCAGATGGTGGGCGAATCGAACTGACGGAGTTCGTTCAATTGTTCGGGCAGGAGGCCAACAGCAGGCATGACGGTCCTTTCGAGGCGATGACGGCTTGAACACACACGACGGCTCGCAGCCTCGGGCCACGAGCCGCCGGATGATAAGCGTTGCCCCGACGAAACTGAAACCCTCCGAATGAGAAGCGGGGCGGGGCACGCACGCGTTTGACTCACACCAACCCGCAGCGTCAGCGAGGGCGAACCGTGACGAC
>JBBPIS010000233.1:0-8128 GCA_038040225.1 Planctomycetota bacterium
CGACCGGCTGTCGGCGGCCGCCGTCGGCTTGAAGAGCTTGCTTCCGTCGAGGTACGTGTACAGCTTGCCCGCCTTGCGACGATTGATCTCGCCGACTCCCGCCAGTCCGCCGTGCGCCTTGATCCATTTGAGGACCAGCCCGACGAGATAGATCGCGAATGTCGGCGGCGTGTTGTACATCGACTCGTTTTTGGCGTGAGTCCGGTATTGGAGCATCGTCGGCAGATCTTTGGCCCCGCGTTCGACGAGGTCGTCGCGCAGGATGACCAGCGTCACACCGGACGGCCCCAGGTTCTTCTGTGCTCCCGCATAGATCATCGCGTGCTTCGCGACATCGACCACCCGCGAGAAGATGTCGCTGCTGGCATCGCAGATCAGATCGACGTTCGCGGGAACCGGAGGCAAACCGGCCCACTGCGTCCCGAAGATGGTGTTGTTCGAGGTGTAGTGCGCGTAGACCGGGTTCGCGCTGAACGAACACTCGCGGGGAATGTACGAGTAGTTCTTGTCCTGGCTCGAACAGGCCACGTGAGTTCCACCGAATCGCACCGCCTCTTCGAGAGCCTTCTCGGACCACGCTCCCGTGACGAGGTAGTCGGCTGTCCGTTCCCGGGTCAGAAAGTTCATCGGGATCTGAAAGAACTGAGTCGATGCGCCCCCTTGCAGGAAGAGGACGCGGTAGTTCGACGGGATGCCACCGACCTCACGGCACAGGGCCTCCGTCTCTTCGTACACCGCCAAAAAAGCCTTGCCGCGGTGGGAGTGTTCGAGAATCCCGATCCCCGTGTTGCCGAGCGACAGCAGGTTGTCCTTCGCCTCCTCCAAGACCGATTCGGGGAGCACGGCCGGGCCGGCCGAGAAGTTCCAAATCCGTTGAGCCATCCGAGTCACTTCCTTTGCACCGAGAAACAAAATCGGCCGCACATATCAGCGGCCGGTCATTGGCGGTAGTATGTCCGCCGCCAACAGAGTCCGTCAATCCGCCGGAGGCGGTTCGTCAGAGTGCGGTGTCCCGATTTGCCAACTCTTGGAGCCTCATCGTGGGGCTTCAAAGCGAGATTCCTTGATGTTGAGGACGGCAGATGAAAACTCTTGGTCTTTTTGGAAAGCATCCCCTCCCAGGACACGTCAAGACCCGACTGGCCGATGAGGTGGGAACGGAAGTCGCCACGAAGCTGTACGCGGCCTTCATGGACGATCTGGCGTTTCGCTTTCGCGCGGCGGGTGACAACAGGATTCTCGGGTTTTGGCCAACCGACTCGGTCGACTTCTTCGATCAGTATGTCAAGCTCGGCTACGAACTTTGGCCACAGCCCGAAGGAGACCTCGGCCAGAAAATCATCTCCTTCTACAAGTACGCCTTGAAGGAAGAGGGGAGCCGTGCGGTGCTGATCGGATCCGACAGTCCCACGCTGCCGAGTGAGTTCGTGGACCAGGCCTTCGAGTTGCTCAATGAGGTCGATTGTGTTCTCGGACCGGCCACCGATGGCGGTTACTACCTGATCGGCCTCCGCCGCCCTTCGCCCGCGCTCTTCGAGAACATTGCGTGGAGTGGTGCCAATGTGCTGGTGCAGACCGTGCAGCGGGCCACCACCGCCGGGCTGTCACTCAATCTGCTCACCCCCTGGTACGACGTGGACGATCTCAAAGGTCTGCAAGTGCTGGCCGGCCACATTCGCGCAATGACTCACGCCGGACAAACACACCCCTGCCCCGTGACGGCTTCGGTGCTCGAGCAGATCCATCTGCTTGAGCGACCGGTGCGCGTGGGAATGACGCGATCACTCGCGATTCGGGCTTCCATTCCCGCGTGAATAATCCGGGCGAACTACCCAGTCGGTTCCCGAATGCAAAGCAGTGTGCAGCGCAAATCGGCCGTCTGCGGCGACCAACTGACAGCACCGACCGCTGACGGAATGAGGACCGTCGAACCGCGAGGCATCTCGCGCCGCTTCCCATTCGTCGGATCGAACAACTCCGCGTCCCCTTCGAGTACCATCCAGACCGTCATCTCACCAACGTGGGGTGACGTCCACGAACGCTCGACGGTGTAACGCTCCAGCCGAACCCAGGGCGTACTCAACAGAGCCTCGCCAAAAACACCGGAGCCTCGCACATCGAGCGGCTTCGGCGCGACCGGATCAATCGGTCCCTGTTGCCAGTCGATGGCCTGCAACCCGCGTTCACGTTGCAGCGGACGCGACTGTCCCGATGCATCGAGACGATTCCAGTCGAACAGGCGAAACGTGGCGTCGCTCGGTTGTTGGACTTCGGCCAGGATCACGCCGCGGGCCGTGTGAACAGTCCCCGCCGGGAGCGAAAGACAATCACCGACGCGAGGCTCGAAGGTATGCAGGCACTCGGCAATGGTGCCGTTTGCCAGATGAGTCTCAAACGTCTCACGGGGCACTCCGTCACGAAGTCCGATGCTGACACAAGCCCCCGGTTCGACATGTACGATCACCCACGCTTCGCACTTCCCATGCGGAAGGCCGACAACCGAGCGGGCCATGCCATCGCCGGGATGAACTTGCAGCGAAAGCCCTCCCGCACAATCGAGCCACTTCACCAACCACGGAAACTCGTCGGCAGCCGCAGCGGCTCCCGAAAGCTCACCGCGCGATTGGCTCCAAAGATTTGTGAGCAACTCACCGCAACATGGCCCCGCTGAGACTCGGCTGATGTGTTCGGGCAGCGTACTCAACTCCCACGCCTCCCCGATCAGAGCGTGCTGGGGAAGTCGCTTGCCCAAATGACGAGCCAGTCCGTCACCGCCCCAAATCTGGCGGCGCAGGTAGGTGTCAAACAGCAGCGGTTCGCGGATGGCAGTCACGGAGAAAATTAGTCCGAGTCATTTCCCGGCAGACTCTCGGGATCGAAGGCCTCATCGGGCAGGTCGTCCAGTTCGGCGGGACTCAGCGATTCGACGATCGCATATTTCCCGTCGGCCCAGCGAAAGAAATCGACTTCCCGGCAGCGCTGGCTGCAAAACGGAGCCTGCCCACCCGACGGATCGGTCGCCGGCGGAACAGTCTTCCCACAGATCGGACACGTTTGAGGACGAATCATCGGGCGACTCGCTTCCACACTGAAGTCCGGCTTAGCCTTGTTAGCCGGACTTCTCTCCGGCAGGTTGACGTTCCGAAAGAAGTCCGGCTTTCGGAAAAGTCGGACTTCGACAACATTCACTCGGACGGCTTCGCCTTCGACTCGCTCTTCGTTCCCGAGTCGCTCTTGGATCCCGAATCGGACTTGGCTGTCGAGTCGGACTTTCCGCCCGAGTCGCTGCTCGTTGAGGGAGCCTTGTCGGCGTCGGACGCCTTCTTGTACGAGTCGCTGCGGTAGTCGGTCTGATAGAAGCCCGAGCCTTTGAAGATCACGCCGCCACCGGCTCCGATCAACCGTCGCGCCTTCTTCTTGCCGCACGTCGGACACTTCTTCGTCGGCGCGGCCGACATCGAATGGAACTCTTCCCATGCATGGTTGCACGCATCGCACTTGTAGTCGTAGGTTGGCATGGCGGTCTCCAAGGGAGGAGTTTTCAGTGTTCGGTTTTCGGTTTTCGGTTTTCGGTGTTCAATGAAGAGGCGGTCATCTCGGTTTCAGCTTGTCCTAGCTTTGCTGAACACTGAAAACTGAACACCGAACACTCTCAATTACTCTTTCGGCGGCGCAACAGACACGATCACCTTGCTGGGCCGGACCACGCGGTCGTGCAGCATGTAGCCGCGTTCGATGTCGTGCAAGACGGTCATCGGCGGATGCTCGGCCGAGGGAAGCTGCGAGATCGCCTCGTGCTGGTTCGGATCGAAGGGTTGCCCCTGTGCCGCGATGCTCTTCGCACCAAAGCCATTGAGCGCCGTTTCGAGCTGCTTGAGCGTGAGCTGAACGCCGCCAATCAACTCGTCCGCGTTCTTCGACTGTGCCGCAGCGAACACGGCCCGGTCGAGGCCATCGAATGCCGGGAGCAATGTCTTGAGCAACGGCAACGCGGCGTACTTGCGATCCTCGTCCATCTCGCGCTGGACTCGACGGCGATAGTTGTCGTGATCGGCCAGCGCGCGGGTCCACTTGTCCTTGAACTGGTCTCGCTCGGCCAGCGCGGTCTGAAGTTGTTCCTCCAGCGTCGGCGCGGTCTCGTCGTTGTTGTCCGCATTCGCCGAAGCGACCTCGGCGGTTGTCGTTTTTGTTTTGCTGCTCATGCTTCCACCTCAGTGTCACTCAACGCCATTCATCATCTCGAAGTCCGGCTTTTCCGAAAGCCGGACTTCTCTCCGAGGTGCGTCCTCCCGGAAGGAAGTCCGGCGAACAAAGCTAAGCCGGACTTCAACCTTCGCACACTCACTCTACTCTTCCTGCTCCGAGGCCGTGAAGAATTCCTTCACAGACTCGAAGAACGATTTGCGATGGGCACTGACCTGCTTGTCATCCAACTCGGCCAGTTGCCGCAACAGTTCTTCCTGTTTCTTCGAGAGCTTCTTCGGCACCTCGACGTGAAACTGGACCCGCAACTCGCCGCGAGAGCCCCCCTGCACGTCGGGCATCCCCTGCCCTTTGAGCCGCAGAATTTCTCCCGGCTGAGTCCCCGCCGGAACATTGAGGTGATGCTTGCCCGTCAGGATCGGGATGTCGATCTCCGTCCCCAGCGCGGCTTGAGCATAAGTCAGCGGCACCTCGCACGTCAGATGCTTGCCATCGCGTTCAAACAGCGGATGCGGTTTGACGCGGATATCGACGTAGAGATCTCCCGCTGGACCGCCCCCTTCACCTGCTTCTCCTTCACCGCGCAAACACAGTTGCATTCCGTTGTCGATGCCGGCCGGAACCTTCACCTCCAGCTTGGAGGATCGCGAAACGACCCGTGTCCCCCGGCAATCGACGCACTTGTCACGAACGACATCGCCCTGACCTCGACACGCCGGACAGGTGGTCTGAACTCGGAAGAAGCCCTGCGATTGGACGACCTGTCCCTTGCCATTGCAGTAGTCGCACTTCTGCGGCTTCGTGCCGGGCTTGGCTCCGGTCCCGTTGCAGGTCACGCACGAGACGTTTTTCTCGATCTGAATCTCCCTCGCGCAGCCGACAGCCGCGTCGAGCAGTTCGATGGTGAGCGACGTCTGCAAACTGCTGCCGCGTCGCCCGCGTGAGCCTCCGCCACGCCGACCGCCTCCCCCGCCAAGCATCTCACCAAACATGTCTCCGAACGCTTCAAAGATGTCGCCGACATCGCCGAAGCCAGCGCCTCCGCCTCCCGCCGCTCCCTGCACGCCCGCATGACCGAAGCGGTCGTAACGCGCTCGCTTGTCGGGATTGCTCAAGACGTCAAAGGCTTCGGCCGCCTCTTTGAATGCGGCGATCGCCGCCTCGTCCCCCGGATTGCGGTCGGGATGATGCTTCGCCGCCAGCTTGCGGTACGATTTCTTGATCTCGTCATCGGACGCTGTCTTGCTGACCGACAGCACCTCGTAATAACACCGCATCGTCGCCATCACGGCTTCGCTCCGAAATCCATTACCAGATCAAGCACCAGTTCGGCGAAGTGGCATCCATTTATACACAACGAACCGCCGGGGGTGGCCCGGCGGCTCGGCAGTTGTCAATCAAGTCGAATGTCTCGGGCGAGAGAAAACTCGCCGAGACGTTATCGCACCGCACCTTCAACTTTGCCCTTGGCCTTGCCGTCGGTGTCGTCACTGCGGGTGACGAGGACCGAGGTGGTCAGCATCAATCCTGCGATGGAGGCGGCATTGCGAAGGGCACTCTTCACGACCTTGGCCGGGTCGATGATGCCAGCCTTGTACATGTCGACGTACTTGCCGGTGTTGGCATCGTAACCGGTGTTCACCGACATGCTGCGGACTTCATCGGCCACGACGCTGCCGTCGAAGCCGCTGTTGTTGACGATCTGACGAATCGGAGCCTCAAGCGCCTTGCAGACGATCTGGACGCCGATCTTCTCGTCGCCCTTGGCCTTCACTTCGCTGACCGCTTCGATGGCTCGCAGCAGCGCCACGCCACCACCGGGGAGGATGCCCTCTTCGACGGCGGCACGAGTCGCGTGCAGGGCGTCTTCCATGCGGGCCTTCGTCTGCTTCATTTCGGCTTCGGTGGCGGCACCGACCGAGATGATGGCCACGCCGCCGGTGATCTTGGCGAGACGTTCCTGGAACTTCTCGCGGTCGTACTGGCTTTCGGTCGCTTCGATCTGGCGACGGATCTGATCGACCCGAGCCTTGATCTCGTCGGGGTTGCCGGCACCTTCGATGATCGTGCAGGCGTCCTTCGTCACTTCAATCTTCTTCGCCCGGCCGAGGTGGCTGAGTTCAACAGACTCCAGCTTGATGCCGAGGTCTTCCGAGATCAGCGTCCCGCCGGTCAGTGTCGCCATGTCGCCCATCATCGACTTGCGACGATCACCAAATCCGGGAGCCTTCACGGCACAGATTTGAAGCACGCCACGCAGCTTGTTGACGACCAGTGCCGTCAGGGCTTCGCCGTCGATGTCTTCAGCCACCACGAGCAGCGGCTTGCTGCGCTGGGCGACCTTTTCGAGGATCGGCACGAAATCGCGCAGGCTCGAAATCTTCTTCTCGAACAGGAGGATGTAGCAATCCTCCAGAATGCACTTCATTTCCTCGGGGTGCGTCACGAGGTAGGGCGAGATGTAACCCTTGTCGAACTGCATCCCTTCAGCGGTTTGCAGAGTCGTCGAGTTCCCCTTGCCTTCTTCGACGGTGATGACACCGTCGCGGCCGACCTTCTCCATCGCGTCGGCGATCAAGTCACCAATCGTGCGATCGTTGTTGGCCGAGATCGAACCGACCTGGGCGATCTGGTCCTTCGAGGAGACCGGCTTGGCCATCTTCTCGACGAAAGCGATCGCGGCATCGACGGCCTTGTCGATCCCCTTGCGGACGATGGTCGGGTTGGCTCCCAGCGTCAGACCGCGAAGTCCCTCGCTGTAGATCGCCCGGGCGAGGACCGTGGCGGTCGTCGTGCCGTCGCCCGCGACATCGCTCGTCTTGGACGCGACTTCGTTCACGAGCTTCGCGCCCATGTGTTCGTAGGCGTCTTCGAGTTCGACTTCCTTCGAGACGGTCACGCCGTCCTTGGTGACGACGGGATTGCCGAACGACTTGTCGATGATGACGTTTCGCCCGGTCGGACCCATCGTCACGGCGACAGCCTTGGCCAGCGTCTCAACGCCACGTTGCAGCTTGAGGCGAGCCCGATCATCGAACAACAGTTGCTTAGCCACGAGAGGCTCCTGTGGGAATGCGGAAGATAAATGCAGGGGTCAGGAATCAGGGGGCAGGAGTCAGAAAGAACCAAGCCAGAGTCAGGGCCTTGCAGCTTCTGATTCCTGACTCCTGATCCCTGACTCCTGCTTCATCAGGCCGTCACCTTCGCGAGAATGTCCGACTCGCGCAGGATCTTGACTTCCTTCTTTTCGACTTCGATTTCGGTGCCGCCGTATTTGGCGAACAGAACTTCGTCGCCAACCTTCACAGCCACCGGGCAGCGTTCGCCGCTGTCGAGCAACCGGCCGGGGCCGACGGCGAGAACCTTGCCACGCTGCGGCTTTTCCTTGGCGGCGTCCGGCAGCACGATGCCACCAGCCGTCTTCTCTTCTGCCGTCAGTGGCTCAACCACAACGCGATCATCGAGAGGCTTCAAGTTCATGGGTCACGTCTCCGAAAAGTTTTCGTGTGAATGAATCGTTTGCTATTGGAATGTCAGGCCCGCCGCCCAACTCTTTTTCTTACTCTTGATCGTAATCTTGATCTGCTCTTCAACTTCATAGTCAGCGAAGAACTAGAACCCGCCCATGCCACCCATTCCCATGCCGCCCATGCCACCGCCCATTCCTCCCATGCCGCCACCCATCCCACCACCATCGTGATGGTCATCGTGGCTGTGATCGTCGGACGGAGGCTTCGGAGCTTCAACCACGATGCAGTCTGTGGTGAGGAGCAGGCACGCCACGCTGGCGGCGTTTTGCAGAGCAGAGCGAACAACCTTCGCGGGATCGACAACGCCGAACTCGAACATGTCGCCGTACCGCTCGTTCAGAGCGTCGTAGCCGTGCGACTTGAGCGTGTCCGTGAGCTCCTCGACCTCGATCCGC
>JBBPIS010000234.1:0-8052 GCA_038040225.1 Planctomycetota bacterium
AACTCCAAATCTCAAATCCGAAACCCCAAACGAATCCCAATGACAGAAACTCCAATGTTCCAATCGAGATTTCGTAAACGGCCCATCGTCAGACGGTCTGGTTTGGGTTTCGGACATTGGGATTTGAGATTTGTTTAGGGTTTCGGATTTGAGATTTGAGATTTTGCGGTACGATGCCCTCGATTCATTGTCCGCAAAGGAGCGTGTCCATGCTGCGAGTCCTCGGTTCTCCACGGCAACTCTGTACCGGTTTGACCCGGCGAGAACTGTTGGAAGTGGGCGGCACGAGCCTGTTGGGTTTGAGCCTGCCGCAGTTGCTGGCCGCTGATGCCGCGAACGCCGCCGAAGCGAAGACCGCTCCCGGGCAAGGCACGAAGCTGCCCGACGGCTTTGGCTCCGCGAAACGGTGCATCATTCTGTTTCTCTACGGTTCGCCGAGCCAGATGGAAACGGTCGACATGAAGCCGGACGCCCCCGTGGAAATCCGGGGGACGATGCAGCCGATCGCCTCCTCGCTGCCGGGCCTGGATGTCTGCGAGCATCTGCCGCGCATGGCCCGGATGATGGATCGCGTCACCGTGCTGAGGTCGCTGCACCACGAATACCCGATCCACGGCGTGGCCTATGCGATGACGGGGACTCCCGCCATCGACGTGAACATGGAACTGAGTCCCTCGGACCCGCGGCACCATCCGTACTTCGGCAGTGTTGTCGAGTACGTCGATCGCGCCCGACGCGGAGGCCTGTCCGAGTTCCCTCAAAACGTCGCGCTTCCGTTTCCCTTCAGCACGCAGCGCACGGGCGAAGTCCATCGCGCCGGTCCGTACGCGAGCTATCTCGGCGCGACCTACAATCCGGTCTGGACCGAGTTCCTCGGCAAGGCGGATCGCTCGGTCTACAAGACGCTGGGCGAGAAGAAAGACTTCGAAGTCTTTGATCCCTACGTGGGCTGCAAGCCCGACGCACACTTCCGGCTCGCTTCCACATCGCTCCCCGAGACACTGACGCTCGACAGGCTCGACCGACGGCGCTCGCTGCTGACTCAGATGGACACCGTCCGGCGAGACCTCAACAAGACGGATCGAGGTCGATCGCTGAACAGTTTTCAGCAGATGGCCTACTCGCTCATTCAGTCGCAGGACGTGGCGGAGGCTCTCGACTCGCGCAGGGAATCGGCCGAGACGCGGGAGTTGTACGGCATGACGCTCGTCGGGCAGTCGTGTCTCGCCGCGCGACGGATGCTGGAGGCGGGGACTCGGCTGGTGAGCGTCTTCTGGGACGAGTACGGTCTGGCGGGAGACGCCTGGGACACGCACTGGAATCATTTCCCACGCATGACCGATCAGCTTCTGCCCGGTCTGGACAAGGCCTTCTCCGGGCTGGTTCTCGATCTGGATCAGCGCGGAATGCTCGACGACACGCTGGTCGTCTGCATCAGCGAGCATGGCCGCACGCCGAAGATCAATGGTTCAGTGGGAGGCGGCCGCGATCACTGGTCGCAGGCGTACTCGGCCCTGTTCGCCGGCGGCGGCATCGCCCGCGGACGAGTTGTCGGCGGGACTGACAAGCACGCGGGCGAAGTCACGTTGAATCCGGTCGGCCCGAAGGATGTGCTCGCCACGATGTACCACCTGCTGGGAGTCGATCCGCATCTCTTCCTGCCCGACAAGACCGGCCGCCCAATCCCGGTCGTCCCCGAATCGAGCCGCGTGATCTCGGAGTTGCTGGCATAGCAACGTCGCCGTCATCGCTTCATGTGATGAGCGTCTCGCCCAAGCTGGCAGTATGGGCTACCGTCTCTGTATCCTCCCGCCCGCATAGTCGCATCTTTTGGCAGGAGTCTTCGTTTCCGTGTCTGCGTTTCGTTTTCATCTCGATGCCGTCGATCCGGGCAGTGGCGCGCGGGTCGGTCGGTGGGAGACGCCGCACGGGGTGGTCGAGACTCCCGCATTCATGCCCGTCGGAACGCTGGCCACGGTGAAGGGACTGACTCCCGATCAACTGAAGCAAACCGGCGCGCAGATGGTGCTGGCGAACACGTATCACCTCGCACTGCGGCCCGGCTCCGAGGTCGTGGCCGAACTCGGCGGCCTCCACAAGTTCATGGGCTGGGACGGACCGATCCTGACCGACAGCGGCGGCTTCCAGGTTTTTAGTCTCGCCTCGATGCGGAAGATCGACGACGAGAAGGTCGTCTTCCGGTCGCATATCGACGGCAGTCTGCTCGAACTCTCGCCGGAGCAGGCCGTAAGGATTCAAGAGCAACTCGGCGCGGACATCATCATGTGCCTCGACGAATGTCCGCCACATGACGCTCCGCCAGAGAAACTGCTTGCGGCCGTCGATCGCACGACGCTCTGGGCCACGCGGTGCAAAGAGGCTCAGCGACGCACCGATCAGGCGCTGTTCGGCATCGTGCAGGGCGGGACCGATCGGGCGCTGCGCGAACATTCGGCGCAGGGCCTCCTGCCGCTCGACTTCCCCGGCTATGCGGTCGGTGGATTGAGTGTCGGTGAAGAACCGGAGGCGATGTACGCGACACTCGATGACACCGTTCCGCTGCTCCCGCCGGATCGGCCCCGCTACCTGATGGGGGTCGGCCGGCCGATCGACATCGTGGAGGGTGTGTTGCGGGGAGTCGACTTGTTTGACTGCGTCATGCCGACTCGAAACGGTCGCAACGCGATGGCCTTCACCAGCCACGGCGGTCTGAAACTGAGAAACCTCAAACATCGAACCGACCCCGGGCCGCTCGATCCCGAATGTGAATGCCCCGTCTGCCAACAGTTCAGCCGTGCGTACCTGCGTCACCTGTTCATTGCGGGTGAGATGCTGGGGCCGATCCTGCTCTCGCTGCACAACCTCGCGTATTACCAGCGGATGTTGCGGGACTTGCGTGCGGCGATCCGCCTCGGGCAGGCGACCGAGTTCCGAGCCGCTCAACTTGCCCGATGGAAACGATCCGTCTAAGATGCCGCCTTCATTTTTTGGCCGGATCGCCCGTCGCCTGTAGGACTTGCTGAAAACTCATGTTTGTCTCGCTGATGTTCATCGTTCTGGCCGCCGAAGCAGAGGCTGCGGAAGGCCCGTCGATCTGGAACGTGATGATCCCGTACCTGGCGGTCATCACGCTGTTGTATTTTGTGATGAGTTCACCGAAGCGCCGCGATCAGGCTCGCCGCGATGAGGGGCTCAAAAACCTCAAGAAGAATGATCGCGTTGTGACGATAGGGGGCATCTTCGGCAGCGTCGTCAGCGTCTCGACGGACGGCAAGGAAGTGACGTTGAAGGTCGATGACAGCACGCGGATCAAGTTCCGCAAGACCGCGATTGCTGAAGTGTTGGGTGACGAGACGCCCGCCGAGGCGGCTCCCAAATCGACCTGACCGCGCCGCCTTCCGAAGCGGATGCCGATTTGTTCGACTCGCCAAGACGTGTGAGCGGACCCCCGACCCAAGTCGGCTGACATGACAGGCAAGACCAAGGGATCAGACCTCAGTAACAGGGATTGGAACTCACGAATGGCCGGAATTGCACATTCTCTTCTTCTGTCGCAGGGGGGAGTCGAACCATGGATGAGCCGCGAAACACTGATTCTCACCATGATGGCGGTCGTGTTTACGGTCCCCTTCGTGTTGGGATGGCTGGTCGCCAGGCTGCTGCGGTTGCCGGATCTTGCCCAGCGGATCGGTTTCGTGTTGATGGCGATCGCAATGTCGCTGGCACCATTTGCGTATGAAGAGTTGCGACCGTTTGCCAGTGAAGAGGAAGAGCTGCGGGGAAAAAGTTGGGTCAATGCCTTTCATCTGGGGATCGACCTCGCGGGTGGAACCAATCTGGTCTATGCCATCAATGTCAAAGAGGCCAATGAGCAGAAGAAGACCGTCGACAAGGCCACCATCGACAAGATGGTCGATTCCATCAAACGTCGCGTGAACCCGTCCGGTACGATCGATATGACGGTTCGCGGCGTCGGCACGGACCGGATCGAAGTCATCGTCCCGGGTGCCGATCGCGATCTGGTGGAGCAGATGAAGGCGAAGATCACCCGGCTCGGCAGCCTTGAGTTCGGGATTCTGGCCAACGACCTCGACCACAGGCAACTGATCGATCAAGCCAGGCAACTCCCCGACGATCGGCGCGAGTTGTTTGAGAAAGTCGGGGAAAACAGCCAGGTCGTGGCGGCCTGGCGCGATGCCGCCGAAGGAAAGGAAACGGACACTTCGCAGGTTGCCTCCCGGGTCGTGAAGAGGCGGGGGAAGGACGGCAAGGAAATTGAGGTTCTTCAATTCCTGGTGAAACAGGACCGACCCGATCGGGCCGTGTCTGGCAAGTACTTGACAACTGCCCGTGCGCAGACGGACCAGAAGAGCGGTCGCCCTTCGGTCGGATTCTACTTCAACGCTCGCGGAGCCGTTCTTTTCAACGCTTTGACGGGAGCCAATCTGCCGGAGGCCGAGAACGGTCCGAACAACGGCTTCGCGCGCCGGCTGGCAATTCTGCTCGACGGCAAGGTTTACTCGGCGCCCACCATCCAGTCGCGAATCTCGAGCGCGGGCGAAATCACCGGTAACTTCACGCAGAAAGAGGTGGAGGAATTGGTGGCCGTGCTCAATGCCGGTGCGCTGGAAGTGCCGTTGATTCAGCAGCCCATCAGCGAATTCACGATCAGCCCGTTGCTGGGGATCGACGTCCAAACGAAGGGCCTGACGGCCATTCTCTTTTCGGCGATCGTCGTGTTTGCGTTCATGTTGATCTATTACAGGCTCTCCGGAGTGATTGCCGACCTGTCCCTCGCCCTCAACCTGCTCATGGTCGTCGGTTCGATGGCCCTGATCGCGGCAACGTTTACGCTGCCGGGCCTGGCGGGCATCGTCCTGACGATCGGCATGGCGGTCGATTCCAACGTGTTGATCTATGAGCGCATGCGGGAAGAACTGGCTCGCGGGGCCAGCCTGCGCGTCTCCATTCAAAACGGTTTCGACAAGGCCTTTTCCGCCATCTTCGACGGCAACGTGTCCTCACTGCTCACCGCCGTGATCCTGTACATGATTGGCAGCGACCTGATTCGCGGGTTTGCGGTGACGCTGTTCCTGGGGCTGTTGATGAGCCTCTTTTCGTGTTTGTATTTCGGTCACCTGGCGTTTGACATCATCGAACGGAAGCGGCTCGTCAAGACGCTGACGATGATGCAGTTCATCGGCGAAACCAAGATCGATTTCCTCGCCAAGCGGGGGATTGCGTTTGCGGTCTCGGGGTTGGTGATCGCCGCCGGCTTTGCGGCACTGCTGGTCCGGGGCAGCGACAACCTGGACATCGACTTCAGCGGCGGACAGATGATCACGTTTGAGTTCGTGAAAGAACAAACGACGGTTGACGTGAGGTCTCGGCTGGAGGGGCAGTTTCCCGGTGTCAGCCTGGAACAGTTGACCCTCGGTGGCGAAAAGCCGTCTGCCGAGGGAGGTCGACGATTCCGAATGCGGACCACGGAGCAGAATCCGGCTACCCTCATTGAAGGGATGAACAAAGCGTTCGCCGATGCCGACCACGCGCTGATTCGAGTCACGCTCGCCGACTTCCAGGTGAACCCCATCACTGAAAAGTTGGAAGGCGAGGCGGAGCGGTTTGCAGGCGGCCATCAGGTGGCTCTCAAATTCAACGGAGAGATTTCCGAAGCGACTGTCCTCGAGTATGTCGCCAAGGAACTTTCGGCCGTGAAGTTGGACGCCAATCGGTCCAAGTACGAATCGGTTCAGTTGCTCCTCGAGGCAACAGGGACCGTCGCCGCGCCGGGCGATGTCGCTCCTGACGCGGCGAAGGCGAAGGTCAACCACAATCCGAAATTCGCGGAGTTCACTCTGCGAGCAGCCCGCGAGATCGATCCGGCTGATCTCGGCTCCGCTCTGAGGGCCGTCCAAACTCGACTGGCCTCGTCGCCGGTTTTTGAAGAAGTGAATGCCTTCGATACGTCGGTTGCCAACGACACCAAGATCCAGGCGCTGCTCGCAATTCTGGCCAGCCTCGTGATGATTGTGGCCTACATCTGGATCCGGTTCGAGAAGGTCTATTTCGGATACGCCGCCGTGGTGGCCCTCGCGCACGACGTGCTCGTCACCCTCGGATGCATCGCGTTGGGGGGCTATCTCAGCAAGACCCCGATCGGTCCGCTGCTGCTGCTCGATGACTTCAAGATCAACCTGAATCAGATCGCCTGTCTGTTGACGATCGTCGGTTACTCACTGAACGACACGATCGTCATCTTCGACCGCATCCGGGAGATCAAGGGCAAGAGTCCCCGGATCACACCCGAGATGATCAACCAGAGCGTCAACCAGACTCTCTCGCGCACGCTGCTGACGGCACTGTCCACCTTCATGGTGGTGATCGTGCTGTACATTGCGGGAGGCGAGGGCATTCACGGCTTCGCCTTCTCGATGATCGTCGGTGTGATCACAGGCTGCTACAGCACGATCTACATCGCCAATCCCGTACTGCTGTGGCTGGTCCAGCGGGAGGAAGTTTTGGCGAAGCAGGCTTTGGCCAAACGATGATCGCAGGCGGCCAGAGCCGGGAATTCGCGGCGTGGGGCGGGCGCTCTTGCCCGTCCTCCAGGTGACGAACATCACTCAGCAGGGAGCGAGCTGATGAATCCATCCGCTTCTTCGTCGCATCTGCCGGCATTTGTCGCGTTGATCTCGGTGGCGTTCTTCGCGGGCAGCGTCGTGTCGGCCGACGAGCCGATTCGCCTGACGGCCGACGGGCGCCTGAAACGCGATCCGGTGTTTCTCAATCCGCAGGGGACCGAGCTGCTTTACGTGCTGCTCGACAGGCCGAACCGGCTGCGGTTGATGAAGCTGTCACTCGGCGGCGGACTGTCCACACCGTTGCATCCCGACGAGACCCGTTCCGAATTTGAACCGGCCGTGTCGACGGATGGCCGTTATCTGGCCTTCGTGCAGAATCGGGGAAACCTCAGCCTGGCGCTGGTCGTTCAGGACTTGATCGACAACAAGACGGCTGAGCTGCCGCCGGGGGGAGGTTTCTCGGGAATGCACAGCCCGACGTTTGCGAGAGACAACTCGCGCGTCTGCTTCAGCTATCCCGAGGAGCGTCGGCAGTCGATCTTCTCGGTCGACCTCGACTGCAAAAATCGCAGGACGTTGGTCGATTCGGTGGGCGTCAACAATTGGCCGCACTTCTCGCCCGATGGCCGCCGGTTGGTGTTCAGTTCGACGCGCGACGACGACTACGAACTGTATGTCTCCAATGCGGACGGCTCGAATGCGCGGCGATTGACCGACAGTCCGAGGCAGGACATCCGCCCGAGGTTCTCACCCGACGGACGCCGGATCGCCTTCACGAGCAACCGCGACGGCAACTACGAAATCTACGTCATGACCGCCGACGGCAGCGGCATCACGCGCGTGACCGATCATCCCGAGCAGGACGACTACGCGACATGGCAACCAGACGGCCAGCGTCTGATCGTGGTCGGCGAACGCAACGGTCAGTTCGATCTGTACTCGATCCCACTGCCCTGAGCGAGTTGCTCCTCACCCCCGACCCCCTGTATGTTTGGACCGCGTGGCCGCCTCAGACCAAAGTAGCCATCATCGCTCCGCGTGATGAGCCTTTCATAAATGGACGCCTGATTCCCAAAGGCTCATCACGCGGAGCGATGATGGCTGCATTGAAGACAGCCCGAAAACTTGACTCGTTTGCAACGACACCCCAACACCAAGCTTTCCAGGTCTCACGATGAAGGTTCTTTCCGGCATTCAGCCCACGGGTCGGCCTCACTGGGGCAACTACTTCGGAGCGATCCGGCAATACATCGCGCTGCAGGGGAACGAGCAGTCGTTTTATTTCATCGCCGACCTGCATGCGCTGACGAGCGTTCGCGACCCGAAGCTGCTGGCCTCGCAGACGTGGGACGCGGCGATCGACCTGCTGGCGCTGGGGCTGGATCCGAATCGGGCCACGTTGTTCCGGCAATCGGATGTTCCCGAGGTGACCGAGTTGATGTGGCTGCTGCTGACGGTGACTCAGCAA
>JBBPIS010000235.1:0-8036 GCA_038040225.1 Planctomycetota bacterium
CGAAGTGGTCGAAGCATGTCATCGACGATGGCGGCGTGGCCGTCGAGGACGCTCTGGCCGCCGACTTCAACGGTGACGGTCGCATCGACCTCGTGGCCGGCGGTCGAGCCACCAAAAACGTCAAGCTTTACCTCAACGTCGGACTAGCCAAGTAAGCGGGAAATGTGAGCAGCGCTCCCTTCGACGAACAGCGATCTCCGTTCTCACACGTCGTGTCTGAATTCCCATTCATGTATCGATTGGTTCATAGCTGATTCAGGTCTTGCCTCTAAACTGCGTCTCGATTGGGCATCACGATGTGATTGATGCCGCTGGAAGCGATCCTTGGTGGAAGGATGACAATGATGAACATTCGGTGGAGCGTACTGCTGTGTGCATTGGCACTGGGAGCGGCCTCGGCACAGGTGAGCCGGGCGCAGGATCAGGGACCGGACCGACGACCTCAAGCCCGTGAAGATCGTCCGGGGCCGGATCAATCTCCGCGCATCGATCGAGATCGTGGTCCCTCGGACCGTGGACCGGATCGACCATCGTTCGAGGGACAGCGCGGCCCGGGCGGACCGCCCTCGGGACGCGACGGTCGTGGGTTTGAAGGACCACGCGGCATGGATCGAGATCACCGCTCCGCCGATCGCGGACCGGGACGTCCCTCGTTTGACGGAGAGCGACGGCCGAACGGTCCTCCTCCGGGACGCAACGGTCGCGGGTTTGACGGACCGCGCGGGATGGATCGCGACCATCAAGTTGCCAATCGTGATTCCGAACACCGCTCATTCGACGGACATCGCGGACCGAGCGGTCCGCAGCGCGGACATGGCGGTCGCGAAACTGGAGGATGGCACGGGCCGAGCCGCGATCACCGCTTTGCCGATCACGGTCCAAACCGTCGGTCATTCGATGGTCATCGAGGTCCGAGTGGCTCGCACCGGGGACATGGTGGTCACGGATTCGGCGGATCGCGCGGCAGGGAACACGGTCGCCACTTCGCTCATCATGGATCAGGTCGCCCATCGTTCCATGATCATCGAGGACCGGGCAACTCGCACCGCGGACATGGCGGATATGCTTTCGGTGGACCGCGTGGAGCGGGCCGAGGGCATGGCCCCCTGGCCCACCGTTCAGGTCGACCGCCGTTTGCCCATCGTCCTCCGGCTGGCATTCCACACCACGGTCCCGGCGGGATGTCTCACGGACCATCGCCGTTCGACCGACTCGATGCCGACCACGATGGCAAGGTCACCAAGGATGAGGTGATGCAGGTCTTCGCGAAGGTGGACGCCGACGGAGACGGCTCGATCACGAAGGACGAGATGCGGAAGTCGCTTCACTCGGCGATCAGCCAGCGCCCGGGAGTCGGCCCCGCCCCAAAGAGTGATCGACCGGCCGGACCACCCGCATCGCGAGGCAGCAGCGGCGGCGCGAGGAGACCTCCCTTCGGAGGGGGTCCGATGGGACGTGGTCCCCTGAGTGGCGGCCCGAGGGGGCTTGGTCAGTCGGGTGCGGCGGGACGTCAGGGACCGCCCTCCCCCTCATTTCTGCTCGAACGTTTCGACAAGAACAAAGACGGCAAGCTGACCAAGTCCGAACTCCCCGGGTTCATTTGGGATCGTCTTTCCAAGGCTGATTCAAACAGCGACGGTGAGATCACCAAGGACGAGATCGATGCTCACATGAAGACGATCCGCCCCGACGGCACGTCGAAACCAAAGGAGCAAGCTCCCACCGACAAGCCCGACCCCGAAGCGGCCAAGGATGCAAAGTCGGCATAGTGGCCTCGTCGATCACGCATCGCGAGATCAGGAAAGCAAACGAGCGGAGGAAGCAATTCCCTCGCTCGTTTGTTTCATCCACCCCACGACGCCGGTCAGCCCAGTTGCCCGCAGGTCGGGCTATGCCTGACACTGTGTGACTGTTTTGCGGTCTGTCATCTGTATCAGGCACTGGAGTGGACGTTCAAACACACTGTCCACGGAAAGCAGTCGCAGGTGGCACCCGACAACAGTATTAAGTCGGGTTGTCATTCGCTCAACTCGGCCACCCGACCGTTTCTCAATCGAGATGACGAAGGGCGAGACCGGCAAACACGATGTTCGCAAACGGGAGAAGAGAAACCCAACAAGCAGCTGTGAGCGCCTGATTGAAATACAGGTACCACGACGCCGGAATCGACAACAAGCAGACGAGGGGCATCGCCATCAAAATGAAAACGCAGACGTCTTGCCCTGAAAGAGATTCCTCGCCGCGTCCATGATGCCGGATGCCAAGCGCGCCAATTACGAGTCCGAACAGACTCGCCACACAGGACAAAATTGTGAACAAGATCAACACGACGAGCGACCACTGCATGATTGCCTCCGAACGGGATGTTCAACAGTCATATCTCGCGGCCAAGAATGAGACGCTTCCACGTTTAGCCTCAACGCCAGCGGCGTGGGAGCGGACTCGGGCGGACCATCGATCACACATCGTTGGCATTGCGGCCAAACGGCACACATCAGGCCGCGTCGAATTTGTACCTTGCGTGGTGGGAATTGTCCGGTTCAAGACTCCGGTCGCCAGTGGTTCCCGATGTTCGGTGACGAAGCAGGTTTTGGGCCGAGCACCTGTAGGCGTCAGAAAACTACTTGGGGCAGACTGCGTCCGCGTAGTGTCGCCGTGCGACCATCCCTCATCAACGAGGGAGTGTTTCCACGGGCTGATGTCTGACCAGACGCGCCTTGATCCCTGCCGACCTCACCCCGCGTGTCCGGTCTGACCGGCACGTCCGGCAAGGTTCGACCGGCGTCGAGCCGCTCGGTTGGGATCAATCGTCGCCACCGGTATGACTCGTGCCACAACTCGCGGAATGTAAGAGTTGCAGGGATGCCGGGTCAGCAGCAGTCGCGGCCTCACGCACGGTGCGCCGCGACAATCGCTCCCGAGTGTTAGCGTCTGCCTTCGTTTCCCAATAGCTGTGCGCGGCGAGGCTTCTCCGACCGGCAGGCACCCCGTGGACGGTGTCTCCGGCCGCAGAAGCGGCATCGCAGTCAGAAATCCCGCGTGCGGCGCGAGCCTTTCGGTGAGAGTCGAAAATTGCGTGCTAGAGTTGCCTCAGTGCAGGGGCCAGGACCGCCGCAATCAACAATTCGCCGAACTGGATCGAGACGATCGGGCGTTGAGTTTGGGCTGGAAAACCTGTGGCGGATGGCCTCCGCGCACCGAGGGGGAGATACAGACATGGGGTTCTTGAAACGCTTCTTCAAGAACACGTATCGCGATGGCGAGCCGAAGCACGGCCGCAGCAGTTTCGAGAATCTCAGCGATGAGCAGCTCGAAACGCATCTGAGGATCGCGCGATACAGTGGGTTCACGCTGACCGATGCCGTTCGACCGTCGTACGACCTGCAGGTCACGCCGCAGTCGGGCTATCGCCACGACACGTATCACGACAAGGACTCGGGGATCAAGATTCCGGTCATCATGGCGGCCGCCAGCCGCGAGACGTTGATGGACCTGTTCTTCGATCTGCTCGAACCGCTCGGTCACGAGGTCGATCTGGTGCTGGAGACCAGCCACGATCGGCGCGGAGGCCACAACGATTTGTATCGCGAAGACATCGACATGCCCGTGCTGAAGAGCACGCTCTGCGATTTCGAGGATCTGCTGCTGGACGACGGTTGCACCGGCCTGGCCGTGCTCAACCCGAACATCCCGATGGAAGTGCAGTTCGACGAACACAAGCTGCTGATCCTGTACGGCCACGAACTGGTGGACTTTGAAGACATCCTCGACGACTACGGCCTGGAGTGCCGCGAGGACATCAAGTTCATCACCGAGGCCGAACACGTGCATTCCTCGACCGAGGAATTCACCCGCCAGTTTGAACAGATGAAGTACCGACTGGGCATCGACGAGGACTGAGTCTCGTCCCGCCCGGCTGTTGTTTGACGGAGGGTTGCCGTGAGGTGAAAGGACTCCCGCATCGCCCCCCTCCCCTTTTTGTCCGCACGACGGCGCAGCCCCGCGCCGAGTCTGGAGACCCCCGTGCGATTTTTACTTGCCGCGATCACGCTCGGCGCCGCCGGCGTCGGGTTCTCGTACCTCAATCAACAGGCCGCATCGAGCCCCTCCGCCGAACGGACAGCCCTGCGTCCCCTCTTCGATTGGGAACACGACGAGCACAAGTCGGTCGCCAGCGAACCGTCGTCGACCGTGCGCGATGCCGTGAAGCGAGTGCAGGCTCAGTCCGACTCGATCCTCGACAAGTTCGTGCGCGATCACGGTCTCAGCGATCAGACGCTCGACGACACGCAGACGCAGGTGCGAGACGCCGCGCAAGCGTCGCTCGGTCAAGCCAGCCTCTCTTCAAACAACGAGGTCGCGTCTCCGACGACTTCACCGAGTCCCTCGGAAACGACCGCTCGTGATGAGTTGGCTCGCGCGAATCCAGAAAACTTCCAAACGGAGTCTGCTCCCGAACCGAAGCGATCCAACACTCCGGGTGCCTCGGTCCACGAGGCCACGATTGTCCGCAACGACAAGCGTCAACCAGCCGTTCCGGATCCGGAGATCGCTCAGGTCGCGGCCAAGGAAGAGGCTGTGGCGAAGGCCCCGACGAAGGCCGTCGAAAAGAAAGTTGCTCCGGCCAGTGAGTGGAAAGTCATCGGCAAGACGACCGAGGGACGACCGCTGCACACCCGGCGCTACGGCAACAACGGACCGCGCACGCTGATCGTGGCCGGACTTGATGGTGAGGACCGGATCGCCGTGCGCTGGATCGATCACCTGGCGGACGAGCTGGCTCGTCGCCCCGAGCTGTATCAGTCGAGCGAAGTTCTCGTCTTCCGCGCGGGGAATCCCGACGGGCTGATGAAGAAAGTGTCGGAGAACGCGCGGGGCGTCCTCATCAACCGCAACTTCCCGAGCCGCCGGTATCGGCCTCTGCCCGACATGTCGTCCGGGGCCGGACCGGCCACCGAAGCCGAAACGCGGGCATTGCTGGACAACCTTTACACGTTTCATCCCCGCCGAGTCATTCACTTCACCGCGACGACGGCTCGCACCAAAATCTCTTACAACCGCTCGGCGCGAGAGATCGCGGGTGAGTTGCAGCGTGCGTACAGCCTCGACATCCAACCGCTCGACATCGAGCAATACCCCGGCTCACTGGAAGACTTCGCCGACGGCACGCTCGAAGCGGGAGTCCTCTCGATTCAACTCAATGTCGGCAACGACTGGCAGCAGATCTGGGCGAAGCATCTGCCGACGATCCTGACCGCCGTCACTGGCCGAGTCCTCGACAAGCCGGACTCAAAACAACAGCCGCAAGACGAGCTGACCCGCTCGGCTCCCGATGCGACTCGCTCGCCGATCCCGGTCTCCACCAACGAGCCGCTCCAAAAGAAGACTCGCAGCGGCTACGAGGAACTCCCCGCGCCGCCGCAGTGAGCCGTAGTCGGCCCATCCAAACTGGCAGCAATTTCTATTGCGGGCTGATGTGCGACGTTTAGCCGCAACGCTGACGGCGTGTGTGCGATCGACGGCTTGCCCGCATCCGTTCTCCCACGCCGTTGGCGGTGGGGCTAAACGTGGATATCTCACTTCGCAAACTCGTGACGTAGAGTCGCAATCAGTTTGTTGCGATCCGCATCCACGTCGGAATTTCAAAGTGCCTTCCCTCGGATACTCGGGTAGCATGTGCGGTCGGTTATTCGTGGATTCACGTCAGCCCACCTCATCTGTGTTCGAGGCTTCGATCATGTCTCACCTTCGCTGTTGGGCGGTCGGTTGTGTGGCGGCATTGGTTGTCAGCGGACTGGCGGCCGATCTGGTTGCGGCGGACGCCGACCTGACGGCGGCGAGACGGGTGGCTCGCGAGGCCGAGGCCAAGTTGCTGGCCGGTCTGCACAAGCAGGTGAAGGCCGAGTGGTCCAACGTGCCGGTCGAGGAGGTGCTGATCTCGCTGGCCAAGACGGCGGGAGTCAACCTGTGGATCGATCGCGAAGCATTGGCGGGGGAAGGAATTTCGCTTGAGGACACGGTCGTCGATCTGCATCTCGGCGAAGCAACCGTCTGGCAAACGCTGCCCTTTTTGCTGAAGCCGCGCTTGCTCGACTGGCATGGCTCCGACGGCCTGCTGGCGATCACCACCGAGGTTAAGGCGGATGAGATTCAGTTCCAGCGAACCTACGACGTGCAGGCGATCGTCGCGGTACTCGAACCGCAACTCAAGAATCTGCCGCCACGACTTCGCTCCAACTTTGGAGGAGACCATGGAGGCCATTGTGGTGGCGGGACCAGCGGCGGGGGTGGAGGTTTGTTTCGTGTTCCCGACCCTGCCGAACCGACGGCCGTTCCAACATTTGTGCTGGCTCAGTTTGGTGGCGGAGGATATGGCCCGGCGGTCACGATTAGGCCCGGCATCCCGATCCGCAGCCAGTCGATGAAGGGGGAAGAGTTGCTCGCCCAACTGCTCATGCACAACCTCCGCGGCCGACCCAAGTGGGAGTCCATTGACGGTGAGGGGGGGACGGTCAGCATCGGTCGCGGGCGGTTGATCGTGCGGCAGAACTTTCAGGTTCACTTTCAGATCCGAGAGTTGTTGCAGGCGGTGGAAGAGTTCGTCGTGCGCGGGACGAAGGCGAAGTCGATCCTCGTCGCCCGGCCCGGCTATCCCCACGAAGAAGACGCGGCGATTTTCCAGCGGCTCGCGGAACCAAGCGACATCGACGTCAAGGCGGCACCGCTCGATAAGACGCTCGCCCAACTGGCGAAAGAGGGACGGTATCGACTTTGGATCGACAAGGAGTCGCTGTTCGCCGATGAGATCGACGTCAAACAGCCAGTCACACTGAAGCTGTCCGGCACGACGCTCGACACGATGTTGAACAAGCTCCTCGATCCGCTGCTGCTGACAGTCGTGGTCGAGGAGGGAACACTGGTCGTCACCACAGCGTTCAAGGCGGCAGAGATGCAATCGATACGAGTCTGTTTCACCGGCGACATCCCCGAAGCACGCTCTGCATCTGACTTGCTGACGGCCATTCAGGAGGCGACCTCGGGGAAATGGGAGGATCTCGACGGCGACGGGGGAATGCTGTGGAAGGTCGTGCCGGAATGGCTCGTCGTCAGACAGACTCAAGCCTGCCATCGGGAGACGGCGGAGTTGTTGGAGGATCTCCGTCAGGCGGCGGTCGCGCCCGTCGAGGTCGCTGCGCCCGAGGTCGAGTTGCGGCTGTATCCCGTGGCCGACGCAACGGCCCTCCAAGACTTGATCGACTCTCTCCCCAAACTCATCCCGGCGTGGGATGCCAAGCACGGTTCCATCGTTGCCTTGGGCCAAAGCCTCGCGATCAAACAGCCCGTCTTCGTGCATGAACGGCTGGATGAAATCTTCTCGGCACTCAATCAAGCTCACGCGAAGCTGAACCCGCCGAAGCCGAAGGAAGAGCCGAAGTCGGCACCCGCGACAAAGTAGCGGTAGCGAGCCGCGATTGAATCGTAGGATGGGCAGGAGTGCCCATCATACGAAGCCGAATTGTGAGCGGTCCTATCGGCCGATAGACTTTGCTCCGTTGGTTCTCCCGCCCGAATGCCCCGCCGTTGAGTTGCCCGTCATGCCTCGTCTGCTCCGGTTTGTGCTCTGCATGTTGTTCGTCGTGACTCTGCCAACGTTGGCCCGCGCCGACGAAGCCGCTCGGCCATCGTTCGACAACGACATCGAACCGATTCTGACCCGCTTTGGCTGCAATCAGGGAGCGTGCCACGGCAAGGGGGCGGGGCAGAACGGGTTTCGACTTTCGTTGCGAGGCTATGGCACCGGGACTCGATCACGGCTGGATCGTGAAGGAGCAGGAGGGGCGTGAATCCGCACACGAACCTGCTGACGCCCGACGGTCGGGCCATCGAAGCCCTCGAAGAGGGCGAGTTGATGACGCCGTTGTTTGCTTGAGATTGGTCCGAGGCATTCGTTGTTGAGGCTCGTCACGAACGAATGAACATTTTGAATTCGAGGCGAGCCGGGTGCCGTGAGGCCCCGGGTTCCGTAAACAAGAACC
>JBBPIS010000236.1:0-8035 GCA_038040225.1 Planctomycetota bacterium
TGGATGGCAAATCAACTCTGATTTGGCAGCCGAAGAGGTCGGCAAACCATGAAACAATTCCGATTGGACGGTCGCGGATGTCGGGGGACCACGAATCGGAGTTGATTTGGCTCGAGCAGACGTCGGGGGAGCGCCAATCGGAGTTGTTTTGGCTCGCGCAGACGTCGGGTGACCGCCAGTCGGAGTTGTTTTGGCGAGAGCTGACGTGGGAACAGGGCCGATCGACTCGGATTGGGGGCTCGCGACTCGATGTTGTGATCAATCTCGATGTTGTGATCAATAGAGTGGGATAAGCTTCCAGCTTGTCAGTTCTGCCCAAGCCAAATGACAGGCTGGAAGCCTATCCCACGTCAAAACCACGGGCTCACCGACCGCCGGGGCGTTCCTCGTCCTGCGGCTTCAGAAACGGCAGAACCCCTTGTTTCCAAGGGGTTCTGCCGAGAGGCTCCGGTCGGAGTCGAACCGACGATGACGGATTTGCAATCCGTTGCCTTAGCCACTTGGCTACGGAGCCGACTCTCACTTGATCGGCTGACTCGGCACTTCGAGTTGAGTCTTCCCAACCGCGACAATCAGAATTGTCGTGACAGATGGATTTCCTGCCCAATCCCTCAAGTCGGGCGAATCGTAGTCGTCGAGTTGGAGGCGGTCAACCGAGTGGTTTGGACCGGGTGCCGAGTGGTTTGGACCGGGCGGAAGGTCGTCGGTCATGGAAAGCCGGTCCGACGGAGAGGGCTGGAATTCGCTCGCGGCTTCGACGATGGCGGTGGGAGCCATGTGTGGAGATTGTCGTGCCACGGCTCTGTGAGCCGTGCGGACGGTCACACGGCTCGTGAACGGACACGTGTCTTGGAACAAGATCGTGGCTCGCGAAAGTTGCACGGCTGACAGAGTCGTGGGACATGAGGCACGGCTGACACAGCCGTGGCACATGAGGCGTTGTTGACGGGCTGCTAACTCAGGATGTCGTTGAGGACGCGGCCTTCGTTGGTCGGGCCGATGAGGCGGTTGTCGAGGCCCTGATAGGTGTAGCTGAAGCGGTGGGGATCGAGGCCGAGCACGTGCAGGATCGTGGCCTGCAGGTCGCGGATGCTCACCGAATTCTCCACCGGGTAGTAGCCGAACTCGTCCGTCGCGCCATAGGCCAGGCCGCCTTGGATGCCGCCTCCCGCGAGCCACATCGTGTAGGCATACGGATGGTGGTCGCGGCCGATGTAACCCTTCTTCAATTCACTGCGGACGTTGTTCTGCATCATCGGCGTGCGGCCGAACTCGCCACCCCAGACGATGAGCGTTTCATCCAGCAGGCCGCGCTGCTGGAGATCGACCAGCAGACCGGCGATCGCCCGGTCAGTCTGCTGGCACTTGATCGGCAGCGTTTCGTCGATGCTCTCGCCCAGCGATGAGCCGTGGTGGTCCCAGCCCCAGTCGTAAAGCTGCACGAACCGCACGCCGTTTTCGATCAGTCGGCGCGCGAGCAGGCAGTTGTTGGCAAACGTGGGATCGTCCCCCTTGTAGAGCACGCGCGGATCGTCGGCGCTTTCGGCGGGAGAAACGAAGCCGGGCTTCGCGCCGTACAGGTCGAGCACGTGCTGCGGCTCCTTCGAGATGTCCATCACCTCGGGGACGGCCGTCTGCATCCGATAGGCCAGCTCGTACTGCGCGATGCGGGAGATCGTCTCCGCGTCGCCGCTGCGACGATGCTCGGCCTCGTTCATTTCCGCGATCGTGTCGAGCATGCGACGGCGGAGGGTGCGATCGATCCCCGCCGGATCGTTGAGGTAGAGCACGGGGTCGCCCGAGGTCCGGCATTGCACGCCCTGATAGACGCTCGGCAGGAAGCCCGAACCCCACAGCGACTTGCCCGCGTCCGGCGTCTTGCCTCCCGACAGCAGGACCACGAAGCCCGGCAGGTTTTCATTCACGCTGCCCAGACCGTAATTCACCCACGAGCCGAGCGACGGACTGCCGAGTCGCGGCGTGCCGGTGTGGACGAAGAGCTGCGCGGGGGCATGATTGAACTGGTCGGTGTGGACCGTGCGGATGACGCACATCTTGTCGATGACCTTCGCCAGGTGCGGCAGCAACTCACTGACGAGTTGTCCGCTCTGCCCGTGCCTTTGAAACTCGAACTGCCCCGCCAGCACCTTCGGCACGCCCTTGATGAACGCGAACCGTTTGCCTTCGAGAAACGACGGCGGAGCGTCCTGCATGTGGAGCTTTTTCAGATCCGGCTTGTGGTCGAACAACTCCAACTGTGAAGGCGATCCGGCCATGTGCAGATAGATGGCCCGCTTCGCGCGCGGCGCGATCATCGGCTGTCTGGGAGTCAGCGGATTCGCGGCCTGGCCCTCGCGAGCCACCAGCGCGTTGAGGGCCAACGCGCCAAAGCCGAGTCCGCCGGTTTGAAAGAAGTGACGGCGAGTGATGTCTTCAAGGTGGTTCATCGTTTGGTCCTGTCATATGCAATCCCCACCGAGCTTGTCCCGGTGGCTCGCTGGCTTTTGCACTACATCTAAGTTCACTCGAATCAGCGATCGCAGTAGTGCAAAAGCCAGCGAGCCACCGGGGCAAGCCCGGTGGCGTTGGTTTGGTTGCGGATTGGTTCGTCAGTTTCGAGTCAGGAATTCGTCGAGATTCAGGATCGCATTGGCCGTCACGATCCAGGCGGCGAACTCGGCAGGCTTCATGCTGGCCGCATTGCCTCGGCTCGACTTGATGATCGCGTCGGCCTTGTCGGGCGCGGCTTCGAAGGCAGCCTGAGCGTCTCGTTGCAGGCGAACCAGCGGAGTGGCTTCTCCCTCGCGAAGTGGGCGAGCGAGAGCCAGATGCAGACCGCGCGCGGCACGGGATTCGGCATCGGCGCCGTCGGCCACCATCCGTTTGGCGAGAGCGGCTGCCGCTTCGAGGTAGACGGGATCGTTCAGCGTGACGAGCGCCTGCAGCGGCGTGTTCGTGCGAATGCGGCGAACCTGACAGACTTCACCGCTGCCAGAATCAAACGTGGTGAGCGATGGGTACGGTGTCGTTCGCTTGAGGTACGTGTAGAGGCCCCGGCGGAAGCGGTCCTCCCCCTCGGCGTCGATCCACTTCTGGCCGTTGTAGGTCGAACGCCACATCCCGGCGGGCTGCGGCGGCATCACGGAGGGGCCGCCCACTTTGAGCGACAGCAGGCCGGAGACCGCCAGCGTTTGATCGCGCACCACTTCCGCACTCAGCCGATAGCGTGCCCCGCGCGAGGCGAGCACGTTGCGCGGATCGGCCTCTCGCAGCACGGGCGGGATCTCGGACGCCTGCCGATAGGTGTCGCTCATCACGATTGACTTGATGAGTTTCTTCAGCGACCAGCCTCCGTCGCGGTACTCGGCCGCGAGCCAGTCGAGCAGCGCGGGGTTCGATGGCGGCGCGCCGAGCGCCCCGAAGTCTTCTTCCGTTTCGACAATGCCGAGGCCGAACAGCCTTGCCCACACGCGATTCGCCCAGACGCGCGGCGTCAGCGGGTTGTCCCGATTCACCAGCCACATCGCGACGCCGAGCCGGTTCCGCGGCGAGTCTTCCGGCAGCTTCCCGAACGCGACGGGCACTTCCGGAGTCACAGCGTCGCCGGGGTCGAGGAAGTTGCCGCGCTTGTGAACCTTCGTGACGCGCTGCTTCTCCGGCGGCAACTCGCGCAGGATCGGCAGCAGCGCCAAGCCCGCCTCGAAATCCTTCAACGACTTCCGGGCTGCGGCGAGTTCATCGCGTGCGCGGCGTGTCTCCGGCGATTCCTGCGATGGCGTCAAGCCGGCAGGGTCGGCGTCGCTGGTGCTCAGCCGGAACTGCGCGAGCACGAGCCGCTCGCCGTAGTTCTGCGTGATCGTCACGCGGAGCTTCGCGTCGGCTTCGGCCGTGAGTCCCTCCGCGAAGTCAAACATCGCGACATGCCGCTCACGTTGTCGAGGACTGACGGCCCAGCCGGTCTTCAGATCGCCATCGATCGCCGCCGCCACGGGCCATCCCTCCTGCGAAAAGTTGGCCCGTGGAGTGACGAGCTTGAGTGGACTCGCCGAGTCGCCGTTGACCAACTCGACCACCAGCTCGGACACGACGAAGTTCGGATCGGCCGGCTTGCGTCCCACACCGAGTTGGCCATCGGGCAGCTTCGCCGGTATCGCTTCGAGACGCAGCGCCGTGTGACGCCCCGCAGCCAACGCGAACGTCACCGTGTAGGTGTCGTCGTTCTCGGCCTTGCCTCGGGCGAGCACGGAGCCGTCGGCCTGCGGAGTCAACGTCGCGCCGCTGCGAGCCGTCGCTTCGACGACTTTCGCCGCCTTCCACTTCGCCTCTTCGGCAGCCGCGAGTTTCGCGTCGGCATCCGCGGCCTTCTTCGCCTCTGTCTCGACGGCTTTGACGCGAGCCTGCAGCTTCTCCTGCTCGGTTCGCTGCGCAGCGGTGAGCACCGGGATGCGCGGCGCGTCGTCGTACCGGTCGGCGTCCTCGGTCTGATTGAAGAGGGCGTAGAAGCGGTAGTAGTCGTCGTTCGAGATCGGGTCGTATTTGTGCGTGTGACACTTCGCGCAGCCCATCGTCAGGCCCATCCAGACCTGCAGCGTCGTGTCGATCCGGTCCTTCACGGCGACGCTGCGGAACTCCTCGTCGTCGGTCCCCCCTTCGTCGTTCGACATCGTGTTGCGGTGAAAGGCGGTGGCGATCAGTTGCGTCTCGGTCGGGTTCGGCAGCAGGTCGCCGGCGAGTTGTTCGACGGTGAACTGGTTCAGCGGCATGTCGGCATTCAGCGCGCTCACGACCCAGTCTCGCCACGGCCACATCGTGCGGCCGAGATCCTTTTCGTAGCCCTTCGTGTCGGCATACCGCGCCAGATCGAGCCACATCCGCCCCCAGTGCTCACCGAACTGCGGCCTCGCCAGCAACTCATCGATCAGCCGCTCGTATGCTGCGGGCGACGGATCGAGTGCGAAGGCATCTGCCATCTCCGGCGTCGGCGGCAGTCCGATCAGATCGAGCGACAACCGGCGCGCCAGCGTGTGCGGCGCGGCGGCCCTCTGCAGCGCGAGTCCCTTCCTGGTCAGTTCCGCCTTGACGAGATCATCGAGCGAACCGGCCGGCTTCACGACTGGCTCGAACGACCAGTGACGCTGCCACTTGGCCCCCTCGGCGACCCAGCGGCGCAGGGTCTCGATCTGCTCCGGCTTGAGTTGCCTGTTCGCCTTCGGCGGCGGCATTACGACGTCGGGATCGGTGCTCGTCAGTCGGGTGATGAGAGTGCTCTTGTCGGGCGAGCCGGGCACGAGGGGCGACCCGTCGTCACGCGGCTTCTTCGCCTCCGCCTCAACATCGAGCCGCAGCCCGGCCTGACGTTCGTGTTCGTCGGGACCGTGACAGGCAAAACAGTTGGCCGACAGCACGGGCAACACATCGCGCGAGAACTGTACCGGCTCTGCGGCGAGAACCGGGTTCGCGAGCGACACGACGAGCAGCAGAAAGAGGTGTTTCATGATGACGCAAGATAGCCCAAGGGCCTCGGCCTGTCATGCACGTCGTCGGCAAATCATGGTCACAAAGCCTCGACATTGTTGGGCGCGGTCCCACGTTGCTGGCGACATGGCGAGTTCTGAGCAGGGGGAACGGCCGGGGACCGGCGATACAGTGACACGACCGCTCTCGTCCTGTCATCCATCCGACCGCGCGCCGATTTTTAGTTCGAGTTTGCTGAATCTTCGGACCCGAACCGGCATCATCGACGGCATAGCGGGTTGGCAGCCGCAATTCACTCGCGTCGCACGCGGCGCATTCGCGGGGGCTGACATGCGGACGCTCTGCCGGTGCGAGCGAGGTAAGGTGGTGGAGTCGTCGTGGCGGAAGGTCTCGACGAAGGTGAGCGGCGGCGACGTGTGTTCGCCCCTTGAAGTCCGAAAGCGTTGAACCGGAAAGAAAGTTGTGTGTTTCATGCCGAAGCGTCGTTTGTTGTCGCATCACGTCACTGTGGTTGTGTGGGGCTTGATGGTCGTGCTGGGCGTCAGCTCGGTCGCCAGCGCCGCGGATGAAACCGTCACGGGCAATTTGACAATCCAGAGTGCCTTCCCAAAGTTGATCTTCGACAATAACGATGGCAGTCCATATATGTGGCAAATTCTTCCCGACGATGTTTCCTTTGAAATCGGGGATGTTACGGCAACCACGGCCCCGTTTAAAATTTTGCACGGCGCACCAACCAATAGCTTTGTCATCTCGTCTGACGGTGAAATTGGTCTGGGAACGAATTCTCCACTGACCAGCCTGCACATCAAGACTGACAACCTCAATCCCACGTTGCGTTTGGAGTCGACCGAACTGGGGATCATTTGGGATTTGCGTGCCGCTAACGATTTTGAGCTCTTTGGTTCGGGATTTATGGGCGGATCGAGTCCGCTCAGAATCAAGAACTCCGCCCCCACTGACAGCCTGTACGTCCATTTTACCGGGCAAGTGGGGATGGGGACGGGGACTCCCGACGCGAATTCGCGGTTGGACATTCGCTCCACTTTGCTCAATGGTTTGTTGATGAAGCGCGCCGAAGCGAATCAGGCGCACTACCTGCGCGTGGAGACCAACTCGGGCATCTTTCGCTCGGGTGTTCAGGGAAACGGCGACGCCCAGTTCGGGGCGCTCACGTCCGGCAAAGGATTGAACCTGCTCGCGGGGGGGACGACGAAGTTGCTGATGAATTCCTCGGGTCAGATTAGCTTCGGCAACGCGCCACTCGCGATCACCACGCATGCGCTGGTGCATCAAACCGGGGCGCGTCTCACCAATGTCGGTGTGTGGGCCAATGCCAGCAGCCGCGACTTGAAACAGGACATCGAGCCAATCACCAGCGCGCAGGCCCGCGACACCGTGCGCGCCCTGCAACCGGTCGGCTACCGCTACAAGAGCGAGCCTCAGGAACGCTACGTCGGCTTCATCGCCGAAGACGTTCCCGAACTTGTCGCCCTCCAAGACCGCAAGAGCCTCGCCCCGATGGACTTCGTCGCCGTCCTGACCAAGGTCGTCCAGGATCAGGATCTGCAATTGGTCGGTGAGCGTCAGCGGAATGACCAACAACAGAAGTTGATCGAGCAGCAGCAGGAAGCGCTGAAGTTGCTGTCTCGGCAAGTGGCCGAACTGAAGCAGATGATTGGCGACGGTCGCGATCAAGCAAAGTAACTGCGTCGGGCGTGCGTTGTTGCTGATTGACGGTTGTCTTTCGGTCCCCTCGCCCTGTTTCGGAGTCAGGGCTTCTCCGATCATTCGACTGGTCGACCGATGGCACGATCTCGTGAAAGTCGCTGTCGGCCGGTTCTACTGATCAGATCGTGATCGAGCATTGCCCACCCCAGGCCGGTGGAATTGGCCCTACGCGGCTCAACAAGAAGTGGCCCAATGAGGAGAGCGTCCCGGACGGTACGTCCGGGACGCTCTCATTGTCATGCAATCACATTGTGGAGATCAGGCCGGCCTCGGAGAGAAGCCAGACCAATCACGTCATGGGCTGGTGAATGGCGTGACATCTGTTGTCCACGTATAGGTCTCGTTGAACACGCTGAACGGACCTCGACCACCGGCCACGGCCAAGTTTGTGCCGAAGTTGCTGAGTACGGTCGTGAAAGTATTTCCACCAGCCGCCACGCTCGCGAACTGCGACCGGAAGCTGGATTCGGCTCCGTAGCCTGAGATTCGGTCGCCGAAGACAACGAAAGGATCGGTCGCCACGGGTGCTGCGGCCAGTGCCGCCACCGTAAACAGATTGGTGGCCGGGGTGTAGCCGACATCGCGGGTCTGGCCGTTAATCGTCACGCCCAGATTCACGAGGGTGCCCTGACCACCGAATCCTTCGCCAGCGCCTGTACCGGTAAACGTCGTTGTCGTCGGTGCTGGTGCGGCTTGGACTGTGTCGGCAGCCACACCGAACACGCCTGTCGCGTACCGTTGAGCGTTGCGCGGACGAGTGTTCGCTCCGAAGATCGCGCCGGGTGACTTGAACGAGTCGGCATTTGAATAGGTTGCCGCCGGGTTCGCC
>JBBPIS010000237.1:0-8018 GCA_038040225.1 Planctomycetota bacterium
TCCTTGGCGTCGTTCTTACTGAAGGCCCTGACGGCGGCGACAACAACCTTGTTGCGGGCTTTGTTGTTACTCGACCGTGGCGAGACCAGCGCGGTCGATGACTTGCTCCAACAACTTCCTGCCACTGCTCAGCACCATCCGGGGATTTGGTTCTTGAGGGGGCGCCGCGCACAGGAAGCCGGTGACACTCCTGGCGCAATCCGTTGCTATTGGGAGGTTCTCAAACGCCATCCGAATCACGACCGATCCACCTATCAGTTGAGTCAGCTTCTTTCCAGCGAAGGGAGAAGCAACGACGCCCGAGTGTTTTTGGAGCGGGCAGGACGCTTGACTCGCTTGATCAATACGTCCATCCGGTTGTATGAGGACCGTCGTGCCGAGGCTGAGATCGAGGAATGCATGAAGCTCACGAAGGAACTCGGACGATGGCGCGAGTGCCGTGCGTGGTGCGAGTATCTACTTGAAATCAATCCGAATCATCAACAGGGTGCCGAGTACTTGAATGAAATTGAGGGATCTTGGCGAGACGACATGCCGTGGGTTCTGCCGGAGGACGATTTGGCCCGCAGATTCGATTTGTCGTCTTATGCGCTCCCGAGATCTCCCTCGGTCGAACAGCTTCACGTCGAGGACCGTTCCGCCCACAGTCGTGCAGAGATTTCGTTTGCTGATGATGCCGACCGCCTTCGGTTGAACTTCCAGTACTTCAACGGAGACGACCCCTCCAGTGATGGCAAGCGGATGTTCGAATATACCGGGGGTGGAGTCGCGGTCCTCGATTATGATCTTGATGGATGGTGCGATTTGTATTTCACCCAAGGATGCACCTGGCCACCAGAAACATCTCATAAAGAACACCTCGATGTAATCTATCGAAATGTCGGTGGCGAGCAGATGATGGATGTCACGGCACAAGTCGGCATCAGCGACTCATCGTTCGGTCAGGGCGTAGCTGCAGGGGACTACAACAACGACGGATTCGTCGATCTGTACGTTGCCAATATCGATGGCAACCGACTCCAGAAGAACAACGGGGATGGCACTTTTACCGACGTTACGGACGCTGTTGGCCTGAAGCGGCATCCTTATTGGACGACAAGCTGCCTTCTGGCCGACATCGACGGCGACTCGCTTCCGGATCTATACGACGTGACGTTCCTGGAAGGCGACGACATCTTTACCCGCATCTGTCTGGGAAGCGACGGGATCGCAAGATCCTGCGCACCGGCCGGGTTTTCGGCTGCGCCCGATCGAATTCATCTGAATGCGGGTGACGGCACGTTTGTCGATGCTTCGGAGGGGCGAGGCTTTGAAGCACCAGACGGTGACGGTTTGGGAATAGTTGCAGCGGACTTTGATCAATCCGGTGACATCAGCCTGTTCATCGGGAACGATGGTCGAGCGAATTTTTTCTTTGTTCCACGGTTGAAAGACGCCGGAAGAATCACCAGTTGGGAAGAGATCGGTGTCCTTTCCGGCCTGGCGTATGATGACACGGGGAATGCACGGGCCTCCATGGGCATTGCCGCAGGAGATGCCAATGGCGACGGTCGACTCGACCTGTTCGTCACCGACTTCTATCACGAGTCGAACATGCTGTATTTGAATGTCGGATCGCGAATGTTCTCGGATCGTGCCAGATCGACCGGGTTGGGCGAACCCAGTTGGGAACAACTTGGGTTTGGAACGCAGTTTCTTGACGCCGACTTGGACGGATGGGAAGACTTGATTGTCACCAATGGACATGTCGATGATTTCTCTCACAAACAAATTCCCTACAAGATGAACCCACAGTTTTTTGCAAACCACAAGGGACGGTTCGTTGAGAAGTTTGCGGCCGAAGCGGGTTCGTTCTTTGGGTCTCCAAAGCTGGGGCGGGGACTTGCCAAAATGGATTGGAATCGCGATGGTCTGACAGATGTGGTGATTTCCCATATTGGTGATCCCGCAGCCGTGTTGACGAATCGCACTCGTGGAGCGAACGGTGGTTTGGGAATTCGGCTGGTGGGTACGACTCGATCGCGGGATGCCATTGGAACTCGAGTAATTGCCCGGACGAAACAGGGTGTGATCGAGAGACAATTGACGGCCGGCGATGGTTATCAAGCGTCCAATGAACGCCGATTGGAGTTCGGATTGGGAGACAATGAGACAGTCGATGTTGAAATTCGTTGGCCCGGTGGAAGAGTCGAAACGTATTCGGACGTTCCCAACAAGCGCGACTATCTAGCGGTGGAAGGCAGAAGCAAGTTATATGAATTGCATGCAGACTGAGGGTTGGATGACAAGAAATGCGCAATTGGCGCTGCCGATCACACTACGTTGTGTTGAGGCAAATTTCTTTGGATACCACAGAAATTCGACGTGAATTGCAGTTTTCACCAACGACGTTGAAAGTTGTTTCTTGAAGGAGAGACGAGTTATGAAAAATGTAGCCGTTCTACTTTTCTGTGTCACGGTGGGTGCCCTTGGAGTGTCAGGCTGTAGCCGTGCTCCCACACCGGTCAGCCCGGAAGAAGTGAAAAAGAGAGAGTCAGCACATTCAGAAATCGTGAAACAGCAACAAGAGATAAACAAGAATAGACGGCCGGGTGGCGCTCATACAGGGAAATGAGGTTGGGCAACCGGTATGTCACGTTCTTCGTGACTGGAGTGTCGGTCTTCTCCTTCAGATCCAATCGGTGTCTTGCGAACAAGAATCGCGAACGCGATGTGAATGACGGATGATTCGGAATCTGGCTGCTGTCATGGTGCATTCATGGCGGTTTTGTTCACGAACGTGCGTGCATCGACCCATCATTGCGCTGGTCTGAATCTCGACGAGCTCTACGGGTAATTTGATCGGGTGGTGGTACAGTCTCAGAAACCTCACCGAACCCACTCGTCCTGAGCCGTCGAATGGAACATGTCCAGAAACAACTCCGGAGGATAAAGATTAGGATGAAGATGTCCGTGCATCTTGGTCCTAATCTTGATTCTTATCCGTTCCGCAAGATCACCACGTCGGGGAGCAGGCGGAGCGGGATGGCGGACAGGCTCTGCTCGGTTTCCCAATAGGCTCGCCAGTCGTCCCAGGTCAGCGCGTGCTCGGCGAACAGGAGCGAGGCCAGAGGGAGCGGGATCAGTCCCGCCGCGCGCGCCAGCGAGCGCGGCCGGGGCGTGGTGGTGGGAGTCTCGTCCAGCACGTAGTGGACTTCGGCTTCGTAATGCCCCAGCGGCCAGACGACCAGACCCGTCGAGGCGATGTCGTAGGGATGTGTCTTCGATGCGGAGGCGGTTTCGTTCGCGGGCGATGTCGCGTCGGAGGCATGCGCGACGGCCGGAATTGAGGGCGCGATGAACTGGCTTTCGATCTGTTCGCGCACGAGGTCGACGGCCCCGAGTTTGTAGAGGCCCGCCAGCGCGGTGCGGAACACGGCGCGATCCTCGTCGGTCAGGTCGGCGAGCCAGCCGAGTTCGGCCACACCCGCAATGAGCCAGCCCGACTGCTCCGCGAATTCAATGTGAACCGGCTCGTCTGGTTGGGCTTCGTCGAGCAGCAGGATCGCCACGCGATTGGTCGCCAACTCGACGTGCTCCACCGACAGTGACTGCTCGTGGAACGTGCGACTTTCGCGCAGCAGGCCGATCAGTTCGCGATCGACGAAGTGGCGCAGGCTTTCGGCCTCGTGATGCAGCTTCTCGGTGTAGCGTGCCTGCTTGTTGACGTTGGGATTCTGGTGAGCCTTCCGCGCGGCTCGTCGTCGCCGCGCGAACAATTTGGGGATCGTGCCCGAATGAAAACCGGGACAGAGCAGCCGCAGCAGTGACTCGCCGTGGTGGCCGATCCGCACGGGACGCAGCGTCGGCGGACGGTTCGCCGAGTAGAGCTTCCAGTTCTCCTTCAGTTCCCACGCGAGGAATCCGAACACGCCGGGAATGCCCGACAAAATCAGGCCCGTCATCGTGTAGGCCGTCGCCCGATCGTAGAACCGTTCCAGCACGGTGGCCAACGGAATCGTCAGCGTTCCCAGCACCAGCTTGTGAGAGACGGTCACGACCGGGAAGTGCTTGATCGGGTTGATCTGCGGCTCGATGAGCAGCGTCACGCAGAACCGGATCACACCGTGAATGATGGACCAGGCCAGCCCGAACACGGCCTTCAAGCCGAGGGCCACACCCGACTCACCGCTGCGGAATCGCAGCAGTTCATCGACGGCGTACAGCACTCGTTCGAGACCATCCATCAGCCATTGGAAGGCATCGATGACGAGCGTGAACAGGCCGAGCAGCAGATGCGTGCGGATGCGGTACCACGTGCGCGACAGGAACTCGCGCGTCAACTCTTCCGTGTCGCGACCGATCCGTGAGTTCAGCACCACGATCGAGACCAGCAGAATCGCCAGACTCCACCAGCGATTCGGCCGGTCGTACACGCCGAAGTAAGGCAACACGAGACAGAAGACCGCGGTTGCCAACAACGGCGCGAGGACGATCCGACGAAAGAGTTTCATTGGGAAGCTTTTCAGCAGCCATTCGACCGGCGGGAACTTGACGATTCGCAGCGGCACCTCGACCAACGCGACCTTCAGCACCTTCCACGTCGTCTTGAGCAACGAAACGACCGCGCCACGGAACGCCGGAGCGTGGATCAGCGCAAAGAGGAAGCAGCCCAGCCAGAACATGTTGAGATGGCTGTAAACGAGATGATGCCGCACGGTCACATGTCCCGCTGCGATGAGAGACGCATCCGCTGTCGGCGGCGGAACGGCCGCGTCGGTGGGAGCCTCGTCGGAATCTGTGGCCGCATTAGAATCGTCGGGCGGCTCTGCGCGAGGCTGTTCGGAGGCGACCGGTTGAGTTTCAGAAGCCTCAGAAGTACTCGGCGGCGTTGTGTGCGAATCGACTGCGGCGTGAGTGGTCGATGTTGGCTGATAGCCAATAACCAGGTGAGCGACCTCTTCGACGGCCATCAGTGTCAGGAACGAAAGGCCGAACGGAAGGAACAGGAACTTGGTCAGAAGGCGTCCGTAATGAGTACCGTAGGCCAGCGAACTGAGTCGTTGCAGCCAGCGCAAATAGAACGGACCACGCTGGTAGACACCGTCGACTCGCGAGGCGAGCAGCCGGTCCGTGCGAAGCAGGGGGTCGCCCGAAACGAATTCCTGCGAATCGGTCAGGTCGGGCATCTTGAGTTGATTGCGCGAGACCGCATCGCGCAGGTCGCCCAGCGTCAGAAAGCCTCGTTGGACGACGCCGTCCAGCAATTCATGCGTCACCTTGCGGAAGGCGACTCGCTCGACGACGCTGTTGGGAACGAAGCCCGCCTCGGTCAGCGCGCTGGCCACGAGTGGCTCCAACCGCTTGCGCAGCAGGTGCTCCGCCGCATCGGCTGCGGCGTGCAACAGGTCGCTCAATTCCTTGCGGCCCTCGGCGTCGATCTGTACCGCCGGGACTCGGAGAGCGGCACTGCGCAGATGCTTCGACATCATCACGACCCGCTGATTGGGGAGCGGATGCTTGAGCGAATCCTTGCCGAGGCTTCTCAGCCAGCGCAGCAGATCGACCTTGTAAATCTCCTGCTCGTGATCGAGGCAGACCTGCTGGAGGTCGAACAACAGCCGGGCGTTGGCGTTCCAGAAACCGCGACGCGCGGCGGGCAACAGTCGCTCGCACATCGCCAGCCACGGACGAACCTCGTCATCCGTCAGTTCGAGCGCGGCTTGGATCCGCAGCACGAGAAATTCGATCTCGCGCAGCAATTCCTGCCGGGCCTCGTTCATCAGGTCGAGTGGTGCGACATCAAAGGCCTGTCTCCGCACGAGGGCCGCGCGGACGTTGTTGCCCGCCACGCGAAGTTGATTCGCGTGGCGGACGATGGCCGTGTATTTCCGCGGTGAGCGCGAGGCCAGGTGAATTTGCGACCCTTCCAACAACGCTTCCGCCACGTCACCCGACAACGGTGTGAATGGAATGACCATCGTCGGCGAGAGGTCACAGGGGCGAGTCGCTTCGAGCAGCGCGACCGCGTCGCAGTCGGGGCCGATCGCCCGCAGCACGGCTTCTTCATTGTCGAGGGATGGAAAATAGAGCGGCAGCAAGCCGGGAACGAAGGCGTGCAGCTCATGCCAGACGGCGACGAACTCGGCGTAAACGTGACGCGGATCGTCGGAGTGGAGCAGCATCTGCTCGGTCCGCAGCACCGAACGAATTTCATCGAATTGCGTCTGGCCGAGGGCGTCGATGCGGCTCCGCAATTCGGCGACCGTCATTCGAGCGGGGGTTGTTTTCGGCCCCAGCTCAAAGTCGATTCGGGCATGGAACAGCAGCCGCCAGTAGTAGCGGAGCAGATCCTCCCGCGAGAAATTGTGCAGGCGATCCTCTTCCGGCCGCGCGATCAGGATCAGGCGCTGCGGCAGCGGAGTTTCGGCATCGACCCCCAGTTCGTCCCGTGCGACGAGCCACAGCAGGCGATCCCGCTCGATGACGCAGGACTTGCGGTGGGGAGGCGGAACCCACGGGCTGGCGATTTCGAGTTCGCTCTGCCAGACGCGGCGAACGACTCGCGGCAGGACGAAGAAGGCACCCGGTTCGCGGTCGCGGAACAGTTGCTCGACCTCGGCCACCCATTGCTCGGTACGTGGAACCGCCGCCGCGGGCGTCTGAGAACTGGCAGCCTTCGTCTCCGTCACGTCATCCATATCCTGCAAGCGGTGAGTCCAAGCGCGGATCGGAGACTAACCACCGAAGGTGCGAGATGCCAGTTCGGGGAGGGTTGAAGGTTGAAGGTTGAGGGTTAAGGGACAGAGGGACAGAGGGACAGAGGGACAGAGGAAGAGCGACGCGGTCGGACGTTGGCCTGCTATCCGGCCTTCAACCTTCCACCCTCGACCTTCAACCATGACCTACAGCGCCCCGCTGCCGGTCAACACCACTCGAATCGTGCGGACCATGATCTTGAGGTCGTTCAGGAAGCAACAATTCTGGAGGTAGAGGAGGTCGAGGTTTACCTTGCGTTTGAAGCTCTCGATGTTGTTGTCGTAGCCATTGATGACCTGGGCGAGACCGGTCAGGCCGGGTTTGAGGCCGAGGCGGTTGATGTAGTTGGGGATCTCGGCCGACAGCTTGTCGATGAACTCGGGCCGCTCGGGACGCGGGCCGACGAGCGACATCTCGCCACGCAGCACGTTCCAAAGTTGAGGCAGTTCGTCGAGCCGGGTCTTGCGCAGGAAACGGCCGATGCAGGTGACTCGTGTGTCTCCCTTCACGGCGAACTGGGCCCCGTTCTTCTCGGCATCGATCGTCATCGTGCGAAACTTGTACAGCGTGAACGGCTTGCCGTAGCCGGAGTCCCGCCGGCGGTCGATGCCCGTTCCCCGCCGTTCGACGCCGTTGGCGGCGGCAGGTTCTGCCTCTCTTTGTCGGCGATCCCGCTTTTTCTGCCGCAGGTTGAGACCGACTCGCGTCTGGCTGAAGATGACCGGCCCGCGCGAGGTGACGCGCACGGCCATCGCCACCAAAAGCATGACGGGAGCCAGCAACAACAGCATCGTCCCGGCCACCACGACGTCATTGACCCGCTTTAGAATGCGAGTCGTCTCACCCAGGCAATGCGTGTTGCGGCGCGGGCGTTCGAGTCGCAGGCGGGTCAGCCATTCAGTGGATGGCAGATTGTCGTCAGCGACGTAGTTGTCGAACAGATCGGCGAACTCGTCGCGGTTGGGCGAGTTGGCTGGTTCCAGAACGGTCGTACTCATCAAGGGGATCCCCGCACCTAGGCACACGCGTCGCCAGACGGATTCCAACCACTGGTTCGTGGTGAAAACATAAGCCACGCAATGGGTGTGTTGCCGGGAAGCAACGCCGACGACCGAGAGAAGTCTTGCCGTGCGATACCGATCGCAGCGGTTGTGCCTGCAAAATGAGGTGAGAATCAAGTCGGGGTGGCTCACGGGCTCATACCCACCCGCAGCGTCAGCGAGGGCGAACCGTGACGGCGCCCTCGCTGCCGCTGCGGGTTGGTGTGCGGTCACTCATTG
>JBBPIS010000238.1:0-7933 GCA_038040225.1 Planctomycetota bacterium
ACGAGCCAGTCGAGCCCCCGCTGCGCCGACAACTTGACCTTGGGATCTTTCTTCTCCGCGCGGGCGACGGTCGGAATGAGTCCACACACAACCAGAGTCAGCACAAGAACTAGGTGACGCGACATCAGATCATCTCCACAAGGGGAACCGACCCACCGGCCGAACCTTTGAGTGCCAATCAACCAGCCATCTCAAGGACGAGTAATACTGTAGGCTGTCACCGATGAGATGAAAAGATGCAACCGGGTTGTGTGCGGCAGTCCCAACCCCGCTCAGTGCTACTTCCTCACCGCCACTGTGGAATGTCACGTCGACGGGCGTGTCTCATCGCAATGTAAGCACAGCGCCCGACTGTGGCTGTTGCTGGTCTTAAACTGCGGTAGCAATGCTTCGTCAATGTATCGACCGGCAAACCATGAAGGATCAGCTCACATTCCGTTACCGAATTCACCTATTCTCCTGTGATGTCACACACTTCTTGGTCTGAAAGCCAAATTAACTCACTCTCTCCACGATCGTCGAACAAGAGAAATGACAACATGGCATCTAAGGAAGTAAGCAAAAGGTAATTGTCCAATGCTTTGCTGACGACTGCACATGCTCCGTTGACATCCAACAACAGCACTTCCGTGAGTGTCGTTCCAATAGGACAGAACTGCTTGCCCAAAAAACTGTTCCATCCGGTGATATCCCTCGCGTCACACCAAAACACGGCGTCTTGAACACAAAACTGCCCTCGCAGCGAATCGATGCTCAAGCACGGAATGGAAATCCCATGAAACGACCGCAGGAAAGAGATTCCAGTCTCATGAGGGACGATCCCGGCAACGGCAAATTCACCGATGAATTCTGCGGGTTCAACACAGCGGCTTTCTGACCAACCTTCTGCATACAATTTGGTCAGCACAGCTTGATTCAAGACAAGGGAATACATTGTATTTCAGAACCACCTTGCTTCATGAAGCCTGTCGTTTCACCCCGTGAACTCGTTGCCAACTTTTCTCGCCCGTTCCGGCTTGTCAATGTTGATGCCGAGCATCATGCCCGCCTCGACGAGCAAGTTCCAACCGGCGGCCAGTTGGACGAAGCCGGACAAGTCGCCTGCGTCGGGAATCGTGATCGTCGGGAACATCGTCGGGCGGGATGAGACGGCGATCACCGTCAGGCCGACTCCCTTTACCAGCACATCGTGGAACTTCTGCTCCGATTTCGGACACGGGTCGATCCAGATGACCACGTCGCTGGCCTGCATGATTTCTTCGATGCCATGCACGGCGTAGGTTCCTTCGAGATAGTCGCTTCGTTTGCGAGTGATCTCGTTGGTCTTCAACGTCAGTTCTTCGGCCACGCCGTCGTTGCAGCCAGCGAAATAGATCGTCCCCGCGTCGCTGATCTTCTGCGTGAGAGCCGCCTCGACCGGCATCGTCAGCGCCGTGCGAACCTGCTCGGCCAGCCCGGCCAGTCGCGGCGCGAGCGTCTCCTGCCCGGCGATACTCTCGACGAGAGCACGGCAGAACAGCGCCTGTTCGACAACGCTCTTCGTCGCGGCGACGGCCCCTTCCTTGCCGCACGCCAGAACGTGACCCCGATTCGCGAGTGCTTCGAGCGGTGAACCGGCCATTGCGGTGAGGCTGTACCGTTTCGAGTGCCCCGCCTCCTTGAGACCCGTGAAGAGTCGAATCACTTCCGCCGTGCGGCCCGAGTTCGACATGCCGAGCACCGCCCAATCAGCCAGCGCGTAGTCCTGCGACTGCCGTCCCGCCTCGGTGTGGAGCGTCGTCGTCCAACCCTGTTGCCTCGATTGGCGAATTGCACTTTTGGCGGGAAACAGGCGGCTCGACCCCTCACCGGTGAAGAGCAGCTTGCCAACAGAAGCGATCTCAGCGGCAGTCGCCTTCACCACGCCGGGATCAAACGTCTGAATCGCATCCGCCGCAGCGAGCATGTCACTGACGAGGTTGAACTGGGAGTAAGGTTCTCGATCAGGACGCATTCCGGTCACCTTTGTGTTTGATGTTTCTGATTGATGTAAGACTCAAGGGGATGACATCTCAGATCGCCTCACAGCCGAATCCGTGTTCACACGAATCGAGCACGTCAATCAAATTTTGGATCGGGGTAAAACACGAGTCACACCACACGGCATCTGTTGGACCACCAATGGAGAATCGACGCAATGGCGAATGGCAAACCGGGCATTGAATTGCCCGACCATTGGATTTCAGAGCGGTGCCGGTCCGACACAGTTTTTGCCAGAACGAACGACCGGTTGAGGTTGCTCGAAGTAGCAAGTCCAAGTCTTGCGTGGCAAGGCCATTCGTTTCAATCGCTGCGAAAGATTCCAATGAGCGCTCCAAGTTGTCGAGACCGGGGAGAATCGACTCCGTCATTTCCTTCGGCAACTGGCCTTCGTTCGCCAGCCACCGCAGTGCATGAATGGATGCACGACATTGAATGAGGAACGACTTCCGCATGTCGGTATTTGCCAGAGTCATTCGCCTTCCCAGGCTCCGGATGGCTTCGAGGTGATGCGAGGCCGCGAAAATGGACGCCGTTGATGGGTGATCCAAGTCAAGCATGGTGTCCCTTCCCGCAAATATCGTTCATGCCTTCGCTCGCTTCGCCGCGAGAGACGCATACTGCGGTAGTTCTCCCACCAACGGGGCCGCGTAGTCGAGGAATGCCTTCGTCACGCCAAAGCCGTCTTTCGTGATGAAGTTGTCGGGCATCGGGCGTTCGTGGTTGGCGACTTCGCTGAGCGAGATTGTCCCGAAGTCGATCTGGTACGGTTCGCTCGGTTTGTTGGCGCGCTGCATCGTCACCATCACTCCCCCCTCGCCGCGCAGAGCCAGCTTCACGGCTTGCCTGCCGCAGGCGTAGGCTTCGGCGACGTCGAGCTTCGTGGCGCGGTCGGCCGCGCACATCGGGAGCGACTCGGAGACCTGGAACTCGCCACGCCAGCCGAACTCGTTCGAGATGATGCGGTGCAGGATCATCGCGGCGCTCGTTCCGCCCATCGCGCCGAACTCGACGTTGCCAAACTTGTCCTTTGTTTCGGAGGCACTGATCGGCGAGCCGTCCGCGTTGGTGGCTCCTTCGCCACAGACGACGCTCACGAAACCATGTTTCTTGTGAGCCGCCGCGACCGCCTGCAAGAAGGCCTCCTGATTGAAGGATCGTTCCGGAAGGAGCAGTACGTGCGGGGCAGACAGTTCGCTCGTGCGGGCCAGCGCCGCCGCCGCGGGAAGCCAGCCGGCACTGCGTCCGATCGACTGGAAGATCACAAACTGATCGACCTTCTGCATGTCGCGAGCCAGCACGCCCGCCTGCAGCACCGACAGGGCGACGTACCGCGCGGCACTCGGATAACCGGGCGTGTGGTCGGTCCCAAACAGATCGTTGTCGACGGTCTTCGGGACTCCGACGCCGACCATCTCGTGACCGTGCTCGTTGGCGTACTTCGTCACGCGATGAATCGTGTCCATCGTGTCGTTGCCGCCCGCCATGAAGTAGAAGCGGATGTTGTACTTCTTCAACTGCTTCAGGATCGCCGGAAAATGCTCCTCCTTCAGTTTGAGGCGACTCGACCCGAGGGCACTTCCCGGCGTGGACATCAGCCCTCGCAGCACATCGGCCGATTCGCTTCCCAAGTCAACGAGGTAGTCGTTGAGCACGCCTTCAATCCCGAACCGCATCCCAAACACACGGCCGACTCCCTTCGACTTCATCGCCGCATCGACGACTCCCGCCAGAGACGAATTGATCACCGAAGTCGGACCACCCGACTGCCCGACCAGCACATTGCCTGTTGCCATTCAACGAGACTTTCTGAGGAAGAGATTTTGACCACGGATTACACGGATGGGCACGGAGACAGGCAGAGAGCAATCAAGCAGAAGAGAAGATTTCTTCTCCGGTCCCCTTGCCCCCGTCTCGGGGGAGAGGGTTAGGGTGAGGGGGCTTCTCTTCAACTGCGATTCGCTCACTCCAGTCGCCCCACCCACGAGAGCAATTGTTTCCAAAACTGAGCGTAGTAGCTGCCAACTTCAATCGCCGAGGCTCCCTTGGCCTGAGCCTTCACACGTTCCGGCCCCCAATCGACGAAGCCGCCAACCCAATGCGGGGCGACATCGCTCATGAACGCGGCCGTACGGCCCAATCGGTACTTGTCGGCTACGAGCGCCGGGTAAGTCACTCCATCATCAGTTTTCCACTGCTCCGCTTCCTCGTCGTACCAAAAGCGGAATGACACCGCATCGAGGAGCGGCCAGGCCAACTGCTTGATCGTGACCTTGTTGAGCCCCCCGATCGTGGGTGGTGACTCTCGCCACGGCAAGCCGCCGAGGATTTGTTGTTGAACTTGAAACCCATCGTTTGATTCATCATTCGATGGGTAACGATCAGATTCGGTCAGGACCGTTGGCTGCGAAAAATTAGTTCGGTCATCGTGCCGAGCCATTTCCACCGGCAATGCTTTCGCCAAGGGAGCCACATCCCAGTCACCACCGAATCCACAAAACGACTCCCAACCACCGATCATGAGCAGTCCCATCCCACCGTCGACCTGTTTCAACGCGATCTGTTGCAGATCGTCGTCGAGCTGCGTGGCTGGATAGTCGCTGAGAATCAGAAGCGAATGAGGCCGCTCAATCAACTCGCGCGTCATCGGGACGTGACTCGGCACGTAGTCGAAGGCCCAGCCGAAATGAGTCATCAGTCCGGCGAGATAGCTGGCGGCACCGTCGAGGTTCGTGTCGCCGCAGTAGAGGATGGGAGCGGGCATGCTTGCTAACAGGCGTAATGTTTGGAGGAGATTGCGGGGAGAGAAGCCCCCTCACCCTAACCCTCTCCCCCCAAGGCGGGGGCGAGGGGACAAGGCGGAAGGCCAAGGATTCGTACTCAACTCTTCAAGCCCAGCATGCGATCGAGCGAATCGGCGGTCTGATAGACCAGCGCTTCGGGCCAGTGCTGGTAGGGGTGGAAGTATTCAAACGTCAGGTAGCCGCGATAGTTGATCTTGTCGAAGGCTTCGAGGACGGCGGGCCAGTTTGTCGTGCCATCGAGCAGAGGACGGAAGGACTCCAGCGATGAATCGGTTCCCTTTTTGGTGAACTCTTTCAAATGGACGTTCTTGATCCGTTTGCCGAGGATCGGGATCCAGTGCTCGGGGAACTGGTACTGCATGATGTTGCCGGTGTCGAAGTGGACGTGAATCCGCTCGCTGTGGAAGCCGTCCACGAATTCGACCATCTCCATCGGCGTCATCAGGAAGCCGTTGAAGAAGATGTTCTCCATGTTCAGGTTGACCTTCAGCTTCTCGGCCGCCGGGATCAGCTTGCCGATCGCTTCCTTCGCGCGGGAGAGGCACAGGTCGTTGGCGACCGGCTCGTAATCGGTGCGCCACGGAATGTGAACGGCCCCCGGCACGACGAGGACATTCTCGGTGCCGAGGTCATGCGCGGCGTTCGCGATCAGCCCGGCCAACTCCAGCGCGCGGGCTCGCTTCGCCGGATCGTGGCTCGTGAACGGATATGGCCAGAAGAGGAACGAGCAGATGCCGCTGATCTGGATGCCGATCTTGTCGGCCATCTGTCGGATCGCGGTGTATTCCTTCGTCCCCGATTTGGGGGAGAGGTCGTTGTCGAGGTCGTAGTTCAACTCGATCCCATCGAACCCGGCGGCTTTGGCCAGCTTGAGGCACTGTTCGATCGACATCTTGTCGGGATACGGAAACGCCCACTGGTTGATCGACTTCTTCATCGCATACCGCTTGCCCGCCGGAGCGGCTGCGCCGGGAGCGGCTTGAGCGGCGCTCGCCAATCCCCAAGGCCCGTGCATCGTGGCGGCCGTCCCCGCTGCGGCGAGGGCCGTTCCGAGCACGGCTCGGCGAGAAAGACCTTCCGTTTCGCGTGAGGCTGGCAGTTCGGACATGGTTGTCTCCGTATGGCAGAGGGCGGTGAATCGCTCGGGGTCGCATGGTACTGGTCTACCACACGTCGGCAAAGTGTCCCCGAGCACGGTCTCACTCTCTCGTTCCTGAGATGACCGGCCCGCGCGCGATGGCTATACTCCCGCCGTTCAATCGCTCTCAGTTTTGGAGGCGTTTCCTCGTGCTGGCCGGTCCCCTGTTTTCTCGTGAGGCACTCACCGTGCCTCGGCAATTGAAGCACTTCATGGTGCGGTCGGGTTACGTCGGGGCGTTGTTCGTCCTGATGTACACCGCCGCGCAAACCACGTTCGGCTGGCAGCAGGTTCGCAATCTGGGCGACATCGCCCGGTTTGGCGAATTGGTGTTTCAGGTGTTTGCCGTCGTGCAACTGACACTGATGATCTTCTTCTCGGTCCTGTTCGCGGCGGGGAATGTCTCGCAGGAGAAGGATCGACGGACGATGCTGCTGCTCCTGATGACCGACCTGCGCGACAGGGAGCTGGTTTTCGGAAAGCTCTGTGCCAGCCTGTTGCTGCCTGCCGTGTTGCTCGCGTCGTCGATCCCGGTGTTTGCGATCATTCACATGCTGGGAGGCGTTTCACTCGAACAGATCGGCTGCGCGATCGCGATCTCGGCGGCGGCGGGTCTGGTCGCGGGAACGTGGGGCTCGCTCGTCGCCTTCTGGCGCGAGAAGACGTTTCAGACGCTGGCCATCAGTTTGATCGGCATCGTCCTTTATCTGGGCGTGGTCGAGGCGGTCGCGATTCTGGCCGGAGCGAACTCCACCGCGAGTTTTGTCGTCGGGTCACTCAATCCGTTCCGCGCGATGTTGCGAGTCCTCGAACCGTTCAACACGTCGGGCGGAACGACGTTCGTGACGGCGGCACTCGTCTCGACGGGGACGCTGACGGGTCTCGGCGTGCTGCTGGCTCTCGCGACGATCTGGCAGGTCCGCATCTGGAATCCTTCGCGGACGCTGGGCGAAGCGGCGACAAAGGACGAGAACGTGGCTGGCGTCGTCCGGCCGCCGCGAGTCGTCTGGAACAGTCCCGTCATCTGGCGCGAGATGAAAACGAAGGCCTACGGCCGCAAGGCGATCCTCATCAAGCTGGCCTATCTGGTCGTCGCGGCGTTCGCGATCTACTCGATTTTGACGTCGCCTCCGGATGGCAGCCTCGTGCTGGGAATGATCTCTCCGGCGGGAGCAGCCTTCGTGGGGCTGAGCCTGCTGACGATGATGCTGGTCAACGCGCAGGCCGTCACGTCGCTGACGAGCGAACGGGACGTGGGGACGCTCGAACTACTGCTCGTCACCGACATCACGGCGAAGGAGTTCATCCTCGGCAAGCTGGGTGGAGTCCTCTACAACAGCAAGGAGTTGATCCTGACGCCGCTGCTGTTCATGGCGTGGTACGCGGTGCAGGGGACGATCACCGTCGAGAATTTTTTCTATGTGGCTCTCGGATTCGTGACGCTGGTCCTGTTCGCAGCCATGTTGGGTCTGCACTCCGGGTTGAGCTACGGCATCTCGCGCACGGCCATCGCGAATAGTCTGGGGACAGTCTTCTTTCTGTTCGTCGGCATTTTCATCTGCATGATCCTGATCCTGCAGGCGCGCGCCTCCTTCGGTCTTCAACTGCCGAGTTTCCTGGTGTTTATCCTCGGTGGAAGCCTTGGCCTGTGGGTGTCGCTCACGCATCGCAATCCGAGTCCCGCGCTGACGCTCGCGGCGGGAATCCTGCCGTTTTGCACGTTCTATGCGATCACCAGTTTTCTGTTGGGGCAGACGCTGGGAGTCTGCCTGTTCGTCGTCGCGGCTTACGGCTTCACCGTGATCGCGATGCTCGTCCCGGCCGTCAGCGAATTCGACACGGTCCTCGGCCGCAGCGTGATGCCGAAGGGATGAGGGAGTCCGAAGCGGGGAACTTGGAACGCTGAGCAATGAAAGGCGACCCGTGCTAAAGCAATGGCGCTGTGCGAAGGGCGTTTGGTTTGCAACGGATC
>JBBPIS010000239.1:0-7667 GCA_038040225.1 Planctomycetota bacterium
ATCCTAAAGAACTGAAGGCCTTTATTGAGGAAGGGGCGGTTACTGTCGTTATCAGCAGCGACTCCGAGTTCGTCAAAGCCAATATCGGCAAAGCGCACTTCTACATGCGGTTGACGCAGAAGTACCGGTACAACTTTTCCAAGTCCAAACAGGGCGAGTTGTGGCACGTGAAGGTGACGGCAAAGAATGTGGAGCCGACCCTTCACATGGAGCATGTGGTCCGCCTGCCCATCAAATATCGAACGGACACCGTGTGGAGCGGGCGACTGCTCCGGCATGAGTTCGACCATGTGGCGGTCAGTCTTGATCCTCGGCCGAAGCTGCTCTTGGAGCACCTGTGCCGGAATCTGCCAACGCTGGAACGGACTCTGGAGGCGGGCGAGGAGCCATCGGACGCGGTCTACAAACGGATCATCAACGAAGAACTTGGTCGGCGTCGCAATGCGGTCAAGGAATTGATTCAGGCGAACTATGTGCTGCTGGACCAATTCAGCAAGCACGGGTCGAACGCGATTCCCCAACGCGCGGAGTTTTTTGGAAAGCTTTTCACGAAGGAGAATCTCGCCGAGCAAAAATTCCCGTATGTGACGGAGGTGCTTGAAGTGCTCGAATCGCCCGAGTTTCGGCAGGCGGAATTGCGATTCCTGCCGCGCGATCCGACCGAGAAATGAGTCGCAGTCGGGCAAGTGTTCTGGCGAGCGAAGAGTGCCAGTTCCCCGGTTGGATCGCCGTTTCAAACGTTTGATGAGTCGGATGTACACACATACCCGCTCGCCTGCGCAGTCCTTCTCACGATCAAAGTTACTCTGAACCGGATGAGACACGCTCGACGGAAGGGCTCTCCAACAGTAGTCTCGCAACGCGGGGCGTTTGTTGAGTCGAACGTTGCCTGTTGGTAATCCCGAATTCCCCTGAGCAGAGAGTGGTTCCATGTCCAAGCGGATGCTGTGGCTGGTGTGTTGGGCGATTCCCGCGATCGTGGCTGCGGGGGAACCGCGGACCGCGCCCGGGGGGCCGAGGGAGATTCGGTTGCCTGATTGTCGGATCGCGCTGATTCGGCAGGTGACGCTGGCGTGCGATCGGCCGGGGGTGGTGAAGTCGGTCGAGTTTCGGGAGGGGGATGCGATTGAAGCCAGGCAACAGGTGGTCTTGATCGCCGACGAAGTGGCCCGGGCGAATCTGGCCATCGCCGAGAAGAAGGCTTCCAACGATGTCGATGTCCGGTTTAGTGAGAAGGCGCGCGACGTGGCCGAGGTTGAGTATCAGAAAAATGTCGAGGCCAACAAGACGACGAAGGCCATCGCGCCGTTGGAGATTGAGAAACTCAAACTCGCGGCCGACAAGGGGGTGCTGGCGATCGAACAGGCCAAGAACGAACTCGCCCTGAACAAGCTGGCGGAGAATCAGGCTCGCGCGGAACTGGCGACCTATTCGGTGATCGCCCCGTTCAGCGGAGTCGTGACACGCGTCTACAAACATCCGGGTGAGGCGGTGCGTCAGGGCGATCCGATCCTGGAGTTGGTCAACATTGACCGCGTGCGCATCGAAGGCCGGGTTTCACTGGCTGACGTCCGCGCGATCAAGCTGAAGCACAAGGTGCGCGTGAAACTGAACGACCCGGACTTCGATCTGCCGGAAGAGTCCGAGCCATTTGTGGGCCGGGTGACGTTCGTCGACGTCACCGTCGATCCGGTCACGCGCGAGACCCGCGTCTGGGCGGAGGTCGAGAACCGCGACAACATCCTCCGCGCCGGATTGATGGCCGAGATGGTGATTGAAATCGCGGAGTAGCTGTTAGCGATGAGCTATTAGCTGTTAGCCAGAGGGAGGGTGTGATTGCCTCCCAACGTGTCCTGACCGGTGTCTCGCAATCAGCGTTTGCCCAATGCACACAGCTCTTGATGGCTTTCCACTTCAAGCTCATCGCTAACAGCTAACCGCTAAAAGCTCTTCATGTCCCTCGCCCTTCCTTCCGAACAGACTTCCTCGTCGCAGCGGCCGGTGCCGCTGCGCGGACGGAGTGATCTGATTGTGGAGCGGATGGAATTTCGAGGCGTCGCGCATTTCATGGTCAAGGATGCGGTGGGACTCACGTACCACATGCTGCGGTGCGATCAGTTTCGCGTGCTGCAGATGCTCGACGGCCAGAGGCATCTGGAGTCGATCCGCGACGAATTGATCCGCGAGTTCCCCGCGCTCATTCCGACGCTGACCGACGTTCAGCACTTGATCGCCGATCTGCACCAGAAGGGGCTCGCGTATGGCGTCCGCCCGGGACAGGCGGCTCCGCGCATCGAGCAGCGCCGGAAAAAGCGGCGGCAGAAAATTTGGATCGTCGACACGAACATCATGTCGCTGCGGCTGCCGGGCTGGGATCCCGATGCGATGCTGGCGCGGATGCTGCCGTGGACAGGCTGGATCTTTCACCCCGTGACGGCCTTCCTGGCAAGCCTCTTCGTATTGGCGTCATGGTTGTTGCTGGCCACACAGTTTCAGACGTTTCAAAGCCGGCTCCCCGCGTTCAACCAGTTCTTCGGCTGGCCCAACCTGATCTTTCTGTGGCTGACGCTGGCGGGGGCGAAGATCATTCACGAGTTCGGTCACGGTCTGTCGTGCAAGGCGTTCGGCAGCGAATGTCACGAGATGGGCGTGATGCTGCTCGTCGGGACTCCGTGCCTGTACTGCGACGTGTCGGACTCGTGGATGTTGAAGAACAAGTGGAAGCGAATCCTGATCGGCGCGGCGGGGATGATGATCGAGGTGGTTCTGTCGGCGGCGGCGATCTTCATCTGGTGGTTCACGTCGCCGGGGCTGCTCCATTACCTGTGCCTGAACCTGTTCTTTGTGACGGCGGCGACGACGGTGATCTTCAACGCGAACCCGCTGATGCGGCTGGACGGTTACTACATGTTGAGCGACTTCCTCGAAATCCCCAACCTGCGACAAAAGGCGGACAAACTGCTCCAGGAGACGCTGGCCCGGGTCTGTCTCGGTGTCGAACCGCGGCACGATCCGTTCATGCCGCAGACCGGACGCCACTGGTTCGCCTTGTTCGCGGTCGCCTCCGCAATCTATGGCTGGATCATCCTGTTCAGCATCCTGTTGTTTCTGTACACCGTGCTGAAGCCGTATGGTTTGCAGAGCGTCGGTCAAACGCTGGCGGCGGTGTCGGTGTTCGGCGTGTTGTGGGGACTGGGCATGAGGGCGTACCAACTATTCGCGACACCGCGTCAAAAGCCGATTAAGAAATGGCGCGTGGCAGTCAGCGCGACGGTGCTGCTCGGCGTGATTGTGGCGTTGGGGATGATCCCGATTCCGTGGTTCGGTTCGGCGGCGTTCGTGATCGAACCGCGCGACGTGCGGCACGTGATGACCAAGGTGCCAGGCGAATTGATCGCCCTGCACGTCCAGCCGGGCGATCGCGTCGCGGAGGGCGAACTGCTCGCCGAGCTGTTCGATCCCAAGCTGGAGGACCGTGCGCGCCAGTTGCTCGTCGCACGCGAGGTTCAAACGAAGGCGATCCATCTCGCCAAGGTCTCGGACGATTCCGGAGGTCGGGCGATGGCCGAGGAGAGTCTGCGGTCCGTCGAACAGCAGTTGGAGGAGTTGAGTCAGCAGCGGAAGCACCTGCAAATTGTCGCGCCGTGTGCGGGGACGGTCGTCGCGCCGCCGAGGCAACCCGCGCCGAAGATGGAGCAACTCCGCACGCGACTTGTCGGCTGGACCGGCACGCCGCTGGATGCGAAGAACGCCGGCAGCGTCCTCGACGAACGAACGCATCTGCTCAGCATTGCCCCGACCGACGGGATGCAGGCCCTGCTCCACCTCGACCAAGCCGACCTCCACGATGTGAAGTTGGACATGTCGGTCGGCCTGAAGTTCGATCACCTGCCCGATCGTGTCTTTCGCGGAGCGATCTCGCAGATCGCGACGGCTCAATCCGACTTCGCCCCCGACACGCTGTCGGTCAAGTACGGCGGATCACTCGCCACCGTGACCGATCGCGAGGGGAAGGAACAACTCGAAGACGCGGCTTACCAGGCGACGGTGCTCCTCGACGAATCGCCCGGACTGCTCAAGCCCAACCTGCGCGGCAACGCCCGCTTCATCGCCGCCAAACGCTCCGCCTTCGGCTGGCTGTGGAGATACATCCGCCGGACGTTCCACTTCCGCATGTGATGGAGGGCATGGCAGGAGTCAGGAGACAGGAGACAGGAGTCAGGAGACAGGAGACAGGGGTCAGGAGGCAGGAGGCAGTGGGGAACGGAATCCTGTTTCGTCTGCACTGATTCCTGACCCCTGTCCCCTGATTCCTGACCCCCGTCTTCCTAACTGCGCGTGATTGATGGCCCGGTCATGCTGGGTCTTGGTGCGTTTCGAAGACTCGACGGCATCCTGCTTGGAACCGGGAAATTGCCCTGAAATTCACGGTCCTTCGGCTTTCGCGAGGGTGGTTCTTGGATTACTCTCGCAACCCGCCTCAATCGATCGATGACCTACCGGCGTGTGTTGCGATGAAACTCGTCGGTGTCTGATCTCCGAGTTGCCGAGTTTGTCGTCACCCCCTGAGTCTTGAGTTCCACAGGATTGCCGCAGCGGTCAATGCCAGTCCGTCCCGTTCATTCCAGACAGCGTCCGTCTCTTCTCATTCAGTTGGAAAGTTGAATCGCATGTGGTTTCCCGGATTTCGCGGTCTGATTTTTGGACGTTTCCTGGCCACCGTCTGTCAGCAGTGGGAGCAGTCTCGACAAACACGCCGGTTGATGCAGAAGAGGTCTCGTCGGCAGGCCCGGTCGTTCGACTGTCGTGGCACCATGATTCAGGTCATGGAACCGCGGGTGCTGTTGGCCGCTGACACGCCCTCCGATTCGAGCGCAGCGCCACCGGTGGACGGCCCGGATGACGACGCGCCATTTCTGGAGGCGACGAGTCTGGACCCGACCTATACGGAGGGCGATCCGGCGGTTGATCTGTTCAGCTCCGTGACAGCCTCGACCGTCGATGTGGGGCAGACCTTTACCTCGATGATCCTGACCGTGTCCAACGTCACCGACGGCGCCAATGAGATCCTGCGCATCGACGGCTCGGATCTCACGCTGAGCGACGAATCAGGGGCCACCACCGCAATCAACGGCCTGGGCGTTGATGTCAGCGTCGTGGGGACCACGGCCTCGGTGAGATTCTTCGGCGCGGCGCTGGACGAGGCGGCGCTGCAGACGCTGGTCGATACGCTGAGCTATCGCAACGCGAGCGCCAATCCGACCGACGGCGACCGCGCGATCACCATCACGGTCCTGGCCGATTCAGGCTCTGATGAATCCCCCAATGTCAACACGGCGGCACCCAACATCACCTCCATCGTCAACGTCGATCCGGGCCCCCCCGGTCCGCCCGATCAAGAACCGACGCTGACAGCGACGGGCGAGAACCCGATTTTCACGGAGGGCGGTCCGGCGGTCGATCTGTTCAGCGGCGTGACGGCCTCGACCGTGGAGGCCGGGCAGACCTTCAGCTCGATGACCCTGACGGTGACCAACGTCAGCGATGGGGGGAGTGAGATCCTCAATATCGACGGCTCGGATGTGACGCTGATCGACGAAAGTATTTTCTTTACGGAGACCAACGGCCTGACCGTCGCTGTCAACGTCGCTGGGGACACGGCGACGGTGACAATCCTCGACGCGGCGCTGAGCGAGGCTGCATTGCAGACGCTGGTCGATGGACTGAGCTATCGCAACGCGAGCGCGAACCCCACCGACGCCGACCGCGTGATCACCATCACGCAACTGGTCGACTCCGGCTTGAACGTCCCCCCCAGCGACAACACTGCGGCGCTCAACATCGCTTCGACGGTCAACGTCGATCCAGTCAACACTGCGCCGGTGGCAACGGCCAGCAGCGTGACCACAATCGTCGACACGGCGAAGACGTTCGCGGTGTCGGACTTTCCGTTCACGGACGCGGAATCCGACGCTCTGGTGTCGATCACGATCAGCAGCCTGAATCTGGCCAGCGGCGATACGCTGCAACTCAGCGGTGTGGACGTCGTGGTCAACGACACGATCATCGCGGCGGACATTGCGAACCTGGTCTATACGCCGGCATCGGGCGCCCAGGGCTCGGCCCGCTCCACGTTCGACTTCACGGTGAACGATGCCGGCTCCGGTACGGTGGCGGCGACGATGACGATCAACGTCTACGCAGACCCCAACCTTGTCGTGACGACGGCATTCGACATCACCGACGGGAGCGACGGCGTGATCAGTCTGCGCGAGGCGATCGTCTACGCGAACGGCAAAGTCGGATTGGACACGATCAGCTTCAACATCGCTGGCGCCGGGGTGCAGACGATCTCGGTAACGAGTCAGCAGCTTCCGGATATCACCGAAGCGGTGATCATTGACGGGACGACTCAGCCGGGGTTTGTTTCGACGCCGTTGGTCGAGTTGGAGGGGACGGTCGCCGGTCCGGGAGCGATCGGTTTGACGATCAAGGCGGGTGGCAGCACCGTGAGGGGGTTGGCGATCAACCGGTTCAACGGGTCGGGGATTCGGCTCGTCGATGGCAACGGCAACATGGTCATTGGAAATCTGATCGGGACGGACGCGGCGGGGACGGCCGATCAGGGGAATGCCCGGGACGGCGTGCAGATCATCAACTCGGACAACAATACCATCGGCGGGTCGAGTGCAGCCGACCGGAATCTGATTTCGGGCAACGAGCAATCCGGGATCTCGATCGATGTGAACTCGACGGGCAACGTGGTGAAGGGAAATCTGATCGGGACGAATCTCGCGGGGACCGGCGACTTGGGGAACACGCTCAGCGGCGTGCGGATCTTGTCCGCCGATAACACGATCGGCGGCACGAATGCGGGAGAGGGGAACGTCATCTCGGGCAACGACCAGCATGGCGTGCATCTCACGACGACCGCCGCCATCGACAATCTGGTTGAGGGCAATTTCATCGGGACGGATATCACCGGGACCACGGACCTGGGCAACTCGCAGAGCGGTGTGCAGATCGACAACGGCGCGAACGACAACTACATCGGTGGCATAGCGACCGTCCGCAACGTCATCTCGGGGAACAACGGGTACGGCGTGCGGTTGCAGGGCTTCGGAATCACGACCCTCAACATTGTCCGGGGGAATTACATCGGCACGGACGTGACCGGGACCGCGGCGATCGGCAATTCGCTGAGCGGTGTGCAGGTCAACGCGACCGGCAACACGATCGGCGGGGCGGGAGCTGGCGAGGGCAACCTGATCTCCGGCAACGTGCAGCACGGCGTGCTGATCCAGGGTGGCAGCAACGTCGCGAATCTCGTGCAGGGGAATCTCATTGGCACGGATGCGACGGGGACCGCCGATCTGGGCAACCTGCTCAGCGGGGTTCAAGTCTTGAACTCCAGCGGCAACACCATCGGCGGGACGACGACCGGCACGAGAAACGTGATCTCGGGCAACAACCAGAACGGCATCCATCTGCTGGGAAGCGGGGCCACGACGAATCTGGTGCAGGGGAACTACCTCGGCACGAATGCCGCCGGGACCACCGACCTGGGGAACACGCAGAGCGGCGTGCTGGTCGCCTCGGCCAACAACACAATCGGCGGGACCGCAGCCGGCGCGGGGAACGTGATCTCCGGGAACGACCGGTTCGGC
>JBBPIS010000240.1:0-7657 GCA_038040225.1 Planctomycetota bacterium
GTGGGTGTCCCGCCCCCTACTAGGCGGGGTGGTTTAATTTGTTTTCGGCCCCCCACCCCATTGTGGGGTGTGGGTTTGGGGTGGCGGCCCGATTCCAGATGGACGTTCGGCGACAGTCGCCCCTCACCCCCGGCCCCTCTCCCCAAAGGGGCGAGGGGAGGAAAAGAAGGCATACAACACAATTCACGCTCCAGTGCGCGCAGGTAGTCGCCGATCAATTCGTCTCGTCCCGCGATCAGCGTGAAGTCGCAGTAGCCGCAACGATGGGCACAGAACGGGACGTGAATGTAGGCGGAGCGTGGCATGGGAACCGTGTTCGGTGTTCAGTTTTCAGTGTTCAGTAGGACACAAGTGTTCTTGGTTTTGCTGAACACTGAAAACTGAACACCGAACACGGCTTCCAGCCGTGCGTCGCCGAGTCTATCGCCCGTCGTCGCTCCTTGCCCGGTCGATGGGCTTTGGGTATGGTTCTGTCAGACAATTTGTCACCCGCCAGAACTGCCCGCCCTTCACCCTTCGAGTCCGATCACAGGATGCTCACGATGTTGCTGCGACCTTGGATGGCCTGCTTGTTCGGTCTGTTGTTCTGTCTTCCCGCCGGGCTCATCGCTCAGGAAAAGAAGGCCGTCGATCCGCTCGACTGGCCCTACTGGCGTGGCCCCGAAATGAACGGCATCTCGCGTGAGAAGGGCCTCCCAGACACGTGGACTCCCGATGGCGCGAACCAACTCTGGAAGAGTGCCGAGCTGGGGACGCGCTCCACGCCGATCGTGATGAATGGCAAACTCTACACGCTCGTTCGACACAACCCCACCACGACACAAGAGGCTGAAAAGGTCATCTGCGTCGATGCGGCGACGGGCGAGAAAAAATGGGAGAGCATCTTCAACGTCTTCCTCTCCGATGTGCCGGACACCCGCGTCGGATGGTCGAGCGTCGCCGGCGATCCCGAGACAGGGCACGTCTTCGCGCTGGGAGTCTGCGGTTACTTTCAGTGCCTCGATGGCGAGACGGGCAAAACGATCTGGTCGCACTCGATGAGTGAGGAGTACGGGCTGCTGAGCACCTACGGCGGACGAACCAACTACCCCATCGTCCATGAGAATCTGGTCATCATCAGCGGCGTCGTGATCGGCTGGGGTGAGATGGCCAAGCCCGCGTATCGCCTCATCGCCTTCGACAAGCGCAACGGTCAGGCCGTCTGGTTCCAGAGCACGAAGCCATTTCCCGAAGATACCACGTACAGCGGTCCCGCGATCTCGGTCATCAACGGACAGGCTCAGTTGGTGGTGGCCTCGGGTGATGGAAGCGTCTACAGCTTTCAGCCTCGCACAGGGAAGCAGATTTGGAATTACGATGTCTCGCTGCGCGGCATCAACACCGCTCCGACAATCATCGGCACGCAGGTCGTCTGCGGACACAGTGAAGAGAATCTGGCCGACACCGCCATGGGAGCGCTGTTCGCCCTCGACGCCACCAAGTCCGGCAACATCACCAAATCGGGCGAAGTCTGGCGCACGAAGGAACAGTTCATCGGCAGAACCGGGCCGCTGGTGATTGGCGACCGCATCTACTCGGTCGACGACGGCGGCATCTTCTTCGTGAACGATCTGAAGACGGGCGCGATCGTCGGCAAGCAGAAGATCGGCACAATGGGCCGCGGCAGCCCGGTTTATGCGGACGGCAAGATCTACGTCGTCGATGGCAACGGCCGCTGGTTCATCTTCGCGCCCGATGAGGCCAAGGGGTTGAAGAAGATTCACCAACTGAGACTTGAAGACGGTGACGTGAACGCCTCGCCGATCGTCTCGCACGGACGCATCTATCTCGCGTGCGAGACGATGATGTACTGCATCGGCCTCAAGGAGACTTCCGAAAAGCCCTCCGCCGACCCGATCCCGCCGATGCCCGCTGAAACGCCGGTCGCCAACGATCAAAAGCCGGCCACCGCGCTGGTCGTGCCGGTCGAGTCGTTGCTCAAGCCGACGCAAAAGCAGCAGTTCTCGGTGCTGCTCTACAACGCGAATGGCCAGTTCCTGAAGGTCGCCGATGCGAAGGACGTGAAGTATGCGATCCAGGGCCCGGGCGCGATCGACGAATCGGGCAAGTACGCCGGGCCGGGAGGCAACGTCCATGCAGCCGTCATGGTCAACGCCGAGGTTGGCGAACTGAAGAGCCAGGCGCGCGTCCGCGTCATCCCCGAGGTGACGAAGGAGACGCCGTGGTCGTTCGATTTCAACGACGGCCTCGTCCCCGTGACGGGAGTCGGCATGAGATACCGTCACATCGCGATCGACCACGATTACTTCACCGCTTTGAAGAAGGACGACCCGCTCGCGGCGCGGCTCTACATTTACCTGACGACTCAGTTCACCAACGTCCCCGCGCCGAAGACGACGTTCGATGACTCGACCCCCGCTCAGGCATTCACGGGGCTGAAACGATACCTCGGGTTGATCGAGGCCATCACGACTCAGGATCAGGGGAAAGAGAAGCTCGATCCGTCGCTCAAGCGGCTGCAAGATGACGGCGTCATCGCGAAGTTCGAGTGGACCGGCAACGAGACGATTCCGACACAGCTTGTCGTGGAGAAGGGGGCTCGCAAGGTCACCGGCAACGGCGTGATGTGCAAGATCACGACAATCCCCAAGGGGACGAAGAGTCAGGGTTGGCTGGGCCATCCCGGCTCGAAGGGCTACTCCATGCAAGCCGACTTCATGGCGAACGAGGTCGCCGCCGGAGCCGACGCCGACAAGAACTCGAAGCTGCCGGACATCGGCGTGCAGAACCAGCGCTATCGCTTCGCCCTGCTCGGTGCCAGCCAGCAGCTCAAGCTCTATTCGTGGTTCCCGCACGATCAGAAATCGCACGAAGCCCCCTTCGCGTGGGAGGCGGGTCAGTGGTACACGCTGAAGCTGATCGTCAACGTCGAGGAACGCGACGGCCAAAAGGTCTCGGTCTGTCGCGGCAAGGCCTGGAAGAAATCCGACGCCGAGCCGTCGCAGTGGTCGATCGAATGGACTGACTCACCCGCCAACCTGACCGGCAGCCCCGGCCTGTTCGGCAATGCCAAGGACTCGGAAATCTTCGTCGACAACGTGTCGGTCGTGCCGCAGTGACTTTGGACTGCGGCGATTCATCGCCGCTTTGTTTTTTTGACCCTGACAACATCGGTCTCATAAACAGCGGCTCCGCCGCGAAGGAAAGCGGCGATGAATCGCCGCACTCCAAAAAAGGAACCCGCCATGAAATCACTGTCTCTCGCCGCTGCGATCTGTGTCATCGCGGTCGGTCTTGCCTCCGCAGTCGACAAGTTCAATCCGACCGATGCCGCGCTGAGCATCATTGCCAAGATGAAGGTTGGCAAGTACGACTGGCCTCAGTGGGGTGGCTCGTCGCACCGCAACAACACTCCGCAGGGGGAGAACATCCCGTACGAATGGAATCTCGACACGGGTGAAAACGTCCTGTGGGCCGCTCCGCTCGGCTCGCAAACGTACGGCAACCCCGTCGTGGCGAACGGCAAGGTGTTCGTCGGTACCAACAACACGCACGGCTATCTTAAGCGGTATCCGGCCAAGGTCGATTTGGGCTGTCTGGTCGCGTTTGAAGAGAAGACGGGCAAGTTCCTGTGGCAGGCCTCCTCGCCCAAGTTGCCGTCAGGACGCGTGAACGACTGGCCACAGCAGGGGATCTGCTCGACCGTGTTCTGCGACGACACGCGGCTCTGGTACAACACCAGCCGCGGTGAAGTGCTGTGCCTCGACGTGGAGGGCTTCCACGACGGTGAGAACGACGGCCCCTTCAAGGCCGAGGCGAACGAGAACAAGGACGAGGCCGACATCATCTGGCGCTATGATATGATGCAGGCGCTGGGCGTCTTCCAGCACAACATGTGTTCGTGCTCGGTGACGTGTGTCGGAGACTACTGCTTCGTCGTCACCGGCAACGGCGTGGATGACGACCACATCAACATCCCGGCCCCGAACGCTCCCAGCTTCATCTGTCTCGACAAGAACACCGGTAAGCTGCTGTGGTCCGACAAGTCTCCCGGCTTGAACATCCTGCACGGTCAGTGGTCCAGTCCGCTCTGCTTTGAAGCGGGCGGACAGGCTCAGGTGGTGATGGGGGGCGGCGACGGCTGGATTTACAGTTTCGATCCGGCCGGTGACGGCAAGGGCGGTCCCAAACTGCTGTGGAAGTTCGATGGAAATCCCAAGGAATCGATCTACCTGCTCGGCGGACGGGCCACGCGCAACCACATCATTGGCACGCCGGTCTTCTACGACGGCAACGTCTACGCCGGAGTGGGTGAAGACCCCGAGCACGGCGAAGGTGTCGGCCACTTCTACTGCATCGATCCGACCAAGCGCGGCGACGTGAGCATCGAACTGGCGGTCGATGCCAAGGGGAAGGAGATGCCCCCCCGACGTCTGCAATCCGTCGATACGAAGAAGGGCGAGAAGGCCATCCCCAACCCCAACTCAGCCGTCGTCTGGCACTACGATTCGGTCGACCGCAACCAGAACGGCAAGCTCGAATTTGAAGAGACGATGCACCGCACGATCGGCAGTGCAGCGATCAAGGACGACCTGCTGTTCATCTCGGACTTTGCCGGACTGGTCCATTGCCTCGACGCGAAGAAGGTTGAGAACGGCAAGCCGGTTGTCTACTGGACGCACGACATGTTCGCGGCGGCCTGGGGTTCGGTCCTCATCGTCGATGGCAAGGTCTACACCGGTGACGAGGACGGCGACATCACGATCTTTGAACTCTCGAAGAAGCTGAACATCCTCGCCGAGAACAACATGATCAACTCGATCTACAGCACGCCGATCGTGGCGAACAACACGCTGTTCATCTCGAACAAGAGCACGGTCTTCGCGCTCAAGCAGGGGGCCAAACTGAAGGGCGGCGTGAAACAAGGCAACGCCAACAACGTGGGCGACAGCGAGTGAACTGGCTCCGTCTGATCGACTTTCACCCGGCCTGTCGCTTCACGGCGACGGGCCGTTTTCGTATCGAAACCGCCACCTCCCCTCAGAGCCGAAACATGGAACGACAGCTTGTGCCGGAGCTCAATCTGCGGATGCGGCTCATCGTGCTGGGAGTGCTCTTGATTCCGTTGCTGTTTGCGTGGCGGATCGGGTTCGTGTGGCTGTTGCTGTCGGGCGTCATGCCCTTGATGCTGACGGGAACCTACCGCGTGTCGCGGATCAAGGGGGATTGGTTTGACACTCAGTTCTTTCTCGGATTTGTGCCGCTCGCCCGCAGCAAGTGCAAATTGCCGGGCGTCATTTACATTCACACAAAGTTTCAGGCCACTCAAACGGGTTGGTGGACGTTCATTCTGTTCGGTCCCGTGATGTGGCTCTTCAGCTTGGTCTTCGACTACCTGATCCCGGCTCTCGGCGGTCCGTATGAGATCTGGCTGGAGACGGCCAAGGGGCGCGAGATCCTCGCGTGGAACGGGTACAACCAGCAGCACTTCGAGTCGAACCTCGAACTGCTCCACAACCAGACGGGTGCCGAAATCCGGGTACGCTGAACTCTGGTGACGCTGCGGATTACTCGGTCGCCTCGAACCCGTAGGCTCGTTCGACGCGACAGACTCGCAGGTGATACCGCTCATACCACTTCGCCTTGCCGTTGGCCTGAGCCTGCAAATGTTCGGCATGTTGCTGCCACAGCCGAATGTTCTCGGCGCTGTCCCAGTACGAGATCGTGATCCCCAACCCATCCGCCCCCCGCGCGTGCTCGATGCCAAGAAAACCCGGCTGAGCGGCGGCGAGTTCGATCATCCGCTCGGCCGTGCGGTTGTACTCGTCGTCATCCGCGCTGGTCCGTACCGACGTGAACAGGACCGCGTAGTAAGGGGGCTGCGGGGTGGAGGCCATCGGATTCATGGAGGCTCCCCAATCAGATGCAACTCGTTCCGATGACATCAAGGCCCGAACAGTTGGTCGGTCAAGCCTGGCCGAGTTCTTGTGATCGCTCGGTTGCCGCCTGTACCGCGTCCATCAGGATGCCGCGCAAGCCGCCCTGTTCGAGCGCGTGCAGTCCGGCGATGGTTGTGCCTCCCGGACTGGTCACCGCGTCCTTCAGCGAGGCGGGATGCTGTCCCGTGGTGAGGACCATCTGTGCGGCACCCAGCACCGTCTGTGCCGCCAGTTGGGTGGCCACGTCGCGCGGCAAGCCGACTCGCACGCCGCCATCGCTCAGGGCTTCGATGATCTGGTAAACGTAGGCCGGTCCGCTGCCGGACAAACCCGTTACCGCATCGAGCAGCTTCTCGGGGACTTCGAGGGCCAGTCCCACCGTGGAGAGCAGGCTGCGCACCAGTTCGCCATCCTGAGTCGAGGCCGCTGCGCCGCGAGCGAATGCGCTGGCCCCACTGCCCACCAAACAGGGTGTGTTCGGCATGACGCGAATCAGCCGCGCGGTCGCGCTCAGTCCCTCCGTCAGTTTGGTCAGTGAGACTCCCGCCGCGATGGAAACGATCAAATGCTGAGGCGTGACCGCGGGGCGCAGGTCCGACAACACGCCGCTCATGTGCTGAGGTTTCACGGCGAGGAAGACAACATCGGAGCGCGACAGCACTTCCCGGCCGTTCGCTGCAATCGTTCCGCCGGTTTGTTCCGCGAACCGGTTTGCCGCGTCGAGGCTCACGTCGCACGCGGCGATTCGATCCGCAGTCACGACGCCGGCACTGATGAATCCTCGCGCCAGGGCTGTTGCCATCTGTCCGGCACCGATGAAGCCGATTCGAGAAGCGGAGGCCGTCACAAGAGTTCTCGATTCCGCGCGTTGTCCGCCGACGGAAACAGCAGGCTCCGGAGGCAGAACAGGTTGATTGTGAAGAGGCCGTTCCCGAATCGGAACTAGATGGCTCGAATGACGGCCGCTGCACTCTGGCCCATGCGCGTGCGGTTCACGGAGAGCGCGACGCCGTTGCTGATGCTCAGCGGCTCACCCCGCACGATGTTGAGCGGACAGAGCGGATCGGGCGTGCGATAGTTGAGAGTCATCGGAAGTTGGCCGTAGCGCATCGCCATCAGGCTGCCGGCCAACTCGACCGCTCCCGCCCCGGCGTCGAAGTGACCGAAGTAACTCTTGAGAGCCGTTACCGGAATCGACTCGGCCACCATGCCCAGCGCCGTGTGATAGGCTCTCGCCTCCGCCACGTCGTCCCGGCGAGTCCCCTTGCCGTGTGCGTTGATGTGCCCCAGATCGCGCGGCGTCAGTTGCGACTGCCGAAGCGCGGATTGAATCGCCCGCGCCAAGCCGAGGCCGTTGGACCGATTGGCCACGTCGCGACCGTCACAACCCGCACCAACTCCCAAAATTTCGCAATAGATCGGTGCGCCGCGGCTGACCGCGTGTTCATAGCGCTCGATCACGAAGGCCGCCGCACCCTCACCGGCCACCGTTCCATCCCGATGAAGGTCGAACGGACGGCAGGCGTGAGTCGGGTCGTCACCCTTCGAGAGGCTTTCGTAAAGGTTGAGCCGGGCAATTTCGAGCGGGTGAATGTGAGAGCTGCATGCTCCCACGATCATCACGTCGGCGGCATTGCGTTCGATGGCACGGACGCCTTCCGCCAAAGCCAGCAGGGCGGAGGATTCGCAACTTGTGATCGTGTTGTTCGGTCCTCGCG
>JBBPIS010000241.1:0-7585 GCA_038040225.1 Planctomycetota bacterium
AGGAGTGCCCATCCTACAGTCATGTCACTTCCAGCACTTCTGCTGATTCGTGCGTAGTCGTGAGTTTCGTGGTCGTCCCGGCCAGTCCTCTCTCATCTCACTCAGACACGGTGGTCACTGATGGAAAATGGACCTCACACAAAGCCGCCTCGCCAGATTTGGCTGGTCGCGGCACTGTTGACGGCAGTCGCGGCCTTGCTGGTTCTGGCATTCCTCTTCCTACTCAACAGAATTGATCCGCAACCGGGGGGGCCGCGTGAGAAGCCGACGACGGCGAAGAAACTGACGCGGGAAGAGACTCTCAAACTGCTTGACCAGCGGGATCGGGCGGTTGCGCTGCTCGAGAACCAGGAGTTCACCAAGGCCGACGAATTGCTGAGCGACATCATTCGGCAGGTGCCCGACGATCCGTTCGGGCCGCGCAATCTGACGATTTGTCGCGAGCTGGCTCTCGGCGCGATCGACAAGTCACGCGAGCCAGTACGTCACGCCGAGATGCTCGTCAAGGCGCGTGAGGCATTGGAACGACTGGCCAAGGTTGAGCCGAACTCGCACGTGCCGCATGTGCTCGACGCCCGTATCTCAGTTCGGGTAAACGAAGTTGATCAGGCAGAGGTCTCGCTGAAGAAGGCGAGCGAACTCGCGCGGAAGTCGGCTCCAGTTTGGTACGACCTCTACACACTGCGGCCGATGACACCGGGCGAGCCTCCCTCGCCGGAGACGGTGGACGCGCTACGGAAGACTCATGAACTGGAGCCGGACAATTTGTTCGTGCTCAAGGATTGGCTGCCCCTTCTGGCGCAGCTCAAGGATCCGACGTTTGCCGACACGGCCGAGCAGGCGAAAGAGACGCTGCAGCCGTTCGCCGAAATCATCAAGACGCACGCGCGAGTCGATGTCCTCGATCTGCTCGATGTCGTGGCCAAGGCCGCACGCGACGGCCAGTGGCCGCTGGCGACGGGCCGCACGATGGCCGTCCGCAACATCATGGTTTCGGAAGCGGCGCGGGACGAACGCTACGTGAAACTCGATTCGCTGGAGTACGTCCTGCAAGATTTCGGGCCTCATTTTTATGAGCGGGCCGACATCGCGATGCCTCAAGCGAGCGAGGGCATTCCCGTCACGTTTGCCCTCGCGCCACCGGAACAACAGCCCGCGATCCCGCCCGGTGTGCGAGACCTCGCCGCCATTGACCTCGATCTTGATGGCCGCATCGACGGCGTGACGCTGCACGATGATCGCCTGATCGCCGCGATGCCGCTTTCGCCCAAGTCGGCTGACGAGAAGCCGTCACTCGTTAATGTGGTTCTCGGTGGTGACTACCAGCGGCTGCTGGCGGTCGATCTTGACGACGACGTCGATGCGAAGTTGAAGGACCGGCCGAAGGAAACCGCCGGATGCCAGCTTGCCGATCCCGACTTGATTGTCTTCGGACGAGCGGGCCTCAAGCTGTTCGAGAACCGTTCGTCAGCGGAAGGCCCGCGTGAATTCATCGAGAAACCCACCGGAGACGCCCTCGCTTCGCTGCGCGATGTGCTTGATGTCGTGCCGGCCGATCTCGATCTCGATGGCGATCTGGACTTTCTCACCGTCGCGGCCGATGGCATTCGACTCTGGTCGAACCGCAGCAATTGGAGTTTCGAGGAAATCACCTCGCGATCCAAGCTGCCTCCCCACGATTTCGATCCGACGGCGGCGGTGGTCTGTGATTGGGACAAGGATACGGACCTCGACATCCTCGTGGCAGGGACGAACGGCGTCGGTCTGCTCGAAAGCGTGAGGCACGGCCGGTTTCGCTGGCGTGAATTGGAGGAAGGCTTCGCGCCGCTCAGGCAATCGACGTCGCTGCTCGTCGAGCAACTCGATGACAATGGTTCATGGGATGTGATCGGGGGGGGACCGAATGGGTTGAGTGTTGTCCTGACACAGACGACAGCCGCCGGCGTTGTCTCGGTTAAGCAGGCGTTTCCCAAAGAAGTGCAGGCGGATCCGAAAGCGATGCTGGTCGATGTCCGGTCATTCGACTTCGACAACGACGGGGCGAGAGACATCATGACGCTCAGTCCCGAGAACATGGACGTCTGGCGCGGGTTGATCGGCGAGCGTTTCCAACTACGGGGTTCCGAGGCACCGACTCAGATCGTTACGAACCCAAATTTGATTGGCCAACCGGTTATCAACAAATGGCCCGATCATCCGAGTCGAGTCGTCCTCTGTGACATCGACCGTGACGGTGATGAAGACCTTGTCGTCGCGGCGGCCACGGGCTGCCAGTGGCTCTCGAACGAGGGGGGCAACGCGAACGGATGGCTCGACGTTTCGCTGTTGGCTCAGCAGATCAAGCCGAACGAGCAGAACTACAGCAAGCGGGTCAATCATGCCGGGATCGGCAGCGCGATTGAATTGAAAGCGGGCTCGAAATACCAGGCTCAAGTCGTCACGGGGCCGATCACGCACTTTGGCCTCGGACCGCAGAAGAAAGCAGACATCGTGAGGGTCATCTGGACCAACGGCGTTCCGCGCAACCTGATCGATCCCGAACCGAACCTGCACGTCTGCGAAGAGCAGAAGCTGGTCGGATCGTGCCCGTACCTCTACGCATGGGACGGTGAGAAGTTTTCGTTTGTCACCGACCTGCTGTGGAACGCGCCGATCGGTTTGAAGTTCGCCGAGAATGTCGTCGCTTCGTGGCGCGAGTGGGAATACCTCAAGATCGACGGCGACAAGCTCAAGGCGAAGGACGGCGAGTACCAACTCCGCGTGACGGCCGAACTGTGGGAGGCCGACTACTTCGACCAGATCAAACTCTTCGCCGTTGATCACCCGGCAGAGACTCAGGTCTTCACCAACGAGAAGGTCGGCCCCGCCTCGATGGCCGAACATGCGATTCACACGGTTCGATCTCCGCGCATCCCCGTTGCGGCGAAGGACACTCACGGGCGAGACATCCTCGATCAGGTGAAAGCTCGCGACGGCATCTACACCAAGACGTATGACCGCAAGCTCGCGCAAGGTCTGACGGAGGAGCATTTCCTCGAACTGGATCTCGGTGATTTCGGTACGCAGTCGCCGAAACGGATCATGCTGTTCCTGACCGGTTGGATGAATCCGGGCAGCACCTCGTTGAGCGTGCAGTTCTCGCAGAACCCGGACGGTCCTCAACCGCGCCCGCCCGCGCTGCACGCTGTCGATGCGAACGGCCAGTGGCGCGAGGTCCGACCGTTCATGGGCTTCCCTGGTGGAAAGACGAAGACCATCGCGATCGACATCTCGGACGTGTTCGCCGCCGGATCGACCGACCACCGGTTGCGAATCGTCACCAACATGGAGTTCTATTGGGACGCGGCATTCTTCACGGTGGATGAGGAGTCGGTCGAGATTCGTCAGACCGAATTGTCACTCGTCCGTGCCGACTTGCGGGAGCGGGGAGGCGTCTCGCTGCGTGAGTGGCCTCTCGCGGGGAACGGTCCCGAGAACTTCGATTACTCGCGGCTGATTCCGGGATCGCCGTGGCCGCCAATGGCGGGGGCCTTCACGCGACTCGGCGACGTGCGACCGCTGCTGACGGACCGCGACGACCACCTCGTCGTCATGGGCAGTGGCGATGAAATCCAGCTCGCGTTTGCCGAGCCTTCCGAACCGCTTCCCGATGGTTGGGTAAGAGACTTCGTGATCTACAACGTCGGCTGGGACAAGGACTGGGATTTGAACACGGTCTACGGTGAAACGGTCGAACCGCTCCCGTTTCGTGACATGACCGTCTATGCGCATCGAGACGGCCAGCCGAGACCGCTCGATGGGGAATACCTCCGTTACCTCAAGAAATATCAGACGCGCAGTCAGTCTCGCCCCCAGTTTTGGAGCGAGACCCGGAGACGCTCGGCGGCTGATTGACCAACCCAACCGGCGTGCGCTAGACTGCGCAGGCGTTCGCGAATTTCGGTTGCTCCAACCACGATTGAGTTTCATGTCCCTGTTGCCACTCACTGTGAAGCCTCGCCGGTCCGGCGTTTGTCGCTGGACGATGGCCGTTTGTTTCGCCGTGGCGATGTGCGGAACGGCCCAGCGGGTTGAAGCCAGTTGTGGTGACTACCTGCATCGCGGCCGGCAACCGCACGCGGATTCCATGCGTGTGCCGCCGCAATCACCGGTGACTCCCCTCCAGACGTGTTCCGGGCCGAGTTGCCGACAGGCTCCGTCAGTTCCTTCGAGCGACCCTCCAGCGCCCGTTCGCGTGCCGAGTGTGGATCGTTGGTGCGTCTGGTCGAGCAGCCCGTCCATCGAGTGCGAGGCATCGACCTCATTCCGCGACGACAACCCCACTCACAAACAGGTTGACATTCGCTGCCGTCTCGAACGACCGCCAAGCTGCGCCTGAGTCGAAGTGTCGGGTGTGTGAAGCCTCGCGGAACACACCTTGAGCGACCTTGTCTGGTGCGTTTCGCGTTGCTGCACGCACCCTACGGCGCTTTTATCTCGGCCCGCACTCGTTCTCGTTCGTTCTTTTTCGACGGAGTTGTTTCATGTCGGCCTCAGCTTCCTCTCCAGCGTCGCCCGCTCCCGTGCGGCACGTTGTCAAACCGGCGGTCGGTCCCCGGCTGCGCGTTCTCATGTGGATCGTCTTCGCGCTCATCGCGGTGCTGGGGGCGAACTCGGCCTACCTTGGAGCCGTCACGTTTTTGAGTTGGTTTCAGGGGCGAACCTACGAGAACTGGTTCTACATGCTGATGTTCGCCGGGCATCTGGTGCTGGGGCTGCTGCTCGTGGTGCCGTTCATCGCGTTCATCGGTATCCATCTGGTGAACACCCGGTTGAGGAAAAACAAGCGGGCGATTCGAGTTGGCTATTTGTTGCTCATCGCGTCGATCGTGCTGCTCGTCAGCGGTGTGATGCTGATGCGGATCGATCTCGGCGGAAAGGGATCGTCGGCGCTGGTCATCAAGGATGCAGCGACTCGCTCGATTGTTTATTGGTCTCACATTGCGGCTCCGCTGTTCTGCGTCTGGCTCTACTGGCTGCACCGACTCGCCGGGCCGAGGATCAAGTGGAAGCTGGGGCTGGGCTACGCTGGGGCGGTCGTCGTGGCAGCGGGTGGAATGATCCTGCTCCACAACCAGGATCCTCGCGCCTGGAATCAGGCCGGACCGAAAGAGGGAGCGGACAAGTACTTCTTCCCGTCACTGGCCCGCACCTCCACGGGCAAGTTCATCCCGGCTCACGCTCTGATGAACGATGACTACTGCCTGAAATGCCACCAGGACGCTTACAAGGGCTGGTTCCATTCGTCCCACCACTTCAGTTCGTTCAACAACCCGGCCTATCTGGCAAGCGTGCGTGAGACGCGCGAAGTGGCCTTCAAACGGGACGGCAACGTGCAGGCGTCTCGCTGGTGTGCGGGCTGTCACGACCCGGTGCCGTTCCTCAGCGGAGCCTTCGACGATCCGAAGTTCGATGACGTGAATCATCCCACGGCGCAGGCGGGCATCACCTGCACGACCTGCCATTCGATCACTCACGTCAACAGCACGAAGGGGAACGCCGACTTCACCATCGAGGAACCCGAGCACTATCCGTTTGCCTACAGCGACAACGAACTGCTCCAGTGGGTGAACAACCAACTGGTGAAGGCGAAGCCCGCCCTGCACAAGAAGACGTTTCTCAAGGATTTCCACAAGTCGGCCGAGTTCTGCTCGACCTGTCACAAGGTTCACCTGCCGTACGCGCTGAACAATTACAAGGAATTCCTGCGCGGGCAAAACCATTACGACACGTACCTGCTGTCGGGCGTGTCGGGGCACGGGGCGCGCAGCTTCTACTATCCCGACAAGGCCGTGCAGAACTGTGCCGGCTGCCACATGCCACTGAAGGAATCGAATGACTTTGGAGCGAGGCTGTTTGCCGACGCCAAGCAACCCAGCATTCACAGCCATGCGTTCCCGTCGGCCAATACGGGGCTGGCGTGGCTCAAGGAGACCCCTGTCGATGTCGTGAAGGCCCATCAGGAATTTCTCGGAGGTAAGCTGCGCGTGGATATCTTTGGCGTGAAGGAAGGGGGCGAGATCAACGGCACGCTGCACGCACCGCTTCGCCCCGAAGTGCCGACGCTCAAGCCGGGCAGCACGTATCTTCTGGAGTCGGTCGTACGCACTTTGAAGATGGGACACCCCTTCACGCAGGGGACGGTCGATTCCAACGAAGTGTGGCTCGACGTGACCGTGACCAGCGGTGGCAAGGTCATCGGCCGCAGCGGTGGCATCGACGATCAGACCGAAGTCGATCCGTGGTCACACTTCATCAATGTCTTCATGCTCGACAAGAATGGAAGCCGGATTGACCGCCGCAACCCGCAGGACATTTTCGTCGCGCTCTACAACAACCAGATTCCTCCGGGAGCAGCGGCCACGGTTCACTACAGCCTGCCGATCCCGGCCGATGTGAAGGAGCCGGTGACTGTCGAACTCAAACTTCAGTACCGCAAGTTCGACAAGATTTACATGGACTTCATGGCCAAGAAGGCGAAGCCGGGCGACAAACCGATTCGAGGCCACACGCCGGGCCAGCCGTATCCGAACGAGTTGCCGATCACCACGCTGGCCTCGGACAAGGTGACGTTCCCCGTCGAGGGCAGTGACGCCAAAGTCGAGAACGCGAAGGTCGAGTTCCCCGTCTGGCAGCGGTGGAACGACTATGGCATCGGCCTCCATCTGAAGGGCAAGGCCGAGATGCGGCAGGCCGAGGAAGCCTTCTCGAAACTGGAGGCATTGAAGGACGCGAAGCGTTACGACGGACCGCTGAATCTCGCGCGAGTCTACCTCGACGAGGGACGACTCGACGACGCGACGGCCGCCATCGGACGAGCCAGTGAGTACACCGATCCCCCCGCGCCACCGTGGACCATCGCCTGGCTCAGCGGTCGCCTCAACCTGCAGCAGGGCCGGTTGGAGGAAGCCGAAACCAACTTCCGCTCGGTCCTGGCAGACACCGACAAGAGCATGCGTGACCGCGGCTTCGACTTTAGCCTCGACTATGAAGTCGTGAATCTGCTCGGCCAGACTCTGTACGAGCGAGCCAAGCAGATTCGCGACCCGGACCTCAAGGAGCAGCGTCTGGACATCCTGCGGCAGGCGGTCTCGCAGTTCCAGAAGACGCTGCGACTCGACTCCGAAAACGTGGGCGCTCATTACGGCTTGAGCCAGCTCTACCAGGAACTTGGCGACGTGGAGAAGGCGGCGCACCATCAGAAGGAACACGCCAAGTACAAACCCGACGACAATGCCCGCGACGTGGCTCACGAAAAGGCGAAGGTCAAGTACCCGGCCGCTGCCAAGGCATCGGAGCCGCTCGTGATCTATCCGCTTTCGCGACCGGGAGCACCGGGTTTGGCGGTGGTTCAACAACCGCGCGGGGGCGAGCCGGTGAAGTCGGGCGATGATTGAGATGACGATTGCGTTGATTGGTGACTGAATTGGCGAGCCGGGCGCCGTAAGCCAACGGGTTAGAATGTCAATTAACCGGTGGCGTTCGACAACCGGCTCGCGCGGATCGGGTTCGCGACGTTCATGCGTGGGATGTTGGCGCGGCTCAT
>JBBPIS010000242.1:0-7448 GCA_038040225.1 Planctomycetota bacterium
GTTTCTCAAGCTTGATGATCGGCTCATTGACGTGATGAAACACTTCATTCTGCTCGACGATCGAAGAAACGCCGATTCGGGAATCGTTGATGAAGGCACCTGGATACGGTGACAACAACTCAATGCATTTCGCGATTGCCTGCTGTTCGACAGGTATAATTCCAAAAGTGCGACCGACGGTTCGCGCCACGATGTTGATCGTAGCAGCCAATTCGTTCGTGAACTCACCGGGCGTGACAAGAACAACCCCGTCGGATGACGAACTTGCGAGCGTCACCAAGAGTGATGCCTGTGTGCAGGTGGTTGGCTTGTCGTCGAGTTTTTGCAGCAGCGACGCGGCCTCAGGTAATGCGACTGTCAACCAATTCTCCATGAGCTAACCCTTCTAGAATTGCCTAACTGTGCCCGTGCCCGTTGCGGCCATCCTACCGATGTCGATTGATCATCCGTTCCATGTGCTGCTCGATTCCTTCCCTCACCTTCTGTCTGAAATCTCCAATATCTGTGAACTGACCGAACATCCTGTTGTTTTGTTGAAGTTGATTTCGATAGTTCAGCACTTTGTTGTACTGTTCGAGATCTATGCTGCTGAGCTTTGGGTCATCTCGAAGGAAGTACACGAGTGTTGGTCTCTGGGTGGCAACGAAATGCTCGATCTCCTCAACTGCGCCGGAATTCGCATTCGCAGTTGGTGTACCAAACCGATGACGAAACACGCCGATAACGATCTGGGAGCAATTTACAGCTAGCTCATTGATCAGGGCTTGCGGCTCTTCTGCCGCGTTAGGAGCAAGCTGCTCCCAAGCCATGGGAAGCAGAACGGCAGCAAGACGCCTGGAATGCGATTCGTTCCATTTCACCACCTCTTCTTTGATGATCCGGCGTTCCTTCTGGCAATCAGACGGAGAGGCGATAAACAGACGATAGATTAGACCTCGTTGTGGCTGCTGAAGTTTGATACCGATTTCTGGGATTATATGATTGATGTCGAAGTAAACTCGACAAGCACATTTGCCACACACTATGTACCCACGCTCCAATACTTCGGTATCGTTCAACTGCCAAGATTCAATGTTCCAAGCGCACGTGGGACACGACTGCCCCGGTTTTAGGTCAGTGACATTCCAAACTCTGATATGTGTGCCTTGCTCATCAAGGGATGCGAGGAGAGGTTTACTAGGATGGAATGCAATTCCCACCGGAAACACTCCCGAGGCCAGTGACTCTTCAACAATCTGCTTACATTCCCCCGAGGCTGTCTCCCAAATACGCAACGTGCCGTCCATCGACTTCGAGGCAATCAGCTTCCCGTCCGATGAAACAGCAATCGCTGCAACGAAGTTTTGATGTCCTTTCAATACCAAGACTGGCTGCTGTGCGGAGGGATTCCAGATACGGATCGTCTTGTCATCGGAGCAAGACACAATGTGACCGTTCGGAAGCACCTTCACGCAGTTTACGTCTGCATGATGTTCAGTAAATACGTGCTCTACACTTGAGTTTGCAATATTCCAAATCACAACCGAATTGTCGCGCGAGCCTGTAACTATGCGACCGTTCCCTAAATCGGCAACTGAGTTGATCCCCCCTGTATGTTTTCCACCGAGAATAGCGATTGATTTACCGGTCTTCAGATTCCAGAGCCGCACCGTTTGGTCATATCCCACTGATGCCAGCGTTCCATCGGACAGTCCTATGACACAACGAAGCTTCTTTTTATGCCCTTTCAGAACCCATAACGGAGTGAATTGATTGCCGACCACCTTCCAGACTCGAATTATGTTATCTTCGCAAGCTGATGCAACTAGGTCATTACCAGCGTCCGTTAGACTGTAAATCTCTCCAGCCTGTGGTTGCATTTCCGCAAGGGACTCCCCGGTTTCCAAGGACCATAATCGACAAGTGCCGTCCCACGATGCCGAGATCAGTCTGTCGTTTGAAGTAAAACACAGTGAGGTAATGGGCTTTTTGTGTGACGAGTGACGCAGCCAGAGCTTGAGCACAAGACCTCCCCCACAACAACGAACATGACTATTGAGCCTTGGGTGCAAAAATATGGGCGTTAGTGCGACACCGCCCGCAATGACAAAGATCAAGGATTCTAGTATTGGCGGAGAATACGGAGGGCTGTAAGTGAGTTCAACAGACGTTGAAGGCAATACCGAAACTCGACGCCCTCAACTTAAATCATGATCTCGCGGATTGGCTCACCGCCGTGGGCGATGTGGTTGGGGCGGCCGGTTTGGTCGGGGACGGTCAGGTGCGGGTCGATGCCGAGCAACTGATAGATCGTCGCGACGATGTCGCCCGGGGAGACCGGGTGACTGATCGGATAGGCGGCCTGCTTGTCGGTCTCGCCGAAGACGAAGCCCGGCTTCGTGCCTCCGCCGGTGAGCAGACTGAAACCGCATTGCGGCCAGTGGTCGCGCCCTGCCTTGCCGTTCACTTTCGGGGAGCGGCCCATTTCGCCCATCACGACGACGAGCGTGCTGTCGAGCAGGCCGCGTGATTCGAGGTCTTCGATCAGTGCGGGATAGGCCAGGTCGAGGATCGGCAGGTTCGCGTCCTTCAGCATGCTGAAGTTGTTCTCGTGCATGTCATACGAGTGACCGTACTTGCCGAAGATCTCCGCATGCACGCTGATGAACGGCACTCCGGCTTCGACGAGTCGTCGCGCGACGAGCAGGCTGGAGCCGCTCAGGTTGCGGCCGTATCGATCTCGCAACGCATCGGGTTCGCGCGACAGATCGAAGGCGTCGCGCGTCTTGCTCGACGTGAGCATGTCGAACGCGCGCTGCTGGAAATGATTGAGCCGGTCGACGGCACCCGACTTCCGGGTCTGCTCGAATTGACCGTCCAACTGATCGAGCATCGAACGGCGGCGGTCGAGCCGGTTGACGGTGATGTCGGGAAGTTCGCCGAGCGACGGCAGCCGCGGCTCGCCCATCGGGATGACCTGGTCGTAGTAGGCGACCTTCGGTTCGCGGTCGAACTTCGGTTCGCAAACGGCGAAGAGCGGGTCGTACTGGCTGCCCAGATACCCGCCGTACGGGCCGGGTCGTCGAATGCCGGGGTACATCGAGCTTTCACCCCAACCGGGATAGCAGGGCAGGCAGACGGCACCCGGCAGGTCGCGCGGGCTCATGCCGAGATACTGGCAGACCGCGCCGATGTCGGGCGGGTCGGTCGGCTCGGGACGCAACTGATCGAACTTGCCGCCGGAAAACCCCGTCATGATGTTCAGCGGGTTGTGAGCGTTGTAGCCGTGCGTGACCGTCCGAATCAGGCACGCCTTGTGCATGAGTTTGGCCGTGTTCGGCAGGTGCTCACAGATTTGCAGGCCCGGCAGCGACGAGTCGATCGGCTGAAACTCGCCCCGCACCTCGACCGGCGCGTCGGGCTTCATGTCGAACATGTCCATCTGGCTCGGTCCCCCGAGCAGATTGAACAGGATCACCGACTTCGCCCGTCCAGGCCGCACGGCAGACTTCGCATCGGCGGCGTGGAGCAATCGCGGCAGGTTCAACCCCGTGAACAGGGACAGTCCGCCGACCTGCATGAGTTCGCGGCGCGTGACTCCATCACAGAGCCGGCTGTTTGACCCAAGGACTCGCAGCATGGTCATGCCTTTCTCATCGAGTGCCCGAATTCTCAGGAACTGTCGCGGAAACGCCACTGGAAATACCATCGTCACGCACACCGAGCAAGGCGAGACGATAGCAGTTGGAATTCGCCAACGTCAATAAGTAGGATTCGTCCGCCTAGTACGCCATGAGCAATGATGCGTTCCACACGGAGTGATCCGGATGTCTGGTTTGGATTGGCCCAATCAACTTTACATCGATGGAGCGTGGGTGAATGGCACGTCTCGTCGCACGTGGACTGTGACGAATCCTGCGACGGGAGCGGTTCTGGCTGACGTCGCGATCGCCGATGCGGAGGATGTCGATCGTGCCGTGAGTGCCGCACGCCGAGCGTTCGACGACGGGCTCTGGCCGCGACTCGATCCGTTGGTTCGCGGGCGGATGTTGCGTCAACTGGCGGACCGGATTCGGGAGAAGCTCGAAGACTTCGCGATGACCGACACGCTCAACGTCGGTAAGACGATTCGAGACACTCGCAGTTTTGACGTGCCGTGCGCTGCGGACCTGTTCGAGAGCTACGCGGGTCTCCCCGACAAGATTGCCGGCAAGTGCTATGGCACTCTGCCCGACAACGTGACGATGCAGTTTCGCGAACCGATGGGCGTGATCGCGGCGATCGTCCCGTGGAATTTTCCGCTGACGAATGCGGCCATCAAGCTGGCTCCGATTCTGGCGTGCGGCAACACGGTCGTGCTGAAGCCGTCCGAAGTCTCGCCGCTGTCGGCCCTGATGCTGGCGGAGTTGGCTCACGAAATCGGCTTTCCTCCGGGCGTGTTGAACGTCCTGCATGGGACCGGGGCCGAGACCGGGGCGGCCATCGTGCGACATCCCGGGATCGACAAGATCACGTTCACCGGGCGGCACCAAACCGGCGTGCAGATGCTCGAAGCGGCGAAGGTCGGCATGAAGGGTGTCCTGCTGGAGTTGGGTGGCAAGACTCCAAGTCTCGTCTTCCCGGACGCGCCGCTTGACCACGTCGTCAACGGCGTCATCACGGGCATCTTCTACAACCTCGGTCAGGTCTGCGTGGCTGGCTCGCGGCTGCTGGTCCACGAAAGTCAGCACGACGAGTTGCTCGAACGGATTGTCGCCAAAGTCCGCTCGCTCCGGCAGGGCGATCCGACGGACGCGAGCAACCATCTCGGCTGCCTTGCGACGCCTCAGCATCTCGCGACCGTCGACCGATTCGTCGAGCGGGCGAAGCACGAAGGAGCCCGCTGCGTGTTGACCGGTCCGATTTCGACCGACCCGAACAACTGCTTCTATCCGCCGACGATTTTCGACCGTGTCACGTCTCCGATGTGCATCGCGCGCGAGGAAGTATTCGGTCCGGTTCTGAGCGTACTCACCTATCGAGACGAAGACGACGCCGTGCGTCTCGCCAACGACTGCGATTTCGGGCTGATGGCCAACCTCTGGACGTCGGACGGCACACGGGCGTTGCGTGTCGCGCGGCGGTTGAAGGCCGGTCGGGTCGCGATCAACGGTGGAGGTGCCCTGCGCCCGAACGTCCCGGTGTTCGGTTACAAACTCAGCGGAATCGGGGCCGAACTCGGTTTCGACGAAGCGGTTCACGAGTACTGCAACTCGAAGGCCGTGATCTATTCCCTTGCAACGGAGAAGTCGGCATGGCCGGAGTAGCCCCTCAACCGCAATCGGACCCGCGCCTCGGTCGGCCGGTCGATGAACTCGACACGCCGACGCTGCTGCTGGACCGCGCCGCGTCCGACCGCAATCTCGCCAAGATGGCGGCATACTTTCGAGACCGTCCCGCGAAGCTCCGACCACACTTCAAGAACCACAAGTGCGCGACGCTCGCGAAACGGCAACTTGCCGCCGGATCGGCCGTCGGCATCACGTGCGCGAAGTTGGGCGAGGCCGAGATCCTCGTCGAGCGCGGCATCGGCAACGTGCTGGTCGCCAATCAAGTCGTCGGCGAGGCCAAGACCGCTCGACTCGCGCGACTCGCCACACACGCGCACGTCGGAGTGGCCGTCGATCACATCGAGCAGGCTGCGGCGATCTCTCGTGCGGCGACGGCAGTCGGTTCTGTCGTTCATTTGCTGGTTGAAGTCGATATCGGAATGGGGCGCTGCGGAGTCGCTGCTGGTACTCCGGCACTCGATCTGGCACGCCGGTTGACCGACCTGCCCGGAGTCCGGTTCGCGGGGTTGCAGGCGTATGAAGGGCATCTCGTCAACGTGCTCGATCGCGCCGAGCGGACGACTCGCGCCCGAGCCGCCATGCAGCAGGCGGTCGATACTCGTCGGATGATTGAGGCGGCGGGAATCGCCGTCGGCTGCATCAGCGGCTGTTCCAGCGCGACCTACGACAGCACGGGGACGTTGGAGGGAGTCGATGAGGTGCAGGCGGGGACTTACGCCACAATGGACCGACAATACCATCGCCTCGCCCCCGAATTCGACATCGCGTTGTCGGTGCTGGTCCGCGTGATCAGCCGCCCGACTTCCAACAAGGCCGTGTTGGATGTCGGTGTGAAAGGAGTCGGCAGCGAGTTTGGAGTCCCCTCGCTTCGCGACTTCCCCGACGTCGAGATCCCGGTCTTCGGTGCCGAGGAACATGCCGTCTTCCAGAACGTGCCGGACTGGCGCATCGGACAGGTGCTGCATCTGATTCCCAGCCACGCCTGTACGACGTGCAATCTTTACCGCGAACTGGTCGTCCACGAAAACGGCCTCGTCGTCGATGTCTGGCCGATTGAGGCATCCGGCAAACTGTCCTGAGTTCGACTTCGTCCTTCGCTGACAACTCATGATCACCTCGACTTGGAACGACTATCGACTCTCACGGCTGATGCTGGGGACGGTGCAGTTCGGCATGCCCTACGGCGTGGCCAATCGCACCGGGCAGCCCGTGTACCGCGATGTCCTGGCCATCGTGGCCGCGGCGGTCGAAGGGGGCGTGAACTGCTTCGACACCGCTGCCGCCTATGGAACGAGTGAAGAGGTGCTCGGCCGGGCGTTGCACGAGTTGGGCGTGGCCGATCAAGTCGTGATCGTGACCAAAATCCGCCCGCTCAGTCCCGCCGAGTCGTCCGATTCCACGCTCGCCTCGCGCGCGATTGAGCAATCGGTCGCCGAGTCGCGCCGACGGCTGCGGCTCGATTGCCTTCCCGTCGTGCTGTTTCATCGCGAGTCGGACGCCGTCCACTGCCACATGCTCGATGAACTCCAGGCAAAAAACTGGGTGCGACACATCGGCGTCTCGTGCGACAACCGTCCCGGACCGGCTGAGGAGTTTGTGGCCAGTGGAAACATGTCGGCCCTGCAACTCCCCGGCAACGTCCTCGACCAGCGTCATCAGCGCAGCGGTATCTTCCGAGAAGCGGCATCGCACGGCGTCGCGGTCTTCCTCCGCAGCGTCTACTTGCAGGGCCTGCTCGTCATGCCCGAGCACGACATCCCGCCGGAGTTGCGTGACGTCATCCCGGTCCGTCGAAAACTGAAACTGCTCGCAGACGTAGCCGGCCTGAACCTCGCCGAACTTGCGCTGCGTTACATGTTGTCGCAGGACGGAATCACGTGCGTGATCACGGGAGTCGAAACGGTCGCTCAGGTGCGAGACAATCTGGCGATCTTCGACCGCGGCCCGCTGCCCACTGACTTGCTCATCGCCATCGACGCGGTGAGCATTGAACTCCCCGAAACGACCATCACCCCATCGCTGTGGCCACCCAACAAAACCGGCTGAGGCTCCGACCTCTTCGGTGAGCGACACGGCCGGACACGAATGACCAATGACCAATGACCAATGACCAATGACCAATGACCAATGACCAATGAC
>JBBPIS010000243.1:0-7414 GCA_038040225.1 Planctomycetota bacterium
CTTGTCATTTCTGCCCCAAAGCATGACAGGCTGGAAGCCTATCCCACGAAAAATCACAACCTCGGAGTGTGGAAACGAGTGAAACCGTCAGAAGTGTTGGCGGCTTTGTTGGGAGATTCCGGTCGATGCTACATGCCGTGATTATGGCGGGCGGAAGCGGAACGCGGTTCTGGCCACTGAGCCGGCGGCAGCTTCCCAAGCAGTTCCTGAAGTTTGCGGGAGACCGTACGCTGATTCAGGACGCGGCGGGACGGTGTCCTCCCGTTGTCACTCCCGATCGGACGTGGGTTGTGACCAACGCGGCGCATGCGGTGGAGACGGCGAGGCAACTGCCCGACATCCCGGCCTCGCAGATTCTGGTTGAGCCGTGCGGACGCAACACCGCGCCGTGCATTGGTCTGGCGGCGATCCAACTGCTGGCGGTTGACCCCGACGCCACGATGCTCGTGATGCCGGCCGACCACGTCATTCAACCCGCAGCCATGTTTCAGCAGGCGGTGCGCGAGGCCGTGGCCCTTGTCGAGCGCGAGCCATTCTCGCTCATCCTGTTTGGGATCGAGCCGACTCAGCCCGCGACCGGCTTCGGCTACATTCAGCGGGGCGAGCCGGTGCTGATGCCGGCGTCCGACGGAGCATTGTCGTTCGGCCCGCGCGACAACGCGGCCTCCGGCTGGCCGACGTTTCGCGTCCGGAGCTTTCAGGAAAAACCAAACCAGTTGACGGCCGCGCGCTATGTGGCGTCGGGCCACTACTACTGGAACTGCGGCATCTTCGTGTGGCGGGCTCAGGCGATCCTCGACGCGCTCGCCACGTTCGCTCCGGAGATCACCGCGCAACTGAAGCGGCTGCGCGCCGGAATTGGCACCCCCGAATGGCCCGACTTGCTCGAAGCCGTGTTTCCCGAGATGCCCTCGATCTCGATCGACTGCGCCGTGCTGGAGAAGACCTCCCATGTCTGCGTGCTCGAAGCCCCGTTCGATTGGGATGACGTCGGGAGTTGGCAGGCCCTCCCGCGGTTGCTGTCGTCCGACCGGGACGGCAACACGCAGGCGGGGCTGGTGTGCAGCATCGACACGACCGGCTGCATCGTCCGCACGACCGAAGATCATCTGGTCGCCACGATTGGCGTGAAGGATCTGATCGTCGTCCACACTCCGACCGCGACGCTGGTGGCCGACAAGCGCGACGAGAGTTCGATCAGGCAACTTCTCGCGGAACTCGAACGACGCGGACTCACCGAGTATCTGTGACCGACACACTCAACCCCGCTGTGTGGCGAGCAACTGCATTCTCTCGCCGGTCAGCGGATTCAGGCGTTCGACTTCGATGATCTTCCACTCCCCCTTCTCGCGCCGGAACGTCAGGACAAAGCGAGCGGGAGCACGGCCGAGGTTGCCCTGTCCGATGTATGACAGCGTGGCGTTTGCTCGAAAGTGGACCGTGCCGCGCGAGTTCTGGTTGGTCAGGTTGGTGGAGAAATCGGTCAGCCTCAGATCGTCGTCGATCGTGATGAGTGCCATTCCGCTCAGGGCCTGAACCTTCAGTTCGGGAGCCGCATCGGAGAAGTAGTTCACGGTCTCAGCAACGCGCTTGTTGCGAAAATCGTCGCAGAGCGAGACGACGACCTGTTGCAATCGCTCTCCCTCGGTCACGATGGCCCGTTCGAGAAAATAGAAACCCGGACAGAGCAGCAGACAAACGAAAGCCGCCACCAGGTGCCGGCGGCGGCGGTTCGAGTTCCACAGCGCCAAACAGACGAGCGCCGCCAAACCCGCGATCAGCATCGGCGGCCAGGCGTTTTCGGTGAACCACACGGTTTTGAATCCTCGCCAGGTTCCGCCCATGCGGTGGGGAAATGACGGACGATGCCTGAAGGATAAGAGATCAGAGATGCCGAGCAAGTCCGAACGGACCTCATCTCTCATGACTCATTGCTCGTCTCTCATCCCACCGCATCAGTTCGCGGAGGCCGTGCCGTGCCGCGGCAACACGCTGATGAACTTCTGCATGACGGGACGCCCGCCGGTCGCGATGACGAGAGTGTACTCGCCCGGTGCCATCTGGTCGGTGATCGGATAGGTGAAGTTGGACCGGAACATCTCGCGCGTGGCCACGGCCCCGAGTCGGTCGATGATGCGATGCTCGGCATCCTGAATCTGGCATTCGATCCAGACGTCGTCGTGGGGCGGAGTCAGATGGCAATGGGCGATCAACGTTTCACCCTGTCGGAACTCGCGACGCCGATTGGCGAGCTGATCGCCAACCAGTATGGTGCCGGTATCGACCGCGAAGAACATGTCCGAATCTCGCCGCGGTTCGGTCGGGGCCAGAATCTTTTCCACGATCGCCGGATCGGCCAATGTCAAAGCATACGGCCCCTCGGGACGACGGATTCCGTACGGATCCCGCCAGTGTTCCAGCTCGACATTCACCACGGAAAACGCGGCCAGTCCAAACACAAACGCGGCGCGGGACGACGTCTGCCAACCGACCGGATCGCCGAGCCGGTCGCGCCAGCCGAGGGCTCGCTGCGACAACGACTTCATCCAGGCCAGTTGGCGCACCTGACGACGGCACCAGGCCGAGCATCGTTGAACATCATCCTCATCCAGAAACGACAGATACGCGATGTAACAAATCACGGGGAACAGCATCAGCCCCAGCGTCAGCATCGTCATGAAGTGGAAGAGAACGCCAATCGGCAGCACGAACACGCGCCACATGCTCTTCCACGCGATGAACAGGAACGTGACCTCCCAGACAATGGAAATGTAGGCGAATGCCATGAGCAGGATCGGGTACAGGCTGAGATACTCACCCAGCGGATGCTGGAAGTTGATGTGCGTCTGCATCCAGTACACCAACTGATCACCCGTGAAGAAGGTGGGGGTGTGCATTTTCGTAATCGCGGCGCCGAAGTAGACCGCACCGATGTGAATCTGCATCAGTCGTCGCGGCCACACCGGGAAACGCCGTCGTTCCAGGGCAGGCTCGCCCGGCCAGTGCGATCGCTTGCGTCCGGCCAGCCACGCATCGACCGACCACAGGCTGCCGCATTCCGACAACGTCAGAATGAACATCAGGTGCGTCGCGATGACGGTGTACTTCGTCATCGTACTGACGCAATCCAACAGGCAGAAATAGGTGAACAAGACGTTTGAAATGATCAGCGACGTGCGGGTACACCAGCCGATGCACGTGCAGAACAGGGCCATGACCATGGCCGAGTACAACCCCACCGCGATCGAACCCGAGAACTCGGGGAGGAAGTTCAGGTAACCATAACCGACCCCCAGCGGTGCCGTCGCACCTTCAATCGAGAACAGTTCGCGAGCCGTCGACCAGCGTGCCAGAACCATCGTGAGCAGTGCGAGCGGAAGGCTGATTCGGACCAATGCCAGACCGTAGGGAACCTCCTCGTCGAAGAAGAATCGTTCGGTCCGTTTGCCCAGCGGTTCGGTGTCGTGTCTCACAGTGTGGCCTCCCTGCCGGAGTGTGATTGGTTGACATTGTCGGGTTGCGTGCGAGTCATCCGAGTCTTCATCGCGGCCCCCGTCGACTCAATTGGCGCTCGGCTGCCCATCCAAATACTCCGCCCCCATGTACGAGTCGCTGCTGATTCCCGAGGAAGCGGTGCGATGGGCGGGGCTGATCGCGAAGAACGGCTTCCCACGCTGCGTGTCGGCCTGAAGACGGGGATTGTTGGCGATCGTCTGCGTATACAGATACGACATGTAGTTCGGGCGATGGCTGAGGATCGTTCCGTCGGGGGTCAGGACCGTCTTCACCCAGAAGTAACTCTTTGGATCCTTGGGCTCATCGAAGCGCATGTTCCAAATGTGGTCGGACAGATTGAACTTTTTCGGCCAGACTTCCTCGGCGATCAGGATCCGCAGAATCGGTTCGTGATCCGTGTGCGCGAGCGTGTTGAGCGCCATCTTGTGCAGGGCATTTCCCACGGTGTCGTACTGAGCACGATTCAGATCACCGTACGGGGTGAACGTGCTCCAGGGGCCTTGCGAGACGTCGTAGTACGCCCCGCTTTCACCCTCGGCGACGAGGTGGTAGCGGAACTCGTGAGCCGCCCAGCCGCAGAACATGTCCCACACGAAGTAGTACATGCCGGGATGCGAGGACGTGCCGAAGTTCATCGCGTGAGCACTGATCCCCAGAAACAACGCACTCACGTACAGACCGATGGTCAATTTGGCGAACCAGCGTCGCATGGAAAACCCTCCTTGGTTGCTCTGCGGCGAAGGCTTTCAACATCCTTGGAAAACCCTCTCAACCACATTTGCGACGGGAGCTTAGCCATCCCCCAAACTGGGTCAAGATCGAAGTCGGGTCACTCAAGATTCTGGACCTCATGAACTCCGGCCGCGGCGGCTCAGGGCGAGGTTCCTGGCAGACATGACTCGTCCCAGTAGCTATGCTGATGCCCGTGTCTCAAACCGGTTTGGTTTCAACCCGTCGCTCATTTCTCTCGGAGACAATTCATGAGCCGTTTTCCTTCCCGTCGTGGCCCCTGGTTGCTGGTCATCGCCTCGTCGATGCTGGCTTTCGTTGTCATCAGTCCCGCGCAGGCTCAAACCGTTGCGCGCTGCGGGCAGGGATGGCTGGAGAAGATCGACGGCTATCACGTGCTGCACCTCAAAGGAAAACCTTATGAGATGGGCTATCAGCACGGCGCGTTGCTCAAGGAACACGTGCGGCAAAACCTGAAGACGCTGCTCGTCGACAAGGCCAACGAGGCGACGCTGGTCGAAGTCGGGCCGATCAAGGTCACGCCGCGAGCGGCCATCGAAATGATTGTCGCGTTCCAGGAGCCGCACATCGCGCCGCGCTACGTTGAGGAAATCCAGGGGCTGGCCGACGGAGCGGGCATCTCGGTGGCAGACGCTCGCGCCGGGAACTTCATCCCCGAACTGTTCCATTGCAGTGGCTTCGCCCTGTCCAAGTCGGCCACCAAGACGGGCAACCTGCTGCACGGGCGGGTTCTCGACTACGCCACGGATTGGGGTTTGCAGGACCATGCGGTCGTCGTGGTCTATGAACCCGAAGGCCGTCTGCCGTGGGTCAACGTCGCCTACGCCGGGTTCCTCGGTTCCGTGACGGGCATGAACGCCGAGCACGTTTCGATCGGCGAGATGGGGGGCGGCGGCCTCGGTCATTGGAACGGTCGTCCGATGACACTGATCGTGCGAGAAGCCCTCGAAACGGCGAAGTCGCTCGACGAGGCGATCTCCGTCTTCCGTGACGGACCGCGCACCTGTCAGTACTACTACGTCGTGGCCGATGGCGAAACGAACGACGCTGTCGGCATGGAGGCGTCGTGGGACACGTTCGCCGTCGTGCCGCCCGGCGAAGCCCATCCGCTGCTGCCCAAGCCGGTCAAGGACTGCGTGCTGCTGTCGGCCGGAACGCGCTACGACGAACTCGTGAAGCGAGCCGCCGAGGGACACGGCAAGTTCACTGCCGAAGAGGCCCTGCACCTGATGGACCGTCCGGTCGCGATGAAGTCGAACCTGCACAACGTCCTGTTCGAGCCGGCCACCACCAAATTCTGGGTCGCCAACGCCAGCAGCGACAAGCGTCCGGCCGCCGACCAGAAATACTTCTCGTTCCAACTGAGCGATTTGCTCCGACGACGCCCCACGGGCAACAGCCCCGAGTTGCCAATGCCGACGAAGACCGCCCAACGCGGAAATTGATCGGAGCCTCGCGAAGCATCGATCAGGGGTCAGGCACTTCGGAAATTCGGAATTGGCCGGGCTGAGGTTTGTTGAGGTTGACCGGCTACATCCGGCCAATTCCGAATTTCCGAAGTGCCTGACCCCGGCTTTACCCTACGTTCTCCGGTACACGTCATGATTCCGCATGATTTGGCAATGAGTTTGCGCCGTACCACCCTGGAATACTACTAGCAATAAAGCCGCCGTCACGCCCTGGCTGATCAGGGAAAGTGAAGTTCTCACGATCCGCAAACGCTGATGCCCAATATACAGCCGAGAATTCACCAAGGCTTGCTAGATCCGTTGTGCATTCGACAACTTCATCGAACGTGATGAATGCGTATGCGTCGTACAGTGCAAGGATCGAGTCCTGAGAAGAATGGCCGTTTTTGCGAAGTTTTCCAATTTTTGATCGAGCGGCGTTGTCCACTAGGTCCCGAATCTTTTCTTGGGATTCGCCACCCCACTCGGTATGCATAATCATCTCGCCAACCATTGCCCCATTTGGGCTTAGCTTCTTAATCGCGATATACCCCGAATTCTCACTAACGATGTCTAGCTCCGTTTCTTCAGTGACGTTTGCTGTGCGGCCGATATAGTCCAACGCCATACCGTAAGAATCTTTATCTCGCTTGCGTCGTGGGTATGGGATTGGCGGAAACCGCCGAAAACTCAGTGCATATGTTCCATGCAAAACATTGGCTTCCAGAGCCCGCTCTTTGAGCGTCTTTGCCATTTCGCGGGCTTGATGATTGAACGCTGCTCGTTGAATGATGCTAGTAACTTCAACTGGAATGTCACTTCCTGCAATCTGAAGCCAGAAGTCCGGTGGATCGTTCCCAGGTTCGACTCTTGTGGGAGCGCCGACGGTCAATCCAAGCGTGAGATTCAGCACATGCCTCACGGAGTCGATGCAGACAAGTTCTTCGTCGATATGATTGCTAGATCGCGCCATGCAAGTGTGACACCAAACTGGGAAATAGGTTCATCGCTGGGTAGCACGGCTTGCCGTTTCGGCTACCCGCGTGCAACAGCACAAGAGATTCTCAGTGATGTTCAGTCTAATCGACCTCTTCGGACTTCGTCACCCCGATAGCCGAAGTGGCAACCGGGTGTATCCCGCAGCGACCGGAATGGCGACGTCGGAAGAGGCTTGATTGTCTGTCGTGGCTGACTGAAACCTCGTGGGTTGATGACACATCAGGTTGCCGAAGGGGGCAACCTGTGTCAGCCTACGATTGGGATTCGTCGGATTGCGGTTTTTCTGCCAGAAACTGCCATTGTTTTCTCTTGGCGGGGAATTGTTTTGACTTTGTCTGCGATTGTTGTCATAAAAATCGCAGACAAAGTAAAAACAAAGGCATTTCAGCAAAGAACAATCGCGTTCCAACAAAGAACAAAGGCATCCCAGCAAAGAACAATCGCAGAAAAGTGACAACAAACGCATCCCAAGTGACCACAAGGACAGGCCGAATCAGAACAGTCGCAGACAAAGTGATCTGAAATGGAGACAAAGTCATGCCACTCACCGACATTGGATCGTATGTGCCGACGATGCAAGAGATTTCGCTCCATTGGGCGGATGTCGATGCTGAATTGGGTGGGACTCCGGCGACGGCTCTCAAGCTGGAAGGGAACTTTGGCAGGATCGAATTTGGGGCTGCGACGACTGAGTTGGATGC
>JBBPIS010000244.1:0-7394 GCA_038040225.1 Planctomycetota bacterium
TAGTCGTCGGCCAAGTCTCGCGACAACGTCAAGCTGCGCGAGGCGTGGCAGCCGGTGATCGACAAGCATCACGTGGACCTCGTGCTGCAAGGTCACGACCACACCTATGCCCGCTCGGGACTGGCAACGGCGTCCACCATCGACGCGGTGAAGAATGAGGCGACCGGCGTGAAGGGCCACAGCGCAGCGGGAACGGTCTACGTGGTCTCGGTCAGCGGCCCGAAGATGTATGACCTCGGTACGCCGCTGCGTACGGAGTTCCGTCGTGTTGCCGAGGGCGTGCAACTCTTCCAGATCATCACCATTGAAGACGACGAACTGCGCTACGTGGCTCGCACCGCCACCGGCCAACCCTACGACGGTTTCACGCTGAAGAAGCGAGAGGGCCAACCGAATGAACTGATCGAACAAGTCCCCGACACGCCGCAACGACTTCGTCCAGCCAAACCTCCCACGGCTGTCCCAGCCACGACTGCCAAAGTCAAGTAAACCTCCCACCACTGCTTGGTGTCACACATGCCCGTTGCCAAATCTCTCGACGAAAAGCTCCGTTCGATTCATGCCGATCCGGTCGGCTCGAAGGAGTTCATCATTGCCGACGCCAAGGATGCGGACATGGCGTTCGGCATGTCCGCGCCCGGAACGACCACTTCGCCGGCGCGAGCCTCCAGCGGCGGATCGCCCGAGCGGTACGAGGGCGAGGTCCGGTTCAAGACGCTCGCCGAGTACCGCGATCAGATTCGGCAGGTCATCGAGCAGGGAGTCGTCGACATCGTTCTGATGTCGGCCAGCACCAGCGATCAACTGGCGGTGAAGGAGCGACTGTTCGAGAACTCGCGACTCACGCCGGCCGCCCGCGCCAACGATGCCAGTGACATCCATCTGCCTCGCGGCGGGAAGGTCCACGCCGAGCCGGCACGCCCGTTTCGCACGGCTCATCTCGACCACATGCAGTGCGGGCATCTCGATTGTTCGCCGGACGAACGGCAACTCGGCGCGAACCTCGGGCTGTACTCGGTCACGTTCCTCAACGATCAGATGCGCGACCTGGAAACGCTGCAGCGCTACAAGGAGTTCCGCGAGGAGGCCGAACGAGTCGGCTTCCGGCACTTCCTCGAAGTCTTCGATCCGAACGTGCCGAATGTTGTGGCGGCCGACAAGCTGCCGGGATTCATCAACGACCTGATCGCACGCACGCTGGCGGGCGTCCCGCAAGCCGGACGGCCTGTATTCTTGAAGATCGTCTACCACGGGCCACAGGCGATGGAAGAGTTGGTCCAGTACGACCCGCATCTCGTCGTGGGAGTCCTCGGCGGCGCCGCGGGGACGACGCTGGATGCCTTCCAACTGCTGCATCAATCGAAGAAGTATGGTGGCCGCGCAGCTCTGTTCGGCCGGAAGATCAACAGCGCCGAGAACCAGCTCGCCTTCATCGAGTTCCTGCGCCTGATTGCCGACGGCGTGATCGAACCCGAGGAAGCCGTGCGAGCCTACCACAGCGTCCTCGCCAAGCTGGGCGTTCTGCCGCACCGGCCACTCGAACAGGATCTGACTCTCCAAACCAACGTGATGAGCTACGGAGGCAGCGGCACGACGATCAGCATCCCGGCATCAACGTCTTCGCCCGCTGAGAAGCCCGCGGCCCCCAAGCCGGGCGCGACGCGCAACGCTTCGCCGTCCGAGAAGCCCGACTTCGCCAAGATGACTCCCGATGAACGGCTGGCATATCACCGCGAACGGTTGCGACGAACGCTTGGGTAGCGAGTAGCACGCGCGTTGACGCAGGAATCACTGTCGTGGCCGACGCTGCCAGCGTCGGTTCGGATGCTGGCAGCATCCGCCACGGCTGAACACGTATTGAGGCACAGTTCCTCAGCCGACCTTTTGCAGTGGCTTCGCGGAGATGATCGCGGGCTGAGCGACGAGTGGGAACTTGAGCGTGAAGGTCGTTCCCGCTCCGACGGCGCTGTCGACACGGATGCGGCCGCCGTGGGCTTCCATCACGTCGCGAGCGAGTGACAGTCCGAGGCCCGTGCCCCCCTGCCCTTGTTGATCGGCGGTCTTCGTCGTGAAGAACGGCTCGAAGATGCGGCGCAGCTTCTCGGCAGGGATGCCGCTGCCGGTGTCACGCACGCTGATCTCGGCATGGCCGCCCTCGACGTTCGCCTTCACGCCGATGGTCAGCGTGCCGCCCGATTCCATCACCTGGCGGGCGTTGACGATCAGGTTGAGCAGCACCTGCTGGACCTGTCCCGAGTTCACGTTGGCCATCGTTGGATTGGCAAGATCGGTGACGAGCTTGATCCGGAACCGCTGCAAGTCTTTCTCGACGAGGACCAGGACGTCTTCGACCAGCATGACGAGGTTCATCGGCTCGCGACGGTCGACCTGCTGGCGGGCGTAGGACAGCATGCCGGTCGTGATTTTGGCGGCCCGTTGCCCGGCGAGCAGGATCTTGTCGAAGGCCTTGTCTCGCGTGGCGGCGTCCTTGTGACGGACGCCCATCTTGGCGTAGTTGATGACCGTCGTCAGGATGTTGTTGAACTCGTGCGTGATCGACGACGCGAGCACACCCACGGAACTCATCTTCTGAGCCTGGAGCAGTTGCTGCCGCATGGCCTGCAATTGCTGTTCGAGTTCGGCAACTCGCTCGTCCGTGCGATCTTCGGTCCCGATCATCCCTGCCCCTCATCCGTGATGCGGTTGCCGCCGCGATGTCGTGCGTGCGCAGAATCTCTGCTCGGGGACTATCGGACCGGCGGCGGGCGTGACTTCATGCTCAGTCGCACCGTGGCGCGAACGCCAGCCATCTCGGGCCGTATGTCCAAGCTGCATCGACCGGGAGGAGATGTGAAGCTGGGCGGAGTCAACAAGCAAAGCCCGGTCGATTCACGACCGGGCTTTGGTGCGGCAGAGTCTGCCGATGAGCGATGGCGGGAGTTACTTCGACTCCCCCTCAGCCTTCGGCGCGTCATCTTTGGGAGCCTCGTCCTTCTTCGTGTCGTCGGCCGGTTTGGCCTCGTCCTTCTTGGGTTCGTCCTTGTGTTCGTGATGGACGTCATCCAAGTGCATGTCGATGTGTCCCTTGTACGGCTTGTCACCGATGGTGATTCGCAAGTCTCCATGCAGGAACTTGGCTTCGAGAATGTCGTGGACGAGCTTTTCGTCGATCAACTCGAATCGCGAAGCCTTCCCCTCACCATCGCCCTCTTGGGGCGCGGCCTTCAGGGTGACAGCGTCCTTCCCTTCGGCGGCGACAGTGATTTCCGTGGCCGTCGTCGGCGCGGCCGTCTTCGCGTCCTTGCCCAACACGAACACCCGCAGCGTGTGAGCATCGTGATCGAGCACGACCTCCGCATGGAACTCTTCTTCGCCGAGTTCGACGATGCTGCCGCCGTGCGGTCCCTTCTCACCATGACCGTGCTCGTCGTGTACGGCCGGAGCCTTCTTGAGGTCGTCCGCCTTCTTGTAATCCGACTTGCCCCCGTCGCAGCCCACCGCGCCGCCGAGCAGCCCCATCGCCAGCATTGCCACCAAACTAATCCGTCGCATGTCTTCGTTTCCTTCCGTGTTGAATAGTGTCCGTCCCCACGAGCCGCCGACCACCCGGTCGGCCAGTCTTACGAGGGAGTCTCGCGAAATGTGGGACAAGTGGCAATCGCGTGCCCACTGTCCTCCATGATCGTTATCAGAAAAGACCCGAAGCACGGCGAGTTATTCCTCGCGCCCGGCGATGAGTTTTTTGAGCCACGGCGTCAACAACAGGATCAGCAATCCGGGACCAAGGGACGAGACGACGAACAGGAAGAAGAAGTCCGCCTGCCCACCGAAATGCCACGGAAGTTGGATTTTTCCCGACTCGATGGCCTCGACCCGCGACGCGATCAGACCACCGGCAAGGTTGGCGACAAAACTCGACAGGAACCAGATCCCCATCAGGAGCGAGACGTATCGCACCGGCGCGGCCTTCGTCACGTAGGACAATCCCGTTGGCGAGAGACAGAGTTCACCGAGCGTATGAAACACGTAGGCCCACAGCAGGAAGAGGAGGTTGGCTTTGGCTCCCGCTTCAACCGCCGTGGACGCTCCCCAGGTGAGGATGCCGAACCCGATTCCCAGCAGGATCAGACCAATGCCGATCTTGGCGGGTTGGCTCGGGTTCATGCGGCGCTTGCCGAGCCACGTCCACAGTCCGGCGAAGAGCGGCCCCATGAAGATGATCACGGCGGGGTTGACCGATTGCAGCCAGGTGGCCGGCATTTCCCATCCCCCGAGGTGCCGGTCGGTCTTTTCGTTGGCGAAGACGTTCATGCTCGACCCGGCCTGCTCGAACGCCAGCCAGAAGAAAATGTTGAAGGTCAGGAAGATGAAGATCGAGGCCGTGGGACCGCGATCCTCGGGCAATTGCTTGAGTGTGAAGAGGCTGGCCGCCACGATTGATGCCAGCAGCATGAGGCCGATCAGGAGATTCGCGCTGTCACCCAACGCGTTGAATCGCTGCTGCAAGCCTCCGAAAAATCCGCTGGCATACAACCACGCAACGATCCCCGAGATGGCGATCGACAGTGGCAGCCACAGCCATGTCAGAGCCGCTCCGCGCGGCGAGGGGGATTCGCCCACGCCCGCCAGGAACTTGGGACGCCAGATCAAATACATGGCCAATCCGGCGATCATCCCCACCGCCGCCGAACCGAATCCGACATGCCAGCCGACCTTTTCTCCAAGCGTTCCGCACACGAAGGCACACAGAAACGCACCCAGATTGATCCCCATGTAGAAGATGGTGAACGCTCCGTCGCGGCGAGGATCCTTCTCGCCATAGAGCTGTCCGACCATCACCGACACGCACGGTTTGAAGTGTCCCGTCCCGAGAATGATGAGGACCAGACCGAACACGAACAGCGACATCCCCAGATCGTTGTGTGCCAACTCGCCCAGGCCCGATACGGCGAGAACGATGTGTCCGAGAGAAATGAGGACGCCGCCCAGGACCATCGAACGATGCGTTCCGATCAGCTTGTCGGCGATGATTCCACCGGCCATCGGCAGCAGATAGGCCAGCCCCGTGTACCAGCCGTACAACACACTCGCCTCGGCCTTGGACCAGCCTCGCCCCGGGTTCACAAACCCGTTCGCATCGGGCTGCGGATCGACGACCGCAATCAAATACAGCACGAGCAACGCGCGCATGCCGTAGTACGAGAACCGTTCCCACATCTCGACGCAGAACAGCAGGAACAGCCCGCGCGGATGACCGAACAACGTCGTGGAGTCGGCTCCGGCGACGGGCAATGAGGGTGCGGCTTCGGTCATGAGTTCAGACTCCGTTCGGGCGACGAGGGATTGGCCTGAGGATTGGACCCGATGGCGGGAAGGCTTTCCAGTCCGACTCACGATCCGCATCTGCGAGAGACGCGGTGGAGCGGGGACGAATGTACGCAAACCGTCGCGGAGTGGTTATCCTCTCTCTGCGGTTTGAACCCGAGTGAATTGCCGAGACAGTCAGGTCAGTCCACCGGGTTCCGACGATCGAACGACAACGTGTGTGTTTTGTGCATCCCCCGTTCGACTGACACCACCCACCCGAGGCTAGCCATCATGATCCTGCGATCTCTCCTTGCGACCATTGTTTTCAGTTTGGGGACATTTGCTCTGGCCCAGGACGAACCGACGACGTCACCACCGGTCGCGACCGAGTCGCCGGCTCAGGACGATGCGTCAAAAGCCCCCGAATCCTCGGCGACCGAGCAGGTGAAAGAGACGGCGGAGAAACTCGCCAAGACTCTGGACAAGGATCCGCGCGCGAAGACGGCCGCGGCGGGTGTCCTGCAGCCGATCTACGTGGTGGCCGAGAATCTGGCGTTCCCGACGTTTCACTGGCTGGCCTTCGCGCTGATGACGGCGGGAGTCGTCAGCTACGCGCTGCAACTGGTGCTCGGCAAACTGGTCGTGTTGATGCGGATGGGGTTCAGCCTCGGAGAGATCATTTCCGACGCCTTTGGCCTCGCCATCAGCGTGATCGGCCTGGTCCTGACGACTCAAGCCGCCGCGGAGAACTCGACCTTCACGCAGAGTGCCGCCGCCGTCCTCACCGCGACCGTCGCCGGTGCGATCGTGGGTCTGATCCTCTACTGGTGGGGCCAGGCGCAAGAACTCCAAGCCGCCGCCGGACGCTCGCAGGTGAAACCGAAGGTCTAACGTCTCCCGGAGTGGCTGGTACGGCTATGGTCGGCGCTTCACCGCCAGCAGCCGAAACAAGTAGAAAGCCGCCTCACAATTCGCTGGGTCGAGCGAATCGTCGACTCCAGCCACTCCGTCTTGGTGTGGTTAGATCATTGCCGGGAAGACCGTTTCGGGGGAGTCCGTTTCGGGGGAGGGACAGGTTTGCCACTTCGACTGCGAACCTTATCGTCTTTGGGAGGCGGTTCTCCGACTACTGGCTGGGGAGTTGTCGGACTCTGATTTTCAAATTTGTCGACGAATGAGGAAACCAACCTCTCACTCAGTCCAGCGATGATGCTGATGAAAATCACACCTTCAAGTTCCTTTTCAAGATTGTTGGCGATTGGAAGCAGCAACCCAAGTTCGACTGCCATCCCCGCAATGACGGCGTTGATCACGCCGATCCCAATGCGACTTGCGCCTTCACAATAGATCAGCCATTTCGTGAGCGTGGGCTTGAGTGGGACGCGCCCCCAGAAAACGGAAAGCAATGCACCGAGAGCGCCCGCTCCCATACTAATCACGATCATGCTGAAAGTGTCGCCCGTTCTCAGTTTCGGCGCTTCCAACTTCGCGTCATCTTGGCCGACGCTGGGAACGGCCGTCACGAGTGTGAAAGGACTGATTTTTCTTAATTCCAGAGCCGACCAACTCAGGATTGAAACCAAGATCACCAAGAACGAACAGACGGTCGCACCCTTGAGAATGAATCCACGAGTTCGCTGTGTCACGAACTCAACAGCGAACTTGAGCAGACTGTTCGCACTATTTGCGGACTCCTCAAATGCGAGCGCAACGGCTTCGCCAAGCATCCGCCGAAATTCGCGTTGTTCATCTTCGGAGAACAATTCCAACGGAACCGCGTGCAGTGCGATGACTTGTTGATGAACCTCGCCCCAAAGTTGTTCGGCCGCTTTGGATTTCCACTTGAAATTTTTACCCAGCGACCAATCGACGTCGAGAGAGTCGTCCAGCCCGACCGTGAAACTGTCTCCGTATGATCGAATGAGTAGTTCTTTGTTTGCATGCTTGCCACCATCGAGCATCAGACACGTCCAATCATCCCGGCGTAGATATCGCAACTTGCATCCCTGCGTGACGTCTCCATTGTGATGAGTCTAGAGCGGTTGCATTTCAGGTGTAGCGGTAGCCGCAATGCTTGAAGTAGTTTC
>JBBPIS010000245.1:0-7336 GCA_038040225.1 Planctomycetota bacterium
CGGCAACGGCACAAGCGCCGCGATTGATGTGACTCCGGGGCTCAGGTGACGAGCGACCCGCGGCAAGATCCAAATCTCAAGTGCCAAACACCAAACGAATTCCAAATCGCAAACGGGAAGCCTCAAACAAGGCGGTCGCCCGGCTGCGCAGCCACTCTCCGTTCGGGCCGTTTGAAGTTTGTCTGCCTTGAGATTCGAGATTCGTTTGGTGTTTGGTTCTTGGGATTTGAAGTTTCCGGTCCGCGGCGGCATGCCTGTCAAACCCACGCCGTGTTGCTAAACTGCCGCCCGGCTTGTGACTTTCTGGCAGGCCCCTCTGAATCGACCAACGTCCCGGCTCGCATCGCCATCGGCCGGTCTCTGCTAGACACACGACATCTTGAAGAAGGATCGGCCCGATGCCGCTCAATCCGTACGATCCCTGCCCCTGTGGCAGCGGAAAGAAGTTGAAGTTTTGCTGTCAGAACATTGCCGACGAGATGGAACGAATCGGACGATTGTCCGAGGGGAATCAACCTCGCGTCGCCCTTCAGCAGCTCGACAACCTGGCCCGCAAGTTTCCCGAGAAATCGTGGATTGGAACGACTCGCGCCCTGATCCTGCTCGAACTGGGTGAGGCGCCGACGGCGAGAGACGTGTTGCGCGCGTTGCTCGAACACCAGCCCGATCATGAGTTCGCGATCGTGCTGCTGGCCACATCCATCTTCCAGGCCGATGGCCTCGACGCCGCGAAGAAGTCGATTCATCGGGCCTTTCAGCGCGGCGCCAAGAAGTTTCCGACGATGGTCAGCGGTCTGGCCGCGACCATGGCGGCCATCCTCGCTCAGCGTCACCTGTTGATGGCTGCGCGCGAGCATTTGGCGTTGGCGTTGCGACTCTCGCCCGAACAGCGGCGGCAGGAACTGTTCGTGCAACTGCTGGAGTTCGATGGCGACGAGGGGATCCCGTATCCGCTGCGAGGCACTCATCTGCTCCCCTCCATCAACGGGAACGAAGAACAGCAGAAGGAGATCCGCAAGGCGCAGAAGTACGCCGCCGTGGGCTGTTGGAGCACCGCGGCCGATCTGTTCCTGCTGCTCAGCCGTTCCATGACCGACTCGGCCGAGGTGTGGCATTCCGCCGGCTTGTGCCGCGCGTGGGATGGCGACGAGGCAACCGCCGCCGAAGCACTCCACCGGGCGGCTCAGTTATATGGAGATGTTGCCACCGCCGTGGAATGCGAAACGCTGGCGCAACTGTTCGACCGGCACACCACGCAGGACGTGATCGACATCTGCACCTACGAAGGTCAGATTGAGTCGGTCGGTCGGTTGCTGACGGTTCTGGACGAACAGCCCCGGCTTCAAAGAGTCGCCCTCCCCCCATCGGTGGCCAATGAACCGAACTCGCCCGTCGCGGGCTATCAGGTTCTGGACCGACCCAAGTGGACCGATGGCGATCTCACGCAGTTGACTCTCGAATCGCTCCCCCGGTTGCAGTCTCACGTTTCGATCTACGATGCCATACCCGATGCGAACGAGCCGCCGACGCTGTTCCTCAGCGGCGATCGCGGTCCGGAATTGGACGACGCCCGATCCGTCGTCGAAGCCGCCGCAGCGGGCATCATGCAATGGCGGGCCGACAAGCCGCAGCCCGAAGTCACCGGCTCGATTCCCGCCGAATCGCAGCCGCTGCGTTGGAGATGGACGCTGCCCGAACGGACTCCGGTCCGCGTCAGCCGCAACCTCAAGGATCAGCAGTGGCGGCACGTGCTTGACGAGGCGTGGCCGAACACGAGTCTCAAGGCGCTCGGAGGCCACTCGCCGCGCGAAGCCGCTGCCGACCCGAAACACCGGGTTGCGCTCACGGCCGCCGTGTACGTGCTCGATGCGCACTGCCAGCAGCAGCAGCACGAGTTGGATCTCGACCCAATGCTGGCCAAGTTGGGATTGGCACCACTGCCGCAGTTCGAAGTGGACGAGCAGACGTCGCTGAGCGGCCAGTCGGTGTTGCAGATGCACCGGCTGCCGATCGACCGACTGACCGACGCGCAGCTCAACGCGGTCGTCAACCGCGCGTTGCTGACGCATCACAACCGGTTCCTGTACCACGTGCTGAAGGCCGCGCTGGCGCGACCGGCCTGCGAACAGGAAGTCGATCTGCCGCGAGTCCACCGCGCGCTGGTCGAACTCTGTGCGCGACACGGCCGGCGCGACGAGGCCTTCGACTGGATCAACGCCGCGCGCGCGAAGGCCCCCAAGGAGGGGTCGACGTTCGAGTACCACTGGAACTGGGACATGACCGAGCTGGCTCTGCGACTCGAAGAGCCGGACGATCCGGCCCTCAAGCCACTGCTCGATCGGTTCGTGAACTACTATTCGCCGAAGGTGCCGCAGATGCGCGGCTACGTCGAACGGATGCTCGAATCGGTCGGTCTCCCCTCGCCGTGGGAGGCGATCAGCATCGTGACCGCCGACAGCGTGTCGGCGGCGATCTCGAGCGGCGTCTGGACGCCGGAGACTCCCGCCGCTGCCGCGTCCGGTGGCAGCAAGCTGTGGCTGCCCGGCCAGTGATACGAGAAACTCCAAATCTCAAATCCGAAATCCGAAACGAATCCCAATGACAGAAACTCCAATTTTCCAAACAAGATTATGGAGACGAACCATCTACAGTCGGGTCGTTTGGGATTTCGGACATTGGGATTTGGGATTCGTTTGGGGTTGCAGATTTGAGATTTGAGATTTCGGATCGCCATGTCATTGGCTGTCGCCACCGCTGAAGATGCCATGCGTCGCGCGCTTGAGTTCGCGCGGCGAGGCATCGGTTTCGTCGAACCCAATCCCGCCGTGGGAGCCATCATCGTCGCTGACGGTGGCGGCGTAGTGGGCGAAGGCTGGCACGAACGATTCGGCGGACCTCATGCGGAGGTGATGGCCCTCGCCGCGGCGGGCGAAGCGGCGCGAGGCGCCACGCTGGTCGTGACGCTCGAACCGTGCTGCCACTTCGGCAAGACACCACCCTGCACTCGTGCCGTCATTGCCGCCGGCATCCGCCACGTGGTCGTGGCGGTCGTCGATCCGGCGGCGCATGTCAACGGTGGCGGCATCGCCGAACTGCGTGCCGCGGGCATTGAAGTCGAAGTCGGACTACTGGCCGACGACGCGCGAAGACTCATCGCACCGTTTGCCAAACTGGCGACGACCGGCCTGCCGTGGGTGCATGCCAAGTGGGCGATGACACTCGACGGCAAGATCGCCTCGAAGACGGGGTCGTCTCGCTGGATCACGAATGAGTCGTCACGCGCGGTCGTGCATCAACTGCGGGGCCGCATGGACGCGATCATCGTCGGCATTGGCACGGTGCACGCCGACGATCCGCTGCTCACAGCGAGGCCGCCGGGCCCGCGAACTCCGATCCGCATCGTGCTCGATTCGACGGCCCGCACGCCGCTGGAGTCGCAACTCGTCCGCACGGCTCGCGACGTTCGGACCGTTGTGATCGTGACGCGACACGCTCCCGAAGACCGCTGCGCCGCACTGCAAGCTGCGGGTGCCGAGGTGCTGGTGGTCGCCGAAGATTCGACCGGCCATTCCGATCTCGGCACCGTGCTCGGTGAACTCGGCCGTCAACGGCTGACCAACGTCCTGGTGGAGGGAGGCGGTCGGGTTCTCGGACGCTTCTTTGATGCGGCCGCGATCGATGAAGTGCATGCGTTCATCGCGCCCAAGCTCATCGGCGGTGCGGCCGCTCCGTCGCCACTCGCCGGGCAGGGCCTGGCCGAGATGAGTGTAGCACTGCGGCTCGATCCCTCCACCGTCGAAGTTCTCGATGGTGACATCTATCTGCACGGCTGGACGACGCGATCCGGTTAGCCTCGACACCCCTGCTGGCCGAGAAATGACGAAGCCGGAGGAGAATCTTCGCGACTCACCTCCGGCTTCCGTTTTGATTGGTCATCGATCGGCCGCGTGTCAGTTGGCACAACCACCGGTCGCACAGGCAGCCGCCGGAGCGGCACAGCCTGGTTGAGCACACGGATCGGTCGGGCAGCAGGTCTGCACCGGCACTCGTCGGCAAACCGTGCGAGGAACGCAGACGACTTTCGTCTCCTGAATCTGACGCGGCACGCAGTGAGTCTTGGTCACCATGCGGGTCTCGCAAACCTGACGGCAGGTCGTGTAGGGCACCTTGCGAGTGCGAACTTCCTGAGTCATCGTGCAGGTCGTGTAGGGCACCTTCTTGGTGATCGTCTCGCAGGTCCACGAGCAGGTCGTGTAAGGAACCTTCTTCGTGATCGTCTCACAGGTCCACGAGCAGGTCGTGTAAGGAACCTTCTTGGTGATGCACTGCTGTTCGTAACGGACGCAGGTGTACGGCACTTGCTTCATGCAGGTGACGGGAACTCGGCGGCAGACGGTGTATGGCTGCTGACAGTGACGAACTTCCTGCACCATGCGGGTGCAGCAGACCGTCCGCATCTCCTTGCGGGGCACCCAACGCTTGCAGCAGACCGTGCGAGTCGTCTGGCAGCACCCGCTGCCGCTTGTCGAGCAGCTATCGGGAACGGCACACGACGGAGCACAGACCGGACCGGGAACTTGTTTCACTTCCGTGACCCAGTCACCCGTGCAAACTTCGACCTGCCTGGATTCGGTGACCGGCTTGCAGACCGTGTAGCAGACGTCGCGATAGCAAGTTTCGGTTTCGGTCTTGTAGGTCGTGCAGCAGACTTCGCGGCACTTTGTTTCGTAGACCGGCTTGCAAATCGTGCAGCAGACATCGCGATAGCACGTCTGGTAGCAGGGCTTGCGGACCGTGCAGCAGACGTCGCGATAGCACGTCTGGTAGCAGGGCTTGCGAATCGTGCAGCAGACGTCGCGGTAGCAGGTTTGGAAGCAGGGCTTGCGAACCGTGCAGCAGACGTCGCGATAGCACGTCTGGTAGCAGGGCTTGCAGACCGTGTAGCACTCGTCGCGATAGCAGGTCTCGTACACGTTGCGCGTGCAGGTCACGGGAACCTGTTCGCAGCACTGTTCGTAGACGGTGCGACAGCAGTTGATCGTCTGCTGTTCGTACACCGTTTCGCGCACCGTCCTGTAGCGGGTACCGCAGCAGCGCTTGGCCGCACAGTAGTTGCCGTTGGGAGCGCAGGCGTCGGACGGACAGCATCGTGCGCTGGCCGCTCCGCAGTAGAAGGCTTCGACTCGGGTCTCACTGGCGAGCGCCAACAAACTCGCGGCGACGATTATCCAGGCTGGGTGTCTCATCGATCTGTCCTTGTCCCTGTCAGAACGGCGAAGTTCAAGCGGTTAATCACGGAAGTTCTCAAGGTGTGCGCGCGGAATCCAATCTCATTTCTTCTGAGATCGGCCCGCAAACCCATCCTGCTTGAGCCAAAACGCGCAAATTAGCGCGTCGCGATCCGTCGCGCCTGCTCCTCGCTGGCCCGTCAGACGGGCCGGTCCTTGATCGAAGATGACTTCGAGTGAGTGCGTTTGACGTTATCAATTGCCATCACTGTCGAAGCTGGTCCCTTCGGGGTTCATGATCGGTCGGACAAGTCGAGTATCTCTGCAACATCTCGTGACCACTGCCCTCACAACGCAGACCTCCTGAATTGCCGAAACGGTACTCTGCCGCAAGAATCGACAGTATCGAGTCAACCGGCAGAAACTGCCGGACGGCCCAGTGCGACTATTCCTCCCTCTGATTCGCCAGTTCCAAGGCGGCCACAGAGTATGAGGTCAAAGACGGACAAGTCGGGCGTCGTCGGCTCGACTTGGCGGCGCGAAGACTTCACGATGTGGTGGCTCACTGGAAACGATTCGTTCTGTTTTGAGGAGACGTCACCGTGAAGTTTGCGATTTGTCAGGAATTGTTCGTCGATTGGGAGTGGGAGCGCCAGTGTCGGTTCATGGCCGAGACGGGGTACACGGGAATTGAACTCGCTCCGTTTACGCTGGCCTCGCGAATCACCGATGTCGCAGCCGGCCAGCGTCGCGAATTGCGTGCGATCGCCGAATCACACGGTCTGACGATCTGCGGCCTTCACTGGCTGCTGGCCAAGACGGAGGGACTTCATCTCACCACGGCAGACGCTGCCGTGCGCCGGGCCACGGCGGACTATCTGATTGAATTGGGAAGAGCCTGCGGTGACCTGGGCGGGACGGTCATGGTCTTCGGCTCGCCGATGCAGCGCAATCTCACGGAGGGAACGACGCGCGCGCAGGGACTGGATCGCGCGGCCGAAGTGTTTCGGAAGGCCATGCCCGTGCTGGCCGAACGCGGTGTGAAGATCGCGATGGAACCGCTGACTCCCAAAGAGACGAACTTCATCAACAGTTGCGCCGAGGCCGTCGAGTTGATGCGACTGGTTGACCATCCGAATTTTGTGCTGCATCAGGATGTGAAGGCGATGCTCAGCGAGACGACACCGATTCCCGAGTTGATCGCGCGTCATGCCGACGTGACGGGTCACTTCCATGTCAACGACGACAATCTGCTCGGGCCCGGCATGGGACGCACCGACTATCATCCGATCTTTGAAGCGCTGTTGAGCACGGGTTACGCGGGCTGGGTTTCGGTCGAAGTCTTCGACTACTCACCGGGAGCCGAGTTCATTGCGCGCGAAAGTCTGCGCTACATGCGCTCCGTCTTGCGGGATCTCGGCGCGAAAGTTGACTGAACTGCAAAACTTTTTTGCGGGAGAGTGACGGACCCCGCGTGCGACGATCATGGCATGGCGATGAGATCATCATGTCACATCGGCTCGCGCATCTCTTTGGTGACGCGCCGGACAACACCTGACGTGGCATGCGCTCCATCGCGTCGAGCGGATCGCGAGGGAGAACGCCAGGAATCACATCGTGTGCGAAACCCTCACACGGTGACTCGCCGCATGGAATGAAGTGAACAGCAGCACCTGCGGGCCAAGTTCACTCATCGGGTCAACGTGCTTGCAAATGCCTGTTTTTGTAGGTTCATCGCACTCGATGACCGATCATCGTCGCACAGGTCTCCGATGAACATGGCCTTCATCGGGGATGAACGATGCGCCGGTGTGGCATTGATTGCACGACGCGAGATGCGCGTCGCGTGAGTCATCGCGCAAGCCGCGCCGGCATCGAATCATGCTCATGTCCGCGCTGGCATCATTCGAGCGCGCGTTGCTCGCGCAGTTCACTCGTACTGCCTGCGCGAGCGAGTCGAGCAACGCGCCTCGTCCTCCATCGCGTCACGCGCGAACTTCTGCGAATCATGTTTTTCTTCGCATCAACGCGCAGAATTGGCTTGAACTATTCTTTGGAATACGTAGGATGTCGCCCAGTTTGGTGTCAGGGGTACTTGGATCAATCAC
>JBBPIS010000246.1:0-7245 GCA_038040225.1 Planctomycetota bacterium
AATGGACGCTCCGAGCCCAACAGAAGGGAGAAATGCTGGCCCAACAGCTCATCAAGATCGATCTCAACAAATTCCGTCGCCAATTGCCGACGCATTTGATCAAAGTTCACGAGACGATTATCCAGGACACCTGGCAGAAGCATCACCTCATCGCGCGCGACCATTGGCAACTGATTCTGTCGTCCGATCTCGATGCCGATCTGATCGCCCGGGCACGGGCGGAGCTGTACACGCGGGTTGTCGGCGATGTGTCAGACCAACTGACGAAGCTGGAATTTGCAAACGTCCGGTCCGCCATTGAAGCCTATCTGCAGCTCGACCCGGCGTACGTGCAAGCCTTGGCCGATCGGTTGTCCGTCACCGTGGCAGAAAGGGACCGGCTCGGCACGTTCACTCAGGCAACAGCGCGGTTTCGGACCGATGAAACGTGGGCGGAGAAGCTGAAGCCGCTGACGAAGTCCGGGCCGCAGATTTCTCCGATGGAGGCCTTCACGGCGGCGGCGGCGCTCTGCGACTTTTACTTTCACCACGGCCTGCTGTTGACGAAAGAAGCCAACCGCGTCACGAAGACGAACGCGGCCGCCTGCGTGAAGTATCTTGTCGATGCCGCCCAGCAATATGGCTGCGCGCACGATTTCGAACGGGGGGGTCAGAAGGCGGCTACGCAATACGAAGATGCAGCGGCGTCTGCGATTATGGTGGGGGTCCGGGAAGAGTACGACAGTGCCGTCCTGGCGCGGGTGAGCCAAGCCTATCTCGCCCGATTCGCTTCGAGCGCCGCGGCCCACGCGACCAGTGCCATGCTGCACTTCACCAAGGATGACATCGCCCAGTGCGAAGCGGCGATTGCGCGCGCAGAACAGTTGCACCAGAAGGTTCCGACGGAACTGGGAGGGGCGGCCATTTCGGCCGCACGGCAACTGGCCTCGCAAGGCAGCCCGCAGGTCACGCGGTGCCTCAACGAAGGCCAGGCAGCGCTCAAAAATAACAACGCTTCCCGAGCGAAAGAGCTGTTTGAAACGGCACTGCGTTCGTTGAAGAAGCCCTCGGAAGCAAAACGCGATGCACTCTTCTTCCTGGGAGTGGCCGAGATGCGCTGCGGGCTCGCGCAAAGAGACAGCGCCCAGCGGCATCTACGCGAAGCCGAGCGGCTGCTGATCTCGTTTCCAAGCGCCGAGTTGGCGGAAGTGATTACCAACGTCCTGAACATGTTCTGACGGAAGAGATCCTTGTTATTTATGGAGTCTGCCCCATGTCTGAAACTCCCGAAGAACCGCCGCTGACGGTGACCAGCCCGTGGCCGGCGATGCGCGATCAGAATCCCTATCTGCACAATATCTTCGTGTTGCTGGACATCAACCCCGATCGTTCGCAACGCGAGTTCAATCAAATCCACGCCGATGCCACGAAGAAGATCACTTCGGGCGTTCCGTGGGAAGTGCATGGCCGTCCCGTCACGGCGTTCGACACCGCGCGGGCGACACACATTACCAGTCAGACGGCCGATTTCATCAGCGAGCGACTGCTGGTCCATACCCAGCACGAATTGGACCCGAAAGCGTTCCAAGAAGCGCTCCAGGCGTTGGAAGCAATTCCGTTGGAAAAACCCGAGTTGCCGTTGCCGGTCCGTAACCTCACCGAAATCGCCCGGAGGCTCCCCCCCAGTCCGGAGATGATCCTCGGAGAACGGCAACATCTGCCCAGGGAACGACTCCTGGAATTGTTTGCCCCCAATTGCCAGGAAGAGCAGATTTATGACTTGTGAACCGTACCCCTGATATGCGAAAGCTGATGTCCACGCTGATCGAAGCCCATTGCACCAGGAAACGACACCATGCCGACCTTGGAAGACATTTTTCCGATTTCACTGATCGAGCGACCGTTGCGGTACTCCTCGACGGAAGTGAATCCCGTGAACATCTTGCGGGCCGAACTAACGCGGGCGGCCAGCGTCCACCGCGAACGCACCGACAAGCTGCTTGTCTCACTGGCCGTTACGTGGTTCCAGCTTTCACGGTTGGCTGCGGATTCGGCCGCAACGGGGATCGTCGAGATGCGTGACCGGCTCGAAATCGTGCAGGCCAATCTTTTCGATGAGCTCCAGCCCTACGGTGTGGAAATCCGCGATCTGACCGGACAGCCGTTTTCTCCAAACGAGCAGCCGCTGGTCGATGTCCGCGGGCACCGTCAGAATCCGGAGCTGACCGAACCGATCGTCTGGCACATGGAGCAGCCGGTTGTCCTTCGCGGCGAACGCTGCTTGCTGCGCGGGGTCGTCATTCTGGAAACGCCGCATCGTTCCGCTTGAAGCCGTGGCGTTCGCGGCAACCCACGCTCCCAACATTGCCTGCTCGGACCGGAATACACGACACACCTTGTCTCACTGCACTTGATGTCAGGAATGAACCATGCATTTCATCGGAATCGATCTCGGAACAACCAACAGCGTCGTGGCAGTCGAAGGGGACTATCCCGACAAGGGGGAGAAGTACGGCAACGTGACCGTGATCGCCGACGACGTCGGCCGGTTCACGCAAGCCTCGGCCGTGTGCATGATCGATGGCGAACTCATCGTCGGGGACGATGCGAAAGATCTGGCATCACAAGGTCACATCCCGGTACGGTTCGCCAAGAAGTACATGGGAACGGAAGAGAAATTCCGCGTGGGCGACGAGGAGTGGTCCGCCGTGCAGGTGTCGGCCAAGATTCTCGAACGCATGTGCGAGATGGTCGCGCAGGCCCTGGGCGGGAAGGTGGACTTCGCGATGGTAACACATCCCGCGTACTTCGATGCCCTAGCGATCAATGCCACAAAGGAAGCCGGCAAGCTCGCCGGGTTGAACGTCGAACTGATGATGGAGCCGATTGCCGCGGCGATGGCGTACACCTTTGAAGACAACAGCGATCAGATGATGGTGCTGGTGTACGACCTCGGCGGAGGAACCTTCGACGTGACATTGGTGCAACGGACCGCGGGAAATTTTCTGCCGCGGGCGTTTGGTGGCAACCGCGAACTCGGGGGGTACAACTTCGACAAGCGCATCGCCTCCGACATGCTGACCGAACTGGAAAAGAAGGGCTACCTGCTCCACATCGACAAGGACAACCCCGAGCGCGACGCCCGCTGGGCCAGTCTGATGCATCATGCCGAGCAACTGAAGATCGCCTTGAGTGCGAAGCCCAAGGCGGAGGTGCGGTTGCCGAGCGTGTTTCGCGACGATTCCACGCCAGCCAAAGCGGTCTCGCTGGCGTATTCCATCACGCGGACGCGGTTCCTGGAACTCATCGACAAGGAACTGGAAGAAACCATCCAGGCCACGCGCGACGTGCTCGCTAAAGCGAATTGCCAGCCGAGCGAATTGGACCACCTGGTCTTGGTCGGCGGCTCCAGCCGCATTCCGGCCATTCAAGAACGCCTGGAGAAGGAATTCGGCAAGAAGCCGGTGATCAACGACAACATCATCGATCTCAGCGTCGCCGTCGGCGCTGCAATGGCAGCCTCGCAAAGGGGCAAGCAAGAGGGCGAAGTCTTCCTCGAACGGATCCCTGAACGCACGGACATGACCACCGTGACCGTCAGCGGCCGCGTGGTCCCCAGCGACAAACTGAAAGACCCCGCGAACTGTGTCGTGACGATTCGCGGCGGACAGGAGGAGGAAACGACCACCACCGGCGCGAACGGCGGTTTCTTTCAGAAAGTGAAACTGAACGAGGACGGCGAGGAGCACACGCTGGAGATCCTCATCGAGGCACCGGACGGACGGCAATTGCTCCACAAAACCGCTCAAATCCAGCATGATCCCGACTCGGCCCCGCCCCCGCCCCCGCCGCCGCCGCAACTTCCGCGGCCCATCAGTGTCGACACGAACAAGCGACTCGTCGAAATGGCCGCCGAGGGGGTTCGGCTTCCGTATGAACACACTAGGGCTTTTGTGACCGTCGAGGAACTCCGCGAGATTCCGATCGACCTCTACCAGGAGGACGTGCAACTCAGCACCCTCATTTTGAAAGGCTTCAGCGAATCGGTCCCGGCAAATTGCCGCCTGGAGTTGAAACTGGAAATTAGCGCCGACTACATCATGAAGGTGACAGCGACGGTCCCCGCGAAATCGATGTCCAAAACACAGGAGATCAAACTCAAGGAAGAAGTCGTCCCCTCAAGTACCGAACTGGCGGCCGATTTTCAGGAGTTGCAAGCCCAGTTCTACAGCCAACTCGAAAACATGCCGGACGGCGATGCGAAGTCGCGGATCGCCGCCGAAGGCGGGCGGCTGATCGAGGACATTCAGGAACTTCTCAACGCGCGACACCCCGAGCGCATCCAGATCTCCATGTCGCTGAAGAAACTGAAGCTCTCGCTACGGCAGATGACGTCTCAGGACATGTTCCCACCTAAAGCCAAGTTCGACAAGCTGATCAGCGATGCGAGGAAAGTGCTGCCCGAGGCCATCCGCAAACAGCCGGCGCTCCAACAGCAGAAGCTCGATCAAACGCTCGATCTACTGGAACAGGAGGCGCGCCAAGCGTATCAGGCGGGTGACTCGGCTAACTGGTCGCGGATTGCCCTGCAAGTCGAGAATATCCACGACGATTTGCAGTCGATGGTCCGGGGACCAATCGATTTTGACACGCTGCCGGATCCGCAGTTTCTCAAGATGTTTGTCGAGTCCTCGATCGATGAGCTTGAGCAAGCCCTGACAGCCAAGGTGCGACAATCCGCGCCGTCGCCGACGCTCGATCGTGCGCGGTCGGAATTGGCGGAGGCCCGCCGCAAACTCGCCACCTGCGATCTCACCAGGGGAAATCCCTCGAAAGTCGACGTCCTGACGATTTATCGGCAGCATGTGGTTGCGGTCGAGGAACTGATGGGCAAGACGTCGGCGGTCCCCGGAGGCGGGGGTAAGATTGGTGAGGCATGACGATCCGCGATTGCCGGGATAATCGCACATTGTCACCGATGCCATGATTTTCCTTTCCCTTTTCCGAACCACGGTTCACGGCAGCTTGAGCGGGAGCGAACGCCATGTATTCCTGTCCGTATTGTGACTTTCAAGTGTCGGAGGCGGCCCGGCAATGTCCTTCGTGCGATGAAGACGTGACGGCGCTGGCCGTGTTGCAGGAGTTGCCCGACTTGCTCTTCAACCGGGCGCTGCGGGCGCTGCAACAGGGAGATGCTGTCGGAGCGTTCACTCAATGCGGCATGGCGGTGCAGTTGCGCGTGAAGGACCCGGGCTGCTGGATGTTGCTGGGACTGATCGCGGCAAGACAGGGAGCCCTCGCCGTTGCTGAATCGTGCTGGCGAACGGTGTTGATGATGAAACGCGACCATGCTCCGGCACAGGATGGTCTGAAAATAATCGAACAGATTCGTCAATATTCGCTGACGAAAGAGTCGTCGAAGCCTTCGTAATCGCGGAATTTCCATGGCGGGCCTGGCCGATACTATTCGCACGTTTCAACACGATCTGACGGCGGTTGCGACCGCCACCGATGCGTGGTTGGCAGCGATCCGCGCGATGGCCCACGCCCCGAAATCGACGCGGTTGGTGTTGCCGATGCGCAATCCGGTCGGCAAGTGGATTCGTCTCGAGCAGACGCTGGGTTGGTTTCCGAAATCGCTGGCGTTCGTTCGAGAGGCCGACGTGCAGAGTTCGCTGCGCGGGCGTTTTCGACAAGTTACGACCGCGGCGGCCGCGACGCCCCCGGAGAGCGCACGGCGGCTGAGCGAGTTGGCGGCGGAGATCGCCTCGTTTCGCGTGCTGATCACACCGACCGACGCCTTCGACATCACCGGTCGCGGGGTGCTGACGATGGTGGCGTTGGTGAATGGCCTGCAGTTTCTGGCGGAGTGGAAGCACAAACCACTGCAGGACAAGAAGGTCATTCAGGAATGGTCGCGGGCGGTCTGGTGGCCGCTCCGCCTCTGTGATACCGACTTCACCGCACACCGTCCCGGCGACATTTGGCTGGCCGACTTGGCGGCCCGCACGTTTCGCGAGGGAGCGCGGTCCGTCACACAGAACTTCCAACACAAGCCCAGCGTTCAGATCCTGGGAAGCCTGGTGTTGGAATTCGTGACGCGCAGCACGTTGCACAAGCTGCTCGAAGCGGAATCGCTGGGACCGTTGTTTCTTCCGCACCTGAAGTACGACTTGTGGCCCGGGTTCGAAACCATCGTCGAAGCCGAAGACGCATACAGCCTGCGGCGCGTCATTGCCACCGAATTGATCGGCCAAGTGGTCGAGCATCCACTCGGAACCAGCGGCGCGGCCCTGCTGCACCTGCTCGAACGATTGCCACAGTTGCCACCGGGATCGATTTGGTCCAGTCGCCTGTTTTTGGCCGAGATTCTGTGGGAACTGCTGGAGGGTGATCCGCAGCTTTTGAAGAAGCTGCTATCGAATCGGCAGGTCACGTCGGCCTTGTTCAACGCGCTACCGATGCTGCGCGATTGGAAACTCGATGACCCGCCACCAGAACAGACGGCCTTGCGGAACCGGCTGGCGGACGTCATGGCGTGCCTGGAAAGTTACGATCAGTTCCGCCATCTGCAAAGCCTGATGAACGTCGGACGCCCTGTGAACATCGGCAGCCGCGCATCGACTGTGCCCCTGAATTCCTGAGGTCCATCATGAGCCACTTCGAGTCGGAAGTCCTGTCTGCCATCGCCGCAGAACAACGTTTGCTGGTCGTGCAGGACCAGGATGTCGGGTACTACAAGAAGCTGTTGAACAAGCATTCTCAGGCTGCTTCGCCACGGGCGCTGCTGATTTGGGATGACAACGGTCTCGATTCGCAGACCTATAACGACCCGTTTCCGACCGATGCCGATCTGCCGACGGCGCTCGATTTCGTCATCGCTTTCAAAGGCCGCGGCGTCTTCCTCTTCGATTGCACAACGGTCGATGTCACGCAAACGGAAGGTCTTGCGCGCCGTTTCCGCAAGCTCTCCGATAAACTGGCTCTCGACGACAGCATTCTCTTGCTGGTGTTGACGGTCGAGCCGTGGCCGCCCAGTTTGAGCAAGTACGTCACGCTGATCGGTGACAGTCCGTCGGCGGAGCCGGACACTCCCGCGCCGCGACGTCCTGTCGTGAACACCAATGCCTATCGCGCCATTCAGAACCGCGCCGAATTCGACACGCCGGAGTGGCATGTGCGCATCCAAAATCTGACGATGGAAGAGCTCCAGGAGATCGTGAATGCCGGAGCGTACAAGGATGCTTACGACCGGGTCGTCGAGCT
>JBBPIS010000247.1:0-7225 GCA_038040225.1 Planctomycetota bacterium
AGTTCTCGTCAAAAAAACCAAGACGAACCCAATCGGCGTCGCGGAGTACCAGCTCACCGACAAGCTGCCAAAGGAATTCCAAGGCAAGCTGCCAAGCACCAGCGAACTGCGAATGGCCCTGCTACCGGACAAGTCGCTGCCAAAGCAGAAGACCGCGTTGAAGAAGCCAAAACGAAAGTGACGTCGATCTGCCCACCCTCGCCTGCGGCTACCATGACCACAGTGCTTTCACTCGCGCGTTCCACAGGGTTGCCAACGTGACGCCGACACATTTCCGAGAAATGTTGCGCACGTGATCTCCTGAGAAAGGCGACGGCAACATTGGCTTCGCAGCGTGAAGACTCCAAAACCGGCGATTCCGGGCCATCGCTTCGCTCTGACCCGGCCACCCAGCCGGCTTTCCGAATATTATTTCCCAAACAGCTTGTGTTGTTTTGCCTGAGCGATTCTGCTCCGATGAGCAGGTCTGGTGGTCTCAATGGAAGGCAGCATGGGGCTGGAGAGTTGCGATGTCCGGTCAGTGGTATCTGCGCGAACGTGGTGAGGTGCGAGGCCCTTATCGTCAAGAAGAACTGTTGGCGATGAAGACTCAGGGAACGCTGAACCGCTTTCATCGCGTATCTCAAGATCGCAAGACTTGGGTTCCCCTCAGCGAGATCGGCCAGCACGAGACATCTGCCTCGCCCCCTCCATTTTCTCAGATAGATACGCGTCATGCTGACCGGCCTCCGGAACCGCATCTAGCGCCCCCTTCTTCCCTCACCAACCAGATCCTGATTCCATTTCCCGTGCGTGTGCTGCTGTTCATGCACTATGCGACCGGCGGGCTGTTCACGTTCTTCTGGATCACCGGGCTGCATGGCAAACTGCCGCGTCTCAACGACGATGACCTTTCGAGTGGGCAGGCGGTCGGTTTTGCACTGATTCCATTTGTAAACGTGGCCTGGTGGAACTTCATCGTCTACCCGCAACTCTGCCGACGGATCAATCAAGTCCGCGCCGCACTGCTATTGCGAGGCGTCATGCCCGTGGGCTTTGCCTTCGGGATTGCCGTCTGCATTGCTGTTTCAACCGCGTTGTGCGTGACGTGGGTCGCCGTGACGTTCCTGACCATTTCTCCCTCGTCGTCCGTTCGGAATTCCGGCGCTATCCCGGTGGCGAACGACAACAGCTCGTCGCCAATGGATCGGATCGAGGAACTGCAACGGCTCGATCCGACTCGCGCCGCCCGCGAAGATCCGACGGCAACGCGGGTCTTTCTGATGCCGGGCCTGGCGTTGGCCTGCCTGACGTGGGTGCTGCTCATTCCGATCTTCGCCGCAATGGTGCAGCGCCTTGTCAACGAGATTGGGTATGAGCAGTTACGACTGCTTCAATCTCAGAGCAGCCTCTCCTAGAACGAGCGTGGATCGCGAAGAACGGGCCATTCATGTCTATGCTCGACGACAACACCGACACACTGACTTTGCAGGAGGAACTGACCTGCCTGCATTGCTGGTCGCGCTGTTCCCCCGATGAGGTGCTGTGGATTTCGGAGCATCAGGAACTGCTGGGCGATCCGCTACTCGGAGAAAGTGCGCAACGGCGATTCTTACCGGCTCGATTCACTCTGACGGGCGAGGCACTCGATCCGCGCGGACAAATCTGTCGAGAAATTGCCTGTCCCCACTGCCATCTGCCGTTGCCCAGGGCGATGCTGGAACATCCACCGCTCCTCGTCTCCATCATCGGGACACCCACCTGCGGCAAGTCCTACTACCTGGGAGCACTGACTTGGTCGTTGCGTCGAATGCTCCCGAAACTTTTCGGCGTCGAGTTTGTGGACGTGGACCCGGCCGCGAATCGACTGCTGCACATTTACGAGGAAAAGTTGTTCTTGAGTCAAACTCCAGATCAACTCACCGCGCTGGGAGCACTGATTGATAAGACTCCCGTGTACGGCGGGGGACTCCTGAGCGAGGTCAATTTCGGCCAACAGAAAGTTCAGTACGCCAAACCGTTCTCGTTCGTGGTGCAACCGACGGAGCGGCATCCGCGCGCCGAGCAGCGCAGTCGGCTGGCGCGCGTCTGCTGCCTGTACGACAACGCGGGCGAACACTTTCTGCCAGGCAATGACACCCTCTCCAATCAGAGCACGCGGCATCTGGCCATGTCGTCGCTGTTGCTGTTTCTCTACGACCCGACCCAAGACCCGCGACTGAACGACGTGTTGCGACGGGCGAATCCCGATCGTCACCCCCCCGCAACAAAACACGCGGGACGGCAGGAGACGGTGTTGCGCGAGGTGGCGCAGCGGATTCGCACGCAACTGAGCCTCGGACGCGAAGCGAAGGTGGATCGTCCGCTGTTCGTCGCCGTGACCAAAGCCGACTTGTGGGCGTCCGTGTTGGGAGAGTTCTGGTCGGAAGAGCCGTGGACACCCATTGGCGAGAAGGGCCTGCACGCCATCGACATCCCGAGCATCCTCCGCATGTCCGAGAAGACGCGGCTGTTGTTGGAGCGATTCGTTCCCGAAATCGTCGCCGCTGCGCAGAGCTTGTCCACACAGGTCTATTTCCTTCCCGTCTCGGCCACGGGTGTGCGGCCCGAGTGGGACAGTGAGGGGCAGGGTTGCGTCCGGCCCAAGGATTTGGCTCCCGTTTGGGTCTCTGTCCCCTTCGCTCATGCACTGTCGCATACCGTTTCCGGTCTGTTGCCAAGACTCAAATCGACGTGACTGCTGGAAATCCTGACGCAGAGGTGTTCGTTCGACGGAGACAGAAGCTGTGATCTACGAGTTGCAATACACGTCGGCTCCGCGCGGTCTGTTGCCCGGCTCCAGCGGATACTCCACAGTCAAGGCCACAGCGGGGATGCCACCTCCCTTGCGCACAATTCTCGAATCCCTGAGTGTCTATCGGCGAGTGTTTCCTCCGGGGCACTCGCAGGCCGGACTCAGCCCGGTCGCCTGGTCGCATACTCGGGTGAATGTCGGTGGGCGCGCCTGGCAGGTGCTCAGCCGCACCTGCGACGCGGGTTTCGATCACACGCATCGTTCAAACTATTTCGTCCATCATCTTGCCGTCTCGGCGGACAGTCTTCCGCCGGCTGGCCCCGCGTGGTTGCTGAGTCAATCGGGGTTGTTAGCCACCGCGTGGGATGGAACTGTCGGAGAACCCGCCTCGGCCGTTCGACTGCCTTCGGGAAACGACCCCGCGCGCGTCTGTGGTCGCTGGAAGGAACTGACGGGAGATGCAGGCTGGGCCGGGGCTGTCGCCAGTCACCTCGCGCGGCGTACCGGCCCCGTCGTCGTGGCTTTTACGCTCGGGACCGACCTGCTGTCGCTGTTCGCCCAGGCGCTGGCACTGTTGCCCGGTTCGAGCCGCTGGGACATCACCTTCACGACATACTTTCAAGGTGTCTCCGGGACGGAACCGTATCGGTTGCGAGGCGTGTTGTCGGGATCGCCTGAGCACAAGGAGGCGACTCGTCTGCCACAGGCCCTCGTCATCGACTTGGGATCACCACTTGGCGAACCTCCCCCCGACGAACTCGTGGAGGTCGCTCGCACCGGCCGTCGCGCGAGTCCGGCGGTATCCGTCACATTTGAATCGGTTCCGGACGACCAACCCGATGAAGGTGGGACATCCTACGGCCTGCAATCCCGAGCCAAAAACACCGCCGAGGAACCGGCATTCGCGCGACGACCACCGCCACTGACCTCACATCTTCCAATGCCAGCGCCAATGAGCGGCGGTTCCATTCCCTGGCCGGTTTCGTTTGGAGGAGGGCTGGTCTCGGGAATCGTCGTGACGGTTTGCATCGCGCTCGCCTTGCGCCTGACCGGACCACCCGAAGCGACAAACACACCAATCGCCAAGGCCTTGCCGCCCGCGAAAGCTGACCAGACAAACGATGGGGCACAGAATGACAAAGTGTTGAAAGAGCCGGGTGAAAAAGAAAAACAACTGCGCAAGGAATCGCTCACCGAAAAGCCGCCTGCTTTACCGAACCAGCTTATGGGAGAGAAACCCAAAGGCAAAGACGATGGCGCGTCGCAGCAGCAGGAGGCGGAGAAATCTGAGCCCACCGTGCCTCGCAAAGAATTTGAAAACGTCCGTAGCGAGAATGTGAGACTCGCCGAAAAACTCGCCGAGCAAAAACGATTGAACGATCAAAACCACCGAGAAGTGAGAATACGCCGGGACAGCGCCGCCACACGCGCAGAGCAACAGCAAGTTCTGGCTAACCTCGTCGAGGTCAATAATTATGTCGATCCTCCGAAAACAACTGCGAAGTTCTCTTTGGAAAAAGCCGCTTGGCTCGATGATGACACCGGCACGGTCGAGTTACTGGGCTGTCCCGACAACTACCACTGGGGGCAACTTGATCCACAGAATGGGAAGAGCTGGGCGCTTTACGGCCCCGACAAAAAAGAGAAGTTGTTGGCGTTGACGACTGCGGATACCAAGCCGTTCCCCAAGTCGTGGAATTTGCTGGCTACGGGGAACGCGGACGAGTTGATGCAGCTTCGTCGTACCGTTCTGAAATTTCAGCCGACAAAGGGGAATCCGTGGCAAATTGCGTTACGAGCCGATCCCGAAAAAAAGGAGCCCCCCAGCGGACATCCGTTGGAGCTTTCGTTGGAGCAGCCAAACTGTCAGTGCCCTTTGAACATTTGGCTCGGTAAGGAAAAACAGTTGCTCCCCTCGGACGACGTGTTGCTCAGCGATCTACATATCGAAGCTCTTTCCCGAGGGCATTACCGGCATGAGACCGCGTTTCGAACCCCGAATGTCGAAGTGGTCTGGCAGTTGCTACCCAAGGGCGAATTGCAGTTTGAACTTCGGGTGCCGAATGCTGCTGATCCGGCCGACCAATCGACCGTCTACCGCATTCGCGGCTTTCGGGTTTCTCTCATCGTCAAAGACATCCGTGTGGATGTTTTCAAGTACCGCGATAACACCGATCCAAAAAACTCAAAACTAACGGGTTCAAAAACAAACGAGTGACCGTCCATGTTGCCGTATCGCAAGACCGTTGAAGAAATCCAGGCCTACCTGAACTCGCCCGATCAATCACAAGATGAGAAGGTGCGAGAACTGGCCGGCCGTTATGCCACCGCCTGTCGCGAGTTGAACGACCGCCTGCGCGGCTGTCAGCAGATGATCGAACAGGGCTTTCGATCGCAGGCGCTCAAACTGGCCGAAGTGGAACCCAACCTGCTCGACACCGCCGCACTGCTCGACTTCACCGAGCGGGACGAATGGGAGGAATTGGCCGCTTCCTACGGTTGGGACCGCGCGTACGGACTGAAACTCGAAGCGGCCGATCTCGTCAATCAAGCCTATGAAATCGAAGAGACCTTGAAGCCCTTGATGCGCCAGCACCGGCGCTTCGCACTGTCGCGCGCACCGTTCAAGCAACGCATCGAAGTGTTGCGCAAGATCGCCGAACGCGACACGCTCGCCCCCTGCTGGAAGCAGGATCTGCGGGAACTGGAACTGGCACGATTGAACCGACTCGCGGAACTCGGACGAACTGCCGTCGCGCAATCCGATCGGGCGTTGATGGAGGGGATCGTCAGCGAATGGGCCGAGACACCCTGGAGCGAACCGGTGCCCCGCGCCATCTCGACCAAACTGGAGCCCGTCTTCGTGACGCTGGCAATCAATCATCTGCTACCGGAATGCACCGACGATCTGGTGGCAGTCCGCACGACGGCCGACGTGGCCGCCTGCCAGCGCGTGCTGGGCGAATGGCGGCAACTCGTCGAGCGCATCCAGCGCAGTCGGTCGGACTGGCAACTCAACGAGAAGGTGTCCGCCACGATCGGCAAGATCGCCAACTGGATCCAGCAACAGGCGCGACTCGCCACCAAGCTGGCCAACTATCAGCAGGCCGTGTTCGATCTCGAAGAGGCCGTACAACAACGCCGACCGCTTCACGAGATTCAACAGTTGGAGACGGCCGTCCACTCCTTCGGCCGGGGATCGCTCCCGCGAGAGACAGCCGAGTTGGTCCGTCAGTACCGCCAGCAGCGGATTTTGTACATAGTCACGGAAGCGGGCATGGCCATCCTGGCGGCCATTGTCGCCGCCGTGGTTGTCGTATTGGTCATCCGTGCCTTCACCACGAGTTGACGAGATTTCGTTTGCAGGAAGATCGGACTAAAAGGATACTCGGATAGTGGAGGAGACCTGCTTGGCGTAGAACGGACCCCTTGGTCCGTTCATCATCTGCCCGGACCAAGGGTCCGGACTACCGAAACCTTGAAATCACAGAGTCAGGAAAGATCGTTCGTTACTTCGGAGCAATCCCATGCCCACTGCACCTCCCCGTCATTACTACGTGCGGATCAACGGCAAAGTGCGCGGCCCCTTCGATGTGGGGCGGCTCGTTTCCATGTGCGGTCGTGGTCGCCTGAATCCGCGCGACGAGGTATCGTTGGACCGCCGTCAGTGGGTGGCCGCTGGAACAATTCCCGAGGTCTTCCCTGAAGGCTTCGCGGGGACCGACCGCAATCCCGAAGCGCTCGACTGGCACTACAACTGTCGTGGTCAACAGATGGGTCCGGTCTCCCTCGCGACGTTGCAGACGCTGGCCCAAGGCGGACAACTCGCCTCGACCGATTCCGTCTGGAAGCTGGGAACCTCCGGCTGGATTCTGGCCAATCAGGTTCCCGAACTGACGTTCCCGCAGCCCCCCGAGTCATGGTGGGCCAAGTCAAGTGGAGCCACCAAGGCGGGCATTCTGGTCGCCGCATCGATCATGTTCATGGCCCCCATCGGCCTCGTCTTGGCCAACTACTGGCACACGATCGACATCGCCAAGCAGCAGATTGCACAACAGATCGAACATCAGAAGTTGAAACTCGACCAAGAAGAGCGGATTGCCGAACAACAACAAAAGGAACGGCAACACAAGGAGACACTTGATGCTGCTGCCCGTGCCGATGCAAAAAGAGATGAAATGTTAGTAAGCATGCACAAGCAGCATCAGGAAAATCTCAAAGCAATTTCTTCAAGCAATACAGCAAGCAATACAGCATCGACCACTTCCGCTTCTGGAAAGTTCAATGTTGGAGACAAAGTGAAGAACACGGGCTTCTTGGTCGGCTGGACCGGCACAATCGTCGCGGTGTCAGGACAAACCCATCGTGTGCGAATTGACTATGCAGACTCCGATTTTGGCAGAGGTAAATATCGGGGACAGGAAGTTTCATTGCTAGAGAATGAATTTCAAC
>JBBPIS010000248.1:0-7164 GCA_038040225.1 Planctomycetota bacterium
CACTTCGTCCCCGTGTCGTTGTCGCTGGAGAAGACGTACAGGCCCGGCCCCTTCACCGAGCCCGTGCCTGCCTCGCGATGGCCGACGATCAGTTCGTCGGTGCCGTCCGCATCGAGATCGGCGGCCCAGACGGCGTGGCCCTGTTTGAGAGTCTCTTCGATGACGACACGCCTCATCGGCAGCGAGCCATCGGTATTGGCGAGGTAGACGGCGACGCTCGTGCCGTGCATCGGTTCGACCGTCGCGAGGAAGCGGCCTCCGTTCTTGAGTTTGCCGACTTTGATCTCGCCCGCGCCCCGCAGTTCCGGCTTGTCGCCGCTGGCTCCCGTGCCGAGCAGTGTCTTCGTGAAGGTCTCGCCCTTGCGCTGGATGAGGAAGACTCCCTCTTCGCCCGCCACCACCGAGTCGAGTTTTCCGTCTCCATCCCAGTCGGCGTGCGTGTGGGCGTGCATGCGATTCACCGATTGATCGAGCACCGTCAGCGGCCAGCGATCGGTTTTGGGTTGGCTCGGAATCTCAAAGGCCAGCACGCGGACACCCGCTGCGCCCTCGACGCTGCGGGTAAGCGGAGAGACCACCACTTGAGGTCGTCCGGTTCCGAGCACGTCGGCGACGCTCATGCGGTGTGTTGTCTTTTCCTTGCCGATGATGTGGACGCTCCATTTGTCGTCGGGCTTTGCACCGCGAGTGATCCACTGAATCGTGCCACTGTTCGCCTTGATCCAACCCGCACCGATGGCGAAGTCCACTTTGCCGTCTCCGTCGATGTCGTGAGCCGCGATGCAAACGTTCTCGGGCTCGGTCTGGTCTTCGAGAATGATGTGCTTCGTCCACGAGGGAGCTTCGTACCACTGCACCCGGTTCTCACTGACGGCGACGATGTCGAGCTTTCCGTCGCCGTTAACGTCCGCCTTGGTGACGGCGTAGCAGACGTTGCCGATCATGGGGTCGATGACCTTGGCCTCAAATCGAGGCACTCCCGCCAGAGCCATCGCCGGCACAAGGCCGCCGAGCAGAATGACCGGAAGAGACGAAACGCGAGTTGGCAGCATGGTGAGATTCCTGAAGTGGCAGAGAGAACGAACCGACGCGCGATGCTACCATGCCTCCCATGCAATGAACGAGCGAACGACGGCGAGTGGCGGATAACCTCGTCTTGGTTCGCCGGATGCGGAATCTGATCGGGAGATGAATGTGACCAGCCTGTTTGGATCGCAACTGTCTTGGGGCACTCTGGCGACGTTCTGTCGATCACTGGGCACGATGCTGCATTCGGGGGTCAACATCCTGAAGGCGTTCCAGGTCGCGGGGGTGCAGTCGCTCAACCCGACGCTGCGGTTCGCATCGAAGGAGATCGTCGATGAAATCCGGAAGGGGGGCAATGTCTCGGCCGCCATGCGAAACCATGCCGAGCATTTCCCCGAACTGATGATCGACCTGATCGGCGTTGCGGAGCAGACGGGTTCGTTGCCCGAGGTGCTCGCCAGTCTGGCCGATCACTACGACAACCTGCTCCGGCTGCGTCGCACGTTTCTGGGAGCGATCGCCTGGCCGGTGTTTCAACTGCTGGCGGCGGTCTTCATCGTGGCGGGGCTGATTGCCATTCTGGGTTGGATCGCCACGGGACAAGGTGGCCAGCCGACAGACGTGTTGGGACTGGGGCTGACCGGAACCACCGGCGCCCTGATCTGGCTGGGCGGTTGTTTTGGGACCGCGTTCGCTTCCTTCGTCGCCTATCAACTTTTGATGAGAGGATTCAAAGGCCGCTCCTTTGTTCATTCGCTGCTGCTGCGAATTCCCGTCGTGGGAGGTTGTTTGCGATCGTTTGCCATCGCGAGGTTTTCGTGGGCCTTCGCGCTCACTCAACAGGCGGGGATGCCGATCGAACCGAGTCTCGAATCGAGTCTGAAGGCGACGGCCAACGGTGCGTTTACCGGGACTATTCCACAAGTGCTGACGATGATCCGGGGAGGCGAAGACCTGACGACGACGCTGAATGCGACCGGCCTGTATCCGCGCGAGTTTCTGGAACTGGTGCGTGTCGGCGAAACGACGGGAACCGTCCCCGAGCAACTTGAACGGCTCAGCCCGCAACTCGAAGACCAGGCTCGCCGGAGCCTGGGCACGATGACCGCCGCGCTCGCCTGGCTGATCTGGGCTGGCGTCGCCGCGCTGATCATTTTCATCATCTTCCGTGTCATGCTGAGCTACATCGCCCTGATCAACGAAGCGGGGCGAGGAATTTGAAACCGGCAGATGCCGATGCCTTGATCGCCCGACGATCGCGCGGTGAGTGACTCCCTCAGCCATCGAGCATCGGCTATCATCCGACCACTATGTTTGTAGACCAAGTGACGATTTTCTGTAAGGCGGGCGACGGTGGCCCGGGTTCTGCCAGCTTCCGCAAGGAGGCTCATGTTCCCCGCGGCGGGCCCAACGGCGGAGACGGCGGACGGGGAGGTCACATCATCATCGAAGCCGATGAAAACGTGAGCAGCCTCGTTCATCTCGTCGGTGTCCGGCACTGGAATGCCGAACCGGGGTCACCCGGCCTGTCAACGCTCAAGTCGGGGCGCGACGGCGGCGATTCGGTGATCCGTGTCCCGACCGGCACGATCCTGCGCGATCTGAAACGCGGGCATGTGTTGAAGGACATGGTCGAACACGGCGATCGAGTGATCGTGGCCAAGGGAGGCGATGGCGGAAAGGGGAACGTCCATTTCATGTCCTCGACGAACCGGGCTCCGCACGAGTTCGGACCAGGTGAAGCGGGCGAACAACGCGACATCTCGCTGGAGTTGAAGGTCATCGCCGATGTCGGACTGATCGGCAAACCGAACGCGGGCAAGTCGACGCTGCTCAGCCGTTTGTCTCGGGCGACTCCCGAGATCGCCAATTACCCGTTCACGACGAAGTACCCGAACCTCGGCATGGTGCGAGTCGGCTACGACCGGCAGTTCGTGATGGCGGACATTCCGGGACTGATCGAGGGGGCTCACGCGGGAATTGGCCTGGGTCACGAGTTTCTGCGGCACGTCGAGCGAACCAAAGTCCTGGTGCATCTCATCGAACCGAGTCCCGACGACCAGACCAATCCGGTCGAGAACTACCTGCAAATCCGCGAGGAGTTGCGGTTGTACGACGAAGCTCTCGCCAACCGCCCCGAATTGATCGTGATCACGAAGAGTGAATTGACCGACGCCGATGCCGCAGCCGAACTCTTGGAGGAACGCATCGGTCGCCCCGTCCTGAAGATCAGCTCGGTCTCTGGCAAGGGCCTGCCGCAACTGTTGCAGGCGACGATTCGGATGCTCGACGAATTGGCGGAGTCTGAGCAGTATCCCGTGTAACACAACTTCCAGGACCGAGTGGGAGACCGCTTCGATGCGGAAACACCTGACGAACCATCGGGGCTTCTCGCTGATCGAACTGCTGGTGGTGATGGGCCTGATCGCGTCGCTGATCGCCTTTCTGTTGCCCGCCGTGCAGCAGGCCCGCGAAGCCGCGCGACGTCTGCAATGCCGGAACAACCTCAAGCAGATCGGCCTCGCGCTGCAGAACTACCATGACACGCACGGCTGCTTTCCGTTCAGCCATCTGGTGCTGACGTCGATCACCAACGAAACGGGCTGGGCGTGGGGGACGATGGCGCTGCCGTTTCTCGATCAGGTCTCGCTCTACCAGCAGTTGGCCCCCGACGGAGGCAACGCGCCGACGGTCCCGACGACGCTCACGAAGACGGTGCTGCCGTTCTACCTTTGCCCCAGCGATGCCAGTGCCGCATGGAACCAGCAGAAGGGAGGCCACGCGAAGTCGAACTACGTCGGCATGTTCGGTTCAAACAAGGATCTGTCGGACATCGGCAACGGAATGTTCTATTTCAACAGTTCCACGCGAACCAGCGACCTGACCGATGGGATGTCGAACACCATCGCGGCCGGTGAGCGGAGCTGGGATGGACTCGTTCATCCGAGGATCGACAACAACTCCGTCGGCCGCATCGGTTCGATCTGGGCGGTGAACCTGATCGGGAACCATCACGACCCCATTTCGTGGTGTGACCCGCTGCTGACGACCGATCAACACATCAACGGTGAGCATCCCAACGCCTACAGCAGCCTGCACGAAGGGGGCTGCCATTTCCTGTTCGCAGACGGCTCGGTCCACTTCCTCAGCGAGAACATCGACAACGGCAACACCTTCTGCCCGCTGGCGACGAGGCACGGGGGCGAGGTGATCGGAGCCTTCTGACGGCAGGATGGGTAAGACAAGCCGGTGCGGGTCAGCAAAATCGTCCCACGCCGGGAAATCCTCAACGCGTGCCTTGACCGGAACCTTCGGTATGCCGATCATCTCCGCACTTTCGTGGGCGATCCCAGTGCCCGTTTTCTGAATGTGTCCGTCTTTTGCAGGGGCCAATGCTATGAACAGACTGACGATTGTATCCGGTGTCCGAGTGTTGACTGCGGCGTTTGTGGCTGCGGCTGGTCTGGTGGCTTCGGCTCCTCAAGTGCATGGAACGGTCCAAACACGAGGGGCGGTCCCTTGCAACATCAACGTCATCGCCACGCCGAACTGCGGCAGCAAGGCGAATTACATGTCCTGTGAGATCTTCTACACCAAGTGCAAATCGTTCACGGGTCCCAAAGACAAGATTTGTACGATGAATGCCGTGAGTAGCTGCAAGGGCGACAACGGATGCATGCTCATGACCGACTACACATGGTCCACCGATTGCACGCCCACAAGTGGTGCTCCCGGTCCGTCTTCTGCGAGCGCAACTTCAAGTTCGGCTCCTCGGCCCTCACAGGTGCAATGACCGCCAATGGACTTAGTCGGGTCATTTGCTGCCAGTTTTTTTACAAGAAGGCTTCCGGGGACGAAATGAGTCCCGGAAGCTTTTTCGTTTCCATTCGATTTGCCAAGGGGAGAGGTTGAGCATCATGAGCGTTGCGACAGCCTTCGCCAACATTGTTCTGATCTTCGCCGCTGGCGTGAATTCTGCCAGCCCACCTTCCCCCGATGAGATTCTCACTCGGTACGAGCAATCATTTTCGCGGTTCAACAAGTTCTCAGTAACGACTGAGGGAAAAACGTACTACCGGCGAGTGGGAGAAACTGAAGAGCGTCTCGATTCCTCCAAAAAACGTCAGGTACTTCGAGACAATGACCGTTGGAATATCGTGGTGTTCGCGCGAACATTCCCGTTGGGGGGACCCGCAGAGGGATTCTCCAATGAGTTCAATTACGTTTGTGACGGTCAAGTTTTGGAAGTGTACTACCCGCAGCAGAAAATCGGGATACGTCCCAATGCTCCCGGTGCCGTCAATGGTTCCCCGGTCGCCAGAGAGAAGGAACAAACACGGGCGATCAATTTTCTCGCACAAGCGGCAGTCCCATTCGGCCATGTCAACAATGTCGATACCCAACATTCCTTGGCACACGTCTTTCGCTCGCCCTCTTTGAATAAAGCCACCCTCCGAAGTGGACGCGATGAAGCCGGAGACTTCGCCGAATTGACCCGCTCCGACGGTGACACGCTACGGTTGTGGGTCGATCTCAAGGCGGGGGGGATAATGAAGGGTTTGCGCGCGGTCCAGGCTGCTGATGCGGCCAATGCCAACCGCTTCAAGCACGATCGAATGATGGTTGAGTCGGTCTACGGGTTCGCTCCCACGGCGGCAATCAAGTCCATCACGTATGAGGTTCGCGGCATCGAGACGGCTCTCTGCGAAGATCAACACGTCATCACCCGATTTGAGACAATCCGGACGCTGGAAGCGGTGGATGGAACAAAAGCCTACGAAAGATTTGAGGGCCGGCTGAAGGATTGGAACCTGAGTCCTGACGTCCATTCGCCGACGGCGTTTCAGCCGGTGCTGCCGGTCCCCGAGAATTCAAATGTGTATGACCCGAATGAAGAATCAATCCGATATGCGTATCGCGGTGGTCGGGTGGTTCTGAACATCAACCAGCCGACAGTCAACGCGCTGGAACAGGTCAAGCTGCCGACACGCCGCTCCCAGAGTCGGGTGCAGTGGGCGTGGGGGGCCATCGCCGGTGTTCTGGGATTCCTCTGGTGGCGGATACGCGCCGCCGATGTGTCGTAGGGCGGCGCTCACTTTCTGAGGTCTTGCTCCATTGCGGATGGATTCAGCGGGAGATTTGAATGAAGTCGCACAAATGGCTGACCTGCATCGCCTGGTTCGTGCTGTCGTGTTGTTCGATGGAATCGGCCTCATTTGCGGCGGAGCCGACCGACTCCGTCGATGAGTCAATCCCGGATGCCAGCACCGAGTCAGGATCGTACTGCGGCATCTACTGCGTCTATGCGACCCTGCATGCCTACGGGAAGCCAATTGAGTTTCCAACTCTGCTCAAGATGAAGTACATCGGCGAGATGTCGGGCAGTTCGATTCAGGAACTGTCGCTGGCGGTCACTGACAACGGCTTGCAGGCACTGGCGATGTCGGGGTTGTCGCGAGCTAATCTGGTGGCCGCTCAATCGCCCATCATCCTGCACGTCAACACACCGGACTCTCCCGGATATTACAACCACTGGATCCTGTTTCTCGGGATGGAAAACGGTCTCGCCAAAGTGGTCGATGCGCCGCACAAGCCCGAGCTGATTCCGGTCGCCGACGTGCTCGCGCGATGGGACGGCGTGGGGCTGTACATCTCGGATCAGGTACCGTCGGCGGCGATGCTCAAGGTTGAGGCGATTTGTACGGGTGAGAACCTGGCACTCGCGGCCGGTCTGTTGGTGCTGGTGGGGCTGATGCAGCGAGCCTCCCGGCGTCGTGCGGGACGAAATGCCGTTCGCTCCAACTGGCAAATGGCCGGGATGATTCTGGGCGTTGCGGTCTGCCTGACCGTCGTCTGGCACACTCTGGCAGAGGACGGATACGTCCGCAATCAAATCGCCATACGCACGGTCGTGCAGCAACATCGCCCCTCGTTCCTTCCCAAGCTGACCATCCCCGAGCTGGAGAAATCGTTGAGCGATCCCAGCGTGGTGGTCATCGACGCGCGCTATCCTCGCGACTTTGAGTCGGGTCACGTTCCAGGGGCGATCAACGTGCCCGTGTTCACGACTCAGGTGGAGCGTCGCAGACTGCTGGCCAACCTCCCCTCGGGAGCCCGCGGGGTCGTGGACTGTGAGGG
>JBBPIS010000249.1:0-6673 GCA_038040225.1 Planctomycetota bacterium
GCGGCCGTGGGTTTTGTGTTGGGGTGGTGTGACGTGTGGCTTGGGGCGTGTGGCGAGTGAAGCAGGTGAATCGTTCCCTTCGCCGCGAGTTCTTTTCTCGCCACTCGCCACTCGCCACTCGTCACTCTTCTCGGCCGCCATGTGTTTGCGAAACGCTTTGTCCACCATGCGACTGACGCGGTTCGAGGTCTCCAGCGACGATCCCGGCGGCAGCACGATGTTGACCTGCGCGGCCCCCTCATCGAACGGCGGCAGAAAGTCGGTGCCGAGGCTCACCACGAGCACGGCACTTCCCACGATGGCGGAGAACACCCCCAGCAGAATCAGCTTCAAACCGACCGGATTCATGCTGAAGTGGATCACCGGCGAGACGGCTCGCTTCAAGAAGCGGAGCAGAAAACTGTCGGCGTTGTGAGGGTCATTGCCGTGCGCGGACCCTTGGCCTGCGGACAGACCAATTGAAGCCTGACGCGCAAGCGAAGGTGATGCGAGGGGATCCTTCGCTTGCGCGTCAGGCTTCGATTGGATCCCACCAGCCTTCTCTCGCGCGAGTTTCCCTTGACGTTCGATCTGTCTTGCCAAGAGCAGACTGCCCAGCACCGGCGTCACGGTCAGCGAGACCAACAACGATGCAAGGATCGACACGATGTACGCCACACCCAGCGGTGCAAACAGGCGGCCCTCGACCCCCGACAACGCGAACAGCGGCAGAAAGACGAGAATCACCAGAATGGTGCCGAACACGATCACCCCGCGTACCTCGACGCTGGCGTGATAGATCACGTCGAGCGATGGTTTCGGTTGAGCCAGCCGCGCGTTCTGGTGCAGCCGGCGGAAGACGTTCTCGATATCGACGATGGCGTCATCGACCAGCTCGCCCATCGCGACGGCCAGTCCGCCCAGGGTCATCACGTTGATCGACTGGCCGGTGAAGTAAAAGACCAGCCCGGTGATGACGATCGACAGCGGAATCGCCGTCAACGTGATGAACGTCGTGCGGACATTCATCAGGAACAGGAACAGAATGATGAGCACGAGGAGCGCCCCGTGTTGCAGGGCTTCGAGGACGTTGTGGATGCCGAGGTCGATGAACTTGCGCTGCTGGAAGATCGACGAGTCGATCTCGATGTCGGCCGGCAGCGAGGCTTTGAGATCCTCCAGCGCCAGTTCGATCTGGTCGGTCAGCAACCGCGTGTCTCCGGTCGGCTGCTTGGCAATCGTGAGGACCACGGAGGGATGGCCGTTCACGGACGAGTCACCCCGCTTGACCTGCGGTCCCTCGACGACCTTCGCCACGTCGCGCACCAGCACGGAACGGTCGCCGTGCGATTTGACGACCGTCAGTTCCAGATCGCCGACCGATTGCACCCGGCCGATCCCGCGCACGAGGAACTCCAGCGAACCCCGATCGAGAAACCCGCCCGTCGAGTTCTGGTTGCTCTCGATCAGAGCCTGCTCGACCTGCTCCAGCGTGACATCGAACGCCTGCAACTTGGCGGCATCGACCTTGACCTGATACTGCTTGCGTCCGCCTCCCATCGTGATGACCTGCGCCACGCCGGGGATCGTCAACAAGCGAGGCCGCACGGCCCAGTCGGCCAGCGTGCGGACTTCCATCGGCGGCGTCGAACCGTCCTTGCTGTACATGCCGACCATCACGATCTGCCCCATGATCGACGAGATCGGAGCCAGCTCGGGCTTGACCGTTTCCGGCAGCCGGTCACGCACGATGGCGATCCGTTCGTTGACGACCTGCCGCGCGACGTAGATGTCGGTGTTCCAACTGAACTCAACGTAGATCACCGACAAACCGATCCCCGACGAACTGCGCACCGCCTCCACGCCGGTTGCCCCGTTGAAGGCGACCTCCAGCGGCAACGTGATCAGCGTTTCGACCTCTTCGGGTGACAAGCCGGGACACTCGGTCATCACGGTCACGCGCGGACGGGTCAGGGACGGAAAGATGTCGATCGGCAGCGTGGCCATCGTCATCGAACCCGCCACCAGCGTGATGAGCGCCAGACAGATGATCAACATCCGGTTGTGCAGGGCAAACTTGATCATGCTATTCATGGTCGGTTTCGATTCATCTCGCGAGGTCGCTGCTTGTCCCCTCGCCCCGGCCTTGCGGGGAGAGGGTTAGGGTGAGGGCTACTTTGGCGGAGCCTCGCTAATGGTTGTGTCCCTCGTGGCCGTGCCCACCGCCACCACCTTCGCCCAGCTTCTTCTTCAATTCCAGATTCAGTTGGTACGCGTGGTTCTTTGCAACGACATCGAATCCGGGCGTCAACGTGCCATCGTTTTTGAGGACCGCCACGCGCGTATCGAGATGTTCGACGACGACCGCGACTCGTTCGAGCAGTCTGCCGTTCGTCCGAAACACGTAGGTGTCGGCCCCTTCTCGAACCACGGCGTCAGCGGGGAGGACGATGCGCTGCGGCAGCCGCTCGGTCGGGAGCAGCAACCGCGCCGCCTGGCCCGGCTTGAACTGCCACGTTCGATACGTCAGGCCGTTCGCGCCGGGGTTGTCCCGCACGACCTCGTTCTTCAGCGGGACGAAGAACCGCAGCGAGTGCGAGGCTTTGTCGATGACATTGTCCACGTACAGGATGCTCAGTCCGGAACGCTCGAGCGGCGCGGCCTCTCCGACCGAGAACAGGGCCGTCACCGACCAGCCTTCCGTCAACACGCGCTGAATGGCGGCGACATCCGACTCGAAGGCCCGCCCCTCGATCATCAGTTGCTCGTGGCGAGCCAGATGCATCAGCTCGTCGCCCGTCTGCACGAGCTTGCCGAGATGGACGTTGATCTCCTCGACGGTAAACGTCGAGCCGTGGGGATGGCTGACGGGAGTCGTCTTGCCGTTCGCACGATCTTTCGCGTCGATGGCTGAGGCAGGCGGATCGTGTTCCTTCGACGATGAGGCTGACGGCTCGGGGACGCGGATCGTCAGTTCGCGCAGCAGAGTCTTGGTTGTGACGATGCGATCGATTTGTTCCGGTGACAGCCCTCGCACGAGCAACTCTTGAATCTGCACGAGCCGTTGCGCATCGAACCGCTTCCGTTCGTACTCCTTCTCAACCAGCCGGGCCTGCGGAATGGCACCGCTTTCCACGCTGGGAGTCAGTCGTTTGATCTCCTGCTCGACCAACTCGCGCTCTTGCAGCGTCTTGAGCAGTGACGATTGAGCGGTCGCGAGCAGTTCGCTCGTCAGTTGCACGTCGAACAACGGATCACCCGCGTGAACTGTCTGCCCCAGAAACGCATGGACCTTCAGGATGACACCGTGAATCGTGGCCGAGATGCCCTGCTCGCAGTGGCCCGGCTCCTCAATGACCTGGGCCGGGATGGTGGTCATCCGCCAGTGATCGGTCAGCTCGATCTCGGCCATTTCCAAACCGAGGTTCTGCTTCGCCTGATCGGACAGCGACAGCACGGGCTTGGCTTCACCGCCACCGGGGTCGTGTCCCGCGTGTGAGTCTGCCTCGGGAGCGGCGGCTTGGCTGATGCCTCGCGCCCATTCGAGCCATCCCTGCCAGCGAGGCCGGGTCGCATAGGCCGCTACGCCGCAAACCAAGACAATCACCGCGCCGATGGCAATGCGTTTGAGTCCGGTCTTCATGGTCGTATTCCTCAAGAGGCCCTGCCTCTCGATCCTGCAAGGCTGTCGTGAAATGAATGAAACCCACTCGGCGACAACGTCTGGACGGACTTCCGCCGCCGAGTGAGCCTGCTCCGGTTTGCACCGGAGACAGTTCGATCCGTATTTGTGATCGAGTACCCCCTTCGCCAAGGCCCGGAAAATCTCAACGCCGATTGCGGGAGAACACGGGAGGCGAAATCGCCGCGCGGAGTGTCTTCCCGGACAATGCGCAACGCGAGAAAGAGACCGTCCGCCTAGATGCGATAGACGCACAGCGCCGAGCGCCGGGGACAGGTCGAAAGCGGCGGACCGTAGTCTACGCCGTGATGACCGAACGCGGCGCGGACAGTCATGGCCAACTGGTTCAAGACATCCGCGCTGGCATTCGGAAAACCGTGGCTCATGTTCTGTTTTGGCAACTCGGCCCGTGGAGCCGAGACAAAAAAGAGGTGAGTGCCGATGCAGACATGGTGCTGGTGCGAGCCATCACAGGGACCATTCCCGTGGTCTGCGTCCTCGGCATCACAATTCGCGTCGTGATTGCGATCAACAGGGCCGTGGTCGTGAGCGTGGTGACCATGCGGATGAGTGTGTTCGTAAGTGTAAACGCATGTCTGCCGCGCATTGACCGGGTGGTCGTCGTCAGGCGTGTGCGATGTCATACCACCACAGCAGCAGGCAAAGTGCTGTGCGGTGAAGGCAACGAGCATCACGACTGAGACCAGACGATTCACAGTTCATTCCTTGGCAAGTGACAGCGGGATTATGTGTGCTTGCCGGGTTCTGTCAACTGCGGACTTCTACGGGAACGCTTCGATCTGTGCCAGTCCGGCCAGTTCGGCGGCGGCGGTCCAGCGAGCTTCCAGGGCTTCGATGTAGCCGAGGTTGGCATCGACCAGGGCTCGTTGAGTTTGCAGCAGTCTCAGGAAATCGAACTGTCCCTGCGCGAAGCCCTCCTGCATGATCTTCACCCCCTCGCGCGCCTTGGGAATGATTTTCAGTTCGTAGCGGCGGGCCTGCTGGTCCGCGATGCGATAGCGGCCCGCCGCGTCGGCCATTTGTTTCGCAATCAGGTTCTGCACCTGCTCGACCGTGGCCTGGGCTTTCCACACTTGAGCGTTCGCGGAGGAGATGTTGCCTTCGTTCCTGTTCCAGAACGGCAGCGGGACGGATGCCTGCAACATTCCCATGTTGTGCAGCGGTTGCACCTGATACTGATAGCCACCGTAAATCGTCACGTTGGGGAACGGTTGGACGATGGCTCGCTGGAGCAGGAAGCGGTTGCGTTCGACTTCCTGTTCGGCGAACTGCACATCGGCGTTGTAGGGAACAAAGCCATCGAGCAGCACCTGCGTTGCCACGCCCTCCAGCGATTCAGTCAAGTCACCCCGGATACGGGTCAGTTGCAGATCGCGCAGTCCCAGGATCGCGACCAACTGCTTCTCGGTCGCCCGCCACTTGGCCTCCGCATTTTCGAGGCCCACTTCGGCCTTTTCGAGTTCGATCTCGAACAGCAGCGTGTCGCTGCGAGTCCCCTCGCCCGCCTCCTGCAATCGCGATGTCGCCTGCTGTGACTTGCCCGCGATATCGACCAGTCGCGTCAGAACCTCCATCCGCCGCTGAGCCGCCAGCGTGACGAAGTAGCCTTGTCGCACTGCCGTCAACAACTCGAAGCGAGTCCGCACGTAACGGAACTCGGCTTGAACGACCTCGCGGCAGACGGCCGCCTGATCGAGCTGCAGCTTTCGTTTCGTCACGATCTCCTGGCTGAGCGCCGCGAAGTACTGGCTCTCATCCCCGGCCAATTGAGTCGCACCGCCGGAGGCGACCGGGTTGGGATAGAGTCCCGCCTGATACGCCTTGCCGCGCATCGACTCGACCTCGGCGGCGGCCTGTCGGAGAGCGGGGCTGCTCGCCTCGGCCAAGGCCACGAGTTCTTCGAGCGTGATCCCCGGAACCGCCTCGACGGTCACGGCCGTTGGCGCGGGAGGCGGTTCTTCGGCGCGAACCGCCGTTTCATAGACGAACTGTGCGCACAGCAGTCCCGCACCGGCCACCATTCCGTGGACGAGCATCCTTGTCGTCATCGTGCCCAACCTTCCGTGTGGGGCGTGTCGCCAGATTGGCCTCCGTTGCCGTACCGGCTTTGCTGTCCGTCCAACTCCTCTTTTCGGCCGCTCCGTCACGACTGACACAGTCCGCCCCGCATCCCCTGTCGTTCACAGCAGGACCGTTACAGCTTGCCAGTCAATGAGACTCGGCAAGCAGCCACGACTGATCTTTACGCAAACGCCCACCTGAACTAGCGTTCAATCTGCTTTGAATCGTCAGCCCGCGAAAGCGTGAGGCAGGTGCTGACGAGTCCGGGTTCAATCTCTGCTGAGGTACTCATGAGCACGCGCATGGCGTTTTACTTTGGTGCGGCACTCCTCGGAATGTGCCTGTGCGGCGATTCGCTCGACGCTGAAGATTGGGTTGTTATGCCCCGGTCCAGCCGGGAGAAACGCCTTGCACCGGAACTCGATCTGTTGCGACATTGCGACCGCCATCACAGGTTCAAGGGAGTCAGCCGGAAGGGCAAGGCGGTCTTCGATGTTCCGTCAGGCCAGGCGAAGAATGTCCAGAGCATGTCGATCGCCATGAATTCCGACATCCCACGCATTTCCACGTGGGGCAAGCGGCTGCTGATCAGCTACGCAGGCCAGGGTGCCAAACCCTCGGAGGCCACACTCAAGGCGGCGGGGCTGAACAAGGTCGAGGACTATGAACGGGGGTCGTTTCTGGTTGTGGAACCCCAGGAGGCCGTGTCATCGAAAACGGTCGAGGCTCTATTGGGAGACGATGCGGTAGCCTATGCGGCTCCCGATTACTTCATGTCGGTTTCGCCCGTCAAGCCGGCCGAGACAGCTCAGCCCTTGATCGCCGGTTCGGCTCCGAACGATCCCCTCTTCAACCAGTTGTGGGGGATGCAGAACATCGGTGCGACTCAGGTGTGGCCGGGCTTCCACGAAACGCCTAAGATCATCGTCG
>JBBPIS010000250.1:0-6531 GCA_038040225.1 Planctomycetota bacterium
ACCTTCGCAAGGTTGTCGATCATCTGAAAATCCCAATCCGAGAGTTGTGCCTGCGGAAGCAGTCGGTCGAATCGCCGCCGCTTTGAGTCGGTCGTCGCCAATCACTTCTCGGGCGATCTCGAACCGACTCCGATCCAGTTCACCAGTGTCTGCCATCTGATCAACGCGTGACTCCAGAACTTCAACCGGAGGGAGAGCCGCTCATGGACCGCGACCCAGTCAATCGGACCGACCAATTGAACCGACCGGAGCCACCCGGTCGCACAGGCCCGGGATTCAACCGGCGGGATTTTCTCAGAGGCTCGGGGGCGGCGGTCGCTGCCACCGCGATGGCCACCGCCGTGCAAGAGCAACAGGCGGCAGCCCAACAACAGGCCGCGAAGGTCGTCAGCGCCGCACCTCAAGCCATTACGCTGAACGTCAACGGCGAGGACAAGAAGCTGAACGTCGAGCCGCGCGTCACGCTGATGGATGCGCTGCGGAACGACCTCAATCTGACCGGCTGCAAGGACGTCTGCGACCGCTCGAACTGCGGGGCCTGCACGGTCCTCATCGACGGCAAGCCGGTTTACTCCTGCACGCGATTCGCCATTGAGGTCGTCGGGCAGAAGATCGTGACCGCCGAATCATTGCACTCGCCCGCGAAGACCGATGACGTGGTCAACAACTTCTGCAAATACGACGGGATGCAGTGCGGATTCTGTACGCCCGGCTTCGTCATGGCCGTGCGAGGCTTCTGCAATCAGAACCCGAAGGCCACCGTGGACGACTGCCGCAAGGGGCTGGGTGGAAACATCTGCCGCTGCGGAACCTATGCCGGAGTCCTGCAAGCCGCGTTTGACACGGCTCAAACTGCGAAGGGAGGTGCATGATGGCCGAACGCAAAGTCGGTTGGGAGCCGCAAGGCAAACACACGCTGGTTGGAAAAGAAATCCAACGTCTCGATGGGCCACTGAAAGCGTCGGGGCAGGCCAAGTATGCCAACGACACGAATCCACCGGGGACTCTGTTCGCGAAGCTGCTGACGTCGCCACACGCTCACGCCAAGTTGGTGATGCTGAACCTCGACAAGGCGAAGGCGGTGAAGGGCGTGAAGGCCGTCATCGCGATGGCCGAGGTTGGGCAGGAGGTCCGCTTCGAGGGCTGGCCCATCGTGGCGATCGCCGCCGAGCGACCCGAGTACGCCGAGGACGGGTTGCGAGCCATCGAGATCAAGTTCGACGTCCTCTCACACTTTGTCGATGAGGCCGATCTCAAAGGAGCACAAGCGGCCGAAGTCACCGATGGTGGTGAGAAGGTGACGCTCACCAAATCGCTGGGGACTCAAAAGAAAGGTGACGTGGAGACGGCTCTCAAGGAAGCCAAGACCGTTCACAAGGGCTATTACGGCATCCACACGATCACGCACATGTGCCTCGAACCCCACGGTTCGCACGCGGCGTGGGATGGCGACAAATTGAACGTCGCGATTTCGACTCAGGGTGTTTCCATAGTGGCGGGCCAGTACGCGAAACCGTTTGGCATCGACGAGGCGAGTGTCTCGATCAAGTGCGACTTCATCGGAGGCGGCTTCGGCTCAAAGTTCGCCGTCGATGAGTGGGATGTGGCGTGCGCGAAGCTCGCCAAGGAGACGGGCAAGCCGGTGCGACTCCTTCTCAGCCGCGCGACTGAGATGCAGATCGCGGGCAATCGTCCGTCGGCCTTCATCGAAGTCACGACGGCGTGCGATGCGGAGGGCAAGCTCACCGCGTGGGACAGCCACCACTGGGGAACCAACGGTCCGAAGGGGAGCACGGTGGCCCTCACGGTCACGCCGTATGTGTTCGATCCGCCGAACCGAACTCGCACGGCAACGGGCATCATCACACATTGCGGCCCTGACCGCGCATGGCGTGCTCCGAACCACCCGCAGGCCTGTGCCTACTCTCAGACGGCACTGGACGATCTCGCCGCGAAGGCCGGTCTCGACTGCCTGACGTTCTTCCAGCGGAACCTCGGTCTGACCAACGTGCCGCATATTTACGGGCCTGAACTGGAGATCGCGGCCAAGCTGATGGACTGGAAAACCAAGTGGCATCCGCGAGGGCAGGGGGGCGGCAACGGACCCGTCAAACGCGGGATCGGTCTCGCGCTCCACACTTGGGGCGGCGGCCCGCATCAGTCCAACGTGCAACTCAAGGTTTATCCGGACGGCTCCGTCGAAGTCACGATGGGCAGCCAGGACATCGGGACCGGCACTCGCACCTGCATCGCTCAAGTCGCTGCTGACACCTTCGGCCTACCGATGTCGGCGGTGAAGGTGAACATCGGTTCCAACAAGTACCCGAAGGCCGGGCCGTCGGGCGGCAGCACCACAATCGGAGGTGTCAGCGGCCCGACTCGCCGAACCGCTCAGCAGGCGTTGTGGAAAATCTTCGATCTGGTGGCTGCCAAGTACAACGTCGATGCGGGAACGCTCTCGGCGAAGTTCGGCATGTTGTGGTCGGGTGACAAGGAAGTCTGCACGTGGAAGCAGGCGGCGAGCCTGGTCGGCCCGATGGCCCTCGAACTGCAAGGCGGTCCCGTCACCGAGGACGAGAAGCTGACCGACAAGCAGGTCGGCGGAGTCCAAATGGCCGAGGTGGCCGTCGATACCGAGACCGGCGTCGTCCGCATGGTGAAGATGGTCGCGGTGCAAGACATCGGCCTGATCGTCAACCGGTTGCTCGCCCGCAGTCAGGTGTACGGCGCACTCATCATGGGGATCGCCTATTCGCTGACCGAAGAGCGGATCATGGACAACAAAACCGGCCGGTTCATCAACGCGAACCTGGTCGATTACAAGCTGCCTCGCATCGGCGATATCGGTGATCTGGTGGTCGAGTTCTACGAACCCGAAGACCAGTACAAGCGCGGTGTGATCGGCTTGGGCGAGCCGCCGGTGATCGCTCCCGGCGCGGCGATCTCGAACGCGGTGGCCAATGCCATCGGTGTGCGCGTCCCCGTGCTGCCTCTGACCCCGAAGCGAGTTCTTGACGCCCTGAAAGGAGCCGGAGCATGAAGGCTTTTGAATACGCTCGTCCCGAAACCGAAGCCGAGGCGATCGAGTTCCTCGGTACGAACGCCGGTCAGACGGCGGTCCTCGCAGGAGGAACCGACCTGGTCAGTCTGATGAAGGCCGAGTTGCTCACGCCCGCCCGTGTGGTCGATCTCAAACGCATCCCGTCCCTGCGCGAGGTGACTCGCGTCGATGGCGGTGTGCAGATCGGATCGCTCACCACTCTGAGCGAACTCGCGCAGCATCCGCTGCTCGGCGGATACCGTTCGCTGTTCGATGTCATCGACGGTGTGAGGGCCATTCAAGTGCAGGGGAGTGGCACGATCGGAGGCGATCTGTGTCACCTGCCGAATTGCTGGTACTTCCGCGGCGGTTACGGACTGCTCGCCACGGAGAACGGTGTCTCGCTGCCCGAGGTGGGCGACAACCGCTATCACGCGATCCTCGGCAACAGCGGCCCGGCGAAGTTTGTGAACGCCTCACGCTTCGCCCCGGCCTTGATGGCGTGGGGCGCGAAGGTTCGCATCATCGGGCCATCGCCGGAGCAAGCCGAATGGGTTCCGCTGGAGTACTTCTACATCACCCCAAAGACAAACAGTCAGGGGAACACGGTGCTGAAGCCCGGCCAGTTGATCTCGCACGTCTGGCTTCCAGACGCGGCAGAGACCGCGAGTGCCACGTATGAAGTCCTCCAGATGGAGGGCCTCGACTGGCCACTCGCTTCGGCCGGTGTGTGCGTTGAAGTGGACGGCGGCCTCGTCCGCTCTGCCCGCATCGTGATGGGGCACGTCGCCCCGGTTCCCTGGCTCGCCACAGAAGCTGCTCGCCCGTTGATCGGCCGCCCGCTCAACGACGACACGGCAGGCATGGTGGCCGATGCGGCGGTGGCTCGCACAACACCGCTCTCGATGAACGAATACAAAGTCCAACTCGCCCGTACCGCCGTGAAGCGAGCACTGCTCAAAGCAGTCGGCAAATTGGACATCTGAAAATACGGAGTCTTTCTTCTCCTCCCCTCGCCCCTCGGGGGGAGAGGGGCCGGGGGTGAGGGGCAATCGCAGTCCCAGTCCACAATCAAATCCCACTCTCGAACGGAGTGCCCAACCATGTCCGCTGAACTCGAAGTGATCCAACCCGGTCCTCGCTGCCGCAGCCTGCTCTCGAAGGGACTGTACATCAACCACGGTCTGCCCAAGGGCAAGGAAGTGACCGGCGACGGCAACTTCTGGTGCGGAAAGACGCAAAAGGTCTACGGCCCCGACGACCGTATCTGCGATGGAGACCGCTGCACCGACGCCACGCGAAGCTGCTACGAAGAATGACCGTTTTCGCCCGGTGATCGATCCTCGACCCCGCTCGGCATGGCTGCCGAAGCGGGGTCGCTCATTGACGGGTCTCGCCCATCGAGACACAATCGGCGTGAGTTGATCGGGCCGTCAGTTGAAGCGGGGGACTCCCGTCCCCCGCTCGGAAGAGTCTTTTCTTGAGGAGCTTGACCATGCGTCTACTTTCTTCGTGTGCGATGGTGTTCGTGTTGACTTCGGCCTCGTTTGCACACGCCGCTCAGATTTCGGGGGAGTACATCGAGGCCCGGACCTGCGATGTCTACACCGGTCCCTGTTTTGCCAACGCCGAAATGGATCTCGCAGGCAAAGAGGCGGTCATGGCGTGGAAGGTCGATGAGGGTGGCTGGAACGGCGTCGCGCTCGAGGGCCTCGGCGTGGCGATCGTCGTCACGTCGGAGAAGACGATGGGAGCGAGCGAGTTCTTCCACATGCACGCCGGGAAAATCTCGTCGATCATCCTGGTCGATGATCGTGCGACGAAAACCCAGCACGACGCGCTCGTCGCGTTCGCAAAGCACTCGGCCAAGGAGTTCACCGCCGACGTGAAGAAAATCGTCAAGGCACCGATCAAGCTGGAGAACGACCATCTCTCCGGCAAGGGGACGTTCAGCGCGGGCGATGTGGCGAAGATCGAAACGCGGGGCCTGAAGAAGGGTGACTGCGTCTGCTCGAACGAGCAGATCTTCTATCAACCCCTCACCAAGGTCAGCGACATCAGCCCGGCCCTGTCGAACACGCTCAGCTTCACGGGCGAGGGCTTCGACCGCACGTGGACGACTCACGGTCAGCGAAATGCGTTCCTTGCGACGTTTCGCCGATAGTCAGGATTCAGACTTGAGGCCACTCGCCCATCCAGCGGGAAACCGGTTCGTCGGTTTCCCGTTTTTGTTTTGATGCCTAGAATCTGGCCGGTCACCAGACCGCTCACTCCAGACTCGATCACCCTGCTGCGGAGATTCGCCGATGAATCGTTGGACGTTGGTTGCCGCTTCCTTTCTCTTGCTGTTGTCTGCTTCGTTCGTCGCGGCCGAGGATGGAAAGCTGACTGTTGTCGAGAAGGCTCCTGCGGGACTGGCCGACAAAGTTGCAGCGGCTTTGAATCCGAGCGGTCAGCAGGTCGTAGCCGCCGGTGGCACGATTGGTACTGTCTGGCTGGTCAAGCAGTTGGAGGCCAAGGCCGACTTCAAGCCATCGCTGTCCGTGAAGTATCCGCTCACACCGGGACAGCTTGTGGGTGCCATCGAGGTCGTGAAGAAGTCCGAGTTCACCGACTTCCGCGGCCAGGACGTTGCGGCCGGAGTCTACACGCTGCGCTACGGACAGCAGCCGGTCGATGGCAATCATGTCGGGACGAGCGATCTCGCCGACTTCCTGCTCGCGATCCCCGCCAAGTTGGACACCGATCCGGCTCTGCTCAAGATGTCCGAAGCGATGCACAAGCTGAGCGCGAAAACGTCCGGCTCGAATCATCCGGCCATATTTTCGCTGCTGCCTCCCAAGGCGGATGAGAAGACTCCCGCACTGACTCACGACACCGGGAAGCACTTCTGGATTCTGAACCTCAGTGCGGATGGCAAGTCGGGTGGTGCAGCAATCAAGGTTCCGCTGCGGGTTGTGATCGTGGGTGTGTCCGAAGGGTGATGGCTCCGCATGCCGATGCCATTGCTGGCTGTGTGATTCAAACGGACGGCACTGAAGAACGGGAGGTCGAGATGACGCAAACACAACTGCTCCACGAATTCGGCCAGCTTGCCATGCCTCAGCAACTGGAACTCTTGCGAGAAGCACTGCGCCTGATGCAGCAAACCGCTCCCGCCGGCAGTCCTGCTTTGTCGGGTGTGCCGACGAAGAAGAGCCTGTCAGATGCAGCCGCTCTGCTCCTCGACGACTATGCACACGACGCCGAACTGACGAGCTTCACGGCCCTCGATGGAGAGCCGGTTCATGCAACGCAGTGAAGTCTGGCTGATCGACCTCGACCCCACGGTTGGCTCCGAGATTCGGAAGACTCGTCCGGCAGTCATCGTCAACGATAATGCCGTGGGTGTGTTGCCACTGAAAGTGATCGTACCGATCACCGATTGGAAGGATCATTACGCCGTCGCCGCCTGGATGACTCGCCTCGACGGCAAGGTCACTCCTCCGGAG
>JBBPIS010000251.1:0-6507 GCA_038040225.1 Planctomycetota bacterium
TGGACAACGTCCGCATCGAACGGAGCCTCGCGACGCCGAGCGCGTCGGTCGATGGGGCCGCGGTGCGAACGGAAATCGAAGCGCAGCGAAAGACGTCTGACGAACAGCGGAAGAAGCTGGAGGATCAGCGAACGAAAGAGCCGGGACGAGCGATCGCGTGGGTGACGGACAAGACGACGAAGCCGCCGACCGTTCCGCTGCTGACACGCGGCCTGTACCACCTGCGTGGACCGAGCGTTGAGCCGGGAGCGCTGGCGATGCTGACCGACGCGGGGCATGAATATCAGCCGCACGCATTGCCGAGCGACGCGACGACGACCGGCCGTCGGCTCGGATTTGCGAACTGGTTGCTCCGTTCGGAGGGACGTCCGGCGGCGCTCGTCGCGCGAGTTCATGTGAACCGCATCTGGCGCGAATACTTCGGCCGCGGGATCGTGGCGACGACCGACAACCTCGGCCAAAGCGGCTCGCCCCCGACTCACCCCGAGCTGATCAACGAACTCGCTGCGGGCTTCATTCAATCGGGCTGGAACCAGAAATCGGTCCATCGTCAGATCCTGCTCTCGACGACCTATCGCCAGTCCTCGGCTCCGCGTCGTGAGGCGATAGAAGCAGACCCGGATAACCGGCTCTACTGGCGATTCCCGGTGCGCCGACTTCAGGCAGAGGTGATCCGCGACGCCATGCTTGCGATCTCGGATCAGCTCGACGCGACACCGTTCGGTCCGTACGTCGCCACGCGACAGACGGCCGTCGGCGAGGTCGTCGTCAATCCGCAAGACGCCGGAGCACGACGCCGTTCGGTCTATCTGCAACAACGTCGCTCGCAAACGCTGAGCATGCTCAAGGTCTTCGACGCCCCGGCAATCGCGACCGTCTGCACGACGCGGCCTTCGTCCACCGTGCCGCTGCAATCGCTGTCCCTGCTCAATTCCGATTTCGCGGTCGCCACGGCGGAAGCATTCGCCAAGCGGCTGCGCACCGAGACGGATGGGACCGATGCAGCCGTCATTCAGCGAGCGTGGTTGCTCGCGGTCGCTCGCGCACCGACCGCCGCCGAGCAGCAGATCTCCGCCGAGTTCCTCGCGGGACAGCGGGCTCAATACACCGGGGAACAAGCTGCTGAGTGGGGGCTCGCTGATTTTTGCCAGATGCTGCTCGCCAGCAACTCGTTCTTATATCTGGAGTGATCGCCACATGGATTTCTGGCTCTCCGCCATTCGTGTTGATTTCAGTGTCCTGTGAGCCGCAAGGCGCTAGCCGCGGGTTGTGTTCATCGATCCGCGGTAAGCGCCTTGCGGCTCACTGCTGGCAACGAATGGCATCGTCCCGTATTCTTCTTTCCGTCAGGACATGCTTCGCCTGTCGTCCTTGATGGAGTCCATGATGCCGACAATTGCCGTACCAGAAGACCAAATTCTGCAATCGCTCGACCAACTTTCTCCGCAGGCACGCCGCCAAGCCATCAAGCGGCTATTGCCTTCGGCGGCTTACTTGGAGCGTGCGGTTGAACGAAACCGCCCTCGCATGGAGGCCCTGGCCAAACAACGCGGACTCGACTGGGACGCTCTGACCGAAGATCAGAAAGAACAACTGATCGATCAAGTCCTCCATGAATAGGACGATTCATGCGAGCTGACATCTTACGAGCTCAACGCCGAGCGTTTCTCGGACGGTCCGCCAGTGGCATTCTCGGCTCGATCGCGCTGTCGTGGCTGACGGCGCGCGAGTCGCGCGCGGCGGAACGCGCCGCGGCGGTCGGTCCGCATCATGCGCCGAAGGCGGAGCGGATTGTGTGTCTGTTCCAAAACGGAGGTCCGAGTCAGATGGACCTCTTCGATGAAAAACCGGAACTCACGAAGCTGAATGGCAAGACATATCCGGGGCAGAGCAAAGTCGAAACGTTGTCACCGTCGGCCTCGGGAAATCTGCTCGGCTCGCCGTTCAAGTTTCAGCCGCACGGCGAGTGCGGGATGCGGTTGTCGGAGATCATTCCGCACATCGCGGGAATCGCGGACGAGATCACGCTCATTCGTTCGATGACGACAGAATCGGTCTGCCACGAGACCGCCCTCCGCATCGCTCACAGCGGACATCCTCTCGCCACCGACCGTCCGAGCTTCGGATCGTGGCTCACCTACGGCCTCGGCTCCGGCAATCAGGATCTGCCGGCGTTCGTTGTTCTTCCCGACCCCGGCGGTCTGCCGATCAACGGCACGCTCAACTGGTCCGCTGGCTGGCTCCCGGCACAGCATCAGGGGACACCCTTCAGCGTCGGCGACGCCTCTGCTCCGGTGCTCAACCTGCGCACGCCCGATCGCATCCCCGCCGCCGCCCGCGCGCGGCAACTCAATCTCGTCTCGCGACTCAATCAAGAACACGCCGCTCGATTCCCGGAGAACACGGATCTCGAAGCCCGGCTGCGCGACTTCGAGACAGCCGCCCGGATGCAGTCGGCCGTCCCCGGAGCGGTCGATCTCACCCAGGAGACGGAGGAGACTCGCAAGCTGTACGGGCTCGACCAGCCAGCGACTCAGGCTTACGGCGCGCGCTGCCTGTTGGCTCGACGACTCATCGAACGAGGCGTGCGGTTCGTCGGCGTCTATCTGCAAGGCCAGCCGTGGGACACTCACGCCGACAACGCCAACGCGACGAAGAAGGTCGCGGCCGGCATCGACCAGCCGAGCGCCGCGTTGGTGCGAGACCTCAAACAGCGTGGACTGCTCGATTCAACGCTGGTTGTCTGGATGGGCGAATTCGGCCGCACCCCGGTCTCGCAGGGAGCGAACGGTCGCGACCACAGCCGCCGTGGCTTCTCGATGTGGCTCGCCGGCGGCGGCATCAAGCAGGGCTATGCTCACGGCGGCACTGACGACTTCGGTTACGAATCCATCGACCAGGTCGTCACCATGCACGACCTCCACGCCACGCTGCTCCACGCCCTCGGCCTCGACCACCAGCGGTTGGCGTTCGATCACGAAGGTCGCCAAGAAACGCTGACGGACTCCGATCTGACCCGGGCAAAGGTCGTGCGAGAGCTACTCGCGTGAAATCGGTGCTCAGTTCTGAATCGTGTCTGCACCGCCCACCGCGGCGAAGAGCATCTCTTCTGCATTGCCTCCGAGCCTGCTGGTATTCCTGTGCATGAAGACACGGGAGGTCATCGTCTCGTCGTCCACAGCACGGCCCAATTCCCGTTGGGTGGTGAAGCAAATGGAGGCGTTCATCGATCAGACCGCTGATCGAAAAGAGAAGCCCTCCATTCTGATGCACGATCGGGATACCAAGTTCACCAAGGAATTCGTGCCGACTCTCAAGAAGAAGGGTATCAAGACCAACGCGTTGCCGGTGGCTTCGCCGAATTTGAATGGACGGGTCGAGAGGTTCATTCAAGCGATTAAGCACGAATGCTTGTTCAAGTTCATTCTCTTCGGTCAACGTCACTTGGATCACATCGTGGGCCAGTGGGTGGCCTACTACAATCGAACCCGTTCGCACATGGAACGCGGGCATCTGCCACCGATCCATGAGGTGCCCGAAGAAGTGCCGAAGCTCGAACGTGACCAGATCATCGTCCGGTCGTACGTGGGCGGACTGGTGAAATCGTTCGAGCGAAAGGCGGCCTGACCGTTGGTGTCACCCAGCATGCTCGCAAGAAGTCTGACAGTGAGCCGCGCATCGTCATTCCGTTGAGAGGAAGTTCTGCCACGAACGCAAACCGACCCTAGCACTCGCCCGCCGCGATCTGGCAAGGAATGCTCCTGCGGATTCCTCCTTGCCCTCGGCGGGCTCGTACATGACCAAAGGCTGCCTTCCGGCATTATTTCCTTCCAATTCTCATCATGGACAACATCTCCCCATCACAGTCCCCGCGCTCACCAAACTCCAGCGAGATCAAGCAGTTGGCCAGTTGGCTTCAAAAGCAGGGCTACGATGCCAATGATGCAGCACTGACCGCACGCGCTGCGTACGTCGCCGTCTACGACAACTATGTCACCTGCTGTCCCGGTTACTGCGGGAAACTGATTTCTGTCGTCTGGGACGGCTCACCCGATTGCTTCGATGTGTTCACTTGGTGCGAGGGGAAGATGCTGCGCGAGGATCGCGACGACAACGACTCCGAAGTGCAATAGCAGGGAGGCAAAGCAAAGTAGCCTTGCCTGCGATTGCTGGCGGCGAAACTCGATTGGGAACCGATCCACCAGTTGGTGATTCGAAGATTGACGATCAAGACGCCTTGTCTTTATACTTCCAGCCGGACAAACGAGAATTCCACTGGAGCATTGAACATGAGATTCGCCATTTGGATGCTGGCCATGCCGTGTCTGTTTGGTGTCGAGCCGGCATCCACTACCGATGAGATCGATGCAGCAACGCGTGCCCAATGGCGACAGGTTTTTGACGGGGTCGCGGCCGAGTACAAGCTCGTTCGCGAGTCCGAAAACCAAGATCTTGCACTCGTCGACCGCGCCACCTACACATGGGCTCGTTCTGGACCGCACGGCGGCACGTACGGTGCTGTTTACGTCTGGACGAATCGTGGTATTGCGGAATCCGTGGCATGCTTCTGGCGAAATCCTGGCACCGATGGCTCGCTGTCCATTGTCCATGAACTCCATTCGCTCTCCCCAGCCGTACTCAAGTCTGAGGGGAAGGAGTCCGATTCCTGGAAGCCGAAGGCGGGCTTGAAACGCCATCCCATTCGGGATGCCCCGGTGCCGGCGGCGTCAGCGGTTGGTCGAATGCAGCAGATGCGTGCGCTGTGCCGAGACTTCTCCGCCCACTCGGTCGGATCGCGTGGTGATCGGACGGAGTTGCGTCTGTTGCCGCAGCCTCTATATCGCTACCAAAGTACCGATCCGGACATTGTGGACGGTGGTCTCTTTGCGTTTGTCTGCTCGGTCGGAACCGATCCCGAAGCGTTCTTGCAACTGGAGGCAATCAACACTGCGGATGGCCCACGTTGGCACTACACCGCAGCCCGTTTTTCGCACATGAACCTGTATTTGAACTACAAGGACAAGGAGGTCTGGCAAGCACTTCGGGATCGGGAGAACACAATCTCACACAATACGGATCACACCTATTGGGTATTTCACCGACCGTTCGACCGCATGAAACTCGATGCGTCCAACAGTGAGTGAATTCGTGCCCTCGGTTCTGAAGACCGTTCTCGCTTTTCCAACGCGTTCCTGATGCTCACGAAATCCCCTGTTTTCAGGGGCTTTCGCTTTTACGATGCTGGGAGAATGCGTTGCTCAACCGCAGAGATCGCGCATTAGTGGGGGATAAGTGGGGGAGCTATTACCAAAGTGTGATGAAATTAGAGGGCGGCTGTACGGCACTGAGCGGTTAGAAAAGTTCCACAGTTACTTGTCACGTCGAGGAGTAACTCTAGAAATCGATTCTTCGTACCTTGCATCCGGCAAGGCCGGCGCGTTCATAGCCAACACGAATGGGACAGCACACGTTTGATCATTCTTTGAGGGAGTGGACGGACGGACAAGGGGCCGTACGCCATTGTGCGGCCCGTTCGTAGGACACCTATTACGGCAATCGCGAGATCGCGTCCGAGATGCTTTCGCCCCGCCGACGTGACCCCGCACGCCCCCATGCGTCACGAGTCGCATGTTTGGCTCGTTCCCATTCCAGCCCATGGGCTTGAACCGACTTTTCCCAGTCTTCTTGCAGCTTCGGCTCAACAGTATCGAAGTCCGCTTCATCGTATTGCTCGTCGTAACGGACAGCCGATTCCCAGCCATAGCGATAGGCAGGAGCGTAAGTGTCATACGTAGTCTCGGCCGCATAGTAGGGGCGCGTTGGGTAGTTCTCGCGCCAATACGCATCTTCTACCGTCGGATCGATCGCTTCTCCCGCCGACTTGCCCGCATATCCACCGGCCACTCCTCCCACAACTGCACCGACTGCGGCACCGACTGGCCCCCCGACCGCTCCGGCGGCAGCGCCCGCCACAGCACCTCCCAGAGCGGCTCCAATTCCAACGCCCACCGGATGAGCGCCCGGCTCACCCGTCAGAGGATCTTTGTTTAGGTCTTTTGCGGTACTGTTAGGGGCAGAACGGGATTGTCGTGTCGCCATGGGATTCTCTTTTCTATTGAGGGTCTAAACCAAACGAGAGGCTCGATGCCACACACCATGCGGAACGCATTTGGTGTGCCCCATCACAACACCAAAATGCGAAAAGATGTCTTTGACGTCGACGCTACCTATGTATTGATGGGAACGGCCACAGATCGACCGTGCCTACACAATCTCCCTGATCGCAAAATGACCAGAATGGTGGGTATTGGTGCGAGCAGTCATTTCCCATGCGAGCGAAGAGAGAGCCCCAAATTGTCATAGCCGACGAACACTCAGCCAGAGTGCTCGGACGGGACTGTATAGTTGCTCCAAAGCAAATCCTGAGCCGGGCCGAGTGACTCCTGCCATACTTAGAGCGGTTGCATCGGCGGTCTAGCGCCAGCTGGGTAGTCTTGATAGATTGGG
>JBBPIS010000252.1:0-6429 GCA_038040225.1 Planctomycetota bacterium
TTGCAATCCTTGAAGTGGACCAATCCGGCACCGCTCAACTGGGTACCGGCCAGACCAAGGATTGAGAGGTTATGGCAATCTTGGAAGTTGGCCAGTCCCGCATCGCTCAACTGGGTCCCATGCAGCTCAAGGATGATGAGGTTCTTGCAATTCTTGAAGTGAGCCAGCCCCGCATCTGTCACCGGTGTATAGTTCAGATTAAGCTCCGTGAGGTTCCGGCAATCCTGGAAGGTGGCCAGTCCTGCATCGCTTGCCTTCTGGTTTCCCGCCAAACGCACGAGCGTGAGTTCGAATGCTCCGCGGGGCAGTTCGCCGACCGCCGTGATCTGCCGCTGCTGACCGTTCTCCTTAATTTGGATGTAACCACCAATCGGCAGCGTCCACTCGGCGGCGCGGCGGTCGGGACTCACGGTCGGCTCGATCACGCCGCCGTCCCATTCGATCTTGCACCCCGGCAACGCGGCCGAGAGCTTCTTCACGCCGGCCTCGGTCACCTTCGTCTTTGCGACGCGCAAGAATTTGAGCTTCGGTAAAGTTGAGAGACGTTCCAAGCCCGCGTCGCTAATCTCGGTCTCAGACAGTTCAACATGCGCGAGGTTCTTGTGTGCTTGGACGTGAGCCAAACCCGCATCGCTGATCTTCGTGCCCGTCAGGCCAAGATTCCCGAGGTTCTTGAAACCCTGAAAGTGCGTCAGTCCCACGTCGCTCACTTCGGTGTAGTCCAGTGCCAGAATTGTCAGGCTCTTGCAACCCTTCAAGTGGGCCAGTCCCGCATCACTCACTTTGGTGTAGCTCAGCCAAATGTTCGTGAGATTCTTGCAATCTTGAAGGTGGTCCAATCCGGCATCGTTCATCTTGGAATTGTTTCGGACATCCACCGCCGTGAGTTCAAACCCCTCGTCGGGCAGCTTGGCGACCGCCTCAAGTTCCCCCTCGCGTTGATTCGTCTTGGTTCGGATACGGCCACCAATCGAAATCAGCCACTCGGCGGCGCGGCGGTCGGGACTCACGGTCGGCTCGATCACGCCGCCGTCCCATTCGATCTTGCACCCCGGCAACGCGGCCGAGAGCTTCTTCACGCCCGCCTCGGTCACCTTGGTGGCCTTGACACTCAGCAAACCGAGTTTCGTGCAGCCGACGAGGTGTTCCAGCCCTGCATCGCTCACTAGGGCACCTACCGCATGCAGTTCCGAAAGGTTCTTATAGTCTTGGAATTGGGCCAACCCCGAATCGGTCAGTTGGATACCGGTCAAATAAACAATCGAAAGATTCTTGCAATCTTTGAAGTGGGCAAGCCCCGCATTACCCACTTTCCTCGCATACATCAGATCAAGCCTCTTTAAGTGTTGGCAGCCCCTAAAATGGGCGAGTCCGGCATCGCTCACTCCTGTACTGCTCAGAACAAGAACTGTTAGATTCTTGCAGTCCTTGAAATTGGCGAGCCCGGCATCGCTAACCTTTGTGCCGTGCAGGACGAGGGATAACAAGTTTTGACATTGTTGAAAGTGGACCAGCCCGGCGTCACTCACCTTTGTATCGTACAGATCAAGGTATGTGAGGTGTTTGCAATCCTTGAAGTGGGCTAGCCCCAGATCGCTTACATTTGTGCTCTGCAGCACAAGTTCAGTGAGGTTCTTGCAATCCTTAAAATTGGCCATCCCCACATCGCTCGCTGGTAAATTGGCGAGATTAAGGACGGTAAGGTTCTTGCACTCCTTGAAGTTTGCCAGCCCCTCGTCGCCCACCTGTGTATTGTGCAGTTCAAGCATCGTGAGGTTCTTGCAATTCTTGAAGTTGGCTAGTCCCTCATCGCTTACTTTCGGATTATGGTGCAAGTCAGCGAACGTGAGTTCAAACGCCCCACCGGGGAGTTCGCCGAGAGCCACGACCGTCCGTTCTTGGCCGTTGTCTTTGATCTTGATGTTGCCGCCGATCGACTGCACCCACTCGGCGGCGCGGCGATCGGGGTCGGTGGAGCCGATCGACTCGGCCGGTGCGCGGGAACTCGACGACGAGTTCGGACTCGCCCAGGTGGCCCCGACGATCTTTCCGTGATGGCCGTGGCCGGAGGAATCGTTCAAGACATCGCCGTCGGCCTCGTCGAAGTTGTAGAGGACCAGCGTCGAATCATCCGATGTCAGCTTCGACGCCACCGTGAAGTTGTTGTTGTAGCGGGCGATCTTCGACAGGCGCAGTTGGTCGATCTGGCCTCGGAAGAATTGCGTTTGGTTCGCCATGCAGCCGAGGTGGAGCTCACGCATCTCCCACATCAGACCTTTGCGGGCGGTGCAGTTGCGCTTGCCCTGCCAGATGCCGTTGACGAAGTAGTGCATCACCTGGCCGTCCACAACCAGCGCGCGGTGTTCGCGAGTGCCACTCGGCAGCGGAGCGTTGACGCTCTGGTAAGGCCGTTGCCCGACGATGCCGGCACCGCTTTTCCGCTCCTTTCCCGGATAGCCGTCGTACAGATACATCAGCTCGGGTTCTTTCTCGGCGTTCTTCAGCAGGGCGATCACGCCGTTGTCGCCGTCGCTTGCCGAAGTGACGAACGCCTCCAACGTGTACTGCGGTGAGGACAGGTCGATCGGCCCGACCTTCACAAAATCGTCCTTGCCGTCGAACCGCAGGCCCGTGGCCACTTCGGTGACGGCCAGTTTCGGGATGGGTGGCCAGAGCCACTTCTGGACGTAGGGGTTAGCGATCCGCCCCAATTGTGTGCCTGCGAGAATGACCATCAATCCGGCTAATCCGGCGACCAGAAAATGGCTGGCACGGAAGCGGCGTTTCGGCTGAGCCGGTGTCGGCGTCGCGTTGGCGGATCGCACTTCCCCCGTGCGGAACTGCAAGTCTCCCTGCGCCTGCGATTCGTCGCGAAGAGGAGACCTGCGGTCGAGCGTTTCGGCGGGGTCGGGAGACCCGCGCCGAACGTCATCGGGAGCCTCCCGACCAACACGGACTTCGTTGACGCACGTCACCTTGCCAGTCAGTTGCAGTTCCGACTGGCAGCGGGCCAGCAGGTCGGCAACTTCCTTGGCGGATTGAAAACGGTCGTCAGGATTCTTCGCGTGCAGCTTCGTCACGATCGCGACGAGCCAATCGGGGATCTCTGGAATGATCTCCTGCATCGGACGCGGAGTGTCTTCGGTGACGCGACGCAGTACAGCAATCGTGTTCGTCGCACGAAACGGAGGACGCCCGGTGGCCAGTTCGTAGAGCACGCTTCCCAAACTGAACAGGTCGGCGCGATTATCGAGCGCCTGCCCCAACACTTGCTCGGGAGCCATGTACATCGGTGTGCCCGAGATCGTGCCCGAGCGTGTCAGGCTGGCATCGTCGGCCGCGCGGGCCAGACCGAAGTCGGTGATCTTCACCTTCTGCTCGGCACCCTGCTCGATCAAAATATTCCCCGGCTTGATGTCGCGATGAATCAACCCCATCGCCTGCGCGGCCGCCAGACCGCTGGCCACCTGACGACCGATGTGCAGCAACTCGGCCACTTCCAACGGTCCGTGGTCCTTCTGCTTCTGCTGCAACGTCTGGCCGTCGATGTACTCCATCACCAGATACGGCAGCGGCTGTTCTTCGACGCTGTAAACCTGCACGACGTTCTCGTGGCGAATTGCCGCGGCAGCGCGGGCTTCCCGCAGGAACCGCTTGCGGGGCGGAGACGTCGCGGCCAACTGCGGGTTCATGACCTTGACGGCGACGAGCCGGTGCAGCTTTTCATCGAACGCCTTCAGCACAATGCCGAAACCGCCCTGACCGAGCACCTGCAAGATTTCGTAATGTCCGAGCAGTCCGATCGAGCCCGGTTTGCTCGACGGTTGCAGGAAGCTCAGATCGGGCTGAGACTCGTCGTCCGAGTCGTCATCGCCCGGTGGCCCCGACTGGAAGTGCCGCGTCTTGTCGAAGACTTCGCTCGGCTTGCTGGAGTCGGCCGCGTCACTGTCGCTCGCCGGATCGGACCGCATCTGTTCGGCGACCGGGACATTCAAGAACGACGACGACGCGTCGTGCGATTTCAGCAGCGTTTCGACTGCTGACAACAGTCCCGGATTCCCGGCACATGCCTTCTCAATCAAGGCCCGCCGAGCCTTTGGGTCGGCCATCTCCAGAGCGGCATCGAATATCACTCGTTCGTTCATGGCCATCGACCTCCGAAATCCCTGACCCGACCGGATTAAAGGTGTTTGCCGCAGAGCGGCAGAAACTGAAGACAAAGGCAAAAACTGAAGACAAAAGACAACTGACGATGACAGACACCAGTGGGCTGACGACCACCGTTCGCCGGGAGTTGCTGACATGCCCCTCATCAGACAATGCGACGTGGCACGGAAAGTACGCCAATGTTTTTTCAGAATCATTCCTGCGGGCTGGTCTGCTGAACTTCTCGATGCAGCCAGGCGCGTGCGTAGGCCCAGATGCGATCCGCCGTGCGCGGGGAAATGTCGAGGATTTCGGCCGCCTCGGCCAACGTCAGCCCGGCGAAGTACCTGAGCTGAACCAACTCGCTCGCGGTTCCATCGACCAGCTTCAGCTTGTCAAGAGCCGCGTCGAGGGCCAGCAAATCCTCACGAGGTTCCGGCGCTTCGATGTTGAGTTCGTCCAGTTCCACGCGAGCCAAGTCGCCCCCGTGTCGAAGCCGACGCTTGCGCCGGGCGTTCTCCACCAGGATGCGTCTCATCGCTTCGGCCGCCGCCGCGAAGAAGTGGCCGCGCCCGTCCCAATGGTTCGGCTCGCCTCGGCCTGCCACCAGCCGGATGTAGGCCTCGTGAACCAGCGCCGTCGCCTGCAACGTGTGACCGGCCTGCTCGCGAGCCAGCTTTGACTTCGCCAATGATCGCAATTCGTCGTAGATCAACGGCAGCAACAGCCCCGCCGCGCTCGGGTCTCCCGATTCGATCCGCGACAGGATGCGAGTGACCTCGGTCATCGAAGTGGAGGGTCCGGATGGAGGACAGAAAAATGGAGGACAGAGAACGAATATGAGACCTCAGACTCTACCGGCTTCCGCGAGCGTCCGCCTCCCGCAGCGGCAACCCCTCGGCTCTGACCACCAGTCGGTCGAGCGGTCGGGAGACTGTCGCCTTGTCTCTCCGCCGATGGCACTGCACAGAATCACCCCGCAGGCATCGGCGAATTCGGGAGACTTCTGCCTGTCGCGGAAGTCTCGCCCGCCGTTGGAAGTCTCGTCTGCCGGACCATTTTTGTTGGGTGATGTCGTTGACTGGCGGTAGGGAGCCTCAGTACGATCCCGCATCGTATTTCCCGATAGTGTGTCTCTGTTGATATCTGGCGATCAGATACATGGTGTCCGATGAACCTGCGTGATCTTGATCTGTTTTGCGAAGTCGCGCACCTGGGGAGTTTCTCCAAGGCGGCGAAGTCTCACGGCATGTCGCAACCGGCGGCGAGTGAGATCGTGAAGTCGATCGAGGAGCATTTGGGCTGCGATCTGCTCAACCGGGCCGTTCGACCGCTGGAGTTGACTCCCGAGGGAGTCATTTATTACGACGGCTGCCGTCAGCTTTTGGACGAGTATCGCCGTCTCGAAGACCGCGTCCTGCAACGGCGGGACAAAGTCGTCGGGCCGGTGCGAGTCGGGGCGATCTACTCCGTCGGCCTCTTGCAGATGGACGGGTATGTCCGCGAGTTCGAGCGGCTTTATCCGGACGCCGCGCTCGACTTGCAGTACCTGCACCCGGAAGAGGTGCTGGCGCGCGTGACCAACGAAGAGGTGGATCTGGGGCTGATGTCGTTCCCGCCCAAGCGAAGCGATTTGAACTGCATCCCGTGGCAGGACCAGGCGATTGTGGTGGTTGTCCCGCCGGAGCACTCGTTCGCCAAGCGGAACTGGCTGCGCGTCGAGGAACTCGAAGGCGAGTCACTCGTCGGGTTCACGTCCGAGTTGCAGATGCGGATCGAAACTGACAAATGGCTGAGGCAGGCCAAGGTTCACGTCAACGTCGTTCACGCCTTCGACAACATCGAGAACATCAAGCGGGCGGTGGAAGTCGGCTCGGGGATCGCCCTCCTGCCGGTGCAGACGGTGCGACGCGAGGTCGAGCTCGGTTCGCTCGTCGCCATTCCGCTGGAGAATGTGCAGTGGTTCCGCCGTCTGGCGATCATTCACAAAAAGACGAAGCCGTTCGCGACGGCGATCACTCGCTTTCTGGAACTTCTCGCAAAAGACCCGGAGACGTTCTCCGGTCCCGGCCAATTGCACGACGCGGCCGGCATCCGTAACCGTTCGGCCACGGATGCCGCGTCGCCCGCCTCGTCAATTGCCCGTTGAGACTTCTTCCCCCTTCGCTTTGTCCCCTCGCCCCGGCCTTGCGGGGAGAGGGCTAGGGTGAGGGGTCTTCTCGTCCGTATCGCGCGTGCTGCAAAACCGAAGAACAAAACAAGAATTTGAACCACGGATGACAC
>JBBPIS010000253.1:0-6304 GCA_038040225.1 Planctomycetota bacterium
CGGCCCTTGGGATAGAGCACCTTCTGATCGGTGTGGTGCTTGTCGATGTTGGCCCACCAGGTCTGAGCGTGACCGATGAAGGTGGTCTTCGGAAATTTCTCCAGCATCGTGTGCAGCCGCTCGAAGCCCAGATTGTACGTGCCGTGCTGAAAGTGCATGAGGATCGGCACGCGATGCTCTGCTGCCAGGGCGTAGAGGATCTGACTCTCGGCCGAGTCGCATTCCACGCCGAACTTCTGTTCGCCGATGATGATCGCGCCGAGGTCCAGATACCTGGCAATCTCGACGCGGGCTTCCGGCAGATCGGTCACCTCGTTCGCTCCGAAGAAGAACTCTTTCGGATACTGTCGAGCCATCGTCAAAGCGGTCTCATTGCCACCGGCTCCCACGCCCCCGAGTCCATTGTGCTTCCCCTCGGCCGTGGACGCGCGACTGACCGGACTCCCCGCCGGCAGCAGTATCGTCTGCGTAACCCCCATCGCCCGCTGGTGAGCGATCAACTGAGTACTGGTCCGCTCGCGATAGTTGGTGTGCTGATGAATGTCGATGATCGGCTCCCCCGCCGCATCCTCCGCCCCATGTGCGAATGACGACAGAGCCACCACGCCACCCGACAACGAAGACACGAGAAAACCACGACGAGACAGGGGACTCATGGCGAACTCCGGACGGGGGCAGGTCGTGAAGTCATTGAAGCCTGCGAACAATACTTGGTGCGCAGCAAGAATGATCTGACGATCCTAGGGATGCAAGCCGGCGCGCCCCGAGTCGCCTACTGGCGGTTTCAACATCAGTGGGGCAGGCATTCTTGCCTGCCTGTTCTTGGCAGACCGGAATGTCTGCCCCACGAAGCATGGTGTCGATACACTCCGCGTGCCTGCTACTTTGTGATCGCGAACAGACAGATGGGAGAACCTCCGAATGCAACGCCTCTTGATCATCGTGTCCTTGTTCGCTGCCGGTCTCGTCAGCGTATGCAGCCTGTGTTCTGCTGCCGATCCGCTGACTATGTCGTCAGACTTTGAAGGGGCTTCAGTCCGTGAAGTTGTGATCGACGAGGCCACGCGCAGCATCAGCTTCATGCCGGGTGGCGATCCCGTGCGAGGCTGGCCGTGCTGGTGGTTTTTCCGTGTGAACGGGATCACTCCCGGTGAGACGATCACCATTCGACTGCGGGGCTCGACGGCTACCGTGTCACAGCCGGGATCACCGCCGCAAAAGCCGCTCGCGTCGTCCTGGGCGATGCCGGCTCAAGCGACGTTTTCCACCGACGGGAAAACCTGGTTGCACACCGAGAAGGGCCAGCGTCAGGACGAGTGGATGATCTACACGCTCAAGCCGGAGGCCGCGTCGGCGTTCGTCGCCTGGGGACCGCCCTACACGCCGAGCACCGCCGCGAAGTTCGTGCGCGAGATGAGCGAGAAGTCTCCGCACGCGAAGGCCACGGAGTTGTGTCGTTCGCGCGGCGATCGCCCCGTGCCGATGCTGCATGTGCAGGAAGGTGAGCGGACCAAGGAGCAACGCTTCGGCGTCTGGGTTCAGGCTCGGCAACATGCCTAGAGAGTGGTTCAAGCTGGGTGGCTCAGGGTTTTGCCGAATGGCTGCTCAGCGACGCTGCGGACGCGGGCTGGTTGCGACAGCACGCGGAGATTTTCATCGTCCCGATCATGGACGTGGACAACACCGCGACCGGCAATGGCGGTAAAGACGCTCAGCCACAGGATCACAATCGGGACTGGTCCCCGCAGCCGCACTGGAACGAGATCATCGCGGCGCAGCGGATGGTCGGCGGCCTGATCGAAGAAGGCCGCATGGATGTCTTTCTCGATCTGCACAATCCCGCGCCCGATGACCCGACCTTCTTCTACATCCTGCCGTCCGAGATGTTGAAAGAGCCGATGATCGGCCTTCGCGACCGCTTTATTCAGTTGGCCTATTCGCGGATCAGCAAGATCAAGCCGCTGATCCCGATGAGTAACAAGCCGAAAGTGACCGGAGCCAATTACCATCCTCTGTGGCGACAGATCAGCTCCAACTGGGTGAGCATGAACGGCAATCCTCACACCGTCAGTCTGTGCCTGGAGACGATCTGGAATTACCAGAACAGCACGACCGAGGGCTACCGAGCCGTCGGCTCCAACCTCGCCGCCGCCGTTCGCGAGTATCTCGCCGAACGTCCCGCGAAGCCATGACGATGATTTCCGGAAAGGACCCCGTTGTGGGTGTTTCAGGCGAGCCGTGTGCCGCAAGGCCATGGGTCACTTGCAGCGATCAAGAACCCGTAGTCTTACGGTATGTGGCTCGCCAAAGTCTCGTCTTTGACCGGGTGAGATATACAGTTGTCGCTCACCTTGAGGTCATCGAAACGAACTTGGTGCGCCGCAAGAACGATTCCCCGATCACAGTGACGCAAGCCGTTTTAGCCTCCAAAGCACGACCGAGGCCGATCCCGGATGATTCATGGCCCGTAGCTGAGTTCGCAAGAACTCATTTCGCGGTGGTGAGTTGGGCTGAGTTCTTGCGAACTCAGCTACGGGCAGGCGGCACCAACCTCGTCGCCGCCCTTCGCGAGTCTCTCCGCGAATGCTCCGGGAAGTCCTGACGAGGGTGGTGTGGCTGAGGTTCGAGTGTCATCACTCGACCCCGGCCGTCGAGGGAGCACGCTCTCTCTGCCACCTGCTGGGGGCGGTCGAGGACGCCCGACCCCAGCAGGCAGTGGCACCGGGCGCTATTGCGATCACTCCCGTGCAACTTCACGGAATTGGCTACTGAGATCACACCCCGTGATCAGTAAAGAAGTAGCTTTCGTTCATTGCTCGGTGAGGCTTCAACGGCCACCGCAAAATTCTGACTTCCCTGCCTTCATCGTCGAGAGCCTTCTCTACTCGTGTGATGAGTTCATTCACAACGTCGCATTGTTCTTGCGAGAGATAAAATCCATATTCTTCAACGGCACTCAACGCCTCTGCGTAAACACGTGGTCGAAGCGGACTTTCTTGCGACGAGTCAATGAGGCGACGAAGTGCCTCTTCAACCTTGCCCCGGTGAACACGTGAGGGCAGCTTCGGCAAAAGCGTCACATCGCTGTCTTCACTGACGATGACAACAATGCATCCTTCGCCGTGTGCGGCGAGATATCGGATTGCCGAATTGAAGCGTGCTCCTCGCCCGGCATCACCATACGGGCCCGCAATTCCATCAAGAATCGTCCCAAAACCGTGGCATACTGCGTGTTGATCCAGTACCAATGCACCGTCAATGGAACTTAATGCATTCGTCACAGCAGAGGTTATCCTCATTGGAATAATGTTGGTTGACTGAGCAGTCAACCTCCATACTTCTTGGGCTGCCTTGTTTGAGATCACCAATGTTGTCCCATGCCGTTGTTTGACCGCAGCATTGATGACATTCCAGAGTTCGGCAATCTCGGAGTTGTCTGGAAGAAGTCTCTCGCACAAATCAGCAAATTGGGCGAAGTCGACTTTGGGGCGAGGAAGTCGAGGGGTTCCATACCAAAACTCGCATAAGGTGACACCGTGACGGACCACTCGCCAGTAGTGATGGCCGAGAATCTCGATCTCAAACTTCTGAATGTCAGGTCGCTGGTCATCGGAGCTTTGTGCCAAGCCTACGACTCCAACGTCCGCCAGAATCAAAGAGAAGTCACTCCTTGTGAGTTCAAGAAGCTTTCGAATTCTTCGGTGTTCAGTCAGCCGAACAGGCGTTTCGAACTTGAGGAAGGCTGGGAAGTCAATTTCTTCGGTTTGACAAAGTACAAGTTTGCCGTGTGCGTGCTCCGTCTCGTAGGTACTGCCTGCGATGGTGGTCATTGCTGAACAAAGGCCATACGCATTGTCTAAGCTGTCGCATTGAAATACTGACCACCCAATCGATTGTAAGAATCGTGATCCACCTCGTCGCAAGAGTTCCTCTGTGCTTGCCTTAACTACACTCAGATTCACACCCGCATCCGGCTCGTAAAGTGAAGTTTGCAAACAGCACAACAACTCTTGAATAACAGCATCGACGAACGACTGACAGACGCTGATTCCTCCGATTTCTTTGCTAGGCAGTCTGAATTGTCCTTCATAAATACTTCGCTCAATGCGTAGAACGCAAAAAATCAAGTACCCGTCCTTCAGCGTCGGCATTGATGCGAAATAGACCGAGTCTCCTTCGCAATTCGAATCCTCGCAGCATTTTTCAATGGCTCGCCGAGTCGCTTGGTAACGCATCGCAGTGTGGACTCGCTCTGCTGCAATGGGATGCGAGTACAAACTCCCCTTTCTTGGATCATTGTTTAGTTCTTCCGCAGCCTTCTGCGCAAGACCTTCAAAGGCATCTGGCTGTATTGGATCGTGATCTGGCTCGACACAGACCGGATGGCGATCAGTTCGATCTTCTTGCAAAAGACCTACCAAGAAAACCCGTGGATTCGTGCCCGGCAGGAGTTCCTCGAAGAGGGCCTTTGCGGAGAATTTTGCACTTCCCTGAAAGAGTCCTTGGTACGACCACATGAAATACCGAACAACTGGATTGCTCACGGAGGAAATCCGATGACTTTCGACTGGATTGTTTGTATGCATCAAGCTGGATTATGGAGACTCAACACTCTCAAATCAAACAATCGCCCATGTCGGTGTGTGCTGGCAAGCCCGTTCAAATGATCGGTCACTCATCACCGCCGGGTGGCACTGGCGAGGGGCTTCGTTCGCCAGTGTTCTTTGAATTCACTGGCGGCTCAAAGCTGCCGCCAGTGGCACCAGAGCGATTGTTTCTTGCTGCTCGGCAGGAGCGTCCCCCTCCCAACAAACGTATTCAACGGACTGTTTGGACATGCAGAATATCGAAAGGGACAGGACTATGGACCGTGTTGGAACACCGCTACGGCTGTTTCTTTCTGTCGTTGGTCTGGTCGTCATCGCGTTGACGCTGGGTGTCGTCACTCCAGTCGGGGCAGCGGACACACCTGACGCTGCCAAGGCCGATGCTGGGTTGGTCAGGCCGTTCAAGATCGTGGTGGAGGAGGCGGTTCTGCGGGACTTGAGCGAGCGGTTGGCTCGCACGCGGTTTCCGAATGGGATCGATGGCGCGGAGTGGGAGTACGGGGTCGATCTCAAGTACATGCAGGAGCTGGTGGCCTACTGGCGTGAGAAGTATGACTGGCGGACTCATGAGCGGCAGTTGAACCAGTTTGATCAATTCAAGACGACGATCGATGGTCTTGAAATTCATTTCATCCATGTGCGGTCGAAGGAGAAGGCCGCGCGGCCATTGGTGATCGTTCACGGCTGGCCCGGATCGGTGTCTGAGTTTCACAAGATCATCGGGCCGCTCACCGATCCCGTGGCTCACGGAGGCAGGGCGGAGGATGCCTTTCATGTGGTCTGTCCGTCGCTGCCGGGGTTCGGGTTCTCCGGCAAGCCGAATGAGAAGGGCTGGAGTTCTCAGCGGATGGCCGAGGTGATCGCGAAGCTGATGGCGCGGTTGGGCTATGAACGCTATGGTGCTCAGGGAGGCGATTGGGGGAGCGGCATCACCCGGTGGCTGGCCACCAACGACGGCGAGCATTGCTTCGGCGGGCACAGCAATTTTCCGCCCGGCAATCAACCTCAGGACGATCCGATGCGCGGCGTCACGATGGCCGAGATGGATCGCTTTCAGCAGCGCGTCAAGGAGTTAAACGATCACCGCGCGTATGGGGCCATCCAGGGTTCGCGACCGCTCACGCTGGGCTATGCTCTGAACGATTCACCCGCCGGGCTGGCCAGTTGGATCATGGACAAGTTTTGGGCGTGGAGCGACCATCGCGGCAACCTCGACAACAGCTTCACCAAGGATGAGTTGCTGACGAACGTCATGATCTACTGGGTGACCGAGACCATGCCGTCGTCGGCCCGCATCTACTACGAGTCGTCACACAACCTCCCGCGTCCCTCGACGATGACGCCGTTTGCGAGCACGGGCAAACCGGCCCCGATGGGCTTTGCCCTGTTCCCGAAGGAGATCAACGTCCCGCCCCGCGCGTGGGTCGAGCGGAACATCGGCGACTCGCTCATCCACTGGATTGAGATGCCCAAAGGGGGACACTTCGCGGCGCTGGAGCAACCGGCCCTGCTGGTCGAAGACGTGCGAGTGTTCTTCCGCAAGGTGCGTTAGATCGCAGTTCAAAACTCGTTCTACTCTTGAAAACCAGCCCGACACGCGCGTTTTGAAGTTGCGCTGTTTTGGATTTCCGCCCCAACGGGCCAGCCCTATGTCAGCCCGGGGCAAGCGACCAACGGGAGCGCCGCCCCGGGTTCCG
>JBBPIS010000254.1:0-6233 GCA_038040225.1 Planctomycetota bacterium
TTGCGTGAGATGTCGCAGGTCATCCTCCGCTCCGAGAGAGGCCGCACAGGTGCCGGGACACAGTCCCACGCCCAACTGTCACTGGTGGCACGCGACCCTCGACAAAAAAACGCTATCGAGCCGTGCTCGACAAATTCATCGCGTTCGCAGCATCAATCGGCGTGTCGTCCTGGTCACAGGTCACCCGGAAGGTGCTAGAACGGTATGCAGCCCATTTGGAGCAACTGGGAAAAAGTTACAACACACAGTACCTCGAACTCACGACACTCAAGCAAATCATCAAGTGGATGATTGCCGAGGGCCCTTTGGCCGAAACCTGCCGCATCGAACTCAAGTTGCCGCGTGACAAGGAATCGACGACCTACTGTTGGAGAGTCAACGAGTTTCAGGCCATGGTCGAACATTGCCGTTCAACGCCGACACTTGGATGGCTGGGTGAGATCTGTGTCACACTGGGATTCACCGGAATGCGTATCTCGGAGTTGGCTCAACTCTGTAGTAGCGATCTGGATTTCGCCAAGCGAGTCATAACACTCGTCGATGAGAGTCGCCGCAACATGCAGCGCGAAGGTCGCATTGGCAGGACACTGAAAAACAAACGTGGCCGATCATTTCCGATGAATGAAATGCTTATTCCCGTGCTGAAGAGCGTTCCCAAACATCGTGATGGCTTCGTGTTTCATGGACCGTCGGGCGGCCGAATGAAGCCTGACACGGTTCGCAAGATCCTCGTCAAACAAGTGGTCGGCCCATTGAAGTCACGCTTTCCAACCGCCTCCGGCGAGACGAGCTTTGAGCATGGCCGATTGCACAGCTTCCGACATTTCTTCTGTTCTCAATGTGCGAACAACGGCGTTCCAGAGCGAGTCGTGATGGATTGGCTCGGCCATGCGGACGCAGAGATGGTCAGGAGGTACTACCACCTCGACCCCCAGGAATCACGACGGCAGATGAATCGAGTGTTGATTCCGGTTGTGACCGCTGACTTGGATGTCGGCGGAGAGAATGTTGTTGCTCAGGAGACAGACTCATCCCAATTCCTGACAAAACCTGAAGTGTCCTCCGGCTCCAGGCTCTGATTTGGCACACGTATGGCACAACCGAGTTGTGCCAAAGGCTCATCCGGTGATGCGGTGAGGTCGCGCGACGAGGGTCGCAACGAGCGATTCGAGCAGTGCTTTCCCGCGTTTTCGTGCGTTGTGGACCAACTGAAAGAACACGACATAGAGCGGAAGCTTCTCTTGCGAAAGGCCTCGGTGAGGTCGAAGCCAGGATCGCAACAACGACCAGCAACCCTCCATCGTGTTGACGTGAACTTCGTGGAAGCCGTCACCATCGTCGTCGCGAGCATATTCCCCGCGTCCGTGATTGACCGTGCGGGGTTGGTAGCCCCATTCTTTCAGTCGGCTGTAGATGTCGTACTCGTCCGTGTAGACCGCCGTGCCCGGTGCAATCGCGGCTTTCAGAAAGGGACCGATCGTGGCTTGTTGTACGTTCGCCAGCAGGTGCATCACAACCTGTCCCGAGCGTTGAATCATTCCCAGAATCGGCGGCTTCTCTTTCGCCAGAGTGCTGCGTCCACGAGCTCCTTTCAAACGCCGACGACGTCCCCGTCGCCCTTTTTTTGACGGCCTCGGGATGCCCTTTGTGCCCTGCCACCACGTAGACTTCATCGCATTCAACTTCACCCGACAAGACCACGACGGGTTGCTGCGCCACGATCCCCTCACGCAGTTGAGTCGCCATGTCATGAACGCTGTCTTCATCCAAATTCAGTTCCCGAGCGATCTGCCGGTTCGACAAATTCAGGCCCAAGAAATACAGGCACAGCAACCAGACTCGCAGCGGCTGATGATGGCCCGCGAAAACGGTGTTGGTGAGGTCATCGAAGTCGCGCCCGCAACCCCCGCAATGGTAACGCTGACGACAGTGCTGGGTCTCATTCAGGCCCCGCCGAGTCACCTGCGCCGAGTCGCAATGCGGACAGGTCACGCCTTCGGGCCAGCGCAGCTTTCGCACCATTTCAAAGCACTTCTGATCGTCGATCAACGGCAAGAGGGTCAGTTCCATCCGTGGTTCCTCGCTCCAAATCTCCACCGTGACTCAAACCGCTCCCTGCCGTGAAGTCCACTCGATTTCTACCTCCATTTGAATTCTTACAATAGACCTCCTTGGAACGCCGGTTGAGCCTCGGCATATTGTGTGATTCCGTATTCTGGATGGGATTTCATATTGGTTGTACCGCGCTAAGAGTTGGGAAAACCGTCGGTTCACGAGTGAATTTCGGGCGACTTGGAAAGCCGTCCTCGTGATCTGTTACAGGCCGCACAATGGGCTTGTCTTTGCACGTGAAGATGCCTGCGTGTGGCTGCGATTCGCTCTGACGAGTCTGCTCACTTTTCAAAAACAGCGGCCTGCATTTCTCCCTACAAATCCCCCCACTGAATACGCGAAATCTGCGTTTGAGCAACGCATCCTCCAATCCAGGTAAAAATGAAAGCCCCTGAAAACAGGGTCTTTCGCGAGCATTGGGAACGCGAGCATTGGGAACGCATTGGGAAAGCAAGGACGGACTACGGAACCGAAGGCGCCCCGGCACAAGCGGCGTAATTCTTCTCCCGCCGGAATCCGCCATTCCTCGGCCATCGCAAAGTGACGAAGCACTAGCTAGCGCCAGGCACATGAAGAGGCGACGACGCCGGAAGAGTGTAGTCTTGCTCAACGGCCGTGCGAATGAGCTGACGGCTTTCTAGAGCGGAGACGTTCGGAAGGTCCGCGATCCGCTGCGCAGTCGCCGCGAGGGCCTCGTCTTTGATGTTCTCACGGAACCATTGTGAATAATCCCCTCGGCGGAGATGGTGTTCCCAGGTGGCGTCGTCCACGCCGTCCGCCAATTGCAGGAATGAGATCAGATTCTGCGCGCGGAGATTCAGTTTCCCCTCCGGTCCCTGGAAGTAAAAGCTGCGGTCAGCGGGCAGCTCTCCCTCCGCGTATTTTCGATGATGGCGTTGGCACTCCATCTTGCTGGGATAGGCTTGGACTTTGACGGGGGGTGATCCTTTTCCACGCATCCATAACAGCAGTTCCCCAAGTTCCAAATTCGTCGTTTCCACGGCGGGCGGTATCGACTTGGTGGCAATTGCGAAACTATCGAGAGTTTGACTCGCATCAGATCCCAATGCGATTACGGTATTGACGCGTTCGAGAAGCGCTTCAGCCAGCAGATTAGGTTGGACTGTGATCAGCAGTGTGTTGTGTAGCTGTTCGAGAATCGATTCGGCCGGTGGGAGCCACTCCGCTGGCATCAGGTGATGCGCTTCATCGAGAATCAGCCAGTGGGGATGTCCGGTGAGGTTCCGCATTTGCAACAGTTGCGACATGAGCCCCAGAAAGAAAGGCGGTCGATCGGGAATGGGCATGCCTGTCAGGCAGACAACGGCATTCGCGTCGGGGTTTTCGAGGAGATGCAGAACCTCTTCCACTTGCGGAAGCCCCTTGGGCCCTCCCAGCACAACTGCCCCCTCAAATGCCTCATAGTCTCCTTCGGGATCGATTAGACAGAACTGGTAGCTTTGCTCCATGATTGCTTCGACAACCCGTCTTGCCACGGTCGATTTGCCGCTTCCCGATGGACCACAGATCAGCACGTTAGACCCGTATGACGGCAATAAGACTTCCTCGCCGTCCTTTGTTCCCAGCGACAGGTAATGACGTGTCAAACGTTCGTCCAACGAACAGAGGTCATCGGCAACGATCAGCTCGATGAGCTCTGCAACGCCACCTCCATGATCTGTGTTGGTCACCAGATCAACCGATTGTTTCACAGCGGGCAGAGCATTGAACACGGCGGCAGACAGCTCGCATTTTCGGAGAAAGGCGTGGTCGTTCTCGGCGTCGCCAATACCGACTGCGTTATGCTCCGAGATTCCCATTTCCTTCAGCGCCGCGGCGAAACCGAAGGCCTTGTTGACTCCGGCGGGCAGAATCATGACCGCCCCCTTGTTGAAAATAATTTGCAAATCAAGCCCCAAGTCACGGATCGATTCCAGCACGACTGTTTCGTGCGGGTGCCACGTGGCCAGAATCGACTTTCCGACCGAAAGCGGGGCGACGCCCCGGCGCTGCAGAGCTTGAATCAGCTTCTCGGACGGAGGCTCGGTAATCAGCCGCTCCTTTTTTGTTGACGGGCGATAGAGCAATCCACCATTCTCTGCCACCACCCATTCAAACAGGTCGATTTGCGGAAATGCGGCCAAGAGTTCGGGAAGTTCGCGGCCGGTCACCATCACCAGATGGCGACCCGTCGCCAGAAATTTATTCAGAGCGTTTAGAGTCGGTTCATCTACGCGACCGTTGTCAGCCAGAGTGCCATCAAAATCGACTGCAAGTACATGATAACGCATCGACATCTCCCACAAGCTGGCTATGGAACACACGCGAGTGAGACGCTTCAGGTGAGCCTCATTTTCGCCAGGAATGAAAGTCCGTCTCGGGCAAAACGACCACGCGCAACAACCTGAATTACCGAGCTGCTCGAACGTACTACCAAGATTGGTGTAACTCTAATTCTTGAGGGCTGAACTCGAGCTGGCTGCCAACAATCGACGGAGGCCCTCCGCAGCCTCCACTAATAATTCCGGTGGTGACGGCCACTGTTCAAGAATAATGGAGCCACAAAAACCACGGCGCAACAGACGTTCAATTAGTACCCGCAGACCTGTTGAGTCGCGACCTGCGGGCCCGGTAAACAGCGTCAGGTGGCTGTCGTGATCACCCCAGTTCTCGTGAGCGTGCCAATGGACAATTGGTACATGGTCTCCCAACCGATCAACAAACCGGATGTAGTCGTTCTTTGTTTCCAAATGCAGGTTGGCATGGCCGGTATCCAAACACATCCCCACCCGACCGACGGCCTCTGGCATCGTCGCCAAGACCCTAAACACGGCATTGAAGTGATCCGGGGACGTCATGGGAGTATTCTCCAGAGTCAAGACCACGCCAGCCGTTCGAGCAACATCGACAATACCGATCACCGCTTCTGCGAACTCATCGGCCAGGGACTCGCAAAACAAATGAAAGTTGACGATACGGGCGCCGACATCTGCTGCAAAGTCAATACTCCGTCGGATGGCAGCGGCACCCGTCGTCGTGACCGGATCTGCTGCGAATGGAGCATGGACACTGAATGCGATGTTGTGGTCAATTGAGGTTTGCCGCAATTGGAGCCGCGTCCGTGTATCCGTATCTGGCTCGCACCACCCGGAATATCCTCGATCACTGAACCACTCGAAGGCCGTGAAGCCGTGTCTCACGGCAAATTCCAACGGCAGATTCGCGGGAACATGAGAACAGGTCTGATTCCCAATTCTGATCAACGAACTCTTCATCGCGCCAAGTTTCTATAGTTGGAAGTCCGAGCGACCCATTTGGTGAGTCGCCCGCTCCGCACGATACTTGCTCGAACAATCCGACAGTAGGATGGACCCGATCGTTCACTCTACAGTCATTGCTTCCGCTTCAAGGTGGGCGGCGATTGCCTCCAAGACCATTCGCTCGACCTCGTCAACACTCGATTCGGCGAGTTGGACGGCAATGTGGGCACATTTCACAGTTCGTTGATCAGAATGTCCAAATCCTCGGTCGGACGGGCTTCCGTATTTTTTTCTTTGATGAGGGTCCATTCCGGTGACCTAGCATTTGGACGTGACCGGCTGCGAACCAGCATCCTGCCTCCACGCAGCTTTTCACCGTTCAGCTGGAATTTGAGTTTCCCTTGGCGATAACCTGCCTCAGGATCACCAACAGGCTCCCATGAACCCGTGTCTCACAACAGGACGGTCCCCCACCGTATTGTCCTTGAGGGATCACTCCTTCAAAACCTCCATAATCGACTGGATGATCTTCGACTTGCACGGCCAGCCGTTTGACCGTCGGATCAAGGCAGGGGCTTTGGGGGATGGCCCAACTCTTGAGAACCCCGTCGAATTCCGAGCGAAAATCATAGTGCAGCCGGGAGGCGGCGTGCTTTTGGATGACGTATGTCCAACTTACCCGCCGGACTTTCACTCCAGCCGGTTCTGGCGTGCGCTGGAAATGCCGTTTTTGCTTGTACTCGGTCTTGCCATCGGAAAACCTCAGGTGAGGCTCCTTGGCAACAATTATGCCATGCCCGATTGCCCTAGAGCGGTTGCATTTCAGGTGTAGCGGTAGCCGCAATGCTTGAAGTAGTTTCG
>JBBPIS010000255.1:0-6176 GCA_038040225.1 Planctomycetota bacterium
GATCTGGCCCTGATGATTGTCGGCTCCACGATGTATGGCATCGACAAGCTGACGGGCAAGACGATTTGGACCCTTGTCCTGCCCGGACAGCCATCGACCGGGCCCTCGGTGGATGACAATCAAGTCTACGTCGGCACACTCGATGGAAGCATGTACGCGTTCAGTCTGAAAAAGATCCGCCAACTCTACCGGGAGCAACGACTGCCTCAATGGTCGCACGAAGCGATGATGTGGCGGTATCAGGCCGGCAAGGAGGTGACGTCGCCACCGATTGTGACGGGCCGAGTGGTCAACTTCGCCAGCCGCGACGGCTCCCTCTACTCGGTCAGTGCTCCGGACCGAAAGCTGCTCTACCAATTGGAGACCGATGCACCGATCGTGGCTCCACTGGCCAGGTCGGGCAAGATTCAATACATGGCATCCGAAGACTTCACGTTCTATGCGCTCAACGTCGACAATGGCCGCGTCATTTGGGAATTCACCTCGGGCCTGCCAATCCGCCGTGCTCCGTTTGCCATTGCGAACGATCTTTACATCACTCCCGACCGCGGTGGGATGTACTGCCTCGACGCGACGACCGGCGCGCAGCGCTGGTGGCAGCCAAGCCTCACCCGATTTCTGGCGGTGACTGGCGGGGCGATGTTCGCCTCGGACGACGAAGGCAATTTGATCAAGGTCTCACGGGCCAACGGTGCCATCATCGGGTCGCATCCCCTGCGAGTCTTCTCGGTCCGCGTCTCGAACGACCGGACCGACCGGCTCTACCTCTCCACGGAGAGCGGGCTGATCATCGGACTGCGTCAGAAGGGCGAATTGCTGCCGGTCTTCCACAAATTCCCCGACCGCCTGCCCATCGTGCCTCAGGTCGAGCCCGAAGAGTCGGCGGCTGAAGAGGCCAAGCCCGCCGCCGAAGCGGGTGCCGATGGCAACGCCACCAACTGATGTTTGGAGATTTCTTTTCCGGGAGGGTGCGTTCGCTCGCCGATCTGACTTCCAACCATCCGGCTAAGTTTTGTATAGTCCGGCCCACTTGGATCAGGCTCGGCCATTCCCCTTCGTCCTGCAGCGTGCTGTGCGAAGTCAATTGTTGCGGTCGGCAACGCCCGGTTCCCGTGTGAGTCGCTGAAACATGAAGACGCCCCTCGCCGAACGTCCTCGCCGATTGCGTCTGAGCTTCCATCCCCACGCCTACGTCTTCCTCTCCGAAGCACTCAAGACCGCGCAAGAGGCGGCCGGTCGCCATCGGGAGGGTGAGCGGATCGACGAGACCTATCACATTTCCGGCCAGGAGTTGCTGGAGGGTGTTCGTGCCCTCGGCCTGCGACAGTACGGCCCGATGGCTCCCGTCGTCTTTCGTCACTGGGGACTGCAATCGACCGACGACTTCGGTCGCATCGTGTTCGAAATGATCGACCGCGGCGAGATGCGGAAGTCGGAGCGAGACCAACTCAGCGACTTCCACGCGGTCTACACGTTCGACGATGCGTTCTCCGAGAAGTATCGAGTCGATGTGTCGAAGGCGTTTCGCAGGCCGTAAGCGTTGCGTCGAGCACGTTGATCGCTGCTCGTCGATCGATGCCGGCTACTCACCAGTCGCGGCGACAGTCCTCTGAGCTGACTTCCACGCCGCGTGCGCTTCGTGATCGCCGATGATGATCTCAAAGCCGAGATCGGCCACCATTTTGAAGTCGTCTTCGGCGGGCTGGCCCTTCGTGGTGAGGTAGTCGCTGACGAACATTGAGTTCGCCGCGTACAGGCTCATTGCCTGCATCGACCTCAGATTCACCTCGCGTCCGCCCGAGACCCGCAACTCAACCGCGGGGTTCGCCATCCGGAACAGGCAGAGCGTCTTGAGGCAGTAGCGCGGGTTGAGATCCCACTTTCGTTCCAGCGGCGTGCCGTCGATCGAATGCAGAAAGTTGACGGGCGTCGAATGGACGCCCAACGCCCGCAGTTCGAACGCCACGTCGATCAGGTCGCGCTCGGTCTCGCCCATGCCGACGATCAGGCCACTACACAACTCCATCCCGGCGCCGCGCACGTTTTGCAGCGTCTTCAGGCGGTCCTCGTAGGTGTGAGTCGTGCAGATCGAATCGTGGAACGCGCGGCTTGTGTTCAGGTTGTGATTGATCCGGTCGACGCCAGCCTCCTTCAGGCGAACGGCCTGCTCCTCGCTGAGCAGTCCCAGGCAACAGCAGATGTGCAGGCCAAACTTGTCCTTGATTTTCGTGACCGTGCTGGCAATGTGTTCGACCTCGCGATTGTTCGGTCCGCGGCCCGAGGCCACGATGCAATAAGTGCGGGCCTGAGACGCCACGGCCCGCTCGGCCCCTTCCATCAGCTTGGCTTCGTTGAGCAGCGCATAGCGCGGGATCTCGGCCTCCGAAATGATCGACTGCGAGCAATAGCCGCAGTCTTCCGGGCAGAGGCCGCTCTTGGCGTTCTTCAGAAAGTAGAGATGGACTTTCCTGCCGAAGTGCCTGCGCCGGATGCGATACGTCGCCGCGAGCAGATCGAGCAACTCGTCATCGTCCGACTGGAGGATCGACAGCCCCTCCTCAACGGTCAATTCGTGCCCATCGAGAACGCGCTCGGCCAGGTCGTTCCAGTTCGTCGTACAGTCCTCAACGCAGAGCGAGTCGTTCATCAAAACCTGTCCCTTCCAGAATCGTGAAACCAGACCGTTGCTGCGGCCGGTGGGGGCGAGAGTCTAGCCGCCGACAGCGACCTTGGACAAGCAGGCCGAACGAATCGATGGGCGTTTTACTTTCGCTCGCGCACGTATCGGACTCGGCAACCGCGAGCGATGGTTTCCTTCACCGCAGGCTGTTCGTTTTTGAGGACCGCATTGATCGCAGCTTCCACATGGCGCTGCTGGACCAGCGCGGCATCGGTCTTGTCGTCGAAGGCTCCCATGTAGACGATCTTGCGATCGCGCCCGAGCACGTAGAACTCGGGAGTGAAGATCGCCCCGTAGTCCTTCGCGATCTTCTGCGACTCGTCGTGCAGGTAGTCAAACGCGAACTCCCGCTGCTTGGCCCGCTCGGTCAGTTCGGCGAGCGAATCCCCCTTCACGCGGTGGACGCAGACGGCCACAAACGCCACCTTGCCGTTCGGTCCACCCAGCCGCTTCGCCAGGTCATTGATCCGGTCCTCGTAGTCCACCGCCGTCGGACAGCTTGCGCAGGTGAAGACCAACACGACGGCCGCCTTGTCCTTGTAATCGGCCAGCGAGTGCGCCTTGCCGTCCGTCCCCGGCAGGTTGCTCCAGACGGGAGCCGCATCGCCGATGCTCAATACTTCATTGAATTCGCCCGCAGAAACCGAAAGGCCAAACGCGAAGACAACGAGGAACGCAACAAGACTGTTTCGCAGCGACATGAAGATCCTCCTGTACCAACGATCACAACGAACCGACGAGATACCGCCTCTGACCAACCTCATCCTGCATCCTTCGTTGCCTTCGTTTGCTTCTGTTCAAAGTCAGTGGGAACAGAAGCAAACGAAGGCAACGAAGGGTGAGGTGCAAACCGTTTGGCCCGCCCCCAATCTGACTCATTCGCAATGTCATCCTGCCACCATTCCCCGGGGCGACGACCGGCCGGAAAGCCCGGGGAACGTTTTCACCGAGACCGGTTCGTCGCTGCCGCCAGCCGTGCGGCTGTTAGCGTGTTCTCCAACAGCATCGCAATCGTCATCGGGCCGACTCCGCCGGGGACCGGTGTGATCGCCGAGGCGATCTGGCTGACGGGTCCGAACGCCACGTCACCCACCAGCTTGTCGCCGACGCGATTAATGCCGACGTCGATCACAACGGCTCCCGGCTTCACCATGTCGGCCGTGACGAATTCGGGCTTGCCGATTGCCGCGATCAGGATGTCGGCCGAGCGGGTCACCTCGGCGAGGTGCTTCGTGCGGCTGTGACAGATCGTGACGGTCGCGTTCGCCGTGTCACCCTTTTGCACCAGCATCATGCCAACCGGCTTGCCGACGATCTCACTGCGACCGAGGACGACGACGTGTGCTCCGTCCACCGTCGTGCCCGATTCTCGCAGCAGCACCTGCACGCCATGCGGAGTACACGGCAGAAACCTCGGCCGGTTCTGCACCATCAGCCCGACATTCTCGGGATGGAAGCAATCGACATCCTTGAGTGGGTTCACCGCGTCGAGCACCGTCGTTTCGTGAATGTGCTTCGGCAACGGCAACTGCACGAGGATGCCATGCACCGAGCGATCCTCATTCAAATGAGCGACCAGTTCCAACAACTCGGCCTGCGTCGTGGAGGCGGCGAGTCGACGGACGTCGCTCGCCATGCCGATCTTCACACAGGCCTGTTCCTTGTTGCGAACATAGACCTGGCTGGCGGGATCGTCTCCCACGAGAACGGCAACGAGTTTCGGAAGGACGTTTGTGGCCTGCCGGAACGCGGTCACTTCGGTCGCGAGGCGTTCTCGGATTGAGGCCGCGATGGCCTTCCCATCGATCAAGCGTGCGGGCATGGGAGACGTTTCAATCTTTGGTATTTTGAGATTTGGAATTCGTTTCGGATTTCGGATTTGAGATTTTGAACTTCGCCTCATTGCGGCACACGCCACCATCCGTCAATCCGCCGAGTGAGTTTTGCGACGATCTCCGGATGGTCTTCTCGCAGATTCTTGGTTTCGTGAGGATCGGATGCCACGTCATACAGCTCGGCCGATTCAGAGCCGTGCGGCAGGATCAGCTTCCAGTTTCCTTCGCGGCACCAGCGGAACTGCAAGCTAGCCTCGGGACGGTCGATGTCGGCGACATCGTGGTCGAAGGTGGCCCCGAAGAGCGTCGTTCGATCCGACTTGCCGCCGCTCGCCGCCAGCTTGGCCAGATCGAGTCCCGGCAGCGGCTCCTTCGGAGTGATTCCCGTCGCAGCGAGAATTGTGGGCGCGATGTCGATGGAACTGACGGGCATCTCGCTCCGATGCGGCTCGATGTGGCCGGGCCATCTCACGAGGATCGGCGTGCGCAGACCACCGTCGTAGGGTGACTTCTTACTCTTCGGTGCGAACTGATTGCTGTCGGGTTGCTGAATCCAGCCGTTGTCGGCCACGAACACGACCAGCGTGTCCTTCGTCAGATCGTGCTTGTCGAGATGGCCCAGCAGTTCACCAACCGTTTCGTCGAACCACTCGCACATCGCGTGATACTTCGCAATCGGAAGTGGCTTGCCCTCTTTCTGGTACTTCGCCAGCAACCGTGGCGGCGGAGTGTGAGGCGAATGCGGCATCATCGGGGCGTACCACAGGAAGAACGGTTTCCCCTTGGCTCCGTCGAGGAAGTCGAACACCGGTTGCAGGCCCTCTCGCCCGATCTTTAGTCCCACGTCGCCGTGTCGGCCGCCTCGCTTCGGATCGCCATGAGACATCGCCGCCGTGAAGCCCCCTTCAGACGGAGAGCCTTCCCACCACTTGCCGCTTTGAAAACTGACGTAGCCCTGCTCGCCGAGCCACTTCGGAATCATCGGCAACCGACGAACGTGACGCAGCATCTCGGTGCGATCGGTTCCCTTCGGCGGGTCGTTCCCCGAGATTTTGTGCTGATGGGTGTAAAGGCCGGTCAGAATGCAGGCGAGACTCGGTCGGCAGAGGCTGCTCGGAACATAGCCCTGGGTGAAGCAGGCACTCTGGCTGGCCAGTCGATCGAGGTGCGGAGTCTTGATCTCCGGATGCCCCATGAATCCATAGTCGGTCCACGCCTGATCGTCTCCCAGTATCAAAACGACATTCGGCGGACCGGCCCCAACGGAGTCATCGACCGTTGCCAAAGAACTGACAGCGACGAAAAGCAGCGCGACGAACTGAGTTGGCTTCACGACCCTGGTCTCCACTCTGCGTGTGCGAATTCTGCGAGCTGACGATCCTCGCTCCAAGCCGTTCACCTCTGGTGACGGGCGGAGTTTACCGGCGGTCCCTTCCGTGCCGAAGTGTCGCGGCGAAACAATTTGGTCAGATTTGATATGGCATGGCGGGCAAAGGCTTGGGATCACCGAACCGTCGGGACACCAGAGTTGACACCGGTCGGACACCCGCGTCTAATTCGCCCCGGTTGTAGACGGTGCATTCACCAAGATGGGATCGCAAATGTCCAGGTCTGGAGTGCGGCGGGATGATTCGCCAACCTCGGGCCGCGCCGTCTCGGAC
>JBBPIS010000256.1:0-5878 GCA_038040225.1 Planctomycetota bacterium
AATCCGCCAGCTTCTCGACTCGATCGAACTGACTCGCGACTTCTGGCGCGTGAGTGACGAGCAAGAGCGAAACATTGTTCTCGCGGCACGAGTCCCGGATCAGTTCGAGAATTGTTTGCTGGTTGGCGGCATCGACGTTGGCGGTCGGTTCGTCGGCGAGGAGCAAGCGCGGGGTATTGACCAGCGCGCGGGCGACCGAGGTGCGCTGTTGTTCACCGACCGACAACTGACTCGGCTTGTGATGCAGTCGGTGCCCGAGGCCAACTCGTTCGAGCAGCTTGATCGCCCGAGAGCGGTCGGCCCGCTTGCCGCCGAAGCTCATGCCCAGCAAGACGTTTTCGAGGGCTGTAAACGCAGGCAACAGGTTGAACGTCTGAAAGACGTAACCAATCCGCTCGGCGCGAAAGCGGTCTCGCGCGGCTTCGGGCAGCTTGGTGAGGTCGGTGCCGCCGACCAGCACTTCTCCGCCATCGGCCGCTGTGATTCCGGCGATGATGTTCAGGAGAGTCGTCTTGCCGCCGCCGCTTGATCCGACCAGCACGGCCTGCTCACCGGAGGCCAGTTTGAATTCTTTGACGTTGAGCACCGGCAGCCGCCCACCACCCGGTTCGCGATAGCTTTTTGTGACGTTCCGCAGTTCGAGAGACATCGTGGTTCCTTCCGCCCGCATCTTGACGGGTCATCCCTCATCGAGCAAGCAGCGGGCGGAAGTACGCCAGTCACGAGACAGTCGTTGGATCGAGGGCGGGCACGACCGGATTGGTGGGGGTGATGACGCTCATGGTCTTCCATCGCCCGCCGAGAAATCGCACGAGGAACACGAAGCCGAGCGTCATCACGTAGACCGAACACCAGACCCAACTCCAGAACAACAGGCTGCTCCGGTCGGCATGGCCCTGGTACGAGTACCACGTCCAGTAGGTCGGCATCACGAGCAGCCCCCACGCGCAGACACAGGTCACGATCATCGAGAAGACCGTGTCACCCGCCGCTCGCACGGCCGAACCGAACACGATCGCCATCGCATCGAAGAAGGAATACAAGGCCACAAACCGCAACAGCACGACCACCGTCGCCCGCACTTCGCCAAAGTTCGCGTCCTGCGTGCGATAGGCATAGGGTGCGATCAGCCACTGCGGCGCGAAGAGATAAACGGCTCCCCACGCCAGCATGATGCCGCCGGCGAGCACGAAGCCCTTATGAACCGATGTCGCCGCCAGTTCGGGGCGTCCCTCGCCGATGCGCTGTCCCACCAGCGTCGAGACGGCGACTCCGACGCCGTGGACCGGAATGAAGGCCAGCGTGTTCAGGTTGAACGCGATGTTCGTCGCGGCCAGCTCGACCGTGCCGATCCAGCCGAGGATCATCATGAACACCGTGAAGCCCGCCACGTCGATCAGCATCTGCACGCCGCTCGGCCCGCCAAACTTCAGCAGGTCGCGCATCAGTGGGCCATCCAGCCGCGAGTTCCTCCAGAACTGAGACTGCCCGCTGGCATCCGACCGCCACAGCAACAGCAAATAGAGCAGCACCGAAAACAGGTTGCCGATGTTCGTCGAGACCGCCGCGCCGACGATGCCCAGACGCGGGATCGGCCCCCAGCCGAAGATCATCGCGTAGTCCAGCACCAGATCGACGAGCACGCTCGCCACGTTGACGAACAGCACGACGTTGGTCTGGCCCCGTCCGCTGAAGAAGCACGACAACGCGACCGTCAGCAGTGCCGGTACCGATCCCAGACTGAGCCAGGAGAAATACTCGGCCTCCAGAACGCTCACGCCCGCTTCGTGACCGATGGCCGCGAAAATCTGCCGCGACCACAGCGCGGGGAACATCAACAGCAGTCCGCACCCGAGGGCGAGATGCGTCGCCTGCCAGACACTGGCCGCCTCGCGCTGGGGCTGCCGTGCCCCGTAGTACTGCGCCACGAAGGCGTTCGTGTACATGATGATCCCGAACGGCAGGCTGAGACACGACCAGAACAGGATGCCCGCCGGCAGAGCCGCCGCCATCGCTTCGGGGTCGTACCACGTCAGGAACACGCGATCGAAGACGTGCATCAGCGACTGCGTTCCCGAACTGAGCACCATCGGAATCGCAATGATCAGCAGTTCGCGATAGCCTCCCGCGACAACCGGCTTCGATTGCGAGGAAGTGGAAAGTTCCGAGTCCATCCGGGAAACCTGTCAGAGAAAATCAGTTGCGGGCTGTGGCGGCGAGACATTACGAAGTTCCCGCATCGTGTGACAACCGACTCGACGCACGCGACGACGGTCTCTTGCTCCCAACTCCCTGATTCGGCACGGGCGATGGCCCCGGTGACAGACAGCGTGAACCGAGATCGGGTTCGGCCGTTGAGACTCTTCGTCTCAGCAGCGTCTCGCGTCGCGCGAGTGGCTATAATTCCGGCGACCCTTGGCAGACGTGGGCGTTGGGCAACGGTGCCTGACCGCCAACAGTATTCGATTCTCAGTGGAACGGAACAATTCGATGATCGCTTCTGCACTCCCCCCGACCCGTCTCCAGACGGCCTCGCTCGGCGTCGCGACTCTGCTCCCGTTGGTCTTGAGTTGGGCTTCGGTCTCCTCAGGCGACGACCCGCCCGCCGCACAGAAGACTCCGATTGGACAGTTCATCACGGTGAGCAGCCCCATCGACGATGCGGTCTTCAGCCGGGTCACCAACGCGGCGATCAAGCTGCAGAACCAATCGGCTCAGGACGGTCGGCCGGCGATTCTCGTGCTGCAACTCGAGCCGGGGACGAGTCAGTTTCATCACGTGCAGGGGCTGGCGAAGTTCCTCACGTCGGCTCAGGTTTCCAACGTGACGACGGTCGCGTGGATTCCGCAGACGGTGACGGGACCGAACGTGCTGATCGCGCTGGCGTGCAAGCAGATCGTGATGCACCCCGATGCCGAACTGGGTGACATCGGGCGCGGCAAGCCGCTCGATCCGGATGAACAACAGGCCGCGCTGGCCCTCGCGCAGAAACGGCACAATCCGAAGCTCAACTCGGCCCTCGTGCGCGGCATGATGGACCAGCAGGTTCAATTGTTGCGTGCCCGGCTGCGCGTGAACGACGGTGGCAAGGATGAGTTGGAAACGCGAGTCGTCACGAAAGAGGAACTGGAAACGCTGCGCAAGACCAACATCACGATCGAGGACGTGGACCACACGCCCGTCAAGGAGGCGGGACAGCTCGGGACGTTCAAGGGGAGTACGGCTCGGGCACTCGACATCCTCGTCGTGCAAACGTCCGAGACGCGCGGGGCCGTCGCCGAATTCTATGGCCTCCAGCGCGAGAGCCTGCGCGAACAGTCGGCCGACAAAGCCGTTGGCAAAGTTCGCCTGATCAAGGTCGATGGAATGATCGACTTGCTCCAGGAGAGTTTTTTGATCCGGCAAATCGAACGGGCTGTCGCCGACGGCGCCCAGGCGATTGTGTTCGAGATCGATTCGCCCGGAGGATACTTGATGGCCAGCATCAATCTGGCGCAGGCGATCGCCCGGCTGGAGGAGTACAAGATCCGGACGATCGCCTACGTGCCGCGAGAAGCCATCAGCGGCGCGGCGATCATTGCGCTCGGCTGCGACGAAATCTATCTGCATCCCCTGGCCAAGATCGGCGACGCGGGACCGATTGAAATGCGCCCCGGCCAACCGTTCGAGCGGGCTCCCGAAAAGATCCTCAGCCCGCTGCGAGCCTCCCTCGCGGAACTCGCCGAGAAGAAGAGCCGACCCGTGGCGATCTGCGAGGCGATGGCCGACCGCTCGCTCAAGGTCTTTCAAGTCACGCATCGCGACAACGGACGAGTCTGGTACATGAGCGAGGCGGAGGTCCACGCTTCGAACGGTGAATGGATTCTCGGTCCGCAACTGCACGAGACCAACGGCGAACTCCTCTTCACCGCGAACGGAGAACGGGCCAACGAACTCAAACTGGCCGAGGCTCCCGTTCACGATCTCAATGATTTGAAATCCCGCATCGGCCTCCCCGCCGGGACGCCGATCAAGGTCATCGAAAAAATATGGGTCGATGATCTGGTCTTCACGCTCAACTCACCGGGCATGGTCGTGCTGATGATTGTGTTGGGAGTCGCGTTGATTTACCTCGAACTCCATTTCATGACCGGCATCCTCGGCATTCTGTCGGTGCTCTGCTTTGCCCTGTTTTTCTGGGCACGCTTCCTCGGCGGGACGGCGGGCTGGCTGGAGGTCACGCTGTTCGTGCTGGGTCTCGGCTGCCTGGCCCTCGAGTTCTTTGCGATCCCGGGTTTTGGGGTCTTCGGCGTGTCGGGCGTCCTGCTGATCGTGGCCTCGCTGGTTCTGGCGGGCCACACGTGGACGTTCGATCTCACGACGAACCTCGAACAACTGTCGTGGCACACGGGTCTGGTGATGTTGTCGATGGGAGTGGTGGGTGTGATGGGAGCCGGTCTCGCGCGGTATTTGCCCAACATGCCGATGTTTGAGTCGATGATCCTCGGCCCACCCGGCGCGAACAGCGAAGCCGAACCCCGACTGCGTCCCGATGCCGCGGGCACGACTCCGGGCTCGGGGGAGGCGATCTCGATCGGCCAGCAGGGCCAGGCCCTGACGATGCTTCGCCCGTCGGGGAAAGCCCGTCTCAACGACCGCGTGTTTGACGTGGTCAGCGAAGGTCCGTTCATCACGCCGGAAACTCAGATCGAAGTCATTGCGATCACCGGCAATCGGATCGTCGTGCGACAAGTGTGAGGATGCGTAGGTCGTCCAGCAGGAGGCTTCGCCTCCCGCCTGTCAAACCCCGCCATCGCGGCTTCCCCAAGTCGCCAGCCGCCGCTAGAATCCCCCTCCCCATCGGCTGGGGTAACAGCTTTGCCGACCGACGCGAGTGAAAGGAGTGACCTGTGTCCGTCCGAAATCTCTTCCTGTTCTGTGTCCCTGCGCTGCTCACCGCGCAACCTCTGCTTGCTCAATCCGAGGCTCGGATCAGAGTCATCCATCCGAGCATCGATCGACTGAAAGAGGGCGTCAAATTTCTCGTCGAACTCAGTCCGACTCCCGCGCTCAAGAAGCAGTGGGACAAGACGCTGGACCCGTTGATCGACAGCTTCGCGGAAGGTCTGGACGCTACCAAACCGATGCGAGTCGATCTGGTCTTCGGCAAGTCGGACGTCGGATATGAGATGCACTTTCCGTTGACAAAACTCAAAGGGAAGGGGGGATTTCTCCTGAATCTGGATGGGTTTGGCTACGCCAGCAAGGAGCTCGCACCAGGACTCTTCCAACTCACCCAAGGAGCCAAAAAGAATCTCAAAATCGTGGGCTTTCTGCGAGAGGCGAACAAATACGCCTCGATCGCTCCGACTCAGGCGGCCGTCCCGGCGAACATGCCTCATCCGATCACACCCGAACTCCAAGCCTATCTCGCCAAGGGCTACGATGTCGCGGCGGAGTTGAAGAACGACCCGAAGGACAAGGTTGGAATGGCCGCTCGGTTGGCCAACTTCAAGGAGCTGCGCAAACAACTCGAAGCCGGAATCACGTTCAAACGCGATGAGGACAAGAGCAGCTTTGAATTGCGCAAGCTCTCGGCCAAGCTGAACCTCAACGAAGCCGAGCGGTTCCTTGTCGAGACGGAACTGTTGACGGTCAACTGGGTCACCGACATTGCAGGCAAGAAGGGACGAGGGGAACTCAGTTTCTCGGCGATCCCCGATACCGGGTTGCAGGCCAGTACCCAATTGCTCGCCGCCAAGCCGAGCTACTTCGCCAACGTGAAGCCACCCGCCAAACCAGCGGCCACCGGTCGTCTCAATTTTGCCACCGATCCCGCGCGTGTCGGAGATATCAACGATCTCTACAACGCGCACCGGCCTGTAAAGGCCAAACCACT
>JBBPIS010000257.1:0-5780 GCA_038040225.1 Planctomycetota bacterium
GGGTGGGCCTAGTCTTCGCGCCCCACCTTCTTTCCGTGCGATTTGGTGGGCCGCGAAGACTTGCCCCACCCTACTGAAGAACCATGACCTCCGCAGACCAATCTCCACCCTGCCGCTTCGTCGTGGGACTCGATCTCGGGACGACGAACTCGGCGATGGCTTACGTCGATACGAACGAGACGCCTCGACGCATCCGCACGTTTGCCATTCCACAGGTCGTCGCGCCGGGTCAGATCGAGGCGCGCGACACTCTGCCCTCGTTTCACTATCAGCCAGCGAGTGGGGAGTTCTCGGCAGGCTCGACACGGATGCTGTGGCCAAGCGCTAAAGCGGAAAGCGGAGGGAGGAAGGCGGAAGGAAATGCCAACGAAGAACAATCGTCTTCTGCTCAATCCGCCCTCCGCACTCCGAATTCCGCACTTCCCATTGTCGGCCATTTCGCTCGCGACCACGGAACGCTGGTCCCGGGACGCATGATCTCGTCGGCGAAGTCGTGGCTCTGTCACAGCGGAGTCGATCGAACGGCCGACCTCCTCCCGTGGCAGGGGGCCGAGGATGTCGAGCGACTCTCGCCCGTCGCCGTCAGCGCCCGCTATCTGCAACACGCGCGAGACGCCTGGGACGCGCAGTTCCCCGAGCATCCGTTGGCCGAGCAAGACTTCGTGCTCACGTTACCGGCGTCGTTCGACGAAGTGGCTCGCGAGTTGACGGTCAAGGCGGCGAAACAGGCGGGTCTGACGCGGATCGTCCTCATCGAGGAGCCTCAAGCCGCCTTCTATGCCTGGATCGACAAGCACGCCGACAACTGGAGTGACCTTGTTTCGCCCGGCCAAAAGATTCTCGTGTGTGATGTTGGGGGAGGGACCACAGACCTCACACTAATCCGCGTGAAGCGGGCAAGCGACGGCGCAGTGCAGTTCCATCGCGTGGCGGTCGGCGATCACCTGATCCTCGGCGGCGACAACTGCGACCTCGCGCTGGCTCATCACATTGAGAAGCGGCTCAAGGGAGACGGACATCTCGAACCGAGGCAATGGAGCGTCCTCGTCCGCAGTTGCCGACAGGCCAAAGAGGTGCTGATGACCGACAACGCGCCGGACAAATGGACGCTGACCTTGCCCGGCGGCGGCTCGAAGCTGATCGGCGGCAGCCTGCAAGTCCCGGTGACGCGCGACGAGGTCCGCGATCTCCTGGTGAGCGGCTTCTTCCCGAATGTCGCACTCGACACGAAGCCACTCGCGTCACAATCGGGCTTCCAGGAGTTCGGCCTCCCCTATGCGGCCGATCCGTCGGTGACGACGCATCTCGCGGCGTTCCTGACTGCGCATCGGTACGTCGCGTTGGACGAGTCTCCCCTCGCCCCGGCTCTGCGGGGAGAGGGGCCGGGGGTGAGGGGCGAGGCGAAGCAAATGGGGGCATCGAATCCGAAAAAGACCCCTCACCCTAACCCTCTCCCCGCAAAGCCGGGGCGAGGGGACAAGTCGCCCGCTTCCGGAGAGCGCGGGCGACATCCCGATCCCGCTCGTCCCGACATCGTCCTCTTCAACGGCGGTGTGTTCGCGTCGCCGATCTTGCAGCGGCGGATTGTCGAATCGCTCGAACACTGGTTCCGCACGGAGGCCGATCCGAAATGGACGCCGATCGTGCTGGAGAACGAACGGCTTGACCTGGCCGTCGCACGGGGAGCGGCCTATTACGGCATGGTCCGGCGCGGCGAGGGCGTGCGCATCGCGGCGGGCCTCGCGCGGACGTATTACATCGGAGTCGAGAGCGGAGGGGAGAACGTCGAGGGCAACTCTTCTTCTGACTCTCAACCATCAACCATCAACCATCAACTCGCCGCCCTCTGCCTTCTTCCCGCCAGCATTGAGCCCGGTCATGAGGTCGATCTGACCTCGCGGCAGTTTCAGTTGCTCGTGTCACAACCGATCGAGTTCCCGCTGTACGTCTCCAGCACGCGGCTCACCGACCAGCCGGGCGATCTGGTGGAAGTTGATCCCGAACAGATCAAAGCCTTGCCGCCGATTCGGACGGTCCTCAAACAGGGCAAGTCGATGAAGGAGGCGGGTTCGGTAACGGTGATCCTGCAAGCCAAATTGACCGAGATCGGAACTCTTGACCTGTGGTGCCGCGAAGCGGACGGAAAGCGTTCGTGGAAGCTGCTGTTCGACGTGAGATCTGCCACGCAAACGGATGTCACCGCCCACGAAGCGGTCGGCGAACGACAGGGTGTGTTCGACGAGGAAGTCCTGCAAGCCGCGCGCGAAGTGATCTCGCGCACGTTCTTCTCTCCCCTCGCCCCGGCTCTGCGGGGAGAGGGGCCGGGGGTGAGGGTGTCTGAAAGTGTGGAGCGCGGAACTGGGAACGCGGAACAAGAACTCGATAAAGGAAACGCCTCCTCTTCCCACTCCGCACTCCGCACTCCGCACTCCGCACTTCCGCAAGCCCCCCCTCACCCTAACCCTCTCCCCCCCAAGGCGGGGGGCGAGGGGACCGGAGAAGACCCAGACCGTTTGATGAAGCGGCTGGTCGAAACGCTCGGAATGGAGCGCGGCGAATGGCCGACATCATTGCTGCGGCAGTTGTGGGAAACGCTGATGGAGACCGAGGCCGGTCGCAAGCGGAGTCCTCAGCACGAGGCACGGTGGCTCAACCTGACAGGCTTCGCGCTGCGGCCCGGTTACGGATTGGCGGTCGATGACTGGCGAGTGGCCGAGACGTGGAAGTTGCTGAACGGCAAGTTCGTCCACGAGATCCCCTCCGTTCGCGCCGAGATGTACATCCTGTGGCGCAGGGTCGCGGGCGGATTGACCGTTGGCCAGCAACAGGCGTTGACGTCGTCGCTGCTCGCCACAATTCGCCAGTCGCTGCGAGCGTCGTCCGGCCTGACAAAGGGGAACGACTTCGGACGCAATCCGCATGAAGCGGCCGAGACGCTGCGGTTGCTTGGTGCGTGCGAGCTGCTGTCCGTCGCGATCAAACTCGAACTGGGAGACGTGTTGCTCGACGTGCTGCATCGCGACCGGTTCGCCGCGCTCCGCTCCGCCGCCTTATGGGCGCTGGCCCGAGTCGGCGCGAGGCGACTCGTCTACGGCCCGCTCAACGCAGTGGTCTCGCCCGACGTGGTCGTGCGCTGGTTGAACCGCCTCATGAAATTCGACAACAGCGATCCGCTGGTCTCCTTCGCCGTGATGCAACTCGCCCGCAAAACCGGCGACCGCTACCGCGACATCGACGAGACAACCCGCCACAGCGTCCTCGCCTGGATGGATCGGACCCAGACGGCCAAACGCCACCGCGACCTGGTCCGCGAAGTCGGCACGCTCGAAACCGAAGACCAGTCCCTCCTGTTCGGCGAAGCTTTGCCGAAGGGCCTGCGCATCGCATGAACGAATCTGGTTCTCGGGTTATGGGTCGGGCGGTGGAGCGGCGCGGCGATCCGGCGAGTACACTTCAGGACACTTCGAGTGGAGCACACCATGAGCGCCGATACCGACGACCGATTGAAACAGTTGGAACAGCGGATGCAGCGTCTGGAACAGCGTCTGGACCAAATCGGTCCGAGTGGCGCCGGTGGTTTATTGCGAGCGAAGGTGCTGCAAATCGTGGATGACGCGGGTCGCACCCAGATCGAGCTTTCGCAGGGGTCGCCGGGACCATACATCGCCCTTCGCGACGAGCACGGTTGCACCCGCATCGTGATGGAACTCCGCAAGGACGGACCCGAGATCGTGCTCTCGCCGCCGGACGGTCGTGCCGCGATCCGCTTGCTGGTGGGAAAGGATGGCCTGCCACATGTGGAACTGGCCGATGCGTCTGCCACGGTTCGCATCGATTTGGGGATTCAGAACGCCGGGCCGGTGCTCAACTTTCATGACTCGGCCGGCGGTTGTCGCTGGACGGCCGGTGTCACCAAAGAGGGAGCACCGACCATCGCCTTCTGGGATGACCTGGATCGACGGCGAGTCACCTTCAGTTCCAGCCCGGACGGAACCGGCATCGCCTTTCATGACGAGGAGGGAACCGAACGACTGCAACTCGCTCTCTCCGCGAACGATGCTCCCGCTCTCCGGCTGCTGGACGCGGAGGGCAAGTCACGAGTCACAGTCGGCATCGATGGCGAGAACAATGGTCTGCAGATTCGCGATTCGAACGGAGCCGTCCGAATCCTGGTGGCCGTCAATGCGGACGAGCGTCCTTGGATCACCGTGTTCGATGACCGTGGACAATTGCGTCTGAAGATGACCCTTCTCCCCGACGGCAGCCCCGGTCTGTTCATGTGCCAACCGGACGGAAAAACCCTGACCTCGATGGTCGCGATGCAACCCTCGCCCGGTTTCTCCGTTTGCGATGCCAACGGCCAGACGCGAGCGATCCTCGCCATGTGCGGCTCCGACCCGGCCCTGGTGATGATCGACGAACACGGCCAGCGATCCGCCGAATTCCCCAGCCCCGATCCATGACAGGACTGGTTGAATAACCGCGGATGTGTGGCACATTCATCGCGGTTCATGTTGGTCGTGCCATCCTGTCGAACTAGCAATCCGGCCTGCCTTGCCTCACGCTGCCGCCGGTAGCACTGCGAGAAGTTGCTGACGAGTTTCGTTTCGCTGCTTGACCAGTTCCGCAAGTTGGCTGTGCTCATCCTGATTGAGGTTGCCCTGCTTGCCGAGCGACTCGATCCGTAGGTGGAAGTGGAACCACTGCCAATAGCTTTTGACGAATGACTCCAACCGCTCGCTGACTTGTTGATTTTTCTGCTTCACCAAGTCCAGAAGTTCATCGACAGAGAAAAACTCAGCGTTCTCGACACCTACTCGTGTCCCGGTTATGCGGACCGCTTGTCCGAGGATCGTTTCGAGTTCTGAAATGTTCATCGTCACCTCTGGCGAAAGCCATTGTTGTTCATGATGCTAAAATAGTAGCCAGCCATTTCACGCCGCGCCTCTGCCACCCAACAGTTGTATTGAGCAGCGTACCGCGTGACTCGGGTTGACACTGGAAGCGGCGGGGTGACTGGGATCGAGTCTTCGAACCCCCAGCAATTGTCGGCCATCACGCCCTGCTGGGGGCGGGCGAAGCACCCGACCCCAGCCACCCCGCGACCCAGTCAAGTGCAACGCTTGGTTCGGCACGTGTCGTGTTTTGCTCGCACCCGCGAGAACCCACCGGCTTCGCAGGTCCCACTATTTGGGTTGAATGCCGTACACATGCACAGCTTCCTGCGTGGCCGTGTTCCACGTCACTCGGATCTGTTTGCAATTCAGAATCGGGACAAGCGATACGAGCGACGCATTGTCTACAATCTTGGAGCAGAGGAAACCCGTCGTGTTGCTGTAGAACTGCACGCTGTTCGGTTGAAATGGTTGGTTAGCGGTGAAGCCGAAATCAATCAACAGATAATAATCGACGAGCGCAGATTGCGTTTGGGCGAGAGCCAACGCGGCTTTGCTTGCGGGCCCCTTAACCAGCTTTGCGACCTGCTCCTCAATGGCCTTACTCGCTCGTTTGAGGTTGAACGCTGATTTCTTCTTGACAATTGCCATAAAAAGTCCTCTATAAAGTGTCCAACAGTCGTATTGAGCAGCGTGCAGCCTAACTCGGGCTGGCACTGGAAGCCGCTCAAGGCTGTGGGGGAAAGAGTGCCCTGAAAACAGCGGCTTGTCAATCTGTCGCACTGAGTCATAGTGGGTCAGTTTGAGAAATGACCAAGTGTGGCACGCCCTGAGTCCTCGAAGGGCGTGGAAATTGACTGGCGTCGCGACCACGCCCTTCGAGGA
>JBBPIS010000258.1:0-4383 GCA_038040225.1 Planctomycetota bacterium
GCGTGCAGTCGGCAACTCCGACCACAGGCTGAAACCCCAGCTTCTCGTACAGCTTGGCAGCGACCGGGTTTTGTGTTCGAACCCGGAGTTCACGAAAATGGCCGGCTGCCGCAGCGATAACCGCCTGCACCAATCGACGGCCAATCCCCGTACACCGATACTCGGCGATGACGTAGAGCCGACGAACTCGACCAACAGAGGGCTCGTTGGCGTAGGGATCAAAGTTAAGACCGCAGACCCCGACAATCAGGCTTTCCGCTCGGGCCACATGGAGTTGCTCACCGGGTCGGTCGAAGCGGTTTACCCCCGACGACCATTCTTCGGCCAAACGACGTACAAATTGCCAACCCTCTCGTTCGCTCTCGACAACGAGCGGCTCCAATGCGTTCACAGGCACTTCTGCGACCATGTCCAAAACAACATCCACCGAGCGATCCTCCGTCGCCGAACGACTCGATTACCTTCCAGCCGACTCGTTCAACTCGGCCAGTTCGACCAGCAGCCGCTCCAAGTCGCGCAGGTACTCGTCACCCGGCAGCTTCGATTTGCGATTACGCAGCGCGAGGATGGCCAGTTCGAGTGCGTTTCGCTTCTTCAGCACATCTGCCGGAAGGGCTGCATCGGTCGCGTTGCGGACAAGGTGCCACTGGTGAGCACGCTGGCCGTCAAGTGGCTTGCCATCGGGAGTCTCTTCGATTGGCAGGAGGCCCCTGAACTGATCGGCTCTCACGCCGAGGCCGTCACCGCTGTCGTCGAGCAGCGCGTGCTCGGTCAGCAGGCGGCCGTCGGTCGAATAAAATTCGGCCGTGCGCCGCGCTGCCGACAGGTACGCTTCCCACAACGACGTTTGATCGTCCTTGTCGAGATCGGCCCTCGGGTCGGCAATGGCCTGCGACAGGAAGTCGCCAAACCGTGCGAAGTTCTGCTCGGAACCACTCTTCGTGGCCGCGATGACGACCCGATTCGGGCCCGTCAGCGCCGCAAGGAATGGTGCGCTCGCGGCGGCACAGTTGACGACCGCCGTCGGCCTCGCGACCGGCTTTAGCCACTCGGCCAACTCCTTCGCCGAAACGTCCGGCCCGCGCAGATTAAACTTCGCCTCGCGCCGGTCAAACGTGCCGTGACCGATCAGCACAATCCACAACTCGGCGCTCTTCTCGCTGGCTGCGGCCTGTAGTGCGGTCTGTAGACGAGTTCGATCGTCTTCCTTCGAATCTTCCGCGTCGCGCCCCATCGCGATCACGTCGTGACCCGCCGTTTTCGCTGCGGCCAGCCACCGGTCGGCCCACTCGTGAAACGGCTTCTCAAACTGCACGGCCCCTGCCGCACCGACAACCACCACGATGGTGGGCTTGCCACCCGCGACGGCCTTTGCGTCTGCAGTCGCATCAGCGGCGCAGAGACCACCCGTTGAAACAACGCTTACCAGCAATGCGATGACAAACAAGCCTAGTCGGCTGTCGGCTGTCGGCCTGTCAGCCTTCAGCTTTCTGAGCACTGTCCTCTGACCACTGAGCTTTGACTTCTGACTCCGGCCCTGCATGGTCAACCCCGCATTCCACTTCGGTTCGGCCGCTTGGCTCCGACTGCTACTGAGCCGCAACCGACATTGACAGACACCACGCCGACGAACATAAGAGACGCACGATGGCCAAGCAACTGCCCTACTCAATTTCGTACGTGGACGCATTCAGGGACCATCTGGCATTCATTGAACCCCGGCATTACGCGACAATCCGCCAGAAGGTCAAAGAGCAGTTGTCATTCGAGCCGCACATCGAGACTCGCAACCGCAAGCCGCTTCGTCCATCACCCGTCTTTCCGGATGCTTGGGAGTTGCGATTCGGAACGACTAACCGGTTTCGGGTGTTCTATCAGTTTGACATCAAGGCTCGAACCGTGGTGGTATTGGCTGCCGGTGTGAAGATTCGCAGTGTGTTGAGGATCGCAGGTCGGGAGATTCAATTGTGAAAATCAGCGAAGTCTTGGAAAAGTCGGCGTTGCTCAGCGATTCCGTGAAGCAGAGCGAGTCCGGCCCGGTCGTTGTCAAACGACGGGGACGGGCGGTGGCGGTCGTTTTAACCGTGCATGGTCAGGAGGATTTGGAGTCGCTCCTGCTGGCCAGATCGCCGGAGTTGAAGCAGATTCTCGTCAACTCGCAGAAGCAGGCGCGGCAGGGACACACAGTGAGTCACACAGAGTTTTGGGCCGGCGTCGCCGCTTCAAAACCATCAACCGCGCCTCGGCCGCGACGCACGAAAGCCAGGGACTGAACAGCCCTCGCCGTAGCACATGCTGCCAGCTTGTGCGTCAGCTCTTTGAATGCACGGGAAGAAGAAACGCACAAGCTGGCAGCATGTCCTACGGCAACCCCCGATAGCGTCTCAGTCCCCATTCGCCGCACAGGCAGCCGACGATCAGCACCAGCACCCACGTTTGATGCCACAGCGGAGTTGTGTAGGCTTCGGTGAGCGGAGCCTGTCTCGTCGGTAGCGACTTCACGAATGCTTCAAGATTGTCGGCCGAGACCACTTCGCCGCCGGTTTGCTTGGCCAGTGAAGCGAGCAGTTCGGCGTTGGGGGCGACGCGCTGGAATTCCTCGGCGGCGGGATCTGCCACCCAGCCGGTTTCGGATTTGCCGAGCGGCTTTCCCTCGCCGTCGGCCACTTCGACACCGACGCGATAGCGGCCGGACAGTCGCGAGGCGAACGTCGTCTCGTACAGGCCCGCTTCCGCGAGAGACGGCTCGGCCGGTTGAGTCACCGTCGTCCCATCAGGCAGACGCAGCGTCACGTTCACGGCCGCGTTGTCCTGCGGCTGGAACTCGTTGGTACGGATGCGGGCTTCGAGACGAGTCAGCGGCTGGCCAACGTCGTCTCTCTCGGTCACCTTGAGTTCGATGCGATCGGGCACGTCGGCGATCAACCACCGCACCATCTGCCGCCACGCCTTGCCGAGGTCATCCTTCTCGCGCTGGGCGTCGGTTCGTTCGAGCTGCCAGCGCCACAGGTCTCCGATCAGCATCGCCGAACAGCGGCCTCGACCGAATCGCTGCACGGCCAGCGCGGGATGCTTCTGTCCGCCGTTGTCGGTCACTTCGGCGATCACCGTCGCACCGGGCTTGAGACTGCCCGAACGGTTCAACGTGCGGAAATTCGGCAATTCCTTCAGCCGCTGTTGTTCCTCGGTCTCCGTCGAACGCAGCCGCGCCCACGGTTGCAGCCAGCCGTCGCGAGTCAGCGCCAGACGGAAGCCGGGCGGTCCCGTAACATCCGACCCACGGGAAGCCGCATCGAGATAGAGTGGCAACATGCGGCCGACCGGAGTCTTTTCGTAGCCCCCGTGTTTGAAGGATTCGGCCCCACCGAGCATCAGCAGTCCGCCGCCCCGCTCGGACACGAACCGCTCCAAGAGCGCGAGTTGATCGGCCGAGAAGAACTTGGCTTCGAGATCGTCCACGATGACCGCATGGAACTGGTACAGATCCTCGGCCTTCTTGGGAAAGCCGTCGCGCAGTTCGTTGGGGTCGCGCGTGTTGAGCCTCACCAGCACCGGCTGATCGTAGCGCTCGGTCTCCTCGGTCGTGCGGTCGAAGCCGCGGAAGAGCGGGTTCGTCGATTCGCCCGCCTTGCTGCGCCAGTCGAACTTCGGCTCGCGCCGCGCCACGCGGATCACACCCGTCATTTGAATCTGCTCGTCCGACTCGATCGCCCGACGCAGGAACTTGAACTCCCAGTTGGGCCGTCCCGACAGATAGAGCACGCGGTACGGTCCGGCTCCGCGATCGACCGCCACCAACCGTCGGTTGTTCGCCGCCGTCGATTCGGCATCGGGCTGGATCGCGTCCGATTCGACCCGTACCTCGTAGTACGACAGCCCCGGCTTGAGCGGCTTGATCTGAAACCGAAACGCCAGCGGTGACGAATCGCCTCCAAACGATTGCGTCTCCTCCTTGACGACCTTGCCCTCCTCATCGAGCACCTTCGCCGTGACTTTCGACTTGGCGAGGCCGAGCTGCGAGATATCCGCCTGAATCGTGACGGGCGCATCTTCGAACGCGGTCGTCGTCACGGTGAGATGACTGATCGCCAGGTCGCGATGTCCGTCGCTCGTGCCAAGCACCACCGGATAGATCGGCGGCAGTCCGGCCGCGTCAAACGTGGCCACTGTCTCGTCGGTTGCGATGCCATCGGTGAAGAGCAGGACTCCCGCGAGCGGCCGATCCTTGAAACGATCCTTCAAGTTGGCCAGCACCGTGTGGAGGTTCGTCCGCGACCCGGCAAACTCCAACCGCGAGAAGTCAGCCACGCTTTGCAGCCGCGAATCGAAGGCATACCGCCGCACATCAAAGTCCTGCGCGAGCCGCACCTGCCACGAAGCCTC
>JBBPIS010000258.1:4393-5725 GCA_038040225.1 Planctomycetota bacterium
GTGAGCAGCCTCTTCAGCGAATCGCCCCGCGCCGCATCGGCCTTCGGATCGCGAATCGTCAGGCTCTGGCTGTCATCCGCCAGGATTGCAAACAAATTCGCCCCCGGCCGCACCCGCTTCCCACTCCACAACGGCTCCATCAGACAGAGACAGAGCAATCCCAACGCGACGGCCTTGCACGCCGCTGCCATCCAGCGCGTGCGCGTGTCGAGCAGCGCGGTCGAATATCGCCAGCCAACGAGAATCGCCGCCACCGCCACCAACCCGAGAGCCGGCACGATCCATTCCCGACCGCCAATGACGAGTGAAGCGAGCATGTGATGTACGTCTTCGTCTTGTCCCCTCGCCTCCGTCTTCGGGGGAGAGGGTTAGGGGGAGGGGGCTTCGTGTTCGAGTGAGATCGAAATCAACAGGTCATCAAGCAGGTAGTGTGCGTGACATCTACGTCATCAACCGGATGAGGAACTCGCTCGGTGTGAGGGACGTGGTTTGTACCCCGAACCATTCAGAACGTCGAAGTGGTGGTCTTCTGTCACGATAAAATCTGCGTCCGAGACGATGGCACAGTCGGAGAACTTGTCGTCGTCGGGGTCGCCAGAAATGGCGTGAAATCGAAAACTTGGTGAACTGCGACAGAGATTGTGATGCACGGTTTCGACGACTTCCAACAGTCGCACGAAATCCCGCCATCGCTTCTCCCCCATCCGGTTGACGACCAACTCTTCGTACTCCGCGAGAATATCGGTGGAAACGGCCCAGACGAACCGACCGTCGATCCAAGCGTCGAGGACAGCTCCCCAACGATGGCTCAGGCTGAGGATCGGCAACAGCGCGTTGGTATCGATGCAGACGATCATCGGTAGGGGTGGCTTGCACGGTATTCACGCAGAGTCTGCTCGACCAGATCGGGTTCGAGTTGCCCGGCAACCCTCGCGTCATCGACGGCCTGCCCGAGAGACGTGCGCAGCCGCTGCGCCTCCAAACGAAGGAACAAGCGTCGAATCACATCCAGTTCGGCGTCGGGCACATCGTCCAGCAGACTGTGCAACTGCGGACGCAACTCGTCCGGTGGTGCGTTGGTTGTATTCATGGGATTCACTCTACATGGCCTTCTGGTTCGTCGCCAATGGCGACTGTAAACGTTCGGTCTTGGGGTCTTGGGCGGCGACGTTAGGGTGCTTGAAGTCTTTGGAACGCACCACGGTGGATGCGAACACTCCGTCCCGGTGCGTTCCGAAGACTTCAAGAACCCTACGTCACTGTTTGTCACTTGGACTTGCTGCTCTCAGTCTTCCCGCTTCCGAGCCGTTCGGAGTACCCGCGCACCAAGTC
>JBBPIS010000259.1:0-5722 GCA_038040225.1 Planctomycetota bacterium
ATCAGCGGATCGGCGTCGTCGTCGGTGGCCGAGTGGGTCGCAACAGTCACAGGGACGGTCTCTGAAGGAATGGGTCCGGGTTCGCGACGGATGATATCGTTCGCCGGGGACGGCGAGTAGAATCTCGCGGGAACTCGGGTTGAATGTCATCCGTCCCATTTGTCCCATCCGTCGCCTGAGTTCATGGGACGAATGGGACGGATGATGCCGGACATGTGGCCCACGATGAAGGAACTGCCATGCGGCCGAATCGCGATCAGACTCGCGAAGAGATCATCGTCGCCGAACATCTGTCGGACCTGCGCGGCCGCGTGCGGTTGTTGACGTGGGTGTCGGGGTTGTCGTGGACCGGGTGCGTGTTGTTCGGCGGATTGCTCGTGTCGGGGATGCTCGACTGGCTGATCCACTTCGACGATTCCGGGCTGCGGCTGGTGATCGGCCTCGGACTGCTGACCAGTTCGGGAGCCATGCTCTGGCGGCAACTGATCTCGCCGCTCAGGCAGCCTTTGGGGACGACGTTCCTCGCCTCACGCATCGAAGGCCGCTTCCCCGGACTGCAAAGCCGAGTCCTCAGTGCCGTCGAGTTCCTGCAACACAAGCTCGATGCGAAGTCCGGGTCGCCCGAATTGCAACGGGCCGTCGTGGGGCAGGCCCTTTCCGACCTGGAGAAGATCGAACCGGGAGACATCGTCGAGACCAAGGCCCTCCATCGCGTGACGATTGCCGGCTCGCTGCTGATGGCCGTCGTCGCCACCGTGGTCGTGCTGCACCCGTTGGAAGCCGCCACGTCGGTCAAGCGGTTGATGTTCCCCTTCGCGGACGTGCCGTGGCCGCGTCAGTTTGAGTTGCGGCTCGTGCGGGCCGACCTGTCGCCGGTAGTTCAGGCTCCCGATCAGCCGCTGCTCATCGCGCGCGGCGACACGCTGGAGTTGTACGTCATCAGCGAGCGAGGCCGCCTGCCCGAGCGGGTCTGGTTCGAGCACCGGCTCGGCAACGCCGCCGAGTCGGCTCGCGAGGCCCTCCGTCAAACCACCGTTCGCGACGACAAGGGCCGCTCCCACGAGGCGGCCGTCATCAGCTGGGTCGCCGCGCGCGGACCGCTCGAATTCCGCGCGACCGGCGGCGGCGACGACGATTCGATGTCGTTCGTCCGCGTCGAAGTCGTGCAGCCGCCGACGCTCGAAGCGCTGCAGGTCCGCATCGCGCCGCCGACGTATTCGGGACGTTCCATCGAAGTTCTTCCGCCGGGAGTCGGCCACGCGCAGGGATTGCTCGGCACGAAGATCGAAGTGGCGGGGCGAGCCGACAAGCCGCTCCAGACCGCCAGTCTTCGCATCGGCGACAAGCCGGTGGTTCCGTTGATTGTCGGCCCGGACGGTCAGACGTTTGCGGCGGAGTTCGCGATCACCGAGCCGGGCGTCAGCGCGTACTGGTTCGAGTTGACCGACACGGCCGGCTTCACCGATCGCGAAGCGCCACGCTTCGAACTGCGCGGACTGGCCGACCTGGTTCCCGAGGTCGTGATCGAGTCTCCCGTCGGCGACATTCAACTCGCTCCCGATGCCGAGCTGACGGTGAAGGTGCTCGCGAAGGATGACCTCGGCCTGCGCGAAGTTCGCCTCGCGTATCAACTCAACGACGACACCACACCGAAGTCGATTCCGCTCGCTGTCGTCGCGGACGAAACTCCCGCGACTTCGCTGACGCCCGAGTTCGTGTGGAAGCTCGCCGAGCTGGAACTTCAACCCGGCGGTCGCATCGTGTTTCGAGCCGAAGCGACCGACGACTACGACCTCACGCCGGAGGGACACGTCGGCCGGAGCACGCCGCGCACGATCCTGATCGTCTCGAAAGAGGACAAGCAAAAGGAACTGGCCGGGCGAGTCGGCGAACTGCTCGAAGACCTTCAGGAAGCGGCGGCACTGCAACAGCGAGCCCGATTGCAGACGAGCGAACTGCAAACACAACTCGACACGGCGGGCGAGCTGCGTCCGCAGGACATCGACCAGTTGCAGCGGATCGAGTTGGACCAACGGCAGGCCGCGTCGAGGCTGACTCATCCGGCCGATGGCGTGCAGTCGCAAGCCCGTCAACTCCAGGAGGAGTTTCAGGCGAACAAGCTCGACGATGTGGAGACGCAGCGCCGTCTCGACCGCGTCGTGGAGGAGTTGAGTCGCCTCGGCCGCGACCAGTTCCCCGAGATCGAACGGGCGCTGACTCGGGCGGCGAAGGAGGCGGACTCGGAGCGCGGAGCGCGGAGCGGGGAACTCGGAGCGGAGGAGAAGACTGAACCCGCGAAGTCAGACCCCCACGGCAAAGTGGCTCCAAACCACAAGCCCGAGAAGAATACGAAGCCCTCTGCAGACGCGAAGCCTCCCGAACCGGACAAACCGACCGATCCGAAACCAACCACCGAACCAGACAGCTCCGCACTCCGCGCTCCGAGTTCCGCGCTCGCCTCGTCGCTGAAAGAGGCTCAAACACGACAGCAACAGACGGTCGAGACGCTGCAAGAGTTGCAGGACTTGCTCGCCGAATGGCGTGACCAGCGCGACGTGTCGCGCGAGTTGAAGACGGTCATTGCCGAACAGGAACAGGTGCAGAAGGAGTCGGCGGACCTCGCGCAACAGACGCTGACCAAGTCCAACGCGGAGCTCTCTCCCCAAGAGAAGGCCGACCTCGGGAAGCTGGCGGCGAAACAGCGGAAGCTGGCCGAGCAGGTCGAGCAGTTCCGCAAGCAACTCGACCAAACCGCGAGCAGCCTCAAGCCGCGCGATCACGACGCGGCCGAGCGGTTTGAAGAGGCTCGCGATGAACTGAAGAACGATGACACGGCGGGCAAGCTGAGCGAAGCGGCGTCCAACATCGCCGACAACAAAATGGGAGCCGCCTCAAAGGCACAGCAACAGGCGCTGAAAGACCTGCGCGATTTGGATCGGCAACTCCGACGCGAACCGACCGACGACGTGGAGTTGCTCATCAAACAAGTCGAGCAGGCGCAGCAGGAGTTTGAAACGCTCCGCAAGGAACAGACCGACTTAATGGAGCAGACACAGCAGGCGGCGGGCCAGCCCGATTCGGCCGAGCGACGCGAACAGCTCGAACAACTGCGGCAGAAGCAGCAGAAACTGGGCGAGAAGCTGGCGCAGGCAGAACGCAAGCTGGAGCGGCTGCAATTGCGTCAACCCGCGGACGCGGCGGCCCGTGCGAAAGAACGGCTCGACAAAATCAACGAGCAACTGCAAGACCCCGACCAGGCCGATGAAGCGGCCGACGGAATGCAGGAGGTGGTGGACGACATCGAGCAGGTCGAGCGAGACCTCGCGCTGGAAAAGCGGATCGCGCAGGAACGTCTCGCGGTCGAACAGCTCGAAAAGATCGAAGAGCAACTGAAGGCACTGCTCGCGCGGCAACAATCGGTCATCGCCGAGACCGAACGGTTGGAGGCCGAACGTCTGGCAAACGGGAGCCTCAGCCGAGGACAACTCAAATCACTGCTCGCTCTCACCAAGACCGAACGGACGTTGCAGACTGAAGCCGAACGGATGGAGAAGTCGCTGACCGTGGCCGAAGTCTTTTCACTCGTCCTGCGACGCACGTCGCGCAGCTTGAAGCTCGCGGCCGATCGACTCGGGGAAAAGCAGACCGACGCGCCGACGCAGGGCCTCGAACGAGATGCCGTCAAGAAAATCGAAAGCCTGCTCGCGGTCCTCAAGCCGGATGAGAAAACCGATTCTGCCAACGCTTCGCCGCCGCCGATGCCGCCCGACCAGAAGCCGGACGATGAGCTGCCGAAGCCGGAAGAGGCCGGTCCGCCGGGTGAGTCTCTGCCGCAGATCGCCCAACTGAAAATGCTCAAGCTGCTGCAGGAGGAATATCTCGAACGAACCCGGCTGCTGAATGCCTTGCGAGACAAGGACGGGAAGCTGCCGCCGGATGCGGTGGCGGAATTGGATCAGCTCGCCCTCGAACAGGACGAACTGGCCGAGTTGACTCGCAACATGGTCGTCAAGTTCCTGCAAAGCCAGCCCGACAAGGACGACGATCCCAAGCCGACGGCCGAGGGCGAGAAGGGCGATGCGAAACCGGGCGACTCGCCGGACAAATTGCCGGACCTCGACAAGCCGCTCGACTTGGACAAGCTGTTGCAGGACGAGAAGCCGCGAAAGGGGAAGTAGCGAATGAACGCGACGCATCTTCGTAGGATGGGCACTCTTGCCCGTCCTCTTGTCACGCGACAGAGAATTAAGACGGACGGGCAGGAGTGCCCATCCTACAACTTGCGCGTTGTTTGGTTGGCGGCCGTGATGGTGCTCTCGCTGTACGGCATCTCACAAGCCGATGACAAATCGCCGGCCAAGATCGATCCGCCAAAAACGGCGGCTGCGTCAGATGATGATGCGGGCATGAGCGGGATCAAGAGTAAGAGCAAGATTACGAGCAAGACGGCGGACGCCACCGAGCAGAAGGCCGATCCGCCAAAGGAGCCTTCCCTGCTCGACAAACTCTCGAAGGAACTGCTCAAGGAGATCGACGACGATCCGGACAAGCCGAAGCCGGAACAAAAAGAGGACAAGTTCGACCGCGTTGCGAAGGGGATGCGTTCAGCGAGCGAGAAGCTCGACGGCAAGGAAACCGGCGACGAGACGATCAAAATTCAGGAGCAGGTCATCCGCGATCTCGATGAACTCATCAAGCAGCTTCAAAATCCACCGCCCAATGGCGGCGGCGGCGGTGGTGGCGGCGGAGGCAGTTCGGGAGGCGGCTCATCCAAGTCGGGCGGTGGCGGGAATAGTCGTCAACAGCGCACCGGTGGTCGCGGCGGCAAGGGCCAGCCTCAGGGAGGGACTCCGAAACAGCAGGCACAAGGAAGTGGCAGCGCGCAGGGTGGCAAGGACCGCCAGGACGCGGAGGGATCGGACGAACGGACCGACTCCGATCGCCAAGCCGCCAGCAAAGCGGCGCGCGAGAAAAAGTTGGAGATCGACGTCTGGGGCCACCTGCCGCCGCACCTGAGAAACGAACTGCTCAACACCTACGGTGAACGCATGCTGCCGAAATATGAGCAACTCGTAAAACAGTTCTATGAGGCGTTGTCCGAGCAGAACGAGGCCAAGCCGCGCCGGTGAGGTTCGTTGGTCTCTCGTTACCAAGTTCTCTCGTTCCCAAGCTCCGGCTGGCGGATGTGTGGCGGAGTTCTGACATCGGGGAAGCGGAGCTTCCAAGACGTGCGTTCCCAAGCGGGAGCTTGGGAACGAGGGAAAGGAGGGCGCGGTTCCCGCCGTCACGCTTTCCCACCGGCGCGGTGTGTGGCAACCGTCGAGGGCTCCCGGCATAATGCCGCCGCGTTTCGGACGGCCCTTCTGGTCGTCCTCAATCTCACACCGTCCGTTGTCACCACGAGCCAAAGGATGCCCGCATGAAGTACCAGATCAAGCAGCTTGGATTGGGCGGGATACTCGATCAGGCGATCAGTCTGTTGCGGAATCACTTTGGCCTGTTGTTTGGCATCGTGGGGATGACGATCATTCCCTTCTTTGCGATCCTGGGTTTGGTGCAACTCAGCATCATAGTCCCCGGGGATATGCAGTCGATCCAAACGAGTGGGATCGTCGCTGCAGTCGGGGGCATCATAGGCGGATTGGTGTTGGGACCCTTGGTCAATGCTGCGGTGATCCACGCGGTGGCCAGCGCCTATCTTTCCAGACCAACAACGATTGGC
>JBBPIS010000260.1:0-5674 GCA_038040225.1 Planctomycetota bacterium
GCTGCAATCCACTCGCGTCTTCGACACCCAAGACAGGACGAATTTGGTCAAGGCTTTTTCCCCGTTGATTTCGCATACTCGTAAACTTCCCATGATGGATCCACAGCGTCGACAAGTGGATGAACTCATCGACCTCTGGTGCCGGCATCCGACGACATTCGTCCCCGACGAAGAGGTCAATTTCGTTTCCGAATCTTCATACCGCGCGTGTCTGTTCAGGATCGCACTCCGGATCGCAGACGGTGGACTGACATTGGATCGAGATCGCGCTGCCATTGAGCGAATCATTGACTGGTTCAATTCTTGGTGGCCCGAATGGAAGGACGGTTTTTATGGCGTATTTGTCCGACTTCAACGCCACTATCCCGATGATCTGCTGTGGGATCGAGTCAGGTTCTAGTCAAACAATGCCATCCCGCCCCACCCTGAGTTCGTTACTCCTTTGTCAAATCCCACAGCCTTACAGAGGTATCGCCGCCCCCACCACCCGTCGCCAGGGTCTTGCCGTCGGGCGAGAAGGTGAGCGACTCCACTCGACCAGTGTGCCCGGTCAGGGTCTGGAGCAATGTTCCCGTCTGGGTGTCCCACAACTTGATGAGCGTGTCTTTGCTCCCGCTTGCCAGAATCTTCCCGTCCGGCGAGAAGTCCACCGAATCCACTTCGGCGGTGTGCCCCTGGAGCGTACGCACGGTTTTCATCGTTGTCATATCCCAGAGGCGGACGGTGGTGTCCCCGCTGCTGCTGGCCAGGAGCTTGCCATCGTGTGAGAGGGCGAGTGTTTCGATGTCGCCGGTGTGCCCCTCCAACTTCGCCTTCTCCTCACCGGTCTGGGTGAGCCAGATGCGGATGGTCTTGTCGCTGGCTGCGGTTGCGATCCATGTGCCGTCGGGCGAGTAGACAACGGACTTCACGCGCGCGGTGTGTCCGGTCAGCGTTTGTTTCAACGTCCCGGTCGCAACATCCCATAGCTTTACTGTCAGGTCCACGCTGCCGCTGGCCAGCGTTTTCTGATCGGGGGAGAAGGCGACCGAGCGGACGATGTCGTCATGGCCTGATAGCGTGCGGATCACCTTGCCGGTCCGAGGATCCCAAAGCTTGATGTCCTTATCCCGGCCGCTGCTCGCCAGCAAATCCCCCTTCGGAGAAAACACGACGCCGTAGACGTCCCCGGTATGTTCGGTCAGGTTCCGTTGCAGTTGACCGGTTCGCACGTCCCAGAGCTTGATGGTCTTGTCGCGACTGCAACTTGCCAGAACCTTGCCATCCGGCGAAAAGGCCACGCCCAGCACCGAACTTTCATGTCCCTTGAGCGTCCGCGGTTCCGCGTCGGCACCGAGGAGGACTGCCGGGGCAAGGATCGTCAGTACCACCGTTCCCAACAAGTACCCTTGGTTCATGATTTCTTTCTTTAAGCAGTGCTTTCGATGCAGGACAGCCGCCTGTCCGAGCGACTCAACTGCGGGGTGTTCCAGCTTGCATCAAACTGGGTATCGCAGGCACAAGAAACTCAGGATCAGGCTGGAATTGGATACGGTGGCGTCCTCTCAAACAATGTCAGTGAGAGATTTCTGGTGCTGACGCATCCAGTTTGAAGCTGTCTCGCGTGCCACGGCTGTGTCAGCCGTGTGTCTCAGAGTCGATCCTCACTCGCACGGCTGACACAGCCGTGGCACGCGGACTGTTGCGATCAGTGAGGTCTGTTGCCGGACGGTTTGCTACCAACGGGCTCCTCATCCCGATACAACGTCCCTTCGATCCGCCCGAGGTTCGAGTCGGGGTCTCGGTGGCGGAAGGGAGTTTGTCGGCGTCCCCCCGTGAGGAAAACTCGATGATCGCGCATTACCGTTGGTCGGCGGCCCTGAGTCTGGTGGTGGTTTTGCTGTGCCGCCAGGCGGTGGCCACGGAAGGAGACTGGCCGGGCTGGCGCGGTCCCTTTGGTGACGGGCATTCCACCGAAAGCAACGTCCCCGTTCGCTGGGACGAGACGTCGATCGTGTGGCGGACGGAGTTGCCGGGCGAGGGGCAGTCGTCGCCGGTGATCGCGGGCGACCGCATCTTCCTGACCACGGCGCCGGGGGCGGGGCGGCAGCGAGTCGTCCTGTGTGTCGACCGAACCAATGGAAAGATCGTCTGGCAGGAGACCGTGTGGACGGGCACGCCGGAGAAGGCTCACGCCATGAACGGCTGGGCCTCCGCGACGTGTGCGACGGATGGCGAGCGGGTCGTGGCGTTCTTCGGTCGGGGCGGCCTGCACTGCTTTGATGTCGCGGGGAAGAAGCTCTGGTCGAAAGACCTCGGCACATTTGAGGGACCGTGGGGAACGGGAGCCTCCCCGCTGATCGTCGACAACCTGGTCATTCAAAACTGCGAGGCCGAGGAACAGGCGTCGCTGACCGCGTTCGACATCCGAACGGGTGACGTGGTCTGGAAGACGCCGCGTGACATTCCTGAGCGCGGGGGTTGGAGCTCGCCGGTCCTGCTCACGGACGGAAAACGCCGCGACGTGGTGTTGAACGGTTTCAACGGGGTGACCGGTTACGATCCGGCTTCAGGAAAGAAGCTGTGGTTCTGCAAGAGCTTCAATGGACGGGGCGAGCCAACCGTCACACCCGGTCAGGGATTGATGTTCGTCCTCAATGGACTGCAGGGCGATGTCTACGCGGTGAAGCCCGGCGGCGATGGCGACGTGACGCAATCGCACATGGCCTGGCATACCCCTCGCCGAGGCCGTGACCAGCCGTCGCCGATTGTGATCGACGACTTCATGCTCGCCGTGAACATGGACGGCATCGGCTGCTGCTACGACGTGAAGACCGGTCGCGAATTGTGGAAGGATCGGATCGGCACCAAATTCATCTCGTCACCGATTGCGGCGAACGGGCTGGCCTATTTCCAGAGCGACCTGGGCGAAACGGTCGTCGTGAAGCCGGGTCCGAAACTGAACATCGTGTCTCGCAACGCCCTGCCCACCGCCCCGGACGAGATCTACCGAGCCTCGCTGGCTCCGTCGCGCGGCCAGATGTTCTCGCGATCGAACAAGACGCTGTACTGCCTGACGTCGTCCAAGAGTCCCTGAACATCTCCTGTAAAAGTCGTGCCACGGCTCTGTGAGCCGTTAGAGTGGTCAAAAGTCTCGCGCAATCCGCACGGCTGACACAGCCGTGGCACACGCAGCCAGAGAGATTCTCACCACAGAACTTCCAATCCCGCGAAGCCGCCGTGGTAGAAGAGCGTGCTCGAGGTGTCGAGCGTCGATACGCCGGAGACGACGCTCGTGGTGAGCATCTGCGGCGGAGCGGTTGCGGCGGCGTCGAACCACAGGACTTGATAGCCGCCGCGAACGGAGAGCCAATCGGTCAGACGGAAGCTCGCCGCCAGACCGAGATCGGCGAGGAACGACGCTCCGTTCGAGCTGGCCGAGGCGAACGGAACCGTTCCCGGCACGAGCGTGATGATCGTCTGCTGTTCGGCCTGGTTGAGGAACACGCCCGCCTTGGTCCAGCCGTTCAGATCGAACCGGCCCCACGTCATCAGGTTGGCATCGACTCCCAACTGAAAGCCATACGCGCGGTTCCGGGACTGAATTCGTTCGGACATTCCCGTCAGGCAGATCAGGTGAAGCAGATCGTCCTCCACCTCGAAGTAGCGGAAGCCGCCGAGCAGCGTCACCCGCTCCGTTCGTCGGTGACGCAGATTGAACTCAAAGCTGCGGACGGAGGATTGGTAGATGCTCGTCACGTCCATGGGTGAGAACACGATCGGCGGAGTCGTCAGCAACTGCGACGCAATCGGAGTGAACGCCTGAGCGCTGAAGTCGTCGACTTGGAAGTAACTCACCTCGGCGTCCCAGCAGCAACTGAACAGGCCACGATAGAGAAACGTCCCCTGCGGACCGATGCCGATTCCCGTGTTGAGGTCGCTGGCGTTGGTGGGTGTCGCCCCATCCGTGAAAGCTTGCGAGGCAAAGCGGCTGCGCTGGAGAGCGATCACGCCGGTACGAAAATCCAGCTTCGGAGTGGAAGCGACCGGCTCGGACCAGGCCGTGCCCGAGGGGCCGGAATCATCGAAGACCATCGCGGGATCGGAGCACGAAGCGGGGCCGCCGTCATACGGCGCATCGAACGACGTGTGCCCCGGCTGGCCGAGGCGATAGTCGCCGTAGGGGAGCGGGCCGGAGGCGGGGCGAGGACCACGCATGCCCGAATCGAAACTCGCCCCGTTTGTCGGAGCCGGCTGAGTCAACAGCTCCGGATAGCGGCCGGACGAATAGGCCTGCCCGAACGCTGAGTCGTCCAGGCCGGCGATGAGGCACGCGGCCCAAGCCATCACGACAGCGATGCGACCACTGACCATGCGAGTCTCCCTCCTCGAAGGCGTTCGAGAGAGGGGTCGACCGACTTCCAGCGGCTGCCAGGCACGTCTTCCGTTGCGGTACATCACTCTCTCGCCTGTTGGATTCGGCCCATCGAGATTGACGTGTCGATCATTCATGGTGTCTCCCGCATCACTGCTACAACCCGACGCGCGACCCGAACGGTTGGGTAGACCGAAACGACACCAATTGGGCAATCGGTCAAATCTGCCGTGTCGTCTTCGCTCCGGTCGGCAACGATTCTGAGGCATCACCAACCCGCCGCGTAGGCGAGGGCGAACCGTGACGGCGCCCTCGCTGACGCGGCGGGTTGGTGTGTGGCCATGAACACGGATCCACAAGAGATTGCTTGTTTGAGTTGTCGATGGTTATCATTCGACGCAATCCAACGGGTGGTGCTGGTGCCGCCCGCAGGCTCGGTCCCATCAACGGAGACGATCATGGCTGAACAAACGCGACGCGATTTTTTGGCGGATGTCGGACGAGGCATGCTGGTGGCGGGTGTCGGCTACGGCGCGGCTCGCGATCTGGGGCTGAGTACAGCGTGGGCTGCGGATGATGTTCCCGACTCGCTCACATTCGGCGATCGAGAACCACTGGTGAGACTGCTGCAAGACACGGCGGCCGACAAATTGCTGCCGATGCTCGTCGCGAAATGGCAGTCGGGAACGTCACTGCGCGAACTCGTGGCGGCTGCCGCGCTGGCCAATGCCCGGACGTTCGGCGGCGAAGATTACATCGGCTTCCACACGATGATGGCCCTCGCGCCCGCCTATCAGATGTCGCGCGAACTTCCCTCGGAACAGAGTCCGCTGCCCGTGCTGAAGGTGCTCTATCGCAACAGCCAGCGCATTCAGGAACACGGCGGCCACAAGTCCGAGATCCTGCACCCGGTCGCCCTCACGGACGCGACGTCGAAATCGAGCACGGCCGACGATCTGCATCAGGCCGTCCTCGGCAAGAACCGGGATCTGGCCGAGCAACACTTCGCGCGGATCGCGCAGCGGTCGGCCGACGAGGCGTTCAACGATGTCCTCGAAGTGGTCCAGGACAACACCGAGGTTCACCGCGTGGTGATGCCGTACCGTGCCTGGGATCTGCTCGACATCGTCGGCCGCGAGCACGCGCACACGATGCTGAGGCAGTCGGTTCGCTACTGCGTGAAGGCCGAGTGCGGGAACCACAACGACTACGCGCGAGGCGGCAGTCGGTTGCTGCCCAAACTGTTCGATCAGTTCAAACTGGTGGGCAGGCCGCTCGGGACGAAGTTCGCCGAGGATGGGTGGGTCGAGCAGCTGAGCA
>JBBPIS010000261.1:0-5217 GCA_038040225.1 Planctomycetota bacterium
ACGCGCGGCCGCGCCAGTCGGGCAGGATCGGGATCAGTTCGTCCTTTGTTTCCAAGACGACTTGATCCTTAAGTTCCTCGGGATACGCCTTCACGCCGCGCCGCTTGAGGGCTTCGTGGACCTTGACCACTTTCCCCTTGAACAGCTTCTTGGGTGGAGTCACTTCGGCGGGTGAGTCCGTTAAGCCGGCCCGTTCGCTCGCAACGTCAGCGGCCTTCGGTTTGGCCGGCGTTTCGTCCGAGTGGCCTCGCGCGACGAACACGATCGCGACGAGGACCACGCACGCCAGCAGCGATTGAGTCCAACGAGCCGTCACGATTCGCAACCTCCTTCGCCGAGCCGTCACCCTGACACACAAAACCGGCCGAGAATCGCGAGGCGACTTCCGGCCGGAATGGTTTCCTGTGTGACACCATTTCGTCAGTCACGTCGACTGGCCAACATCGCGAGCAGCCGCAGAATCTCGACGTACAGCCAGACCAGCGTCACCATCAGGCCGTAGGCTCCATACCACTCGCAATACTTGGGAGCACCGTTCTTGGCGGCCTCTTCGATGAAGTCGAAGTCGAGCACCAGATTCAGAGCAGCCACGATCACGACGAACACGCTGATCCCGATCCCCATCCAGCCGCTGCGCATGATCGACATATCGATACCGAACATCGAGAGCACCATCATCGCCAGGTACATCAGGCAGATGCCGCCCGTCGCCGCGAAGACGCCCAGTTTGAAGTTCTCCGTCGCCTTGATGATTCGCAATTGATAGGCAACCAGCAGCGAGAAGGTCGTCCCGAATGTTGCGATCAGCGCCTGGAAGACGATTCCGTGAAACTGGGTCTCGTACATCGCCGACAGTCCGCCGAGGAACAGGCCCTCGGCCAGCGCATACAGCGGAGCCGTCACCGGTGCCCAAGTCGGCTTGAAGGCAGTGGCGAGGCCAAACACCAGTCCACCGATCATTCCGCCAATCATCCAGGGCATGGCGACTCCCATGTTCTGGCCGGCCACCATTCCCCACGTCATCGACGCCGTGCCGATGCACAGGCCGAGCAGGATCATGGTCTTGGTGGCCGTCCCCGTAATCGTCATCGCATTCGCGGATTCGTAGGAGCCGCCGCGAAAGGATTCAAAAGTTGAGTCGTTCAAAGCCGGATTGCCGCTTCTCATGGCTGGGTTTCCTTGTGTGAGGAGTATTCGAGACTGATCTCGAGTGCGGGCGAAGTATACGCGCTGTCCAACAGATTGACGAGTCGCCCCAACGGACGAAGGGCCGCATCGGATGAACGCCTCCACAAAGTTTTGGCCTTCGCTGGAGTCGGGTCGCTCCGGCCGGATAGGCTGTGCCGGTCGCATCGAGTTGGTTTTCCTTCGGTCCTCCACAAATTTATGGACTCGCCATGCAAACACGTCTCCGCTCGCTCGGTTTGGGATTGGTTGTCGCCGTACTGATCGTGGCGGCTGTGGGACTGTCGCGGCCCGTCGAACCAGAGTCCATCGCGGCCGAAACGCTGCAGGCGGCCGGGCCGCTCAAGTGGCATCGCGGCAACCTGCACACGCACTCGCACTGGAGCGACGGCGACGACTATCTGGAAATGATCGCCCTCTGGTATCGCGAGCACTCCTACGACTTCCTGGTCTTCACCGATCACAACACGCTGGCTGACAAGGAACGCTGGATCGATATCGACAAGAGCAAGGGTGGCCGCAACGCGTTCGACAAACTGAAGGCCAAGTTTCCCGCAGGCTGGGTCGAGGAACGGACAAAGGTCAACGAGGTGACAAAAGCAGCACAACAGGAAGTACGGCTGAAGCGATTCGACGAGGTCTTCGCCAAACTCGCCGAGAAGGACAAGTTCCTGCTGATTCAGGGCGAGGAGATCAGTGACAAGTTCGGTAAGCTGCCGATTCACCTGAACGCTCACAACATCCGCGAAGCGATTCCGCCTCTCGGTGGCGGAAGCGTGACCGAAACGATCCAGAACAACGTCAACGCCGTGATCGCTCAGCGCGAGCGAACCAAGCAGCCGATGATCGTCCACCTGAACCATCCGAACTTCGGCTGGGGAGTGACGGCCGAAGACTTGGCCCCCGTGCGCGGCGAAAACTTCTTCGAGGTCTACAACGGCCACCCCGGTGTCAACAACGCGGGAGACGACACGCACGCCTCGTGCGAACGAATCTGGGACATCGTCAACACGAAGCGGTTGACGGAACTGAACCTGCCGCTGCTGTACGGCCTCGCCACCGACGACGGCCACAGCTACCACAAAATCCCATCCCGCGCGAGCGAACCGGGCCGGGGCTGGGTGATGGTGCTGGCCGCTCAGCTCACTCCCGCCTCACTGATCGAGAGCCTCGAAGTGGGCCGGTTCTACTCGTCGTCCGGCGTCACGCTGGAGAAGGTCGAAGCAACCGCGAAGTCCCTCACCATCACCGTCCGCCCCGATCCCGACGCCACCTACACCATCGACTTCATCGGTACGCGAAAGAACTTCGACCCGAAGAGCGAACCTGTGCGAGACAAAGATGGCAGCGAACTTCCCGTCACGAGAATGTACTCGCCCGACATCGGTGCGGTCCTAAAGACGGTGCAGGGCACATCCGCCCAGTACGAATTCATGGGAGACGAACTCTACGTCCGCGCCCGCATCACCTCCTCGCGCCAACATCCGAATCCCTCGACGGTCGGCGAACCGGAACGAGCCTGGACGCAGCCGGTGCGGCCGTGACTGTCTTGAGCCAGCTCACTCTTGAGACTTTCGATGACTCAACTCACCGAATTTTGGATCGATGTCGGCGGCACATTCACAGATTGCCTGATGAAGTCTCCCGACGGGCGGCTCTCGACGTACAAAGTTCTGTCGTCCGGGATCACGAAGGGCCGCGTGACTGAGATCGTTGGCGAGCGGCAACTTCGCGATGAGGCTCGCGTCGGCGATGCCGCCGGGTTTTGGGCGGGCTGCACGCTGACGCTGCTCGACGAAACGGGAGCGGCTGCGCAGTCTTTCCGCGTGGTCGCATTCGATGTCGTGACCGGGACGTTCACGCTGGATGAGGTCGTTCGGCGCGGGTCTCCTGACCCCGCACAACTGGCCGTGCGCTACGAACTGTCCTCTGGTGAGGAAGCTCCGATTCTCGCCATTCGTACAGCGCTCGGCCTGCGGTTGGATGAGGCGATTCCGCCGGTGATCGTGCGGTTGGGGACAACTCGCGGGACGAACGCGCTGCTCACGCGGAAGGGGGCGAGGACGGGGTTCGTCACGACGAAGGGCTTTCGCGATGTGTTGCTCATCGCGAACCAGGACCGGCTGCGGTTGTTTGACCTCGCCATTCAAAAGCCCGAGCCGTTGTTTGCCGCCGTCGCCGAGATCGACGAGCGGCTCGATGCGGCCGGCAACGTCCTGATCGTGCCGGTTGAGGCCACCGTGCGCGAGCGGCTGCTCGAACTGAAGGTCGCCGGTTGTGAGTCGCTCGCCATTTGCCTGCTGCATGCGTTCGCGAACCCGATCCACGAACAAGTCGTCGAACGAATCGCCCGAGAAGTCGGCTTCACCGAGATCAGCACGTCGAGCCGTTTGTCGCCGCTCATCAAGATCGTCTCGCGTGGTGACACGACGGTGATGGACGCCTACGTCAATCCGATCCTGCGCGACTACGTCGGGAAGTTGCGCGAGTCGTTGGCGGGACAAGGGGCCAGGGCTGAGGGCCAAGGGACAGAAGGGACGAAAGTGACTTTTGAAAACGAAACCAGCACTGCGGAAACGGAACTGGCCTCTTCACCTTTGGTCCCTTCCGTCCTCTCCGTCCCTTGCCCATCAACACTCAACCATCAACCTTCTCTCAAACTGATGACCTCGGCCGGCGGCCTCGTTGATGCCGATCGTTTCACCGGGAAGGACAGCGTGTTGTCGGGACCGGCGGGCGGTGTGATTGGCTTCTCGCGCGTGGCTCAACGGGCGGGCTTCGCGAAGTCAATCGGGTTTGACATGGGGGGAACGAGCACCGACGTGTCTCGCTTTGACGGACGGTACGAGCGCGAGTTTGAAACGACCAAGGCGGGCGTGCGAGTTGTCGCGCCGATGCTGGCCATCGAGACGGTTGCGGCGGGAGGAGGCAGCGTTTGCGGATTCGATGGCGTGAAGCTCTTCGTCGGCCCGCAGAGTGCCGGAGCCAACCCCGGCCCCGCATGCTACGGCCGAGGCGGTCCGCTGACGATCACTGACGTCAACTTCTTCCTCGGCAAGATCATCCCCGAGCGGTTCCCGTTTCCGTTGGATCGCACCGCCGTGGAGAGACGCCTCGCCGATTTTTGTGAGCGCGTCGCGAACTCGCCGCTGGGACGAAGCTACTCGCCGCACGAACTGGCTCAGGGATTCATCGACATCGCCAACACGACGATGGCCCGTGCGATCCGCAAGATTTCCGTCTCGAAAGGCTACGACCCGGCTGAGTACGCGCTGGTCACGTTCGGTGGTGCGGGGGCTCAACATGCGTGTGCCCTCGCAAAGTCACTCGGCATGGCGACGGTGCTGTCTCATCCCTACTCGGGCGTCTTGAGCGCGTACGGCATCGGGCTGGCCGACGTTCGGCAATTGCGCGAGCGGGGCGTGTTGAAGCCGTTCTCGCGCGAACTGCTCGCCGAGTTGGAATCGCACTTCGTCGAGATGGCCGACTCCGCGCGAGATGCCGTACTCGCCGAGGGCATTCCCGCCGAACGCATTGACGCGCCGATCCGGTCTCTCGATCTGAGGTATCGCGGTGTCGAGGCATCTCTCAACGTGACCGAACCGAGCGACGGAGACTATGCCAGCGCGTATGCCGAACGGCATCAACAGCTTTACGGCTACACACGGCCCGACCGTCCGCTGGAAGTCGTCGCCGCACGCATTGAAGTCGTCGGCAAGCAGCCCGATCCCGTCGAACCTTCCGAATCCGAGACGCCTCGCGAACCGCAGCCGCACTCGTGGACCGAGACCTGGTTCGACGGACGGCCTCAACGCACGGCCGTCTTCCTGCGCGAGCAGCTTCATCCCGGCGACACCTTCATCGGTCCGGCCATTCTCTGCGAACCGACCTCCACCGTCGTGGTCGATCCCGGCTTCGAGGCGTCCATTCGCGGACGGGGTGAGATTGTGATTGAGAGTCGAGAGTCGAGAGCTGAGAGTCGAGAGCCGGAAGAGGAGCACAAAGCCAATTCAGACCTCGAATCCACACGTC
>JBBPIS010000262.1:0-5198 GCA_038040225.1 Planctomycetota bacterium
GACTTCAGGCTGGAACTCTCACGAGTTCCGCTACACCCAGCTTGGAACCGCACTAGTTTGCCCATCATCGGACGCGTGTTGGCTTGAAAATCTGAGACCCGCAAGAAACCGGCGAACATTTGCCCGGCGGCGCGCGTCAATTAGCGAGTGGCGATGACGGTCATCGTTGCCCGACGGTTTCACGAATCAGTCAACACTTACTACGGTCTTGCGGATCATGATGCTTTCACGGCTGATGCCCGAATGCGATCAGAGCGGTACGAGGTGGTTTGCCACCGGTAAATCAAATACCGGGGCAAACCTGCTCGCTGCGCAACCCGTGCGTCCCCAGTTCCGGCATCAGATTGCCGGCCATTCGGGGAGTACAGGTTTGCGTAGCGGAGAATCCCCGTACTCCCTGCGCACGTGACATCGGCCCTAAGCCTCAGCGAGCTATCAAAAAGCCCGGTGTCACGCAAAGGACACCGGGCTTTCTCGTTTTGCCGAAGGCAAACGGCGAATACCGCTGCCTCTGGCGGAATCACGAACACGACATGGGCTGGTAGCTGAGACGGTTTAGCGCCTGGCTGAAGACCAGGAGAGAAGGATTCGAGCGCCTTCCAGCCCACCTCCAACAACGTTCCGGGCGATCCCGGAGAACAGCGATGGTACGTCCACAGATAAGGCCCGTTCGACTTCTGGTGAGGTTGCCAGTCTTTCAAGCTGGCCAGGTTGGGTTTGAATCCCACACGGGTCAATGACGAGTCGAGAGCAGAGAGTCGAGCGTCCAGAGCCAGAGAAGAAATTTGCCAACGGTGGTCTTGTCTGGCTCTCGACTCTTGACCCTCGACTCTCAACTCAGCCGCTGGGTGGTGTAACGGAAGCACATCGTTCTGATACGGCGGGAGCGACGGTTCAACTCCGTCCCGAGCGATTCAGCGAGGAGTAAGTCATGGAACAAGAGCTGTCCAACAAACGTATCCACGTCCTCATGCGGGGTCGTGGTGTAACGGCAGCACAGCGAGCTTTTACCTCGCCCGGCGGGGGTTCGAATCCCTCTGGCCCCATTGCGATCAACGCGGGATCAAGGTGTTAGCGGCAGCACACTCGGTTCTTACCCGAGCAGGTGACGGTTCAAGTCCGTCTGGTCCCACTTGGTTGAGGGCGGATGGTTGAGAGTTGAGGGTCAGACCAGAAGCACCATCTGCTCTGTCCCTCAACCATAGACCTTCACCCATCCCAAGCACTGGTCGTTTAGCGGCCAAGACACCGCACCCGTAATGCGGCAACGTGGGTTCGAGTCCCACCCGGTGCTCTTGCAGTTTGCACTTTGACAATTCGGTCAGAAAAGCTAGTGGGAGGGCAGTTGGTAATTGGCAGTAGGCAGTGAGGAAGAGAAGTTCCTCGACTGCCTACTCATGACTTCCCCCAAACGTCCTCGCGGAGCAGTCAGGAATGCTCGCCACCCTGTCACGGTGGGGGCGTGGGCTCAAATCCCATCGAGGACGCTGACATGACACGGCACGCCATCCGGCAAAGCGGCGAATGCGACCACCGAAAACGGCGGTGCCCGACCTTCGTGTTCTGTGGGTTCGACTCCCACTTCGGTCAGTCAGTTGAGAGCGGAGAGTCGAGAGTCAAGAGCCGGAGTAGACCTTGATTACGAAGTCCTTTCTGGCTCTCGACTCTCACCGGTCCCGTGGTCCAACGGTACGACACCAGCCCGACATGCTGGAGGCGATGGTTCAACTCCATCCGGGATCAATCAGCAACGACGGTCTGTAGGTGTTGCGGCAGCACACGTCCTTGGTAAGGACGAGGCTCGGGTTCAATTCCCGGACGGACCTTTTGAAATATGGGCTGCTGGCCCAACGGCACGACATCTGGGTCGCAACCCGAAGATCGGGGTTCAACTCCCCGGCGGTCCACTGACGACGAAACGGGCTCATGGTCTAACGGCACGACGCCGGCTCGGCAGGCTGGCAATCCGGGTTCGACTCCCGGTGGGTCCACTGATGAATACGGAAGGTAGCCGGATATGGTTGGCCGGACCGCACTGCAACGCGGCTCTTCCGCGAGGGAGATGAGGGTTCGAATCCCTTGCCTTCCGCTGATTGACAATCCGCCCACGGCGGCCTCGGTGGTGAAACGGAAATCACTCCCCGCTTCTAACGGGGCATTCTGGGTTCGAGTCCTGGTCGAGGCATTGAAGAAACAACGGAAGGGCCACCCGAAGGGCGACGGGAGCCGGTTGGAAGCCGGTCGAGCATGAAGAGTGCCTTGCGGGTTCAACTCCCGCTCCTTCCGCTCTCGGATGGTGAAACGGAAATCACGCCCCGGTCCTAACGGGGAAGTCCGGGTTCGATTCCTGGTCCGAGAATACATGGTGTTCGTGGTGTAGTGGTTCCTGCATGTCGGCCTGTGAAGCCGAAGGTGACGGTTCGATCCCGTTCGAGCACCCCTTGGAAGAGTTGAGAGCGGAGAGTCGAGAGACCAGAGCCAGAAAACTCACGGACAGCGAACTTCTTCTCTGGCTCTCGACTCTGGACTCTCGACCCTCAACTCACTGGAACATGATCATGGTGGCGATGTTGACTCGATCAACGCTGGTGCTAAACCGAATCTGGCAGCCGGTGGGAGTGGCCTCGGTGGCCCGTTCGCTGACGCTGGTGGCGGCGGAGCGGGCGAGGATCGTCGATCCGACCGACTTCCAGCAGTACATGTGGGCCGATTGGGCGAAGCTCATTCCGCAGGCGGATGAGCCGTTTGTCCAAGCGGTGACGTTTCGAATCCGCGTGCCGGAGGTGATCACGCTGACGGAGTATGACCGGGTTCCGACGAACGCGGTCACCTTCAGCCGGCGGAACATCTACAAGCGCGACCGGTACACCTGCCAGTATTGCCACGCGCAGCCGGGGAGTGAGGAACTGACGATCGATCATGTGCAGCCACGATCGCGCGGCGGCACCAGCACCTGGGAGAACTGCGTCCTGGCTTGCCTGGAGTGCAACAAGCGAAAGGCAGACCGCACGCCGACCGAAGCGCACATGCCGCTGCGGAAATCGCCGGTTCGTCCGACGTGGCGACCGCTCTATGCCCGGCACGACGAGCGAATCGAAAGCTGGTCCAAGTTCCTCAGCGAGGCGTACTGGACGATTGAGTTGGATGAATGACGATCGCCGCCGAGTCAGCAAGGCTCGGCGGCGTTACACGAGTGATGCTCCTGGGAGAGCGGGCAGCCTCCAAAACTGCTGGATGGGGTTCGAATCCTCACGCTCGTGCTATCCTCCTTTGGTGCGATGGCTGCATCCAGGAGCATCACGATGGTCAATGTCTGGTTGGATGATGAGCGCAATCCGGATGATCCCGAGATTCAAGAATTGTTTGGCTCCGAGGCGGGAATGGTCTGGGTCAAGACGGTGCATGCCGCGATCAACTGGCTGAAGTCGAATGACGTGCGCTGGATCTCGCTCGATCATGATCTTGGCACGAACGCGACAGGATACGACATTGCGAAGTGGATGGAGGAACGTGCGTTCGCAGGCGAACTGAGTCGTGTCTCATGGACAATTCACTCAGCGAATGTCGAGGGAGCCCGAGCGATGCGTGCCGCGCTGCGGAACGCCGATCGCTTCTGGTCGCAACATGAGCAGGATGACAGACCGAAGTGAAACAAATGCCCTGCGGGTGTGGAGGACGCATGACTGCCTTCGAAGCAGTCGGGCGAGGTTCGATTCCTCGGTGGGGTACTGCTTGGTGAGGGTTGATGGTGGAAGGTTGATGGTCAGAGAAGACTCTGACTCGTTGTCTTCTCAGACCATCAACCCTAAACCTTCAACCATCAACGATTCACGTCCTTGGAGTGTGGTGGATGCACGCGACTCTGCGAAGGTCGCAGACCAGGTTCGACTCCTGGCAGGGACACTGACTTGATGACGCTGAAGTCACACGGCGTGGCGGCGGCCTGCAACGCCGCATCCAGTGGGTTCGACTCCCACCGGCGTCTCTCCGATAGGCACAACGCATCCCCTGTATTGGTGTTGCTGCTAAAAACACGGGATCCCTGCGACTTTAGAAGCGGGAGTAGACCCGGTAGATTACCGGCCCGTTCGGAGGCAGCGTTCAATTCTCCTAGTCCTGATCCTGCGGAGCCGTTGTGTCGAATCAAGCGATCCGCGCTGGAAGTATTGTTCGTGGGCCGACGTTGCCAGAGGCTGTCGAGGTTCTCGCGTTGGTTCCGATGGGGGACTCGCTCAAAGTCATCGGTCGAGGGCTGAAGAGCGGGCTGACCTACGATCCAGTCTTGAGTCCTCAGCAGCTCGCGCAGCTTGAAGTTTCGGCTGACCAGGAGCCGTTCGACGGTGATGCCCGCTTGTTTCGAGTCGGCGTCGAGGCTCATCGGTTGGGTTTGGCCTACGAGTACGACCCGTTCTTCTCGTTGTCGATCGCCCGAGTCGATCCGCTGCCGCATCAGTTGGAGGCCGTCTACGGCTACTTTCTGAAGCTGCCTCGCATTCGTTTCCTGTTGGCGGACGACCCCGGTGCTGGCAAGACAATCATGGCCGGGTTGCTGCTGAAGGAATTGAAGGCCCGTGGACTGGTGAAGCGAGTGCTGATCGTCACGCCTGCCAGCCTGACGTTTCAATGGCAGCGTGAAATGGCGGACAAGTTTCGTGAGAAGTTCGACGTCATTCGTGGAGACGTGCTTCGGGCCAACTACGGGCAAAACCCGTGGCAGGAACGGGATCAAGTTGTCACGTCGGTCTCATGGGTTTCGATGGTCGAGGATGCTCGCGAAAGTTTGCTGAGGTCGCGTTGGGATCTCGTGATTGTGGATGAGGCTCACAAGATGAGCGCTCCCGCCGACGATCGGAAGACCTACGCTTATCGGCTGGGCGAAGCCCTCTCGAAGATGACGGACCATTTCCTGCTGATGACGGCCACGCCTCACAAGGGTGATCCCGATCACTTCCGCAGGTTCCTGGCGCTGCTCGACCCCGACGTCTATGGCAGCATCGAGAGTCTCCAACGTGCCGTGCGCGAGCACGAAGCCCCGTTCTATCTCCGGCGGACAAAGGAAGCACTCGTCACGTTTCCGCATCCCGAGACGGGCGAGGTTCGCAAGCTGTTCACCAAGCGCGAAGTCCGCACGGCCGCCTTCGATCTGGATGGGGATGAACTCGATTTCTACGACGAGTTGACGCGCTACGTTGAAGACC
>JBBPIS010000263.1:0-5193 GCA_038040225.1 Planctomycetota bacterium
TCCCCTTTGCTGCTCCCCTCGCTGGGTGGGGTTTCCTTTTCCGCCCCCCCAAACACACAACCCCCCCCCCCCCCCACCCCGGCGCTAAAACGGCTGACAACTTAACTGACAATTGTGAAGCGGAGTGGAAGTCTGTGTGAAAAGAGCGGGAGCTTTTGCGGGTTGCGGGGGGAGAATTCAGGCTTGCCAGACGGAGACACTCGGCTCTCTGCGTTGGACGAGCTTGATTCGGCGCGAGGCATCACGTACCACAACCGCCGTCGTCTTCCTGATGAAAGTGATGCCGTGTCCGATCCCTCGACTGAGACGTTTCGCATTCTCGATGCCGCCGCGAACCGGGCGGGCGAAGGGCTGCGCGTCGTCGAGGACTTTGCGCGGTTCGGCCTCAACGACGCGCATCTGTCGCGGCTGTTGAAGGAGTGCCGGCACGAACTGGCTTCCACCTTGACGGCTCTGCCGGAAGCGAGTCGCCTCGCCGCGCGAGACACGTTGGGAGACGTCGGAACGGCGATCGGCACGGTCTCCGAATATCAACGCGGTTCGACAGTCGATGTGGCTCGGGCGTCGTTCAAGCGCGTGCAGGAGGCGCTGCGGACGCTGGAGGAGTTTGGAAAGCTGATCGACTCCGATTCAGCATTCTTCGCGCGGCGCATCGAACAGTTGCGCTATCGGCTCTACACGGCGGAGAAGGCTGTGCTGCGGACGCAGTTCTCTTGCCGGCGGTTGATCGATCAACGCCTGTATCTGTTGGTGACGGCTTCCTCATGCGTGGCCGGTTGCGAAGCGGTCGTGCGCGCGGCGCTGACGGCTGGCGTGAAGATCGTTCAAGTGCGTGAGAAGACGATGTCCGACCACGAACTCATCGAACACGCGCGGCGGTTGCGCGAGTGGACTCGCGAGACCGACTCGCTGTTGATCGTAAACGATCGTCCCGACATCGCGGTGCTGGCGGAGGCCGATGGCGTTCACGTCGGTCAGGATGAGCTGTCCGTTCGCGACGCGCGGCGGATCGTCGGACCCGATCGTTTGGTCGGGGTATCGACTCACACCATCGAACAGGCGCGGCAGGCGGTGCTCGACGGCGCAGACTATCTTGGAGTTGGCCCGACATTTCCGAGCGGCACGAAGTCGTTCGAGTCATTCGCCGGTCTGGAGTTTGTTCGCCAGGTCGCCTCCGAGATCACGCTCCCCTGGTTCGCCATCGGCGGCATCGACGCGAGCAATCTGGCTGATGTGCAATCTGCCGGCGCGAGCCGCATCGCCGTGAGCGGCGCGATCCTCACCGCGACCGATCCTCACCGAGCCGCGTCCGAGTTGCTGTCGGCGCTGTCGGGCGGACCTGCGGCGGAAGAGGCTTGATCGCGGATCACCCAGCGCGGGTGCCCCCCCCCAAAAATCCATCGAAGAGAAACGCAAACGCTCAAAACGCAAAGCCGCAAAGTTGCCAAGGTGCGAAGTCAGAGGGTGTCACTGACCGACGAAGCCAGCCATCCACTGTGGGCGGCCTCCTTAATATCAGGATTCCCGGATCGTGCGATTCTTTGCGTCTCTGCGACTTTGCGGCTTGGCGTTGAAAATCTTCGCGGCGCGCGAAGAAACGAAACGTTAGTAGTACGGACTGGCACAGATGAAACGATCGAACCCAACGACCTCCGAGTCACTCATGAAGCTCACGGTGACTGCCGCAGATTCGTCCAACCGGGATGCCGCCTTGCGATTGCTCTTCGCTCGCTTTCCGGTCGAGGAGCAGGCGGCTCGGTTGGACGGCGCGTTGCTGGCGTCCGAACAGGGACGACTGAACCTTGATGATTTGCTGCTGGCGACGGCCGGTGAATTGCCGATCGGTGCAGCGCTCGTGATGTTGCAGCCGGACGGCATCGCATTGGTATGGCCTCCCGTTGTGAGTTGTGGAGCGGTCGATGAGGTGGCCGTGGAAGATGCGTTGATGGTCGAAGTCTGTCGGCGGATCGATGCGGCTGACGCGCGGCTCGGTCAGGCGTTGTTGTCGCCCGAGGATGCGGTCGAAGCCGAACTGCTCGCCCGTCACGGCTTCGCTCACGCCGCCGATCTGTTCTTCCTCGCGCGGGCACTCCAGCCGTCGGACGCCGAACTCTCTGCAGCGGACTCGCACGACGAGTCGTTGCTCGCGGGAAGGAACGTGATCACGGAGACGTTTCACGACGACAACGCCTCGCGGTTTGCAGCCGTCATCGAGCAGTCGTATCAGCACAGTTTGGACTGCGCGTCTCTGAAGGACTTTCGGACCGGGGCCGAGGCGCTGGCCAGCCACAAACTTTCGGGAGAATTCGATCCATCGGGATGGCTGCTGTACTCGATCGACGGTCGCGACGCGGGCGTGCTGTTGCTCAACGAACATCCGGACCAGGACGCCATCGAACTCGCTTACATCGGTGTGACACCCGAGTTGCGAGGTCTGCGTCTCGGCCGACGCATGCTGCGCGAGGGAGTGCGACTCGCCGCGCAGCGCGGTTGCGCGGCGATGTTTCTCGCCGTGGATTGCAAAAACAGCTTTGCAAACGCGGTTTACGGTGAGCTCTCATTTGCCGAGTTGGCTCGACGGCGCATCCTGCTCCGACATCCGTACGGTTTGGCACGACAGTAATCCACAGCTTATGCACACTCGATGGCGACAAGTTTGAAGTGGGCAGATGTGAGTCTGATCGCTTCAACCTCTCCGGTGTGAGGGACTTTCTCACTCATGTCTCAATCAAGAAAATTTCGCGCAGATTTTGTGAACGCGACACGTTTGACACTCGCCTCTCGCGGGCTAGGATCGTGCCCGCTACGTGACTCTCTTCGGTGTCGTTGATCGCTGCCGCGTTCCTCGACATCTTCCATTAGGTCCAGCCCGGTCGTCTTCTCTCGAACTCTTGCAGATTGGTCTTTCGAGACAGAATTGTCTTTCGGGGCCAGGTCTCACCGCGCAGCCGGTTCCTCCGGAACGGTGTTGTTCCGCGCCGAGTTCGATGTTTTGACGGACGGACTGTGTTAAGGGGTGGCAAGATGCAACCCGGCAAGACGCCGTCATTGTGCGTGGAGGCGTTCACAACTCCCGCAGGCAGCAAGCCAACCGCCGTGAGCACGCTGCCGTGCGACGGCCCGCTGATCGAAGCCGCGTTCACCGAACTGCGGTCTCTGCTGGGAGCCAAGCGCTACGCGCTGTGGTTTGAAGGGAAGATCGGCCTCGCGATCCATGACGACTCGCTGACCGTGGCGGTTGGCAGTCCGTTCCTGTTGAACTGGATGCAAAAGCAGTTCAAGGACGTGACGACAGAGGCGGCACGAGCGGTTCTCGGCCCGTCGGCGCGGGTCAACTTCACCGTCGATGCGACGCTCTCCGTGGGACGGAGTGTGGTTGAGACCGATGCTCCGAACGAGTCCGCGCTGGCGAAAGTCCTCGGATCGACTGAGATGCTTGTTCCGCGTCGGTCCTCGTCCACGAACGTCATCGCGTCCGCTTCTCGGTCGCTCAACCTTCAACCCTCAACCCTCAACCCTTCTCGCGGCCGACGATTGGCGGAACTGAACGACTTCATCGCCGGATCGCAAACGGAACTGGCGTTGACCGCGGCGCGACAGGTCGCGACCGGGCAGCCGACTCAGTTCAATCCGCTCTACATTCACGGACCGGTGGGATCGGGGAAGACGCACCTGCTCGAGGGGATCTGCCGACAACTCAAGCGAACGCAGCCCACGGCCAACGTGATGCTCCTCACGTCCGAGGCGTTTGCGAACTACTTCACTCAGGCACTGCGGGACCGTTCGTTGCCGAGCTTCCGTCAGCGGTTCCGCAGCGTCGATGCGCTGCTCGTCGATGACATCGAGTTCTTCGAGTCGAAGCGCGTCTTTCAGGAGGAGTTCCTGCACACGTTTGCCGAGTTGGTCGATCACGGTCGCCAGGTCGTGCTGACCGGTTCGCGGCATCCCCGGTTGTTGACGAAGCTCGGCGACGAACTGGGGACGCGCTTCCTGTCGGGGCTGGTTTGCCGGCTCGACATCCCGGATGCAGACACGCGACAGAAGATCGTCGAGTCGAAGGCCGCTCGATTGTCGGGCGAGTTCGCGCCCGAAGCCCTGCAATATGTGGCCCAGCGATTTCAGAGCAGCGTCCGGGAACTCGAAGGGGCACTCAACTGTTTGCAGACGTTTCACTCGATGACTCACAAACGAGTGACGCTGTCGGCGGCGAGGCAGGTGCTGGCCGACCTCGAACGCGACTGCCTGCGAATCGTGCGGCTGGCCGATGTCATCCGGGTCGTCTGCGGTCTGTTTGGAGTCAAACAAAAGGATCTCGAATCGGAAAGCCGGGTGCGCACGATCAGTCAGCCGCGCATGCTGGCGATGTTTCTCGCCCGCAAGCACACGCAGTCGGCCTACAACGAAATCGGCCAGCATTTCGGCGGCCGCAACCACAGCACCGTCATGTCGGCCGAACGCAAAGTCCAGCAATGGCTCGATGAGAACTCGACGATCCAAGTCGCCTCACAGACGTGGACCATCGGCGAGATTCTGTCGACGCTCGAACAGCAACTTCTTGCGGGATAGTCACTGCTGTTCCGTGGCACAAGCTGCCAGCTTGTACTCTGTGGTGAATCGAGTCAGTGCGTGAAACAAGATCCCCCGGGAGCACGGAGGCCACCGGGGGATCGTTGTTGGTGGAGAGCGAGATCGACACAAGCGAGCTGTGTCGCTGCGGTCACTCGACCTTCAAGACGACGAAGAACTTCTTGCCGTTCGTCGAGCGAATGTGCAGGACCAGCCCGTCGCCTCCCGAGAACTGAGCCTTCGCTTTCTCATAGTCCTCGACGGTGGCGGCCGGTTGTCCGCCGGCCTTCTCGATTACGTCACCGCTCTTCAGACCATTGGCTGCCGCCGCGCCTCCTTCTTCAACGCCGACGATCACCAAACCCGAGGTTGTTGTCGTACCGAGTTGCTTGGCTAGGTCTTTTGTCAGAGTACGGACATCCAGACCGAGCTTGTCAAACTTTGAATCGTCCCGTGAATCCTGGCTGTCGTCGCGATCGGCGACTGCAAAACTGTTGGGCATCGCATCGATGGTCGTCGTCAACGTCTGACGCTTGCCGTCGCGCACGATCTCCAGCGGATAACTCTTGCCGACAGTCAGTTGTTCGACGACACCCTGCAAGCTGGCGGGATCAGTGATGGCCTGAC
>JBBPIS010000264.1:0-3956 GCA_038040225.1 Planctomycetota bacterium
ACTCATCATGCGTCACCTCGTTCTTCGCGCCAGTCTTTCGACGTGGGGCGTTCATAACCCTTTCCCCATAAAACGTAAAGACGACCTATGAATTTATCCGACCTGAAATCCAGTCTTCCCGCTGCTCCCTCCGCCCGAGTCGGAGGCCTCGTCCTCGGCATCGCCGCCGCGGCGACCGCGCTGTGGGTGCGCCATAAGACCCGCCAGGTCGAGCGCGACCATCCGGCAACCGGCAGCTTCGTCGAAGTCGACGGAGTGCGCTTGCACTATATCGAGCGAGGCGAAGGATCGCCCGTCGTCCTGCTGCATGGCAATGGAATGCTGGAGCAGGATTTCGAGGGGAGCGGTCTCGTCGACGTGTTGGCGGCGCGCCATCGCGTCATCGTTTTCGACCGGCCGGGTTACGGTTACAGCGAGCGGCCGCGCAATCGCATGTGGACCGCCAAGGCACAGGCCGCGCTGCTCCACAAGGCGGTGGCGGCGCTGGGTCTCGAATCTCCTGTCGTCGTCGGCCACTCCTGGGGCACGATCGTCGCAACGGCGTGGGCGCTCGATTTCCCGGCCGACGTGCGCGGACTCGTGCTGCTGTCGGGCTACTACTATCCGACCATTCGCCCCGACGTCGCGCTGTTCTCCCCTCCCGCAATACCGATCATCGGCGACGTGATGCGGTATACGGTTTCGGCGCTGTTTGCCCGTGCGCTCCTGCCAAGTATGGTAAAGAACATGTTCGCTCCGCGACCGGTCTCTCCGCGCTTCTTCGGCGCGATTCCTCGCGAACTGCTCCTTCGTCCGAGCCAGATCCGCGCGTCAGCTGCGGAAGCGGCGCTGCTGATTCCCGAGGCCTTGGCCCTCAAAAAACGGTACCAGGAGCTGCGCATGCCGGTCCACCTGTTCGCCGGAACGGCGGATCGTGTCGTCTTTCCCAAGAAGCAATCGATCCGCCTGCACAAGGAGGTTCCGCACAGTACCTTGACGCTCGTTCCGGAAGTCGGACACATGGTCCACTTTGCCGCCGCCGAAAAGATCGCCGCGGCGGTCGATGAAATCGTAGACGCGGGCGTAGCAAGCGAAATCATCATTCTCCCGAAAGCGGCCTAAACACCAAAGCGATTCGTTCCATCCTCTTTGCCCCGCTGCGATGCAGCGGGGCAACCGCGAGGAACTGGCGCAACAATCCAGTGCCGGGGGTAGCCTTGGCTCATCAATAGTTCAAGGAATGAATATGTCGACGAAAGAAGAAGGTCTTTTAATCTCAGCAGCCCGTGCAATCCGTTCGGCTCTCGAACCCTCCGCCGAGCCGGATTCGTCCGATGCGATCGACTTGCTTAAGGCCGACCACAAGCGCGTAAAAGCTGTTCGAGCAGTTTGATAACGAGAAGGATGGCGACCGCACCGGCCTCGAAGAGCTCGTATCCGAGATTTGCCTCGAACTGACGGTCCATACCCAGATCGAGGAAGAGATTTTTTATCCGGCGGTTCGCGTGGAAATCGATGACGATGCGTTGGTGGACGAGGCGATCGTCGAGCATTCCGGCGCCAAGGATCTGATTGCGCAACCCGCGCTTTCACATGCATTTCACCCCCACCAGCGCATCCTGGCTGAACATGGTCGAGCGCTTCTTCCGCGACATCACGCAACAGCGCATTCGCCGCAGCGCGTTCGCCAGCGTCGCCGATCTCGAATCCGCCATCAACGATTACATCGCCGTGCACAACACCATCCCAAGCCCTTCATCTGGACCGCCAAGGCAAGCGACATCCTCGCCAAGGTCACTCGCGCTCGTGCAGCTTGTAGAAGAACACTTCTAATTGACGCACTACACTAGATGATTTTCATTCAACGATATGGAGTTCAGCGGCGAGCGAAGCGAGTCCGCTGCAACGACGGGTTAGACAGCCCCGGCTCGGCCGCTCCCGTGTAGGACCCCCAACGGCATCCGACTCAGCGCGGGATGCGTGCGACGAGTTCGATTTCGAGCTGGGCCCCACCCGGCAGCTTAGCGACCTGTACTGTGGTGCGTGCCGGGCGATGGCTGCCGAAGCGGGCACCGAACGCCTCGTTCATCTTCGCGAAATCACCGAGGTCTGTCATGAACACCGTGGCCTTCACGACATCCTGCAGGGTGCAGCCCGCCCCCTTAAGGACGGCCTCCAGGTTGTCGAGGACGCGGTTGGTCTGAACTGCGATGTCACCTTCGACCGGGCTGCCCGTCGCGGGATCGCGTGGAGTCTGCCCGGCGGTGAAAACGAAGCCGTTCGCGACGACGCCCTGGGAATACGGCCCAACGGCCTTTGGAGCCCCGGCGACTGCAATGGTCCGGAGTGTTCCATCTGGTGCTGACGCACATCCCCCGAGGGCGATCACTACGGTTAGAACGAGACACGATGAAGTTCCACGATGTGCCATGGATGACACCTCCTTGTTTACCGGACCACGCGAACGTCCCGGGTTCCTGTTCATCGAGGCCCGGGTGAAGAGATGACCGTCCCAGGGCTGTCTAACAGTTATTCAACGGACCCACCGATCCGTACTATCGAAAATCGCAGTACCTGTCGCGGCGCCGCAACTATTTGATCCCTATGGCTACGACAAACTGTTTCAGGGGTTCTGGCTGAGAACGAATAGGAGTGGTTGCAAGACGTGCACGACCATCTCGACCGGCTTCAGATTCGACTCTTCACTTTTCTTGTCGGCCAATGCACCATCTATCGGCCATGTGATGCCCTCAATCGCAGACCCGATCACTTGAGCGACAGGATCCACGCGACCAGCGCTTTGTTGTCGGCATCGGGAACGTTGTTTGGCGGCATCGGGACCGGGCCCCAGACACCCGTGCTACCGCCCTTGACCTTGCCCTCGAGGGTTTTAGCCGCCGACGCATCGTTCGCGTACTTCTTGGCGATGTCTTTGTACGACGGGCCAACCACCTTCTGTTCCACGGAATGACAAGCGAGACAGTTGTACTTTTTGGCCAGTTCCTCGTTCGCTGTCGCATCGCCGGTGGCCGTGAACGCGACACCCGCGACCGCTGCGTAAACCGCAAAGGCAATCTTCATCGGAGAACTCCTTTCGCTATCCATTGATCTGCAAACCTCATGCGAGACTGAGCGACTCAGGGAATCAGGGCGGTGAGAACCTGCTCCGACCCCGCTCCGCCGCTATTCATCTGTCGGAACCGGACCACGCATCTTCGCCACTTCCTCGGTGGTGACAGGCTCGGCGTAATTGTTGCCAAAGTTGGTGCGCACGTAGCCCACTATTGCCGCGATCTGCTCCGGCGTGAGCAGCCCGTTGAACCAGGGCATACCCGCCTTCCCATACAGCACCATGATGACAGGGTACGAAGCCGCCTGCAGCTTCGGGTTGTTTGCCAAGGCTGGATATGTCCCCGCGCCGATTGCACCCTTGCCGTCGGCCATGTGACACGCTTGGCAGTACTGCTTGTACAGGAGCGCCCCATCCGCGGGCGGCTGCGACTGGGCGTCTGCTTTTTCGCCTGCTTTTTTCGCGCCACTCGGCTCCCCTTTCTCTTGTGCGTAGCAGAGCGAAGCGAGAAGCGAAAGCAGCAAAGCGACCATGAGCCGCTGAAGATTCATTCCGGTTGCCATATCAAGCCTCCACCGCACGCTGGTGGACACGTTTGATGGTGTCCAACGAAGACAGAAGCGCCCCTTCCATCCAGCCCTGGAGGTACGACGCAGAATCGCCGGCAATCGCGATTCGACCATCGATCTCGACCAGGCGCGCGTAGTGCTGCTTGCGCGTCTCCTCGGTCCAACGCGCCCTGCAACCCAAATTCCAAGGGACGCGATGCCAGGCAACCGCCACGCCGTTCATGAACTCCTTACGCATCTGCGGATGGATCTGTCCACCCTGCGCCAGACATGCCTCGATGCGCTCCTCGGGCGTCATACCGGTGAAGAGGACTCCGTTCTTGGGGCGGTTCGGATAC
>JBBPIS010000264.1:3966-5166 GCA_038040225.1 Planctomycetota bacterium
TTCGGATACCCGGCCACCATCACTGCGGGCCCGGACGAATGGAAACGGTCGTTCGGATAATGCATGGTCTGGATGTCCAGATCGGTCGCGGTGAATCCCCCGTAGATGGCCTCATCCTCTTCCCAGAAGCGCCGCCGGAACTCGATGCCAATTCTGTTGTACGAGGTATACGGGACCGCTTGAAATACTGCCAGCATTTCCTTGGAAACCTGCAGATCCATCTGCGACAGGATGGGGAAAGGGAGGGTGCAGATACACCAGTCGGCCTTTGCCTGCGAGATCGTACCCTTGACGGTGTCCCTAAAAGTCGCGGTGACCCCACGCGCGTCCTGCGACAACTTCGTCACCTGCGCGTTGTAGGTGATGCGATCCTTGAGATGGCGGGCGAAGCCCTTTCCGATCATGTCTATTCCGCCCACCGGCTGGAACATCGTGGTCTGGAAGTTGTACCCGTCCAGGAAATTCATGGGCCCCCAGGTTGAAGGGTCCAGAAGTTGCGGCAGGGCGATGACGTCGGAGGGCAGGGGTGCGCCGTCGGCTCCGGCTCCCGGTGGGCGTTTATAGCCCCGGCGCACGGAACTCGTAAGCCCGCTCTTGTACTCAAAGTTCTTGTCGAGAGCGCCCCAAGCCCGTAACGCCACCAGCAGCTTTTCTTGGTCCTCCGCGGTCAATGGCGCGCCAAGCTGCTTGGCGTTGGTTGCCTTGGCGAGGAGCTCAGAGACGCCACCTTGCAAATCTGCCGCGAGGTCCCTAAAGCGCATCGGCTTTCCGCCGAACGCCTTGGTGCTATGGATGTATGCGTTATGGTTGAACTCGACGAACGTCTCAAGAGGAACGCCGAGCACTTTGCAATAGTGCAGCACCGCCCGATGGTGATACGGGATCCGCGATGGGCCTGGATTGAAGTAGTTGCCGGGGGCGAATTTGACCGTTTGTTTGGCCCCACCCAGTTCCGTATAGGTGTCACCACCGCGAAGCGTCCAGTTGCGTCCGCCGGGACGGTTCTGGTATTCCAACACACGCACCTGATACCCGGCCTTGCCCATTTCGTATGCGGCCGACATCCCGGCCAGGCCCGCGCCGAGGATGAGCACGTTAGTCCCCTTGCGGGTGCCAGACAACACCGGCGGGCCGTCGAACTGAGACTCGGCAGCATGACCCAGCGCCGTCATGGCGTGGTACAGGGCAGCTGCCCCAGCC
>JBBPIS010000265.1:0-5046 GCA_038040225.1 Planctomycetota bacterium
GCTGACTGAAAGTTCCACTTAACCCAGGGCGGCGCTCTCGATGGTCGCTTGCCCCGGGCTGGCCTAACTCGGCCCGTTGGGCCTCAAAGTAAAAACGGAAGCTCCTCGTGAATCTTGCGACGATTGCCTGGAAGAGCATTCGCCAGCGTGGGCTGGCCTCGTCTCTGACCGCGCTCAGTGTGGCACTCGGTGTGATGCTGATGGTGGCGGTCCTCGTCATCTTCGGCATCCTGCAAAGCACGTTCAATCAGCGGTCGATCAACTACGACCTGATCGTCGGAGCCAAGGGCGATCCGCTGCAACTGGTGCTCAGCACCGTCTATCACATCAGCCCGCCGATCGAGAACCTGCCGTATCGGTATTACCTCGATTGGAAGAACGACAAGCGGATCGAAGCCGCGATTCCGTTGGCGATGGGAGACGTGACCGAGTTGGGTTCGTTTCCGATCGTCGGCACGGTCCCCGAGTTTTTTGAGATCGACTACGCGCCGGATCGGCCGTTCCTCATCAAGGGTTCCGCGTTTCGACGCCCCTTCGATGCGTACATCGGGGCGCGAGTGGCCCGCGAAAATGGATGGGGTCTGGGCGCAAAGCTCAAGCTGGTCCACGGCGGTGCGGAAGCGGGGCACGTTCACAACGAGGAGTTCACCGTGGTCGGGCTGCTCGCACCGACGGGGACTCCCCACGACAAGACGGTCTACGTGAACCTCGAAGGCTTCTATCAGATCGAGGGACACGACAAACCGTTGGAGGAAGGGATCCGGCGGGAGCGTGAGTTCTATGGAGAGCCGCCGCTCACACTGGCCGAGATGGCGGCCGAGATCAAGAAGATTGAAGCCAAATACGGCAAGCACGATCACGGTGCCGAAGGGCACGATCACGCGGGACACGATCACATTCACGAACTGCCGCCGGTCCAGAAGCAGGTCACCGCGATCCTGCTCCGCGGCAAGTCACCGATGGTCGGGCCGATCATTTTGGGAGAGTTGAAGAAGGGCTATCAGGCTCAGGCCGTGAACCCCATCTTCCCGATGCAGAAGCTGCTGGATCAGTTTCTGCGGCCGGCGATGGAGTTGCTGCTGGTGCTGACGGTGCTGATCGTCATCGTTTCGGGGATCGGCATCTTCGTCAGCATCTACAACTCGATGGCGGCACGACGGCGCGAGATCGCCATCATGCGGGCGTTGGGCGCACAGCGCGGGACCGTGTTCGCCATCATCCTCGCCGAGTCGATCATCCTCTGCGTGGGAGGTGGCCTGCTGGGACTGATCCTGGGTCACGGGCTGGTCTTCGCGGCGGCTCCGTTCGTCGAACAGCAGTCCGGATTGATCGTGAACCCGTTCGCGTTCGACATGAAGGAACTGGTGCTGTTCCCCGCACTCCTGCTGCTGGCCGCGCTGGTTGGCATCCTGCCGGGAATGACCGCCTATCGCACCGATGTCGCGGAATCTTTGAGCGGCAGCTAGCCCTCAAGCAAGCGAGCCTCTGCACCGCCCCCGACCTTGCGTCGGGGGTTCAACGGCTTTTGCGCTACTTGCAATTCACTCGAAATCAGCAGCCGATTAGCGCAGAAGCCGTTGAACCACCGGGGCAAGCCCGGTGGCGTCGTTTGTTTGAGGACTGGCGGCCTGTTGAACAACCCGTAGGATGGACGCCTCGTCCGTCCGATTCCAATTGATGTTCGGACGGACGAGGCGTCCATCCCACGTTTTCAACAGGCTGCCAAGCGTGCCATTTCACAGCGATGACTCGTTCACCGAGAATGATCTCGACCTTCCCTTGCTCTCGGTCCGGACCGCGCGGGAAGCGGCGTATGTCGCCATCGAGGAGTACCTCCAGTCGGGGACGTGGGTAAGCGAGGTGCTCGACCGCACCTTTCGCACGGCCAGTCTTCCGCCGATCGAGCGCGGGCTGGCGACGGAACTCGCGTGTGGCGTCGTGCGACGACTGGCAACGCTTGATTCGATCCTGAGTCAGCTCGTCGCGCGGCCGTTGGAGAAGGTCGAACTGCCGCTGCTCACGATCCTGCGGTTGGGCATCTATCAACTCGCGCTGCTCGACGCCGTGCCGCCTCACGCCGCCGTGCATGAGACGGTCGAGCTGACCAAGCGACTGGGCCGTCATCAGTGGAGCGGCTTCGTCAACGGAGTCCTGCGCGGCGGGACGCGATTCATCACGCAGGACTTCGACACCAAACCGTCCTCGCGCGGTGTGCCGATGGCGGTGGATCGATACCGACGGCTCGTTGAGCCTGCGTTCGCCGATCCGCGCTCCAACCCGACCGGCTACTTCGCGGATGCGTTCAGTTTTCCCGACTGGCTCGCCGAACGCTGGGCCTCGCGCATGCCGCCAGCCGAGTTGTTTCGGCTCGGAGCGTGGTTCAACTCGGCGGGAAAGTTGTCTCTGCGGGTGAACCGACTGCGCACGACGAGCGATGCACTGCTGAGCGCGCTGGGTCAGGCAGGGATTGCGGCTCAATGTGTCGAAGGGACCGACTCGCTGCTGTTGGAGGAATCGCGCGCGGTCGAGAAGCTGCCGGGTTACGAAGAAGGCTGGTTCGCCGTGCAGGACGTGTCAGCCAGCCGCGCGGCGGAGCGACTCGCGCCGCAGCCCGGGCAACGCGTGTGGGACGTGTGTGCGGCACCGGGCGGCAAGTCATGTCACCTCGCAGAATTGATGCGGAATGAGGGTGAGGTCATTGCGACCGACATTCGTCCCGAGCGGCTGGCCATCATCGAGGAGAACCGCCAGCGCATGGGAGCCGTCATCGTCCAGACGCGGTTGATCGGTGAAGACGGTTCACGTCTGCCGGATGGCCTGTTCGACGCGATCCTCGTCGATGTCCCCTGCTCCAACACCGGTGTGCTGGGGAAGCGGCCCGAGGCACGCTGGCGCATTACTCCGACAGGGATCCTCGAACTGAAGCGCGTTCAGGAGCGGCTGCTGATCGCGGCGATTGAGCGACTCGCCCCGAACGGTCGGCTCGTCTATTCGACGTGCAGCATCGAACCGGAAGAGAACGGTGAAGTCGTGCGGCGCGTGCTGTCTCATCACGCGGACGTGAAACTGGTGGAGGAAGAACTCTTTCTGCCCGGCCAGCCCACGGACGGCGGCTATCAAGCGCTGCTCGTCCGCGCGTGATGGGCGACAGGCTTGAGAACGGTTCCTCACGCCGGGTACAGTGGCACGCCGTTGACCCGCCCTCCCGGTCCGTTTTCCGGTTTCCGATTTCCAAAAACGGTCGGGCCGCATTCTCCCACCTGAGTTGCTTGCTGGAGACAGACGAATGTTGCGTTGGACCTGTTGGAAATACCGCCTCACGCTGATGGCTGTTGTGTGCTGTGTCTCGCCGAGTTGGGGGAGCGATGTCGAGTTCCCCGATGCGAACCTCGACACGGTGATCCGCGAAATCTTGAAGAAGAAGCAGATCGACAAGACCGACAAGGCGAAGAAGATCACCGACGAGGATGTCGCCACGATCTTCTTCCTCGAAGCGCCGAAACGCGACATCGAGAACCTGTCCGGGCTGGAGAAGTGCCGCAACCTGGCCCTCGTCAAACTGACGGGCAACAAGATCAAGGATGTCAAGCCGCTGGAAGAATGCGTCAACGTCCAGTCGCTCGATCTGGCGAAGAACCAGATCGCCGACATCACGCCGCTGGCGAAGCTGGTCAAGTTGCAGTACCTGCAACTCGAAGACAACCAGATTCAAAAGATCGATGCGGTGGCCAGCCTGAAGGCACTCGGCTCTCTGTATTTGAGCCGCAACCTGATCGAGGTCGTTGCCCCTGTGGCCGATCTCCCCAAACTGCATGCTTTGTATTTGGAGAAGAACAAAATTTCGGACATTTCGCCGTTGAAGTCGCAGCGCTGGTTGGAACGGCTCGACCTGAAGGACAATCAGTTGAAAGACGTTTCGCCGCTCAGTGGCATGACCGAACTGCGGTACACGTTCCTCGAACGGAACCAACTGACGGACCTGGCACCGCTGGTCGAGATGGCGAAGAAAGACGCCGCCGGCGAGAAGCGCTTCGCGCCGTATTGGAATCTCTACCTCGCGGGCAATCCGTTGACGGATGCCAGTAAGGCTCAGGTTACGGAACTCGCCAAGATCGGCGTGCGCGTGAAGGCGGAGTAATTGTCCTACGAGGCCGGCAGAGACGGCATCTTGCTCCCTGTTTCTGGCAGCATCCATGAGTTCACGTTCCTTTCGTCAACTCTGGATCACATATGAACCAACTGACTGCCCGCAACCAGACTGGGTGAATGCGCCAAACCTACCAGGGTTCATCAGCTACAGCGGTGGGGACTGTCGAGTGTTTGCGACCGAAAACACTTTCGAATGGCGCGTAGATGTTCGGTGGCCAAAGTGGTTTATCCCGCGATTCGCTGCTGTGTTTCTACCTGTATTTGCAGTCGTGGTATGGCTGTCTACTCCAGATCCGGAGCGAATTTTCTTCGTGTTGTTTGGGCCGTTCTCCGGCGCAAGCGCCGCGGCGTTGATCTACTGGTTGTTCGATCGCCACGAGAAGGCTGGCAATTACCTTTGCATCGATCGCAGCAGTCGAACACTGACGTTGCCTCGTCAGCATAAGACTTTTGGCCTCGACGACATTGCGAACTTCCAATGGATCAAAGGCCGTGAGAAACAAAGAGCCGTTGGTTCTGTCGATTTTCATCTGCTGGCAAAGGACTCGTCCGGTGTGTTGTATCGTTACCACATCATGGGCGCACCAGCGCGTGCGATGGTGGAGCAGTTAGTTGAGTTCTCTGGTATTCCTGTTCACGAATACCTGCTTGGCTCGGACAGATGTCGCGACAGCGACATTCATGGATAACACACGAGACCGGTTCAACTCGACACGGACAAACGGCGAGGTTTCAGTCGATAACATCGCTCCCGAAATCGAACGTGGTTAGTTGCTGCCATCACGGTCTCGACAACGGCCTCTCACACACGTCGTAACGGCCTGGAACTTGTCTATCAACACTCAAAGAACGATCCAACCGCAGGTCTCGGGTGGTGCGAGAGACCTGCGGTCGGGG
>JBBPIS010000266.1:0-4957 GCA_038040225.1 Planctomycetota bacterium
AAATAAAGCGGCAAAGGTGCGTCTCGAAGACTCGACGACACCCCACTTTGAAAAAGGCGATTGCCCTGGCGACAAGGTTGACGCGGCCAACGCATGGTGGCCATTTTGTGGCCGACGCGATATTCGTTGGAGCCCGACTTGTTCCGTAGAACTTGGCTGACATCCATCGCTGTGCCCCGTTTCGCTCAAGGAACCCGAGCATGTCCTCATCGCAGAATGTCCTCATCGCCGGAGTGCTGTTCATGACTTTGGAACTAACCGCCGCCGAGTACGACCGGCCCGCGAAGCCCGTTCACCAGAGTCGGTCGGTCGTGATGGCCAGGCACGGGATCGTCGCGACCAGTCAGCCGTTGGCGGCTCAGGCGGGGTTGGACATCCTCAAGGCGGGCGGCAACGCGGCGGATGCGGCGATTGCTGCGAACGCCATGCTGGGCGTGGTCGAGCCGATGAGCAACGGCATCGGTGGCGATCTGTTTGTCATCTACTGGGACAACAAAACGCAAAAGCTGTACGGGCTGAATGCTTCGGGACGGAGTCCGTTCAACCTGACACGGGCCATCCTGCGCGAGAAGGTTGCACCGAAGAATCAGATTCCCGACACGGGGCTGTTGCCGTGGTCGGTCCCCGGCTGCGTCGATGGCTGGGAAGAACTGCGGTCTCGGTTCGGCACCAAGCCGCTGCGCGAGTTGCTGCAAGCGAGCATCGACACCGCCGAACAGGGCTTTCCCGTCAGCGAGATCATCGGCAGCGGCTGGCAAGGCTCTGTGAAGAGCCTCTCCGCGTGGCCCGACTCGGCGCGAGTCTACTTGAAAGAGGGCCGCGCTCCGCAGATTGGTGAGATCATGACGCTGCCCGAATTGGCGGCCACGTACCGTGCGATCGCTTCCGATGGGCGAGACATCTTCTATAAGGGCCGCATCGCGCAGGAGATCGTCTCGTTCAGCGAGAAGCACGGCGGCTACTTCAGTCTGCGCGACTTTGCCGAACACAAGAGCGACTGGCTCGATCCGGTCTCGACCACATATCGCGGCCACACCGTCTGGGAGTTGCCGCCGAATGGGCAGGGGATCGCCGCGCTGCAGATGCTCAACATCCTCGAAGGCTTCGACCTGAAGTCACTCGGGCCGAAGAGTGCCGAGTACGTCCATCTGTTTGCCGAAGCCAAGAAGCTGGCGTTCGCCGACCGTGCAAAGTTCTACGCCGACCCCGCGTTCAACCGGCTGCCGGTGGCCGAACTGATCTCGAAGGAGTACGCCGCCAAACAACGGGCGCGGATTGACCTCACCAAGGCGGCGGTCAACGTGGCGTCGGGCGATCCGAAACTGGAGCACGGCGACACGATCTATCTCACCGTCGTCGACAAGGACCGCAACTGCTGCTCGCTGATCCAAAGCCTCTACTTTGGATTTGGCTCGCAGGTCGTGCCGGGTCGGGTCGGCTTCGCGATCCAGAACCGGGGGCAACTCTTCTCGCTCGACGATCAGCACCTGAACCGCTTCGAGCCGCACAAGCGTCCGTTTCACACGATCATCCCGGCGATGGTCACGAAGGACGGCAAGCCGTGGTTCTGCTTCGGCGTGATGGGTGGCGACATGCAGCCGCAGGGGCATGTGCAGGTGCTCATCAACATGATCGACTTCGGCATGAATCCGCAGATGGCGGGGGACGCGAGCCGGCTCCGCCACGGAGGATCGGCCACACCGACCAGCCTTCCCCAGGAGCCTGACGGCGGAACGGTCTTCCTGGAGAGCGGCTTCCCACCCGAGACGCTTCAGAAACTCGAAGCCCTCGGCCATAAACTCGGCAAGGCGACCGGATCGTATGGCGGTTATCAGGGCATTCTCATCGACCACGAACACGGCACGCTGCACGGAGCAACGGATCCCCGCAAAGACGGCGCGGCGGTCGGGTACTGACGCCTCATTCTGGCCGTGGTTTCGACTGAAGATGGGCAACTCGACCGGGCCGTCTCGTCGGCGGAGCGACGAGACTACGGTAGTCCCGTCGCTCCGCCGACGGGACGATCTGGACAGGTTCATTCTCACCACATGAGGCGCCGGTCACCCCTTTCACGACATCCGTCGGGGAGTTTTGCTTCCCCGACAAGGTTGCTAGCATTCCGCTGGTTTTTCTCCGACCAAGAAAATGAGTTTCGTTGGGAGCGAAAGATGCTGATTGGCTGCGTGATTGTGTACATGGTGGCCACCGTGGCGGTTGGGTTGTGGGCTGCGACGCGCGTGAAGGACTCGACGGACTTCATGGTCGCGGGGCGGTCGCTGCCGCTCTACATGAACTTCGCGTGCGTGTTCGCGACGTGGTTCGGGGCCGAGACGGTGTTGTCCGTCTCCGCCAAGTTCGCCCACGAGGGAATGGGCTTCGTCTCGGGCGATCCGTTTGGAGCGTCGCTCTGCCTGGTTCTCGTGGCCTTTTTCTTCGCCCGGACCTTCTATCGGTTGCAACTGCTGACGATCGGCGACTACTACCACCAGCGTTACGGCAAGTTCGTGGAGGTCATCACGTCCCTCGCCATCGCCGGTTCGTATCTCGGTTGGACGAGTGCGCAATTGTCGGCGCTCGGCTTGGTGACGAACGTGCTGTTCCCGCAACTTCCCCTGAGTTACTGCATCATCATCGGCGCGGTGATCGTCACCGTTTACACGCTGTTTGGAGGGATGTGGTCGGTGGCCCTGACGGACGTCATCCAGACGGCGGCGATCGTGATCGGATTGATTGTGGTCGCCGTGCTCCTTGGAAACCGGGCGGGTGGATTCAATGTCGTCATCAACCACGCGTACGAGCATGGAAAACTGAACCTCTTCCCACACGTGACCTCGGCGGCGTGGTTGGTCTTCATCGGCGAGTTCATCACGATGGCCTTCGGGTCGATCCCCCAACAGGACGTGTTCCAGCGTGTCACCAGTGCCAAGGATGAGAAGACCGCGTTCATCGGGACGCTTGGCGGAGGACTGTTCTACTTTGGATTCGCCTTCGTGCCGATGTTTATTGCGTACTCGGTCATCATCATCGATCCCGCCATCGCCGCACAATTCGATCCCGAGCAATCCAAGGAATTTCAGAAGGTGCTACCGACTCTCGTCCTGAACAGCACCCCGATTTGGTGCCAGGTGCTGTTCTTCGGCGCGGTCCTCTCGGCGATTCTTTCCACGGCCAGCGGAACGGTGCTCGCTCCGGCCAGCGTTCTCACCGAAAACGTCCTCCAACCGTTCATCAGGCACCTGAGTGACAAGGCCATGTTGTGGGTGCTGCGGGGGATTCTGGTTCTTGTCGCAATTGTTTCCACGACGATCTCGGTCACGTCCAACAAGACGATGTACGAAATGGTCGAGGCGGGATACAGCGTCACGTTGGTCGTCGCGTTCGTTCCACTCGTCTTCGGCATCTACTGGAAACGGGCGTCAACGCAGGCCGCAATCTTCTCGATCGCATTGGCGGTGACGGTCTGGCTGGGCGCGATGGCTTGTCAGAACTCCACGGTGGCTGCCATGGAAGAGGCGACAAAGTCGAAGGCAACGCCGGTGGAAACCGCCGGGGCCGGTTCAAAACCAGCAACAGAAACTCCGGCGAATGGTGCGGCTTCCGAGCCTGAGTTGTCCCTTCCTCTGTGGGTTGAGGTTCCGCCGCAGCTCTATGGATTGGTAGCATCCGTCATTGGAATGTTGCTTGGCGGACTGCTGCCTCAATGGATCAAGCACAAACATCCGAATCCTGAGCACTTGGCTCACAGACGCGGCCCGGCCATGGGGCACTGATTGAGTGTTCATTCAGCGCAGAGTGGGCAGTGCGCACCCGGCAGGAAATCTGACAGACTGTTTGCCTTGAAGGGACTGACGCGATGAGAAGCCGATGGACTGTACTCTCCTGTTGCTGGGCGTTTGGCCTGTTCACCAGTGGTGCCAGCGCTGAGGAACCAGATCGCAGCCCAATCTCGCTCGCCGTGGCGGCGGATCGCTCGGTCTGCTTGACCGCGAATCATACGAGCGGTTCGGTGAGTCTCATCGACCTCGCCTCGGCCCGCCTCCTGAGGGAACTGCCAGTTGGCAACGGTCCCGCCGACGTGGCGTGGATCGACGAATCGACGGCGTTGGTGAGCCTGCTTCACGACGATGCCCTCGCCGTGGTGAAGCGCAGCGGCGAGAAGTTGTCTCTGCTGGGAAAAGTCTTCGTCGGTGACGAACCGCGTGGCGTGGCCATCTCCAAGGACAAACGGTTCGCCTACGTGGCCCTTGGCGGTGAGGACGCTGTCTCGGTCATGGATGTCGCAGCGCTGCTCGATGTCGTGCGCAAGCCTCCGCAGTCGAGTGCGGTGCTCACATCGCTGGAAGCTCGTCACTCGTTACTCCCCGCTCCGGGCATTCCGAAAATGGTCCGCGTCTCGCCGGATGGCCGCTGGCTGGTTGCCTGTTGTGCCGTTCCGTCCGCCGTGCTGGTTTACGATTTGCAAACGAACGAACTCGTCAGCGAGCGGCGTCTGTTTGACGGGGCCTTCAATCCCGGCGTGCCTGCGATCACGAAGGACTCCGGTTTGGTCGTGCTGCCGCACGCGGTCAATCGCGAATTCAGCGTCACGCCGCAGATGATCGACATCGGCTGGGTGATCGACAATCGCATCTCAAAACTGCCGCTGCCCGATGGCGAGCCGAGCACTCAGAAGCAACTCGGTCTCGACATTCGAGGCAACGCGGTCGGCGATGCGTATGCGGCGGCGTTCAGTCCCGATCAGTCGCTGCTCGTGGTGACGGCGGGCGGGACGCACGAATTGCTCGTGATCGACTTCGGTTCGATCCCGTGGCCGTCGGGAGACCCCGGCGACTTCCTCCCCGCCGCGATGCAAAGGGACAAGAGCCGCTTTCGGCGGCTCGATCTCGGCGGGAGACCACTGGCGGTGTAGTTCGTTGGCGATCGGACGGTCGTCGTCTCCTACTACTTCTCGAACTCT
>JBBPIS010000267.1:0-3492 GCA_038040225.1 Planctomycetota bacterium
TTCACGCGCAGACAACACCGTCAGTCCAACGCCACACGTTGCCGAAACGCCTCACACGAGGAGGGGACGTTCCCAAGGAAAACCATCAAGTCCCGTCGCGGCATCACGTTCCGAGCGCGCCGGCGAGACTGTGGCCGATGTTGACGAATCGCCACGCGAGATTGGTGTGGCTCGACAAACGGAGGATCACCCTCAACGTCACGCGGGAGGCGCCTGCATTCGGCCCAGGAACAGGATGGCACCGGTGCGGCTCTCACGGATCAGAAACAGAAATGGATGGTCCGCGCGGAAGACAACCGGATTCGGCGGCTCTTTCGGTTCACGCTGGGCCGACGTCGGTGCCAGGAGGACGGCCGTCTCGTCAACACTCGTTCAGTTGGACGTCGTTCAGTTGGACGTCGTTTCCGAAACGTTGGCTTCGAGGGCCGCGAGAGCGTCGGCGGGAACTTCGTCCTCGGTCGTTGAGGCCAGATCCAGATTGGCGTCTGTCACGCAGGACTCTGTGCTGCCGCTCGAAGGGCACGATTGACTGTGCGCGCAACAGGGAGCCTCCACTGGACCGGCCGAGCAGGCCACTGACGAAAAGGGACAGCCGTGTTGTGAAACGTCGAGCAACGGACTGGCGTACTCCGACAGTTCCGGAAAGACGACTGCGGCCGACAACGCTCCGGCCGCCAGAACCATCGGCGTATAGAACACCGCCCGCAACAACGGTCCCGACCTGTACCAGCGGGATCCGGCTGAGGACGTCGCGGACTTCGTTTCAGGCCCCAATGCAGCAGTCGTGTCGAGAGGATTCGTGTCTGACATCGCGAAGGCTCCTTGAGATGAGAACGGTGAAGGAGGGACGAGTTGAAGAAGGTAGTCTCGTCCTTGGTTTACCGCAGCATCATAACGGCCGGATTGGAATCGTCATCATCCAAAGCCGAGTTTGCCTGATTCTTCACAAACGAGTCGAGCCTCAACAGCCGGTTTGGTAGGCCTGACTCCTGCTTACCACTAAGACGAAGCCAACGATATCCAGTCGTGGCATGAGGTCAATCACACAGCACGGCCTTGAGGACAGTGCGAATCCACCGTAGGGTGCTGCCGAGGTTTTGCAAGACGCATCGCGTCATCCAACATCGAATGAAATGGTGCGTGTCGAAGCCTCGAACCCTGCATACAAGGCTAAATCAAATGCCCCCGACACCAGCCGAACATGTCGCATTTCTCGAATTCGTCCGCGATGAGATTCACTATGCTGCCGAAGCGAAACGGCAGCAACTACCGCTGGGTTACTCGAATGAGACCATCGAAAACATGGTTCGAGGGATCGAGTGGGCGGAGGCATCGCAGCGCATACTTGCGCTATCTGGTTTCCGGATCGACGTGTTGGAACAGGTCGCCAGCGTGTTACGACGCGAACTGACCATTGGTACGGTCGAACAGATTGACGGACTTTTCACGCCCGCAGTGCGATCACTACGAGACGCATGGGAGGGCATCAGGTCTGGTTGCGACGGGGATAATACGAGCTGTTCGTCGATGATTGACTTGATCGGTCGCGTTGTTAGGCGGCTCAAAGCAAAGCCCAACTTGCTGCGTAGTTACGATTGGGATCATTCCGAGACGCTAAACGTGAGTGGTATCAACTCCGCAGCCGCGGCAATTGGCTTGGGACCGATATTCGCCGTAGGTGACGCACCGGACTGGGCACATGCGCCGAATCTGCCTTTGGATCATCCTGTCAATCAGCGACGTATCCCGTGTCTAACTGTTTATCACCCTGACGGAAACGAACACCGGGTTCGTCGAACCGGCGGGCTCCTAGATGATCAATCGAGCCTACCCGTTGACGAAACAATTGCTCGTTTGGACGCGTGGGCCAACAAAGCAATCGACCGATCTCGAGTCGCTGCTGTGAAAGTAGGTGATGAACTTGGAACGCCGCTCGATCAGATCATGTGGGCGGCCGCTGTTGATCCATCGTTAACGAAGGGATTCCAACAGAAACTTCACGATGGTTTAGTTGAACGACTTCAGGAATTCCTTGAGGCAAGATTACCTGAGAATCCTCGGCTTGCGATACTACAGTCGCTCCAAGATCGAGGGTGCGACCTGTTGATTGAATGGCCTCAGCGGGCGAAGTATGGCGTGCAGTTGAAGAACAACGGAGACGTCGAAAAGTTAGATTTCTCCGTCAAAACTCTCGCCCAAATACAGGATTCGAAACAGCACGGCCTTGTCAGGCTCTATCTCGTCATCGCGGCCGATATCACTGGAGTCTCCAATTCACAAAAAGTCCGTGGAATGATAAGCCGCATCAGCGCGATGAATGATCCTTATGTCGTCGTGATTCCACCTGAGCGTGCTTGGAGTCTACTGTCTCCCGAACAAACTCCAGCGTCGTAGGATCGAGAAGTCTCATGCTGGCTTGCCGGATTTCATTTGGCTGTTGACCGAGCGTAGTCGCTGCGGTCCCAGCCGGTGACGAGGATTTCGGATTCGGCGAGCGGGCGGATTTCGAGTTTGGCCTTCAGACGGTAGAGCAGTGAGCGCCAGCCGAAGTTGCCTCGCGCGATCGTTGGCGTGGTGCGGTGGCCTCGCGAGTAGCGTTTGCGGAGCATCTCGGTGAAGAGATCGACACCGCGACGGAAATCGGCTTCCACGCCGAAGTCGTAGGGACCATCGCAGTCGCGGGAACACCAGGTCCATTCCGCGAAGGCCTCGTACAAGCGCATCTGGTCCGAGGTGTCATCGGTCAGTCCGGACCAGGCTTTCATCGCGGTGATGCGATCCGCGCGCAGGCCGGTCGTGAGGGAGCGGTCCATGATTCGAAACAACTCCCACAGTTCATCGTCCAGCGGCAGGATATACCCGAAGTCGATCAGCCCGAGGCGTCCGTCGTCCAGAAACAAAAAATTGCCCGGATGGAAATCGTTGTAGAGCATCCGGCCGGCATACATCAGCCGGTACCAGCCCCGGACCATCTTGGTTGCCGCCTCATTCCGCTCGTCCTGCGACGGCTGACGGGCGAGGAACTGGTCCAGATGGACGCCGCCCACCAACTCCATCGTCAACACGCGGGCGGTCGAGTACTGCGGATAGACGCGCGGCACGATGATGCCGTCCTCGTCGCGAAACAGCGCCCGCGCCTTTTGCAGGTTGGCCGCTTCCAGAAGGTAGTCCGTCTCCTGCTCCAACCGCAGCCGCAGGTCGTCGAACTGTTCCTGCACGTTCTGCCACTCGCGCCCGAGCCGGTTGGGGAGCATGAACAGGAACAGATTGCGAAAGTCCTCCCCGATCGTCCGTGCGATGCCGGGATACTGAATCTTCACCGCGACTTCTTCACCCGTCTTCAACCGGGCGCGATGGACCTGCCCGAGCGATGCGGCCGCGAACGCCTGCTTGTCGAACTCGGCGAAGATGTTCTCCGGGTCGTCCCCCAGTTCGTTGAAGACCATTTCACGCAGCAGCGACCAGTGCATCGGCGGAGCGTCGAAGTGCAGT
>JBBPIS010000267.1:3502-4806 GCA_038040225.1 Planctomycetota bacterium
GAGATCAACCACCGGCTTCGGGAACTTCGGGTCCAGTTTCTCCAGCGTCTCGACAAATTCTCGCGGAGCAATGTCGGGAAAGTTGGCCAGCGTTTGCCCCATTTTCATCACGGCTCCGCGCAGATAACCCATCGAATCCAACACGCGGGCCGCCGTGCGCCAATGCGTCTCCGCCAGCAACCGGCTGTTCTCATCCGCCGACTTGAACCAGCCGCGAATCCAGTGAAACAGGTACGCCGCCGCAATCTTCGCCTGGAGCGAACTGAGCAGCGTCATCCTCCGCCAGCGTCCGACGGGCACGGGGCGCAGCGAGGACTCTTTCAGGACGGCGGGCAGCGTTTGCAGTGCTGCGTCACCTTCGTCGATTTCCGGCAGGGCCTGCATCAGTTCAGCAGCGGTCAGTGACATGGGAAGGCTCCCTCAGTTTGGAAACGGTCGTTCACTCACTCAGTTCGATTTCTCTTCGCCACCGCGCAGCCAACTGACGAACATCGCCAGCGACTGGTCGAGCAGGGCGAGCGTGTCTTCCTGCTTCGGCGACTTGTCGTTCGTCCAGAACGACAGCACGCCCAAATACAACGTCCAATACACCTGCAGGGCCACCGGAGTCAGGGCGGCATCGAGTTCATGTTGCCGCGTCAGTTCGACCACCCGTTCGAGATGATCGGTCCGCAGCGATTGGCCCAGGTCGTCGCGTTGGGCTTCCACCAGCGGCGACATCGCCGTGTCGAGCACCGGCGTCAGGTACTTGCGATACGGTTTGAGCAGCCTCATGCCCGCCGCCGCATGCGCGAACAGGGCCTCTTCCAGCGACTCATGCTGCTCGTTTGCCAGGCGTCGCAAGGGGCGGGCGTGCGAATCGACGACCAGGGTGGTAACGATCGCCTCCTTTGTCGGGAAGTAATTGAACAGCGTCCCCGTCGCGATTCCGGCAGCCTTGGCGATATCCCGCGTGGTCGTCGCCTCGAACCCCGTCGTCCGAAACAGATCCTGGGCGGCGTCCAGGATCTTTCGTCGCGTCGATTCTTTGGCTTCGGCGGTGACTCGCATGACTGTCATCCGGTTTTGAGGGCATCCGGTTCGGTGGACTTCCGCTGCATTGTGAGCGTGCTCACATAATAGGGTGATCATCGGCCAAGTCAAGTCGTAAAATGAGCATGCTCACAAAAAATGTGGCGGACGGCCGAAGAGGCATCGCGCCCCATCCCTTTCCCGACAATGGTGGAGGCTTTACCCTTCATGCCTCGCAATGTGACTTCGATGAGTGAAACTGTGACTTCGATGAGTGAAGTTGTCTTGCCGGT
>JBBPIS010000268.1:0-4759 GCA_038040225.1 Planctomycetota bacterium
ATATTCCGATCTGGTTCGACTCCCTCCACCTCGAGGTTCGCGCGGAAGCGGCGTCGCACGTCGTCCATGGTCAGACCGGGAAACCAGTCGGTGACGGTTTGCAGGCTCGCCACGCTGATGATGGTCGGGCCCGTCGCCTCGGTATCGTCGGGGAAGCCACCCTCCGGCTCTTCGATCAGCCGAAGGTCGAGTGAAAAGTAGTCGCTCAGCCAGCGCTGAAGGTCGTCGCGCTGGTCGTCGATCTGCCAGTGACGGACTTCGGTGTCGCTTCGCCTGCGTGCGGTGAGCGTGCGGTCAAACGGATCGAGTACCAATTCGAGACCATGCACGGCGGGAGTCCGTTTGGCGTTGATGAACTTTCCCGATTGATCGATCAGCGCGAACTGGCGGTCGTGCTGCAAGGCTCCGTTGGGGAGCACGACCGCCTCATCGACCCGCAGCGGATCGAAGGACTTGAACGGATAGATTGCAATGCGGGCCAGTTGAGGCATGATGCGTCCCGGCAAATTGGCCGCCCCGAAAGGCTGAAGTCCGGCTCAGCTTTGTTAGCCGGACTTCTGGCAGGTTACAAACCTACCCCACGCAATCAACCCTTCATCAGTGGAGACACACCAATGCAACACGGCCTCGGTTTGGGAATCGTCTGCTTATCCCTGCTCCTTCCGTTCGGAATCGACTCCGCGCGAGCGGCCGATGACAACGAGAAGCTGGTTTGGAAGGCAGGCGTCGCGGTGGTGGATGTGACTCCCACCGAATCACTGTGGATGGCGGGATACGCCTCGCGCACGAAGCCGTCGGAGGGGGTGACGAATCCGCTGTTTGCAAAGGCCCTCTCCGTGGAGGACGAACGCGGCACAAGGTTCGTCATGGTGACGCTCGATCTGATCGGCATTCCTCGCAACATGCGAGACGCCGTCGCGAAGCGGGTTGAGGCGAAGCATGGCCTGACTTCGGCGGCGCTGCTGTTCAACGCCTCGCACACGCACAGCGGGCCGGTGGTTCGGTCGGGCGGTTCGGTGTTGTACGACCTCACGCCGGAGCAGGCTCAGAAGGTCGATGCGTACAACGTTGGGTTGCAGGACAAGCTGGTCGAGTTGGTCGGGGCGGCGCTCGCCGATGCTGCGCCGGCCCGGCTCAGCTATAGCCACGCGCGGGCCGGCTTTGCCATGAACCGGCGACTGCCGACCGACAAGGGTGTCCAGAACAGTCCGTATCCCGAGGGGCCGGTCGATCACGCCGTTCCCGTGCTGCGCGTCGAATCACCCGACGGCAAGCTGCGCGCGATTGCATTCGGCTATGCCTGCCACAATACGACGCTCGCCCTGTTCGACTTCTGCGGCGACTACGCGGGATTCGCACAGCAGTACCTTGAGGAGGCTCATCCCGGCGCGAAGGCGTTGTTCGTGATGGGCTGCGGCGGCGATCAGAACCCGTATCCGCGCGGCACGGTCGATCTGGCCAAGCAGCACGGCCGGACGCTCGCCACGGCGGTCGAAGCGGCGCTGTTGCCGAAGGCGAAACCGGTGCGAGGCCCGCTGAAGGTCGGTCTGCGCGAGGTCGAGTTGGAATTCGCGATGCCGCTCAACCGCGAGGCTCTGCTCGCGCTGCAGGCCGGGACCGACAAGCTCGATCAACGGCGGGCGGCCGCGTTGCTGGACGAACTGGCCAAGACGGGCCGGATGCGGACGAGCTACACGTACCCGGTGCAGGCCATCCAGTTCGGAGACGACTTGACGCTGGTGGCGTTGGCGGGCGAGACGGTCGTCGATTTCTCGTTGCGATTGAAACGAGAATTGACCGGCCGGCCGCTGTGGGTCGCGGGGTACTCGAACGATGTCTTCGGGTACGTCCCGTCGCGGCGAGTCCTCGAAGAGGGAGGCTACGAGGCGGGCGGTGCGATGCGCTACACGCGTCTCCCCGGCCCATTCGCCCTCAACGTGGAAGAGCTCATCGTCGATGCGGTCCAACAGTTGGTGAAGCAGCTCGACGAGTGACCTCGTTTCTCCAAACCGTGTCCTAGGCCGTTGGCCCAAGCTGGTCGAACAATCGCCCATTCCTGATGAAGCCCAATACGCAACAGCTCGCTTGTTTTCGCCCAACGTTTTCCGTAATCATAGATGTCATACGTTGGAACACACCAATACTTCCTTCGCAGGCAACGCGAGACATAAGCGACACACCATGGACACGACGCCCAAAAAACAAACCGTTTTCATCAGCTACATCACTGAGGAATTCGAATTGGCCAATTTATTACACAATGAGATCAAGGCCGCGTTCCCAACACTTGACGTTTTTGTCGCTGGCAACGCGGCCGACTGCGGACTCCAAAGTGGTGATCTTTTCTTGGAGGATATTCGCGAGAAACTGCAATCCGCAAAAGTAGTCATTTCAATTCTGAGCCCTCATTCCATTGGCAGGCCATGGATCAATTTTGAAGCTGGCGCGGCGTGGCTTTTTCCCGGAACACAACTTATTCCGGCTGTTCACGGATTTGACAGACTGAGCGGTCTGCCTGCGCCATTCAGCAACCTTCATGCGCTCTCACTTCTTGGCGATGACGGACTGATCCGTCTGTTTAACGACATAAACAAGGCATACGAAGTGCCGCTACCAACGACGCTTCCAAATTATTTAGATGTTGCGAAACGAATGAAAGTATTTTCCGAGAAGGCTATCCGCCAGTGTGCACAGACTGCTCTTCCTAAGTCAGTTCGGTCAACAATTCGCCTGTATCAGTATTTCAAATCAAGCGCACAGTATAATCGTCATTCTGTCGAGATAAAACAAATACAAACTCGCCATCCGAATCTCGGACTTTCCTGTGCGCATTTTCAAAAGCCGAACTTGTCTGATGTGTTTCGCGACCTTCGCGAGCGGCACGCCTTGGAGACCACAATCGTTTGGCTCGATGAGTACTGGACGCCCGAATTGATCAACAACAACGTTCTAGAAGACATCGTGCAATTGATCGGCAACGACACTGTTTCTCAATGCCACAAGGACATCTGCAGCACGATCGATCACAACTACGCAATACATCATTTTGTTGACCTGTCACTTTTCTTCTTGCGTCCGAAGTACGACACATTAAAAGAGCTGTTCAATCACAAACCGCCATCAATTGATAAACTCCGGCATTGGAAGAAGACGAACTATATCGATAACATTATTATATATGACTTCAAGACGCCAGATACATGCGTTGCGACGATGCTGGAAATCATTAAGGCATTCACTGGCTTACACGCCGTTCAAGACTTTGTTCGAGATCCGATCAATGGGATCACAACGAAGATTAAAGACAGCCTGATGTTTTTACGCGAGTTGGTCGGAGAACGCGTTCATTCCGATTTTGAGGCTGGTGAACCCATAAAACTGGATGAGGAGACGATTGCCAATGTGGCGATGATCCGCGAATGGCATGCACGAATGGCGGATTTTGTCGAGGTGACAGAGCAATTTGAATCTTATCTCTCGATCGGCAATTTATCCGGGACACTTGGAGGATGGAAAGTGGGTGTATTACGGACAGACACCAATGAAGTAACGAGAGATATTCGCGACGTTATGCAAGTGTTGTGCGACACTGAAAATCAGATCGAGCGCTGTATGGCGCGTGGAGGACTTCCTAGTTGCTCTGCAGCATATGAGTCGGTCAAGGTGGATCCGGTAACACGAATCGAGTTGGCGACATTTGGTCAGCATTTCAAAAGATTGATCAAACGTTCGTCTTTGGATGGATTTGTTCAGCACTTTGACGCATTGCATGAGATTCATCGTCGCGTAGTGTGCGCGAAGAGCGTTGAAAGTGTGGAATCTGTGATTCAAGAGTTTCAGCGCAACTGGAAGGGTCGGAATTCAATCGCCACGACTAAAAAGGTTCGTTCACACGTCGGCCGAAAGCGTCGTGTGAACGGCCATTGAGCGTTGTGTGCGTTGTCAATGGTGGGGCTTAGGCGGGTTGAGACGGTTGCCGCACAATGAGGTATATCCAGCTGCGAACTCGTGACGAAGCAGCAGGAGTATCCACGTTGATCGTCTTGAACTGACTGTGGTCCGCTCTCGGGTATGAGTCCTGAACGAGTAACGATTCGAGCCCATGTGTCAAACAATAGTCTTCGTTGTCTATATACGCTGGGCAAAGGAACGCACGGTCATTCGAGAACACAGTGGCATCCCACAGACTCATAGTCGGTATCGTTCGCGATACCAACGGAAGAGCGTGCGGAAGCAGGGGGTGAAGTCGCGGGGATCGCGTTCGAGGCGTGCGGCCACTTCGTCGAGCGGCAGGAACTCGCCCGAGGCGATTTCGCCGGGATCGAAGATCGGCGGCTGATCGGTTGTCGTGCGGAAGAGGCCACTGTGCTCGAACGAGGTCTCCGCTCCGTTGGCCGGGATGATGCCGAGGAACTCGACAGGGGATGTCAGTCCGAGTTCCTCTTCGAGTTCCCTGACGGCGGCGGTCGCGTAGTCCTCGCCCGCCGCGAGGTGTCCAGACGCGGAGGATGTGCAGACGTTTGGGCACTCGTCCTTCGTGGCCGACCGCCGATGAACCAGCAACTCACCGCGCGAGTTGAACACGAAGATGTGCGCCGCCCGGTGCAGCCACTTGTTGGCGTGAACGACCGAACGCGGTGCCTGCCTCAGCACGCGGTCCTGCTCATCGACGACATCGAACAGCTCTTCGGGCATCGGACGATACCTCTGTTCGGCGCGGGTCTCCCGACCCCGCCGAAACGCCCGACCGCAGGACACC
>JBBPIS010000269.1:0-4750 GCA_038040225.1 Planctomycetota bacterium
TCCCTGTGACTGTTGCGACCCACTCGGCCACCGACGACGACGCCGATCCGCTGATCCCGTTGCGTGAGGCCCTGCTCCACTACTGGGGCTACGATTCGTTTCGGCCGTTGCAGGCCGAGGCGATGCGGGCGGTGATTGAACATCGTGACTCCGTCGTCGTGCTGCCGACGGGCGGCGGGAAGTCGATCTGCTTTCAAGCTCCCGCTGTGACGATGCCGGGGTTGGCGATTGTCGTCTCGCCGTTGATCTCGCTGATGAAGGACCAGGTCGACGCCTTGATCGAGTGCGGTATTCCCGCGGCCTGCGTGAACAGTTCACTCCCGCCGAAGGAACTGCAGCGCGTGGCAGACCGGGTGAGACGGGGCGAATTAAAGCTGCTCTATGTCGCCCCCGAACGGCTTTGTACGGAGCGGATGCTCGAATTCCTGGACGATGCCAGCGTGTCGTTCTTCGCGATTGACGAAGCGCACTGCATCAGTGCCTGGGGCCACGACTTTCGGCCCGAATATCGGATGTTAAAGCTGCTGAGGTCGAGATTCCCCAAGGCGGGCGTTCACGCGTACACCGCCACGGCGACGCAGCAGGTGCGTGACGACATCGTGCAGCAGTTGGGGCTGCAAGAGGCCGAGCAACTCGTCGGTTTGTTCGACCGTCCGAATCTCGTCTACCGCGTCGTGAGGAAGAGCGACGTCCTCAAGCAGGTCCGGCAGGTGATCGACTCGCACCCGGGCGAATCGGGGATCGTCTACTGCATCTCGCGGCGTGAGGTCGACGAGATCGCGGAGGCCCTGTCGCGAGCCGGTTACCGCGCCCGGCCGTATCACGCCGGATTGTCCGACGCCGACCGGCACAAGCACCAGGACGAGTTCCTCAACGACGACGCCGAGATCGTCGTGGCGACGGTCGCGTTCGGCATGGGGATCGACAAGTCCGACGTCCGGTTCGTGGTCCACACCGGTGCCCCGAAGTCGCTCGAACACTACCAGCAGGAGACGGGACGAGCCGGTCGCGACGGGCTCGACGCCGACTGCTGGCTGTTCTGGACCATCGCCAATTTCATCACCTGGCGAAAGATGCTCAGCGATCTCCCCGCCGATGCGTTCCAGCAGTCGGATGTGAGCCTGCGGGCGATGGAGCGGTACTGCAACAGCGTCGTCTGTCGCCACAAGGCCCTGGTCGAGCACTTCGGTCAGCGTTATCCGGGTGGCAACTGCGGTGCGTGCGATGTCTGCCTGGACCAACTCGAACTCGTCGCCGATTCCAAGGTGCTCGGCCAGAAAATCCTGTCGTGCGTGGTGCGAGTCAACGAAAGTTTCGGGGCCGGTTATGTCGCCCAGGTCCTCACCGGTTCGCAGGAGGCCCGCATTCTCGACAACGGCCACGACCAATTGAGCACGTATGGATTGCTCAAGGAATCTTCCGCCACGCACGTGCGGGATTGGATCGAGCAACTGGCGTCTCAGGAATTCCTCGTGCGGACGGGCGAATATAACGTCCTCGCCGTGACGCCCAAGGGTTGGGAGGTGTTGCGCGGGGAAACATCTCCGCAACTGCTGAAGCCCGCCGCGAAGAAGACGAAGGCCGCCCGCGGGACTCGCACCGAAGCGGCGTCGTGGGAGGGCGTCGATCGCGAACTGTTCGAGGTGTTGAGAGGTGTGCGTCGCCAACTGGCAACCGAACGGGGCGTGCCGCCGTTCATTGTCTTCGCCGATACGACGCTGCGAGACCTCGCTCGCCGACGCCCCACGACCTTGGAAGGCTTTCGGCACGTCCAGGGCGTCGGTGACAAGAAGACGGCCGACTATGGCGAGATCTTTATCGAGGCGATCCGGAACTATTGCACCGAACACGGACAGGCGACCGACACGGTGGCCGTCTCCGAGTCACCGCGCAGTTCGCGCAGCCGGCCGACTCGCACCATCGAGCCGGTCGCCGAGAAGGCCGTCACCACGCTGGTCTCCAAGCAGACTGCCTTCGACCTGTTCCAGCAGGGCCGCACGCTGGACGAGGTGATGTCGGCGACCAACCGAGCCAAGGCCACGGTCGCCGAATACCTCGTCGAGTTCATCGAGCAGGTACAACTCAGCGACCCCTCCCCGTGGGTCGACCCCGGCACGTTCGATCGCATCCGCGCGGCCTGCCGCCTGTCCCCCGACGGCCGTCTCAAGCCGATCTTCGAGGCCCTCGAAGGAACCGTGACCTACGACACGATCCGCATCGCCATCGCCTGCCTGAGAAACCTCCCCCCCGACGAATACATCGCCACGACGACCGACGACTTCGAGTGATCCGTCGATCTCGGATCCACCACTTCGTGCCACGGCTGTGTCAGCCGTGCAAATGGTAATCGACCGCTCTGCACGGCTGACACAGCCGTGGCACTCGATGGTGGGCAAGGTCTGACCAATGGGAAGACCCCGTCTTCGGGAACGGCAACCACGTCGTCGAGGTCATTCGGTCCAGCTCCTGGCTCCGCCACATCGCCCGATTGAAGCGGGGTTGCATTCTATTCGTGATAAGGAGGCGGATTCGAGAACCATTCGGGTCACTCTTGACCCCGACAGCGCGCCGCCGTCTACTCGCACCGCTTTTAAAGTCGGCGGAGCCGGTCGTCGCGAGGCGGAATATCACGGGATGAGTGTTCGCGTCTATCGGCACCACCATGAGTAAGACCATCTTCCTGTCGACGGTGACCAACGAGTTCCTCGCGGTGCGTCGTCGGCTGGCGGCGTTGGGGACGCGGACGAAACGTCTGCACGTCCGGCACCAGGACGACTTCGTTCACCAGGGCCTCCTGACGCTCCAGATGCTCGAAGAGGAAGTCGGGAAGTCGGAACTGGTCGTCCACGTCATCGGTAGCCGAGCCGGGGCGGTCCCTCCGTTGGACCAGGTGGAAGAATTGCTCAGCCGGTATCCCGACTTTGCCGTCCGGTTTCCGGATGTCGTGGCGGCGGCGAGGAAGGGGGAGGTTTCTTACACTCAGTGGGAAGCCTGGCTGGCACTCTACTTCTCCGGATCCGGGAAGCCGCTGCGATTGTGCCGGTATGAGCTGATTGATTCGCGGACCGGGCGCGATCCGTCCCAAACCGCGCATGTCGATCGCCTGAAGCAGCGAAAGGTCTATCCCAAAGAGGTCGCTTCAGAGAACGAACTGGTCGACGAAGTCGTGCTGACCCTGATCGAGCTCGGCTATCTCACGCACGAGGAAGGCCGACACGTCATCCATCTCCCGTATCAGTCGCTCGGGACGCTGTTCAAGGGACGGGACGACTTCCTGCATCAGTTGCGAGAGAGTCTCACCAAATCGAGCAGCCAGGCGACGGCGATTACCGGCAAGACGGTCCACGGCTTGGGGGGAGTCGGCAAGACGCGGCTGGCGGTCGAGTACGCGTGGCAGCATGCCGACGAGTATTCCGCCGTGCTGTTCGTCACGGCCGATTCACCGGCGGGGTTGAAGCAGAATCTGGCCGAGTTGGTCGGGCCGCTGGTCCTGAATCTGCCGGAACAAGAGGCGACGGAGGAACCGGTGCGCGTGGGAGCGGCCCTGCGCTGGCTTCAGGAACACCCCGGATGGTTCCTGATCCTCGACAACGTCGATACGGAGGAGGCGGCCGAACATGTCGAAGACCTGCTCACCCATCTTCAAGGGGGACAAGTCCTCATCACGTCGCGACTGGCGAATTGGGGGTCTCACGTGGAGCCACTGGAACTGGACGTCTTGCCCGAAGCGGCAGCCACCAGCTTTCTGTTGGAGCGCACGGCCCCTCGACCGGGCGGACGGGGTCGGCGGGCGACGACCACGGACGATGCGGATGCGGCGCAGTTGGCCCGAGAACTGGACCGATTGGCTCTGGCCTTGGAACAGGCCGGTGCCTATATCGCCGCGCGACGAATTTCGCTGGCCGAGTACCGGCAACTCTGGATGTCTCACGAACCGGCTGTTCAGGACTGGCATCATCCGCGCGAGATGAAGTATCCCCGCAGCGTGGCGGTCACCTGGCAGACGACACTCGACCAACTGGGATCGCACGAAGTCGCCCTGATGAACCTGTTGGCCTGGCTCGCCCCCGAACCGGTCTCCCTCGGCTGGTTCGAGTCCGCTCGGGCGTCAGAAATCTGGGCCGAGGGAGTCGCGCGGCTTGATTCGCGTGCGATGAAGGATGATGCAGAAACCAATGTCGTGGCCGACGCTGCCAGCGTCGGATCGGATGCTGGCAGCATCCGCCACGGTCGGCCCACTCTACGTGACGCGGTCGCCGCACTGGCCGACTTCAGCATGCTCCGTTGGGACGCCTCCGCCGCCACCGTCACCGTCCACCGCGTCGTGCAGGAAATCCTCCGCACCCGCCAAACCGAGCCAACCGCCTGGCTGACCGGAACCCTGCAACTGTTGAACGCCGCCCGCCCGGAGGGAAATCCGTCGGACGTCCGGACGTGGCGAGCCTGGGAACCCCTTCGCCCGCACGTCGCCTTCACGACCGCCGAAGGAGAACGGCTGAACATCGCCAACCCCACCAGCGAATTGATGGGTGAGTTGGCAACCTTCCTGAAGGGGAAAGCCCTCTACACCGCCGGAGAGCAACTTGAGCGGAGTGCGCTGATGATCGACGAACGCGCTCACGGTCCCGATTCCCCGCAGATGTCGCTCCGGCTGAACAATCTCGCTCAAGCGCTCCAGGCCACGAACCGTCTGGCGGAGGCCGAGCCGCTGATGCGCCGCGCGCTGGCCATTTCCGAGCAGTCCTACGGA
>JBBPIS010000270.1:0-4729 GCA_038040225.1 Planctomycetota bacterium
GAATTGCTGGTGGGCCGGCGCGGCGAAGCGTCGCTGGTCCCACCCTACATCCTGCCCAGCTTCAAAAAGGCATTGGCCCTGCCAGCCGATTGACCGTGCCTTTCCAACCTGCGCGGCTTGGCTTAGATTGACGCCCCATCCGCAAACGTCCTCGTGCCTTTGACTGATTTGAAAGGACCGCCCCTTGGCCGACAAGAAGCCCGACTTCGACGAGTTCCTCGACAAGTTCCGCAAGCACCGCGAAGTCATGATCGAGGAACTGCACAAGGTCATCGTGGGACAGGCAGACGTCATCGATCAAATCCTCGCGGCGATCTTCACCGGCGGGCATTGCCTGCTGGTCGGAGTCCCCGGCCTGGCGAAAACGCTGATGGTTTCGACGATCGCGCAGATTCTCGACGTGCGCTTCAAGCGGATTCAGTTCACTCCCGACCTGATGCCGTCGGACATCACCGGCACCAACGTCCTCGACGAGAACGATGCCGGGCGGCGCGACTTCCGGTTTGTCGAAGGCCCCGTCTTCACGAATATTTTGCTTGCCGACGAAATTAACCGCACGCCACCGAAAACTCAGGCCGCTCTCCTTCAGTCGATGCAGGAGCGCGAAGTGACGGTCGGCCAGACGACCTACAAACTTCCCGAGCCCTTCTTCGTGATTGCCACTCAGAACCCGATTGAGCAGGAGGGAACATATCCGCTCCCCGAAGCCCAGCTCGACCGCTTCATGTTCAACGTGAAGGTCGATTACCCGAACCTCGCCGAAGAGGAACAGATCCTGACCGCCGCGACGACGGGTGAGCGGCAGGAGGTTCGCAAGGTCCTCTCGGCCAAGGCGATTCTGTACCTGCAAAAACAGATCGGTTCGATCGAGGCGGGACCGCTCACGATCAACTATGTCGCCCGACTGGTGAGAGCCACCCGGCCGGGAGACCCCACGTCGCCCAAGTTCGTGCGCGAACTGGTCGACTGGGGCGCGGGCCCGCGCGCCGGCATGTTCCTGATCGCCGGCGGCAAGGCGATGGCCGCGATGGACGGCCGCCCGAGCGTCTCGCTGCAAGACATCCGCCGCGTCGCCGTCCCGGTCCTCCGCCACCGCATCGCAACCAATTTTCAGGCCCAGGCCGAAGGCATGTCCTCCGAAGCCGTCATCGCCCGCCTCCTCGACGAAGTCCCCGAACCGAAGATCCCGAAGTATGTGTGAGAGAATCGCGACAGTTTGATTGGCGTGCACTGAGTCTCGAAGGGCGATCTCGTTCGATGGCTTCAGCAAGGGCGTGAGAGCGGATACGATGGGAGTCGAGTTGGCCCGCGGCTCGGGTCGACCGAGTTTCCTTTCCGCGCAGTGTGGTTTGTCTCGGAGGATCCACAACGTGATGTACCGGCTTCCCTTGGTGTTCACCCCGCAACCGGAGGGTGGCTATACGGTGACCTCACCCGTGTTGCCGGAGTTGCTGACCGAAGGCGACACGTTGGAGGAGGCGCGTGCCAACGTCAGCGACGCATTCGAGGCAGTTGCGGAACTGTACGCCGAGCAGGGGCGTCCCTTGCCGGCAAGCATCTCTCTGCCTGCACTGGCGGAAGTGGTCTGCTCCGAGGCTTTGGTGGGCAGCCCATGATCTACCGCGAGGTGACTCGGAAGCTGACTGCACTGGGATGTACGGAGACACCTCGCAAGGGCGGAGGCTCGCATCGCAAATGGCACAACCCGGCAACCAACCGTTCGACAGTCGTGCCGGACTGGGGTGGTCGGGATCTGAAAATGGGCACGGTTCGCGGCGCCGTTCGCCAATTAGGAATCGAGTGGTCGGCATTCGACAGCACATAAAAATACTACCGAAACATCCGCCGCGTCGCCGTCCCGGTTCTCCGCCACCGCATCGCAACCAACTTTCAGGCCCAGGCCGAAGGCATGTCCTCCGAAGCCGTCATCGCCCGCCTCCTCGACGAAGTTCCCGAACCGAAGATTCCGAAGTACGTGTGAGAAGAGCAGCGGGACAGTTTGGATGGCACACTCGTCTGTTGTGGGGGATGTCGTCACGATGTGCCGTCGTCGGCACTTATCGAAAGCCTCCCGCGATATGGAGCGTTTCGCCGGTGATCCATCCCGAATCGGACGATGCCAGGAACACGACGGCTGGAGCAATGTCGTGTGGCTGACCGATTCGGCCGAGCGGTGTTTGCGATTCAACCTGCGTACGAAAATCGCTTTCGGCGATTCCGGCGGCATGCATCCCTTCGGTTTCGACCATGCCGGGGTTGACCGCATTGACGCGGATGTGGCGCGGGCCCAGCTCTTTGGCGAGCGATCTGGTTACGGCGTCGACAGCGGCCTTGGTGGCGCTGTACACGGCCGTGTTTGGCGGAGCCGCTGTGGCAACCACCGAGCTGATGTTGACGATGTTGCCACCGGCGGGGCCGAAGTGCTTGACCGCCTCTTGAGACGCAAGGATCAGGCCCAGCACATTGAGGTCGAACATTTTGTGAAAGTGTTCTGCGGTCACGCTCTCCAGTGGGGCAAACTCGTAGATGCCGGCGTTGTTGACGAGAATGTCGAGCGGCCCGAACGCTTCTCTGGCCTCTGCGAACAGGCGGCGGATGTCGGCCTCTTTCGCGACGTTGGCTTGCACCGCAATCGCCTTCCCACCCTTGCCGGTGATCTCCGCGACGACGCGATCGGCGTCGGCTCGGCTGGAAGAGTAGTTGACGACAACCGCCGCCCCCTCCCCGGCCAGGTGCTTGGCGATTGACGCGCCGATCCCCTTCGATGACCCCGTGACGACTGCAACCTTCCCCGTGAGTTTCTTCGACATGACCTGACTCCTTGAAATTGAGTTGTGTACCACAAGGTACAAAATAGGGGAGGCGGCTTGGCGAGTCAAGCGTCGTAATGTACCATTTGGTAAAAAACAGGAGACCAGCCATGCCGACGGGACGCCCCCGCGAATTTGACGTCACCAAAGCCCTGGACCGGGCGCTGAAGGTTTTTTGGCGCAAGGGCTATGCCGGGACATCATTGCCCGACCTGACCAAGGCGATGGGAATCAACCGCCCCAGCCTGTATGCCGCGTTTGGAAACAAGGAAGAACTGTTTCTTCGGGCACTCGACCGCTACTCCGAAGGTCCGGCGGCCCACATTCGCGAAGCCCTTCAAGAGCCGACCGCTCGAGCCGTCGTCGAACATCTGCTGCGCGGCACGATCGACTTGTTGACCAACCCGCGTCACCCGCGTGGGTGCCTCCTGGTACAGGGGGCTCTGTCGTGCGGGGAGACCGCCGACACCATTCGTCGCGAATTGATCTCCCGCCGCGCGGCCGCTGAAAACGCCTTCCGCCAGCGATTTGAACGTGCCATCACAGACGGCGACCTTCCCGCCGATTCCGACTCCGCCGATCTCGCCCGCTACATTGCGACGGTTGTTCAAGGCATGGCAGTCCAAGCCACAAGTGGAGCAACCCGCGACGAACTCGAACGGGTTGCGGTAACAGCACTGCGAGCCTGGCCCGCAGGCGAACCCGCCTCTCCGAAACGAACTGCTGCCGGCAAATGAAGTTTGAGTGAGGCGTGAATCGACTGGATGTTCCGGCTTGAGTGCGAGTTGGACATGAAGTATTCCGCTGAATTCGTCGAACCTGGCCACTCGTCCCTCGCCACTCAGTGACTGGTCGACTCGTCTTCTTCCCTTTCATCGGGGTTGCTGCCAAGCAGCGTTCGGGCATCGAAGAAGACCATGTTGATCTCGGGGACCACGACCAGCGTGAGAACGGTGGTGAAGATCAGGCACCAAGTCAGGGTGATCTCCATCGGGATCAGGAACTTGGCCTGAAAGCGGGTCTCGAACATCAGCGGCGACATGGCAACGACCTGACATTCAGGGAGCGATCGACCAGAGATGCGCCCGTTTGCGTGGAGGCTCCTTGAGCAAGTCGTCTCCAGTTCGCGTCCCGCCGAAAACCCGATTCCCTCAGAATTTCGAGCGTGGGCGTGAACCGTTCGCCCACTTTGAATAGACTCCGCCGCGCGGGTTCGGCCGCGAATGGGGTTGGAGATCGTACTCCCGATGGATGTTTTCAAAGGGCAGGTCGTGAGCAGCGAACAAACTGTGTTGCCGGGTGGGTACAAGCAGCGAATGACGTGGCGTGTGGTGGGGAGTTCGGCTCCCGTGTTCCCCGGATTTGAGGTCGACATCTGCGACCGCGTGCCGGACGACGACAAGCCAGACGCCGTGTGGCACCGGGAACGTGCCCGGGGAATGATTCACGCTCATCCGGAGATCAAGCAACTGTTCGGCCATTATTCGCTGACGGCGTTCTGCTGCCTGTTCGCAGCCGGATTGCAGGTGGGCCTGGCGGCGGCGATGGCTCATTTTCCGTGGTGGGTCACAATTCTGGCGGCCTACTGCGTCGGAGCCCTGATCAACATCACGCTCTTCCAACTGGCTCACGAGTGCGATCACCTGCTGGTGTTCAAGTCGAAGTTGTGGAATCGCTATCTCTTCACGCTGACGTCGATCCCGATGTTCCTGTCGGCCCATCACACCTGGTGGATCGAGCACATCGTGCATCACAACGACATGAGTGCCACGAAGGACTTCACCACCCGGCGGCGTTCGTTTTTCCTCGCGTCGCGCAAGACCCCGCCGCGGTTCCTTCCCTTTTCAATGGGGGTGGCGAAGGCCAAGGTGCTGCGCAGTGCGCTGGGGCAGAAGATTTATGTGTGGAAGTCGCTCTTG
>JBBPIS010000271.1:0-4709 GCA_038040225.1 Planctomycetota bacterium
CAGAAGTTCACCGGTCGGCGGAGCGACCGGGCTACTGTAGTCCAGTCGCTCCGCCGACTGGAATCGCGCGGTCAATTCGCGCGATCGACGACGTCCGTCACGAACATGCAGCCCGGCGCGTGAGTGATCGCGAACGGTGGCTTCGCCTCCAGCAGGGCCGCTTGAGGCGTGACACCGCACGCCCAGAAGACGGGTAGTTCGCCTTCATGCACGGGCACGGAGTCGCCGTAGTCCGGACGGTTGATGTCCGCGATGCCGATCTGTTCGGGGAAGCCGATGTGAATCGGTGAGCCGTGCGAACCGGTGAACCTCGACGAAATCTCGACCGCGCGAATCGCGTCGGCCGGTCTGAGCGGCCTCATCGAAACGACCAGCGGCCCCGAGAACCGACCGGCGGACGTGCAGGGAATGTTCGTCCGAAACATCGGCACATTGCGTCCGAGTTCGATGTGGCGCACGGGCACTCCGGCGCGCAGCAACGCCGCTTCAAATGTGAACGAACAGCCGATCAAGAAGCTGACGAGATCATCGCGCCAGAGGTCGCTCACGGACGTTGGCTCATCAACAAGTTGCCCGTCGCGCCAGACGCGATACTTCGGCAGGTCGGTTCGCAAATCGACATCGCTCGCCACGCCAGACGGCTGCCAACTGCCAGCCTCCGTCACCGAGATCAACGGGCACGGTCGAGGGTTTCTCTGGCAGAACAGCAGGAAATCAAACGCCCACTCGCGCGGTAACACGACGAGGTTCGCCTGAGCATGGTTCGGCGCAAGCCCCGCCGTCGGCCCGGTCCACTCGCCCCGTCGACATGCCAGCCGAACATCGAGTCCCGTCGCCAATCGCACTCCATCCATCATTGTGTTCACTCCTCGGGTCCGTTGAAGGCAGGAGGAGTCTAACCACGAAACACTCGAAAGGCACGAAATGGGGAACGGCCGTTCACCACGGAAAACACGGAAGTCCACAGAAGGAAGCACCGAAGAATGAATGCGTTTGAGTGGACGCTTGATTTGCAGGGGCGGCAGGGCTTGGGTGAAGGAGTTTGATTCAGGTCTTTCCTTCCGTGAACTTCCGTGTTTTCCGTGGTTCGTTCAAATTCTCTGAAAGACCAGCCGACACCCGGCGTCATCCGGTCTTCACCGACTTGATTCTTCCTCCCGTTTCGTGTCTTTCGTGTGTTTCGTGGTTTGGTCTCTTCCTCCGTCTGGAGTCGCCGCATGGAGACGATGCAAGAATTGTTCGGCATCCTGCCGCAAGTTGGCCGTCTCGAATGGATCGGTCTCCGTTCGGCGCGACTGGGCGAGATCGCCATCGTTGATGAGGTAGTCCTCGTAGCCGACCGCGGTCTTCAGGGCGACCACAAGGTGACGGGCCGCGCGGGAACGAAGCGGCAGGTGACACTGATCCAGCACGAACACCTGATCGCTGTCGCCGGGTTGCTGCACCGCGACCGAGTCCCTCCCGAATTGACGCGACGCAATCTCGTCGTGTCCGGGATCAACCTGCTCGCTCTCAAGGGCAAACAGTTTCGAGTTGGCGAGGCTCTGCTCGAATTCAGCGGCCCGTGCGAACCCTGCTCGCGCATGGAAGCCAACCTCGGCCCCGGGGGCTTCAACGCCATGCGCGGCCACGGCGGCATCACGGCCAAGGTGATCGAAGAGGGAACGATCCGCGTCGGCGACGCGGTGCGCGTTGTGGCCGGTGCGGCGGGCGATTAGTTCGACGCCTTCTTCGGGAGTAAGTACGCCACGTCGAGCTTGAGGAGTTGACCCGTAGGCAGACTGAACTCGGCTTCGTCACCAGTCACCAGAATCCGATGTTCGCGGTAATCTCCCGTTTCGGGTCGCAGCTCGCGGTAGACATCCAACTGACGGTCGACAAGGTTGACGATCCAATAGTTGTCGATGCCACCGCGAGCGTAAATGAGAGCCTTTTGGTGATCGAACGCCAATCGGGTGTCTGCAACTTCCACAATCAGGGCAGCATCTTTCCCCGAGGGATGCCTTCGCATGTACATATCCGGCGAACCCGACACTATGGCGACAGCCGGTTCGGGCAAGCTATCGGGTGTGACCAACCAACCGTGGGTCCGGACGTACCAGCCCTGCGGAACAGCTCGCCGCAACCGTTCGCAACAGCGGTCGATCGTGCTGCAATGCCGCGGACTTTGCGGCGGCTTTTCCACGAGCCACCCCTCGATCAACTCGATGCGGTCTTCCGCCGTCAGAACACCCGCCTCCGTCATCTGCTGATACTGTTCGACGGTAAAGCGGGGGATTGGTTCCGGAAGCACGAGCAGCCTCGCAATTCATTTCGCCGTGACGATGACTCGGGCCGAGTTGATCTTCACTTCTTTCAGCGGGCGGTCGCTGTGGTTGGTTTCGGACGCTCCGATCGCCTTCACCACGTCGAGGCTCGCCTGGTCGGCCGTCTTGCCGAAGACGGTGTACTGGTTGTCCAGACTGCGGGTTCCCTCGCGGCTCAGGCAGATGAAGAACTGCGAGCCGGCCGAGTTCGGGTCGCTGGTCCGGGCCATCGACAGGATGCCCGCGTCGTGCAGCGTCTTGTTGAACTCGGCCTTGATCGTGTAGCCCGGCCCGCCCGTCCCCGTCCCCTGCGGGCAGCCGACCTGAATCATGAAGTTCGAGATCACGCGGTGAAAGATGATCCCGTTGTAGAAGCCGATCTTCGTCAACCCGATCAGATTCTTCGCGTGCCCCGGCGCCACGTCGGGATACACGTCGAGCAGAATCTTCCCCAGCGTCGTATCGAACTCGACCTGATACGCGTTTTTCGAGAAATCCACATCGGCCAGAGCCTTGTCCACATCAGCACGTCGATTGGCAACCACGGAGCGATCCTTTGTTCGAGAAGAGTTGTCCGCTCACGAGGTGCGAGCGGTTTGGCATGATATCGGCCGCAGTGAACAGCGTCATGCCTGCCGCAAGCCGAATCCACCGCCGCCCGGCGTCTCAATCGTGAGGACATCTCCCGCTTGGACATCGAGCGACACTTTGCCTCCGAGGTCGATGACCTCCGCAGAGCCTGCCCGTTGCATGGTGTTGCGGCCGAGTTGGCCCGGCTCTCCGCCGTGGAGGCCGAACGGGGCGTAAGGGCCTCTGCGTTCGGAGAGGAGGGAGACGCGAAGCGGTTTCAGGAACTCGATCTGGCGGACGATGCCGTCTCCGCCGCGATGGTTCCCGGCTCCGCCCGAGCCGCGACGGATCGAGAACTCGCGGATGCGGACAGGATAGCGGCGCTCGATCACTTCGGGATCGGTCAGCCGCGTGTTGGTCATGTGCGTGTGAACGGCATCGGCCCCGTCGGCCTCGGGCGTGGCACCGCTGCCGCCGCAGATCGTTTCGTAGTAACCGAACGTCCCGTCGCCGAAGGTCAGGTTGTTCATTGTCCCCTGACTCGCGGCGGCCACTCCCAACGCACCGAGCAATACGTCAACGACTCGCTGCGAAGTCTCGACATTTCCCCCCACCATCGCCGCGCACTTCGCCGGGTCTTCGTGCGCGGGCGGGTTGAGCAGACATTCGGGCAGCACGATCGTGACCGGTTCCAGCACGCCGCTGTTCAGCGGAATGTCGTCCTGGATGAGGCACCGGAAGACGTACAGCACCGCCGCCGTGACGATGGCTCGGTTCGCGTTGAGGTTCGTCGCCAGCACCGGCCCGGTTCCGGTGAAGTCGACCGTTGCGTGGCCGCCCGCAATCGTGATCGTCACACAGATCGGCGAACCATCGTCGAGATGATCGGTGCGGGAGTAGTGGCGAGTGGTGAGTGACGAGTGACGAGTGGACGGTGTCAAGTTCGATCTGTCTGTCACTCGACTCTCGTCACTCGACTCTCGACTCAACTCGTCGAGTGCCAGTCGCATCTTCGCCGCGGCCGAGGCTTGAATGTGTCCCATGTAGGCTCGGACGACCGGCCAGCTCTGCTTCTCAACCAACTGCCGCAGTTGAGTCGCTCCCGTGTGATTGGCCGCCACTTGAGCCGACACATCGGCAAGGTTGTCCTCCACCGAGCGGGATGGGTACGGCCCCGATTGCAACATCGCCCGCAGTTCGGCCTCGTGCGACGCGCCGCCACCCACCAACAAAAAATTGCGGATCAGCACGCCCTCGTCGGCCAGCGTCTTGGAGAACGGAGGCATGGAGCCGGGAACGATGCCGCCGATCTCGGCGTGATGGGCGCGGCTGGCGGTGAAGAACATCAGTTCGCCGGTCGCCTCATCGTGAACGGGCGTGACAACGGTGACATCGGGCAGATGCGAGCCACCGCGATACGGGTCGTTGGTGACGAAGACATCGCCCGGCTTGAGTGCCGGGTTGTCCTCGATGATCCGCCGCACGGTCTCGCTCATCGCACCGAGATGGACGGGAATGTGCGGTGCGTTCACGACCAGTTCGCCGCGCGACGAAAAGATGCCGCACGAGAAGTCGAGCCGCTCCTTCACGTTCGTCGAGAGGCTCGTCTGTTGGAGCGCGATCCCCATCTGCTCGGCAATCGAGGCGAAGAGATGGTTGAAGATCTCGATGCGGATCGGGTCGGCGGAGAGTCGAGAGTTGAGAGTCGAGGGTCGAGAGCCAGCAGCGGAGTCGGCGACCGCTGCGCGACGTGTGGATTCGAGGTCTGAATTGGCTTTGTGCTCCTCTTCCGGCTCTCGACCCTCGGCTCTCGTCTCTAGACTCTCAATCACA
>JBBPIS010000272.1:0-4676 GCA_038040225.1 Planctomycetota bacterium
CCACCAGGATGCCGGCAATCGCACTCGCCACGCCGAGGGCGGTCTTGTTGCGCCCGGTCTCCTTGGCCACGTACATGGCCGAGTCGGCCAGCCGCAGCAGCGTGTGTCGCGCCGTCGTGACATTCCAGCCGCAATTGGAATCGATGGTGATCGGGATGTGGGGACCGGCGACTTCGCGGACCGTGCGGACTCGGGCGATGTCTTCGTCGGGATTGATGCCGGTCTTCACCTTGAGACACGTGACACCCATCTGTAAGAATCGTTCGGCCAGTTGAATCACGGCTGCTTTGTCGAGGGCTCCGATCACCAGCTTGATCCGCATGCTGTCTCGGACGGGCCCGCCGAGGAGTTGGCAGACGGGCATGTTCGCGGCCTTGCCCGCGATGTCCCACAGTGCCATCTCCAACGAGGCCTTTGTGAATGGATTGAGCTTCGTCACTCGATCCATCCGATACCGAAGCCGGGTGATGTCGAGCGGATTCTGTCCGATCAGTGCGGGTGCGAGGAGATCGTTGATCACACTGAGACACGTGGCGCTGGTCTCACCGCTCCAGCGCGGAGCGACGGTCGCCTCGCCCAACCCAATCAGTCCCTGATCGGTGTAAACCCGAACGATGACGTAGTCCGACGTGGCATGTACGCCGTGAGCTGTCTTCGTCGTGAGACCGGCTTTGAGCGGGATGCGGACTGGAATCGCCTCAATGCGTTCAATTTTCATGGGACACTCTTCACGATTTTGAGCAGACATTGATCAACATGCTCGGGTGGCACGGTCACGGAGTCTTCGACGGGGCCGTGAGATTGGGAAACCGCCTTGAACGACTCGCACGGCTCCGTCGAAGACTTCGTGATCGTGACCTCCAAAGTAACAAAGGCGATGGCCCTGTCGAGGGGTAGCCAGCGATGTCTGCGTCAGCCATGATTGGTTGCCGTTGGTTTTGCAGGGGGACGTCTCGATGAAACGACACCGCTGGTGGTTGGTCGAATGTTTGGCCGCGATCGGATTCCTGGCCGCATCCGTTGATGCGGCCGAACCAATCGAGGGACGCATCGACTACGCGCGGGAGATCAAGCCACTGCTGAAAGCTCGGTGTTATGCCTGCCACGGTGTACTCAAACAGGAGGCCGGGTTGAGGCTCGATGCCGGGCGGACGATTCGGTTGGGAGGCGAGAACGGAGCGGTCCTCGCACCCGGCAAGACCGACGGGCGGTTGGTCGAACGGATCAGTTCGCCAGACAAGTCCGTGCGAATGCCGCCCGAGGGGGAACCACTGTCGTCTGTGCAGATCGCTCGGATCAAGGCGTGGATCGAGCAGGGAGCGAACTCGCCTGACGACGAGCAACCAGAACTCGATCCTCGTCGTCATTGGGCCTTTCAAACGCCTGTGCGGATCGACGCGCCGCAGGTCGTGAACGGCGAGTGGGTGCGGAATCCCATCGATGCATTTGTCGCTCAGGAGCACGCGCGTCACAAGCTGGCCGCTCAACCGCCTGCTCCGAAGCAGGTGCTGCTTCGCCGCGTCTACCTCGACCTGATTGGCCTGCCGCCGACGCGCGAGGAGTTGCAGGCCTTTCTCGCCGATGAGTCGCCGGAAGCGTACGCCAAAGTGGTTGATCGGCTGTTGGACTCCGCCCAGCACGGTGAGCGGTGGGGCCGGCATTGGATGGACATCTGGCGGTACAGCGATTGGTTTGGGCGACGCTACGTACCCGATGTCTGGAACAGTGCTCCGCAAATCTGGCGCTGGCGAGATTGGATCGTGAAGTCGCTGAACGACGACAAGGGTTACGACCAGATGGTCAGGGAAATGCTCGCCGCCGACGAGATCGCTCCGGAAGACGATGAGGCGGGACACGCCACCGGCTATCTCATTCGCAACTGGTACGCCCTCAATCCGAACGACTGGATGCGCAGCAACGTCGAGCACACCGGCAAGGCGTTTCTCGGGCTGACTTTCAATTGTGCCCACTGCCACGATCACAAGTACGATCCGATTTCGCAGGACGACTACTTTCGGCTGCGGGCGTTCTTCGAACCGATCTCGATTCGCCAGGAACGAGTCCCGGGCGAAGCCGATCCGGGGCCGTTTCAAGAGTACAACTACTCGACGCTGCGCAAGATCGTCCGTCTCGGTGCCGTGCGAATCTTTGACAAGACGCCGGACGCTCCCACCTGGTTCTACACCGGCGGTGACGAGCGGAACCGGGTCACCGAGCGTGGTTCCATGCCGCCCGGTGTCCCCGCGTTTCTGATGACCTCCCCGCTCAAGATTGAGCCGGTCAAATTACCGCCGCGTGCGTGGTATCCGGGTCTGCGGCCAGCAATTCGCGAGACGATCCTTGCCCAAGACCGAGCCGCGATCGCCGCGAGTGAATCGCAGTTACCCGCCGCTCGCGCTGCCGCCGCAGCAGCGCTGCCCGAGTTGAAAACAAAGCTGGCTCAGGCGGAGGCCGACTTCGCGCAAGCGCGGCTGGCAGCGGAACAGGCGGGCCGCGCGGGAGCCCTCGTCGGCAGGCAATCGTTGTTGCTCGACGCCACCGCCGGACGCCGTGTCGTGCAGCAGGGAATGCAAAACGTGAAATCGCTCGATGACGGAGCAATCCTCCGCTTCCAACTTCAAATCGTGAAGGACGCTCACGTCAACTTTCAGTTGGCGAAAGATGTCGTGAAGGGACTGACGGCGGGCTACGTGGCGTTCGAAAAGGGTCGCATCCTGTCGTATCAACCGGCGTCGTTCACCGAATTCGAAGTCGGGCGATACGACTTCGCGACAGGTCAGAATCGGTTTGAAGTCTCGCTCGTCCTGCAAACCAAAGAGGATCGCGGCCTGCTGACCGTCCGGTCGTTATCTGACCAGAAGCTGCTCGTTGAATCCGTCCCGGTCGCGAGGAATGGTTGGAGTCCCATCGGCGATGTGACGAAGGCGATCTCGTTCGACGCGCGAACCGGCAGCGTCGCCGCGTTCGACGAGGTAACGTTGACCGCGCCCGTCTCTGCCGACGCGGGAACGACCGTGAGTCCGACGCGGCTCGCGTACTTCGACTTCGAACCGCCACTCTACATCGATGGTCGCGATGTCAGCGGAATCGACGGTTGGCTCGGATCATCGTTCAGTCAGGCTCCGGCGACGTCTGTGGTCTCCTCGACAATTGGAGACGAGTCTCTCAAGCCGCTCTCGCAAAAGGGCAACACGGCTCGTCGAGCCGTTGACGTGTACGAGTTGAAGGTGAAGTCGCTCGAAGCGAAACACGCCGCGAGCATCGCCGAGTTGGCAAGCACTGAAGCTCGCATTGCCGCTGATCGAACCAGGCATGGCGAGACAACCAGTGCCGATGCGGACGGACTGGCTCGAACGGCCAGCCAGCTTCAACGAGCAGCGGGTCTCCGCAAGGCAGAGGCGGACGTGCTGACGGCGGATCAGTTGCTTGCCGCTGCCGAATCAAAGCCGGCAGACGATGCGAACCGTGCCAAAGAAATCGATGCTGCCGGCAAACAACTCGCGGCCGCCCGGACAGCGTGGGAAACGGCCCGCGCGGCATTGGCCGATCCGGCGCAGGCGACGACGTATGCCCCCTTCAGCCCGACGTATCCGCAGACCAGTACCGGCCGCCGGCAAGCACTGGCGAAATGGATCACCAGTCGCGACAACCCACTCACCGCGCGCGTCGCCGTGAATCACATCTGGCTGCGACACTTTCACTCGCCATTGGTGGCAAGCGTCTACGACTTCGGACTGAATGGCTCACCGCCGACTCATCCCGCGCTGCTCGACTGGCTGGCGGTCGAGTTGATGGAGTCCAACTGGAGCATGAAGCATCTGCATCGAGTGATCGTCACCAGTAATGCCTATCGGATGTCGTCCAGTTCTGGGCCGGGAGCCGGCATGTCGCGCGACATTGATCCCGAAAACAAGTTCCTCTGGCGAATGAACGTGGGACGCATGGAAGCAGAAGTGGTCCGCGACAGCTTGTTGCACAGCGCGGGGCGTCTCGACATGCAACTCGGTGGCCAGGAGTTGGAGAACAGTCAGGCTCTGACCACTCGCCGTCGGACGCTGTACTACAGTTGCCAACCGGAACTCGACGGTAAGAGTCCGTTCGGTGCCTTGTTCGACGCTCCCGAACCGACCGACTGCTACCGCCGCACCCGCAGCGTCATCCCGCAGCAAGCCCTGGCGCTGACGAACAGCGACTTGATCCATGAACTCAGCGGTGCTCTGGCCGCTGAGTTGTGGCGGTCGTTGCCTCCTGAGCAACAAGCCGCGCCGCAGCCCTTCGTCACGGCGGCTCATGAACAGATCCTGTCGCGATCGCCAACCGCTGCGGAACTGAGTGCCTGTGTCGCGTTTCTCTCAACACCCGGCGAAGCGGGAACCGATCCCGTCCGTTTGCGAGAAAGCCTGGTCCGAGCCATTCTGAATCACAACGATTTCGTGGCAATCCGCTGAAAGGTCTGCGATGACCCGACGAGCCCTTCATTCCGATCTGAATTGCAATTGCATCCCCCGCCGGGCATTCCTCTCCGATCTGGGCATGGGGTTTACCGGGATGGCGCTCGGTGCGATGTTGTCGGCCGACGGAATCTCACGAGCCGCCGAGCCAACCACAACGCTGCCCAACGTATCGCCGGACGGCCGCCCGCATTTCGCTCCCCGTGCCAAATCGGTGATTTGGAT
>JBBPIS010000273.1:0-4631 GCA_038040225.1 Planctomycetota bacterium
GTTGGAACATCGAACGGCGATTTTTCGGGAACCACATGGAACGAATCCTTCAATGACCCGGAGCACCATCCGGGGTCAGGTCGATTTTTCATTTGTGGCCCGCAATCCACCGCTGACTCTAACCTGACGCGGGTATGGCAATCCACACCGCGTCTCATTCGCGATGCCAAAAATGAGATTTGAAGACCCGATCTCTCTGCGTTACGCCCCAACGTGGGCGCGACGGATCTCAACCGCACAGACGACGTACGTGCGGCCCGGAAATTGCCAGACCCAGGGATGAGAAACTCGGACTGCGGAGACGCGACGGGCCAGGCCCGGCTGCTCGCGACACAGGCGCTGCAAGTGGAATGGATTGACGCCCGACAGAAAGCGACCGTCGCGCATGATCCGCTCCAGCAAGGCTGGCAATTGACCCTGCGAAACCGAGCCGAGTTCGGGTACGAGATCGGACGACGTCACGTCAGTCACAATCACGGCTCGGCCGCCGGGTTGAACGGAATCGACCAGCAGTTCCACGTGCCGCGAGCGAACCAGGGCGGCCAGTCGAGTGAATTGCGGATGCTGGCCGCCCAGAGTGACATTCAGGATTTCCATGAGCTGGCTCAGGAGGCAGACCGACACTGCCACGTCGACGGGACGCGGCAACTCGACGCGCGATCCCCCGGCTGCCAACAGGCAGTCCCGGAGTTGCGCGTCATTGGGCGGTTGCGTGGGCGACCAACCATCGAGCCGCTCGGCGATTCCCGTGACATCGACCCCGCCGTGCAGGTGCAACGGCCCTCGCCCGGCGTCCAAGCCTTGCGCGATGACGCCATCGGCCAGGGCCTGTGCGTCGAGATCGACCAGATGCACGGCCGCAAACGTGGCACACAGTGCGTGCAGGTCGAGGTCATTGCAGTTGCCAGCGCCCAGCACCGAGAGTCCACCGCGCTGTTCTGCAGGCTGATTTAGCAGCAGTTCGGTAACGCGTCGCCGATGAGGCGCGAAGAGATCCCAGCAGGGTCGCGTCGCGCGATTGAACCGTTGTTCGCGCGCCACGATCTCGCTTGCGACCGCATGCCGTCGATCCGGAGTCAGATCTTCAAACTTCATTTTTGGCCCCGCAAAGTATTGCCGACTTTTATCTCAAGCCGCAGCAGCAATCCACGCCGGACCTCTTTCGTAGCCGGGTGGGAGGGACAAGGGGACTCGGGGAAAAGATGAGAGGGAGAAGTTCAAAGACGATTCTGTTGATGATGCTCACACTTCCTTTCCTTGTCTCCCAATCCCCTTGTCCCACCACCCAATCACGGTGCCGGAAGACTTTCGTCGGTCACGTTGCGTCCGGAGCGATGACCACATCCGTCGGTTCGAGGCCGTCGCAATACCGTTTCCAAACGGTTTCGTAGGCTCGCTCCAGTTGCCGGACTCGAGAGGCGGTGGCGAAGAGTCGTGAGGACTCGCGGCGGCAGGCCCACTCGTCGCGAATGCGTTGGCAGCGAACCGGGTCTGTCGCGAGATCGATGACCAGCCGTTCGTAGTCCGCCAATTGATCGACGATCAATTCCTGCAAGCCGGCCGCGGTGAGCAGACTGGCGGCGACACGTTCGGTGAATCGTTCGCCGGGACAGGTCACGACGGGGACTCCCGCCCACAGGGAGTCCGTGGCGGTCGTGTGCGCACCGCAAACGGTCGTATCGAGAAACAGGTCCGCCAGTCGCAGCCGCGCCAAGTGGTCCGGCTTGGAGACCACGTCAGCGAAGACCAGTCGGGCGGGATCGACTCCGCGCCGTGTGGCTTCCCGACGCAGGTTGTCCGCGACGGCGGAATGCATGGAGAGCAGCCACAGCACACTGCCGGGGACGGCGCGCAGGATGCGCATCCAGACGTCGAAGATCCCGGGCTGAATCTTGTAGTTGTTGTTGAATGCGCAAAAGACGAAGCCCGCGTCCGGCAGACCACATTGCTCGCGGGTCATCTCGCGTGCGGAGACCGTCGGCCGATCGTCGGTGATCTGATAAGTGTCCGGCAGATAGATCAGCGATTCCTCGAACTCATCGCGCAACGGGCTGCCGGGTGGTGTCAGGACCGGATCGGTGACGAAGTAATCGACCAGCCCACCGAGCGTCCCCGGAAAGCCCAGATAATGGATTAGTATCGGCGCGGGACGGGCCAGCAGCACACCGGGTCGAGCGTCGCGCGAGTAACCCTGCACGTCGATGAGAACCTCCACGCGGTCCTCCACGACGCGGTTCACGATCTGCGCGTCGCTCCACCCGCCCAGATCGTGAAAGTGCTCGCTCCCTTCCACGATGCGCTGGCGATACTCGCTCCCATCATCGGGGCCGAGCGAATACGTGAAGACCTCGAAACGGCTCCGATCGTGGTGTGCGAACAGTCCGCAGGTCAGATGCCCGATTGCGTGATGACGCAGATCGTGCGAGAGGTAGCCGATTTTGAGCCGTCCACCGGTAGCCGAATTCGCAAGAGGTCGGTGTGGATCACCGTCCGTCCGAACTCTTGCGAGTTCGGCTACGGAGTGACTCGGACCGAGCATCCCCTGCCGTGCGGACTGTTGACGATATCGCTCGGTCTGCCGACGCGCCGCTTGCCGCATGAGTTGCCTGGGGATCGGCAGTCCCGGCATTTGTGAGACATTCAGCGGCAATGGCTCGTGCTCGTTCGCAGCGGTCGAAAGATTGTTGATGAGCGTCTGCATCTCCCGATCCCAATCGTCTCGCCAGTCACAAATCTCGGCTCGCTCCCGCAACCAATTGGCCCGGGCACTGCGCCAGTCGGGCCGCAGCCGCAGCGCGTGCTCGTAGTGTCGAACGGCGGCGGCAATCTCGTGGGCACCGGCGTGAGCGTTCGCCAGATTGAAATGGACATCCGCGTTGTCAGCGGCGAGTTGAACGGCTCGTTCGAGCAATTGAATCGCGCCCTTGTGGCGATTCACTTCCGACATCACTCCGGCAGCACTCAGCAACGTGCGGACATCGTCAGGCCGAAGTTCCATCGCGATCCGATATTGCTCGATGGCGGCATCCTGCTCCTGCACCGCCGCCAGCAGGTTGGCATAGTTCAGCCGCAACTGCGGATGCCGAGGCGACCCGCTCACCCCCTTCGCAAAACATTGCCGGGCCTCGTCGAGTTTGTCCTGTTCGTGCAACAGCACGCCGAGCACGCTCAGCGAATTGGGAGACTCGGGCTGCCAGCGCAGGGCTTCCCGCGCATGATGTTCGGCGTCCGCCAATTGCGACTGCTTGCGAAGCCGGCGGGCCAGTGCAGTGTGTGCGTCGCACAAACCCGTTCGCAACTCGGGGACGCCTGGTTGAAGTGAGATGGCGAGCTGAAAGTGCTCGACCGCGTCCGAATAGCGTCCCGCCCGATGCGCGATCAGGCCAAGCAACTGGCGGCAGACGCCCGTTTCGCGCGGCCCGGCTTCTGCCTGGACGACCGACTGCGCAAAACGTTCGGCCTCCGCCCATTCGTTCCGGCGATAGTGGGCAATGGCCCGCTCGGTCGCCGTCGGTCGTTTGGAATCGCCACTCACGATCGTTCTCCAACACGCCAATGACCGTGCGAATCGTTGGCGCACTGCCATGTAGGATGGGCACTCCTGCCCGTCCGCTCTTCGCATTTCTTCAACGGGAAGCAAAAGTCGAAAACCAAAGCCGGACGGGCAGGAGTGCCCATCCTACCCACGGTGATCCGGTGTCGAACTCGTGTGGGGACCGTCACAAGCTTCGTCTGCGTTTCCGGCGGCGTCCCAAGCCATCGATGTTCGACAGCGACAAGAGATCGTCGCCGTACTGGTCGTTGTCGGTGCTGCCTGCTGCCGTGACCGGGGTCGAGAAGGACGTGAGGCCGGGATTGGAAGCGGTGGCGTTGAAGGGGCCGGCCGTTGTGCTGCTCGGCGGGTTCGACGCGAGGGGCGGCGCGCCGCCGACTGGTGGGATGGGGACGGCGGTGACGTTGATGTTTTTTGTGGGCAGGTTGCTCGTCGCACCGCCGCCGTCGGTGAGCGTGATGCGCACCGTGCGGGGGGCTGTCGAGGGGTTCGCCGAGACGCTGCGATAGGTCACGTTGCGCAGCACGGTTTGCACGGCCGAGACCGTGGCGTTGGCGTTGAACGTGATGACCAGATCCGCCGTGCCGACTCCGCCGGCCAGCGTGCCGACGATTGTCCCCCGGTACGTCACGTTCGACCCACTCACGACAATCAGGCGGGTCACCTGGCGGATTCCCAGCAAGTCGGTCGCCTCGGCATTGGCGGTCAGGCTGATGGTCAGCGCGCCTCCGTTGAAGCGGGTCGTGTCGACATCGGTCACGGTCGCGTTCTGGTCCAGGAGCACGACGGGACCGTTCGCGGTGTAATTCACCGTGGCATCGAACGCGCCCACCACCGGCGCTTCGTTGACGTTGGTGAGCGTCAGCGTGCAGGAGGTGCTGGCGTCGGGGTTGACTCCGACCGTGCTGTCATCGACGTTCACCGTCACCTCATAGGACGTCTTCGTTTCGAAGTCGAGCGTCGTACCCGCCTTGAGGTACAGCACGCTGCCGTCCAGTTCGAACGCGGCTGCATCGGCCCCGGTCAGGCTGAAAGCGTTCGTCCCGAGTCCGTCATCGGTCACTCCGACATCAGCCAC
>JBBPIS010000274.1:0-4546 GCA_038040225.1 Planctomycetota bacterium
CCCCCCCCCGCGCTCCATGTTCCGCGCTCGTCGATCCCGCCAACGATCTGCTCACCCATTTCCGCCGTCGTCGTCTCGATGCCGAATCGCTGCGCGACACGCTGCTCGTGTTGAGCGGCCAGCTTGAAACGGGACCGGGCGGTCCGCATCCGTTTCCTCAGCAAAAGGATTGGAACTTCACTCAGCACAAGCCGTTCAAGGAGGTTTACGATTCGAACCGCCGCAGCGTTTACCTGATGACGCAGCGCATCCAGCGTCATCCGTACCTCGCGATCTTCGACGGAGCCGACACTAGCGCCAGCACGTCGTCGCGTGGAACCAGCACCACCACGCTGCAGGCTCTCTACCTGCTCAACGACACGTTCGTTCATGATCAGGCAAAAAACTTCGCCGCCCGCCTGAAACAAGCCGCCCCGATGGCCTCCGCCCGGCTTGACCTCGCCCACCAACTGGCCCTCGGCCGCCCGATCACCTCCACCGAACGAGCCGCCGCCGAGAACTATTTGGTTCAAGCGAAAGAACGCCTCGCCACAGCCAACGTCCCCGCCGACCAGCACGATCCCCTCGCCTGGCAAAGCTACGTTCGAGCCATTTTCCGACTCAACGAGTTCGTGTATGTGGAGTGAAGGACTGTGATCGCTCTACGCAAAAGGTAGACTCTCCCCTAGTGAGGGACTTTGAATGACGGACATTGCTGAAATAGTTGCGGTGGTTCCAACCAAGCGCGTGCCGCCTGCCATACCTTCGTCTGGTGATGTGGCTCCGTGGCACGGAGTGAATTACGAAGACCGCATGTCACGGGAACCGGAGTGGGCCATGAACGAGAGCGATGCCTTCTTTCGCGACGCGGGCAAGGTTCACGAAACTTTGCGCGAGATCACGCGCCGGTTGACCGAGTTGGGAATTCCTCATGCCGTTGTCGGCGGGATGGCTCTGTATCGGCACGGCTTCCGTCGCTCGACGGAGGACGTGGACTTGCTCGTTACGCCCGAGAGCTTGAAGCGCATTCACGCTGAGCTGGAAGGACGCGGCTACCTGCCGCCGTTTGCCCGCAGCAAGAACCTGCGCGACACACAGACGGGCGTGAAGATCGAGTTTCTGAAAACGGGCGACTTCCCCGGTGACGGCAAACCGAAACCGTTCGCGTTTCCCGACCCGGCCGATGTCGTCGAGGTCCGTGACGGCATCCCGGTCGTCCGCCTGACGACGCTGATCGAACTGAAGATCGCATCGGGAATCAGCAGCCCCGACCGCCTCAAGGATCTCGCAGACGTACAGGAACTGATCAAGATCCTCTCGCTGCCAGCGGGCTTCGTGAGCCAGTTGCATCCGTTCGTTCGAGACACGTTCAACCAACTGTGGACCGAAACCCAGCCCAGCCTCAAACGATTTCTGCGTCTCTGGCCGTGTCCGCTCGAAACATCGGCACCAATCGCGTTGGTCGAACTCGCCAAGTTGCTTCCTGTGGACGCGCCGGTCCTCGCGTCCATGCAGGAGTCGGGCGTTCAGATCGACACTCAGCGCGATCGATTGGCCGATGGAGTCTGGCTCGTCACGACCGATCCCGCCGTCGCTGCGAAGTACGACATGCACGAAGAGTCCGAGTTCAAAGACTGACTTCGTTCGAGCTTGTGAATATTGCTCGAATTGAATCTGCCTTGCTGAGTGAGATTGAGGAATGATGCAGCCGAATCCCGCTTCTGTTTCCCGTCGTCACGTCATCAACTCGCTTGTCGGCGGATCGCTCTTGCTTCCCGGCATTCTGTCAGAATTGCTGGCCGATGAATCCGCTGGCAACAAGTCGGCGCATCCGCTGGCGCCGAAGCGGCCGCACTTTGAGCCGAAGGCCAAGCGGGTGATTCTGCTGTTTTCGTCGGGCGGCGTGTCGCACATGGACACGTTTGACCACAAGCCGAAGCTGTTTCAAGCCGACGGCAAAACCGTGGGCGTGGGGGGCGGGTTGTCGAACCAGTCGAAGCCGCTCGTCAAACCGTTGTGGGATTTCAAGCCGGGGGGCAAGTGCGGGACGATGGTCAGCGATCTGTTCCCGCACGTCCGCGAGTGCATGGACGACATCTGTCTCATCAAGTCGATGAAATCGGACGACAATGAGCACTATCAGGCGTCGCTGGCGATGCACACGGGATCGTTCTTCTTCTCGCGACCGTCGCTCGGGTCGTGGCTCAGCTATGGGCTGGGGACACTGAATCAGAACCTGCCGTCGTTCGTGGTCATCGCGCCGCATCTCCCCTACGCGGGGGCGCAGGTCTGGGCGAACGATTTTCTTCCGGCCTATCATCAGGGGACGCGAGTCGTTCCCGGCGCGGACCCGATTCCCAACTTGAAACGCCGCACCGATGTCGCCGGCTTGCAGGAGTTGGAGCTGGGTCTCGCCAACGCCTTCAACCGCGAGCATCTCAAACGGAACGGCGACGATTCGAACCTCGCAGCACGGATTCAGTCGTTTGAGACCGCGTACCGCATGCAGACGGAAGCTCCCGAGGCGTTCGATCTCGGCCAGGAGACCGAAGCGACGCTGAAGCAGTACGGGATGACTCGCGGCGAGACGCAGGGGTTTGGCTGGCAGTGCCTGATCGCGCGGCGACTGGCCGAGCGGGGCGTGAGGTTCATCGAGTTGATCGACACCGGCTCGTCGAACAACTGGGATTCGCACGGCGACATGGCCGAACACGCACCGCTGGCGAAGAAGATCGACCAGCCGATCGCGGGCTTGCTGCGAGACCTCAAGCAGCGCGGAATGCTCGACGAAACGCTGGTCATCTGGACGACCGAGTTCGGCCGCACGCCGGGCCAGGACGGCACGAAGGGCCGCGGCCACCACTCGGCCTGCTTTTCAAGCTGGCTCGCGGGCGGAGGCATCAAAGGCGGCATGAGCCACGGCGAAACGGACGACATCGGCGCGACCGTCGCCTCGAACCGCGTCCATGTCCACGACTTCCACGCCACGATCCTGCACCTGCTCGGCTTCGACCACACCAAGCTGACGTACCGCCATGCGGGCCGCGACTACCGCCTGACGGACGTGCATGGAAACGTGGTGTCGGAGATACTCGCGTGACCGTGGTGGACGCAGCTTGCGTCCGCTCAACTCATGGCCAGAGCCTGAACGCGGACGCTGGCAGCGTCCACCACGAACTTGGAAATACTGTCACTCCTCTTTGACGAAATGAGAGCCATGCTCACCATCGACCTTTCCGGTAAGACGGCTCTCGTGACGGGCGGGAGCCAGGGTTTGGGACGCTGCACGGCGACGAGGCTTCACGCGGCGGGAGCGACCGTTGGCGTGAACTACTTCCCAGATCCGCAGGGCCTCAATCGGGCGCGGGCCGAGGAAACCGTGGCTGCTCTTGGAGAGCGGGCCTTCACGGTGGGAGGCGACGTACGCGATGCGGCGGATGTCTCACGCATGTGCGACGAACTCATCTCGCGCACCGGGAAACTGGACATCGTCGTGAACAACGCGGCCATCATTCGCGACCGCACGCTCAAGAAGATGTCCGACGCCGAGTGGCAGGACGTGATCGACACGAATCTCACGGGCGTCTTTCATGTCTGCCGGGCCGCCGCCGAACGGATGGCCGAGGGCGGCCGGATCGTCAACATGGCGTCGATTTCGGGCGTGGTCGGGTTCTACGGGCAGGTGAACTACTCGGCGGCCAAGGCGGGAGTCATCGCGATCACGAAGGTGCTGAGCAAGGAACTCGCGCGACGGCGCATCACGGTGAATGCCGTTGCGCCCGGCGTGGTCCTCACCGAGATGGGCCAAACCATTCCGGTGGAGGTTCAGACCGAGATGCTCAAGCAGATCCCACTCGGTCGGTTTGGCGAGCCGGAAGAGATCTCGAACGTGATCCTGTTCCTGTGCAGCGATCTGGCGAGCTACGTTACCGGGCAGACGCTGCACGCGAACGGCGGCTGGCTGGGGTGAGCGTTCCGTGGCACATGCTGCCACCTTGTGCGTCTTCTCGTGAACAGCCGGAGTAAGATTACGAGTAAGAGTATGAGTAAGAAAAAGACACACAAGCTGGCAGCATGTGCTACGGAGCGGGACGAAGTCACTTGAGTCACAGCCGATTGAATTCGCTGCTCTGTTCGGCCGACGAGGCGGTCTCGTTGATTGAGGACGGGATGACCGTGGTCAGCGGTGGCTTCGTGGGGGCGGCTCATCCCGAGGCGTTGTCGATGGCGGTCGAACGGCGGTTCTTGAGCGAGGGGCGTCCGCGCGAATTGACGCTCGTTTACGCCGCCGGTCAGGGGGACGGGAAGACTCGCGGGTTGAATCATTTCGGTCACGAGGGCCTGCTGCGGCGGGTCATCGGCGGGCACTGGGGTCTGTTGCCGAAAATCGGTCGACTGGCGATCGAGAACAAGATCGAAGCCTATTGTTTTCCGCAAGGCGTCGTCTGTCAGTTGCTGCGCGACATCGCCGCCGGCCGGCCGGGATGCCTGACCCATGTCGGGCTGGGCACGTTCATCGACCCGGCCAAGCGAGGAGGTCGGCTGAACGAGGTCTCGACCGACTACT
>JBBPIS010000275.1:0-4520 GCA_038040225.1 Planctomycetota bacterium
GAAGAACAGCACAAACGTTCGTTCTCCGGATGCTTCCGGGATCTGTCGCACGCCGCAGATCTGGCCCGTCTCGTACTCGTAGTAGGCGACGTCCTGAGCCTGGTCTGTGCGGAGAAACGCATTCGTATATCCGAGCAGCACCACCACTCCCGCGAACGTGTTCTCGGTCGCTCCGGTGACGGCGTAGGAGACTCCCTCCTCCGTCGCCAGATCGTCCCGTTCGGGCTTCTTGAGTTTCATCAGTTCGGGAAAGATTAGCAGTTTCGCTTCGCCCCAACTTTCGCGGAAGCACCGGTAGCTCAGCCGGTTTTCGAGGAACGCCGTGATCGTGGCATCGAGCAACAGTGCGTCGTCCTTCTTGCTCAGCCCCTCAAGTTCCGGGAAGCGGTAGCCGTGGTCCAACAGGCGACGCTCTTCGAGAGCTCCCAGCCCGCGTTCGTTCCGGCGGGCTTCGAGCACGAACGATGAGGCGAGATTGTTGAGCAGTTCGGGGACCAGCAGGATGCGCTGCTGCCCGTTGGACAGCTTGAGGAGCCGGACAAACCCGTGACTCGCCAGCCTCTCGACGGCGGTCAGCATTTCGGCGTCGGTGAACGCGCCGAGCGGCACGGGGGACTTGGCTTTCTTCTCGCCTCGTCGCGGCTTGCGTTCAAGCTGCTGGCGCAACTCGGCGGGAGTGAACACGATCTGCTGGCCGGTCCGGTTCTGCTTGAGGGCCAGGACGAAGTCTTTGATCCGCTTGAACGTCGCGGTCGTGGTGACGGCCGTCTTGCGGTCCCACGGAATCCTGGCCTTCATCCGGTCGAGCAACACATCGACACCCACGTCTGCCTTGGCACTCGTCTCGATCCAGCCACCGGCGATGTTGTGGCGCTGGCAGAAGTTGTCGAGTTCCTCATTCGTCAGGACCACATGCCCCCGATCGACGCGGGCCGCGACCAGAATCTTCGGGCAATTGTCGGGTAATTGCTTGATCCAGTACTCGGCGCTCCCGAGTGGATCGCGCTGATCGGTCGGATCGAACAACACGAGGGCCAGGTCGGCATCGTCGAGGAACAGCGCATGAATCAACCGGTAATCGGGCTGCCCGGCGAGATCCCACAACACCGCCTCGCACCGCGTCCCATCCTTCCTCTTCCCGGCGAGTTGATCGACCACCCAGAACTGCTGCCCGTGAGTCGAGGCATGCTCTTTGAACTCCCCATGCGCCAGCCGCCACCCCAGCCCCGTCTTTCCTACACCCGAATCGCCAACCAGCACGATCTTGGCCGTGGCGTAATGAATGTTGCGTGACGAATCATTCGTTCGATCAGATTCGTCAAGGAGTTGATCAACATCAATATGCCACAAATGAATGAGGCAATCACGTTCCGGTGCCGATGCATTGATGTCTGAGCCAACAGTTGCGAGCAACGAGTCGAATGGATGGAATTCAATTCCGCAACACCAGCCCAACGAAGCAACTTCCGGGATCACCGCCAATTCCTGCCATTTGTCGCATCGCCAGAGCCGTACAGTGTTGTCATAAGGACCGCCCTTCGATGCGATGATACGACCAGTCGTGTCTCCGGTCAGCGAACGAACATGGTCTGTGTGTCCCTCCAGTGACCGTACGGGCCTGCCAGAATTTTCAACCCAAATCAACAGCGTCTCGTCGTCGCTTCCGGATATGAGCTGGCCACCCTGTTCTCCAAGAACCCACGAAACAGCCGAAACAGACGAGTCATGACCGAATAGGTGATTGGCACGATGGGTAATCGGATCCAGCAAGCAAATCTCTCGACCGTGCGTGGCAAGTGCGAGTTCTCCGTTTGGCAACCGTATCATGGCATTTATACCTAATGAGTCGGTCTGAAAAATCAACTGTGTATCGGCTGACACACCGTCCCAATATCTGACAGTTCCATCGTATGCTCCTGAATGCAGTTGGCCGATCGAAGCTCCTTTCCAATACCTCTCATTTGGTGGAATCCAAAGAATGCAAGAAACGCCCTCGGTATGGCCATCGAGGACTCGAAAGACTTCGCCGACTTCCATATCCCAAATAACGACATCGCGATCCTCGCCGGATGAAGCAAGCCAACGACCATCTGGAGACCATGCAACACACAACACAGCCTTGGAATGTCTCTCAAGCGTCCGAACCAAGTTCCCCGTAGCACCATCCCAGATTTGAACCGTTCGATCTTGCGATGGCGAGGCCAGCCACTTCCCGTCCGGTGACCAGGCGATCCGACCGATCCAACCCGTGTGCCCTCGAAGCGTGAGCCGCAGCGTCACGCCCGGGACCGGTTGCCAGCCTCTACCGCCCGGTTGGCCCGGCAGCGGATCGGCCTTTGGTTTTGCCTGCTTCTTTGCCATGTCTCTGTTCCTCTTCGACAACCGACGGGCGCTTTGACATCGTAAGGCTCGCTGGGCATTCCAGCCACTCGACGGAGAATCGACCGCTTGTCCCGGCGGTGTCGGCCGGAGAATCGCCTGATTCAGAAAAGAGTGACCCATCGATTGGTTGAATCGTGGTTGAATCGCCGAGGGTCGCGGAGTAGACAGGCTCTTCGGTGCGGGATGAGTTGTGGGGAGCCTTTGGCTTGGAAACTGCTCCCGGCGGGTTCTGGAGAGTTGGCACGATGGACGAGAGCACGAGCGCACAGAGCCGCCAGGCGGTGGACGAGGTCTATCGTGCCGAGTCGCGTCGGGTGCTGGCCACGCTCATCCGGCTGCTGGGGGATTTTGATCTGGCGGAGGAGGCGCTGCACGATGCGTTTGCTTCGGCGGTCGAGCAGTGGCCGCGGGACGGCGTGCCGGCGAATCCGCGCGCGTGGCTGGTGTCGGCCGGACGCTTCAAGGCGATCGACACGCTGCGCCGTCGTGCCCGCTTCGATGCCTCGCGCGAGGAACTCGCCAATCGGCTCGATGAGGCGACCGGTTCGCAGGCCGCGATCGATGAGGGGGTCGAGGACGACCAGTTGCGGCTGATCTTTACCTGCTGTCATCCGGCGCTGTCGCCCAGCACTCAGATCGCCCTGACGCTGCGGGAGGTCTGCGGCCTGACGACCGAAGCCATCGCGAGCGGGTTCCTGACGACTCCCCCCACGATTGCCCAGCGCATCGTGCGCGGCAAGGCGAAGATTCGCGATGCGGGAATCCCCTACCAAGTCCCTTCGATCGCCGACCTTCCCGAACGGTTGGACTCCGTGTTGTCGGTGATCTATCTCGTGTTCAACGAGGGCTATTCGGCCTCGTCCGGCGAGTCGCTGACCCGGCCCGATTTGTCGGGAGAGGCGATTCGACTCGGGCGATTGCTGGGCGAGTTGCTGCCCGACCCCGAGGTGCTCGGACTGCTCGCCCTGATGCTGCTGCACGAGTCACGGCGGACGGCGCGGTCCTCGCCCGAAGGGGATCTGGTTCTGCTCCAAGATCAGGACCGTTCGCTCTGGAACCGCGAGCAGATTGCCGAAGGGAGGAGGCTGGTCGAGCAAGCGTTCTCGGCACCGACGGTCGGTGTGCACACGATCCAGGCCGCGATCGCCGCGGTCCACGCCGCCGCACCGAGCACCGCCGCCACCGACTGGTCCCAGATCGTGGCCTTGTACGACCTGCTCGCGCGGGCGGAACGGTCTCCGATCGTGGAACTGAATCGAGCGGTGGCGGTGGCGATGCGCGACGGACCTCTGGCGGGCTTGGAACGGATCGACGCCATCCTCGCGCGGGGCGATCTGGCTGACTATCATCTGGCCCATGCCGCGCGGGCCGATCTCTGCCGACGGCTCGAACGAACCGCCGACGCCCGGGAGTCGTATCAACGGGCGCTGGCCCTCGCCCAGCAGGAACCGGAACGCCGGTTCCTCGAAAAACGAATCCGGGAACTGGGCTGAAATCCCCAAAAGAATACGGAAGTATGCACTTGGCAAAACAGGTATCGGTTGATGGGTTCTGAGCGTTCGGCGGCTTCACACATCGAAAGAATAAACAGTATGGAACAACAACCAAACGACAAACAATCGACACGCTCTGCTGCTATCGCGGCTCTTTTTGCGGTCAGCGCAGGATGGGGTATCGGGTACGCCCTAATGCTCGCAACGGGCAACAATGCAGTGGGTATTGGCATGGCAGGTCCCATCGCCCTTCTCGTTAACAATTTCGTTCGCAATCTGCTCCTGCCGGCCGCCCGCACGGAACAAAAGCACGCCGAACCAGACGCTGCACCCGGCCGTGACTGATCCCCGGAACGCATCAATCCCCGCCAGCTTTGCCAAGTGCATACTTCCGAAAGAATATTTTGGAGCGCTGTCGAATTGCCGTTTCTCCGAACGACTATTGGTTGAAAGCCGGCTCTGGTTTCATGGTGAGACGAGAGCGTCCGTTGAAAACACAAGCCCACTGGAGCCGCGGTCATGTCCCAGCAAAACGTCAAGCCGATCCCCGACGGAATGCACTCACTCACGCCCCACCTGATCTGTGCAGGTGCCGCCGACGCGATCGAGTTTTACAAGCGGGCCTTCAACGCCGTGGAATTGATG
>JBBPIS010000276.1:0-4512 GCA_038040225.1 Planctomycetota bacterium
GATCGGGTGAATGATTCGACGGGGAAGTCAAGCTTCGCAGCGCTCGCGAAGACTCCGCGTCACTCAGCTTGGACACACTGGCCGCAGTCCGACATCTCGGTGTTGGACTGCGGCTTTTTCGTAGCAAGTGTTGTGGTTGCCAATCACTGGTGCGGTGAGGCTTCTCAGGACAGACGTCGTCTGCCTCTCACTTGCCGATGTCTCAGATTCCGTTGCACGTCCTCGTCATCAAAGGGCTCTCGATGCCGCTGACTGACCATCCCACCGGAAACTATTGTTTTCTGCCGGGCATCGCTCCGTACTCGTGCGGTGTCGTCTCCCGTCCCGGCTTTGAGATTGTTCACGTGATCTTCCAACGTCCCGTCGCCTATCACGTGGGCTTTGAGCAAATCGCTCTGTATCTGGCTGCGGCAAGTCGCCCGAAGGCCGCGCTGTGCGGGATCGAGCTAAGGTCGCCTCGCCCCTTCAGCTTTCAAGGCTTCGCCGAATTCAATGCCGAGTACGCCGCGATCCTGCAAGGCTGGGGAGTGTTCGTGGATGGCGTGAATCCCGTCGCCCGGACGAACGTGGCCCCGGTCATCAGCCCGCCTCATCAGCCGGTCTTATACGGTTTCTCGTTTACCAGACCCTGTCCCGCCGAACTGCCGCCGACGTTTGTTGTGGCCGGAGCGGGCGAACTTCCCGAGGGAGTGTTGTCGCGTGAGGGCATCGTGCGTCTCGGCGACACCTCCGTGGATGGCCTGGCGATCAAAGCGCGCTTCGTGATGGATTTGATGGAGACACGGCTGCGAGGCCTCGGCGCGGACTGGCCCCTGGTCAGCACCGTCGATGTTTACACCGCTCATTCCCTGACGCCGCTGCTGCCCGAAACCATCCTGAATCGCATGGGCTCTGCGAGCATTCACGGGACACTCTGGCACTTCAGCCGACCTCCGATCGAGGAGATCGAGTTTGAAATGGACCTGCGCGGAACCAGAACCGAACTCCGCTGCGGTTGAGTGACTTCGGCTATCGATCTCACGCACATTCTCCAGTACCGCCGACATTACTTCCAGGTGCGTCGCAGGAACTCGATGAAGTTGCGGGACATGATCCCCTCAATGTCCTCCTGCGTATACCCGCGCTTCTTCAACAGGCCGGGAAGCGTTTGCAGGTCGGCGATCGAGTTCATGTCCATTGGCACCTGTTCCGTGCCGTAGCCGCCGTCGAGATCGGTGCCGATGCCGACGTGCTTGGCGTTGCCGGCCATCTGACAGATGTGGTCGATGTGGTCGCAGATCCGTTCGATCTTCAATTGGAAGTCGGCCGGCTTGCTGCGGAGATGCATCCAGCCGGGGACCATCATGATGGCGTCGAAGGCCATTCCCAAGACGCCGCCCCGCTCGATGACCGCCTTGATCTGGTCGTCCGCAAACTGACGGTTCCACGGCGCGAGCGTGCGGCAATTCTGATGACTCGCCCACAGCGGTCCGTCGTACACATCGAGCGCGTCCCAGAAGCACTCGTCGCACAGATGAGTCACGTCGAGGATGATCCCCAGCCGCTGCATCTCCTTCAGCAGATCCTTCCCCTGCGGTGAGAGCGGTCCCTCCGCGTCGGTCCCGTGAGCGTACCGCCCTGGACCGTAATGCGCCGGGCCGAGTGCCCGCAGACCGTCTTCATAACTGCGTTCCAGATGCTTGAGCGTGATGATCGAGTCGGCCCCTTCCAAGCTGAGCATGTAGCCGATCGGCAGGTGATTCGCCCTCTTCTTCGACTCGACGACATACGGCGTCCCGTCGTCGCACGCCGGAGCCTTCAGCCATAGATCGAGGTGCTGGTCGAGTTGTGCCCGATTCCGAATCTGCACCAATTCGCCCGCCTCTTCCATCGCGCGGTACCACGCGAGCTGACCCTGAGTCTGCGCCCACGCCTGCTCGGGCGAATTCCATCCCGGCAGCCGATGGAAGTACGGCGAATAGCGGCCAATCTGCGTGGCCACACACAACCCGATCCGCCCCTTGCGCATCTCCGGCAGGCAGACCGTGTTGTTGCCCCGGTCGACCTTGTCCTTCATGAACTGTTCCCAGCGGCGGATCTTCTCCATCGACCACCGCAGGTCACGATTCCACTCCAGCGCGTTCATGCTCAGGTCGAGATGCACATCAAAAATGAAAACCGGATCGCTCATGGTGCCTTTCCGTGGTGAAGTTTTTGTCGAGTCGAGACGGACAAACTAGATGATTCGGAGGAAACTTATATGTCACTCTTCGCCCCCTTGCCACCACTCTTCGCCCCCTCGCCACCAAATCGGGCCGCGCACCGACCTTTGACGTGAAACCCGACAAGTCGCGAAGACTTGTCCTACTCAACAGAATCACCCCGCTTCCATCAGACAATGGTGCTGATGTCATCACTGAGCCCGTGACCAACCTTCCCTGGGGTCGAATGACGAAATCGCTCGTCAGTTCTGTACCCGGCTTGAGACATGGAAGCGTTTGGGCCTTTGGAGTTTCGCCAGCGGTGAGCAGGTCAGCCCCCTGAGTCGTCCTCTTTCCAGCTGACTGGCGACCTGCGACCACCCCGGCAATTGACGTAAGTCGTCGAAATGAGTCGCGAAAACCACGGTTGGCGGTCTTCCAAACACTTTGGGAATCACTGCCACTTATCCGTTTGGCCTTCAAAACACTCTTGGAAGCTCTCAACCAAAGTTGGCGAGCTTACGAACAATTTCAGATTCACGACGGATCATCCGTCCGGCCATCACAGATCGTTTGGAAGCTCGCCAACCGTGGTATCCGTTGATCCGAAGCCTCTCGGATGGCCGCCAACTCTCGTTGGCAGCCATCTGAAGGCATGTATTTTTTTTTGTGACAAGCAGTTAGATCAAACAGACAGTTTTCACGCTCCGGACACTTACGTCAAAAGCTCTCTGTCGTGCGCGGATCTCCCGACTCCGCACCATTTAGCCGAAGGTCGCCCTGAACAAGAGGAGACCTCCAGTCAGCTGCCTGTACGCTGTCGAGTAGCCCGCGCACAACTATCGTGTCGTCATTCGCTGAAACTGACGGCGGTACTCAGAACACTGAATGAATTTGTGCATTCCTTTGCCGAGGTGAGTGAAGCACAACCAATTCCAACAGAAGTCGATAAACAGGTGACATTCAATTTGAAAATAGAATACTTCCTCGGGGAGGGGTTCCACTTGGCCTTTGAACTCAACGACTTCGCCAGGTTCCACCAATCTGCCACTCCAGTCGGAAGTTTTCTGTAATGGCACCGAACTCACCAGTTTTCTATAAATGTTTGGTGAACATCTGGCAGCGTAGTTTTGGCATTCTGCGATGATCGGAAATCCCCAAATCCACTGCAGCCGTTTTGATGCGTTCTGGTATCGGATACTGAATCGGAGACTGCGCCCGCTTTCTTCCGTTGACGCAACTATCCGATCACTGGTCAGTCGATTGGCGTCTCGAACCATAAAGCACCGGGGACAAATCCAGTTCTCCCGTTGAAGATAATCTGGGACCGGGAACGCCGCGCCATAGTTTGACAAACGTCGTACGACATGCACTCCGCAACTCGGACATGCTGTGCCATCGCTCATCGCTTGTTCCGGGAGATATGAATGCTCGCTTCGGTCTCCAAGGTGGTGGCAATAGGCCGGAAACGCGGAAAAGATGCCCTTCACTCCGTCTTCTAATCTGCTGAATTCATGAGCGACGTTGGTGGACAGATGTTGATTCCAAAAGGGTAACACTTGACTAGGCGAACTGAGTGGTGATGTCGTCGACCGAAGATGGATGCACCGCTGATTCACCAAGTTGATGAGTCTTTCGCTCTTTTCTACCACACTCCGCAAATGTGTTTCGTAGTCTTTGGTTGCCGAGCCTCCGTGGTCGTTGCGTTCCTCTTTTACGTCCTCCAATTTTTCGTGGAATTGAAAATGAGGTTCATAGAGCAAGTAACTTAAGTTTGCCGCGATTGACGAGAGTGTTAGCGGATGGGATTGAGACAGGGAGATTGTCTCGGAATTGTGTACTGTGGCGTTGACTCGAGTCGTGGCTGATTGTGTGTCAATTACACGAGTACCGGGGTGACCGAGCAGGATAAACGGTTCGCCATCAACCCCCCATAAACGGCAGTACCGGTTCAGGCATTGGACCACCTGACCGACACACATCCCTTGCTGGATGCAGTCCAAATAGAGCTTCAGGATATCCGGGATGTAAGTCTGCGCATGCGCACTGCAGATGACTGACTTAGCATCGCCATTCGTTATCAACGAAACCGGGACCGATTTGTACTCGCCATATGGGGGCCATGCAAACGGACAATGGCACGACTGAATAAACCAGTGCAAACACTGCAGATTCTCAGGAGTTGCAACATGCTCCCCTTGAAAGTCCGCCATGGAATGCATCCAACCGTCTTCTCCAAGCTGGCAATACGTCATCCGACCGTTGGTCGTTAGAGCCAATGCCGTCCACTCGCTGGTTGTCACTTCGGAATGGACGTGCCGTTTCTCATGCT
>JBBPIS010000277.1:0-4391 GCA_038040225.1 Planctomycetota bacterium
ACCAGAACACGGGGCGCGACCTGCTCGGATTGGATGTCGATTTGAAAGACTTGCTGCCCATCGACGACGCGGCCAGCGGCTTCGATAACAGCGCCGAGGCGCTGCACGTCTCCTCTTATTTGATGGAGAACTACCTGGAAGCGGCCGACCGGGTTTTGGATGCGGCCATCGCCGGCGGTCCCAAGCCGCAGACGAACAAGAAGCGCTACGACATCAAAGACGAACGGACCGTCAAACCGACCGGCAGCGTTTATCGCCATGTGGACGACGGCGTGGCGATCTTCAGTTCGTGGGTGTCGGCGAATATCCAGGTCACGCTGTGGAACTTTCAGACGCGGGAACGGGGCAAGTATCGCTTCCGCATTTCCGGCTACGGTTTTCAAACGGAGAAGCCCGTCGCCTTTCATGTGATGGCCGGCCCGATGAATGCGGCGGCTCAGCAATACCTGATCGACTACTTCGACGTCCCCGCCAACAAGCCGACCGTGGTCGAGTTCGTCGAACCGATGGAGTCGGCGCAGACCATTCGGATCATCACGGACGGACTCGGCGCGATTCCGCCCGATGTCGAAAAAGTGGGGGCCGACAAATTCAAGGGGCCGGGACTGGTCGTGCAGTGGGTTGAAATTGAAGGTCCGCTGCTGGACTCGTGGCCGCCGAAGAGCCATCGCCAGATTTTCGGCGAACTGAAACAAATCCCCGCACCCGACGCCGATCATCCCAATCGGCGCGAGGTCGTCTCTGAGCAACCGTTGGTCGATGCCGAACGAATCCTCCGCGACTTCACGCGCCGCGCATTTCGACGGGCGGTGACGGACGACGACATCAAACCGTTTGTCGCGCGCGTGCGGACGAAGCTGGAACAAGGTGACTCGTTCGAGAAAGCGATGCGCGTTGGGCTCAGAGCGGTGCTCGTCTCGCCAAATTTTCTATTTCTCCGTGAGAAGACTGGCACCGAGAATCGAAGGCTCGACGATTTCGCTCTGGCCAGCCGGCTCTCGTACTTCCTGTGGAGTTCGATGCCCGATGAGGAGTTGCTCGCGTTGTGTGGGCGGACTTCGCCGAAGTCCGCGTCTGACGAGCCGACATCGGCGAAGTCGTCGCACTCCTTGTCGGATCCCGAAGTGCTGCGTCAACAGGTCGAGCGCATGCTGCGCGATCCCAAGGCGAAGTCCTTCACGGAGAACTTCGCCGGCCAGTGGCTCGGCCTCCGCGCCATCGACGCCACGACGCCCGATCGCATGCTCTATCCGGAGTATGACGACATCCTCAAAGTGTCGATGATCAAGGAAACGCTGCTCTTCTTCGACGAAGTCTTGAAGAACGATCTGAGCCTGACGAACTTCGTGGCCTCCGACTTCACCATGCTCAACGGGCCGCTGGCGAAGCACTACGGCATTCCGGGTGTGGAGGAGGGGCTGGAGTTCCGCAAGGTGTCACTGCCACCAGAGAGCCACCGCGGCGGAGTTTTGACGATGGCCGCCGTGCTGAAGGTGACCGCCAACGGCACCACCACCTCGCCGATCCTTCGCGGCGCGTGGGTGCTGGACCGCATTTTGGGAACGCCTCCGCCGAAGCCGACCATGGATGTCGAAGCCGTCGAGCCTGACATTCGCGGTGCCACGACGATCCGCACTCAATTGGAAAAGCATCGGCACAACGCCGCGTGCGCAACCTGTCACGTCAAAATCGATCCGCCGGGTTTCGCCCTGGAGAACTTCGACGTCATCGGCGGCTGGCGAGATCACTATCGCAGCATCGGAGATGGAGAACCGGTGATCCTCAACGGCCGGAGAGTGAGATATCTGAACGGCCCACCCGTGGACGCCGCCGACGTGCTGCCAGACGGCCGCCGGTTTCAGAACATCGACGAATACAAGCAACTGTTGCTGAGCGACAAAGACCAACTGGCCCGCGCTCTGGCCGAAAAGCTGTTAGCCTACGCCACCGGCGCGGCACCGACGACGGCCGATCAGCCGGAGATCGACGCCATCGTCACCAGAATCCGCGATAAGAATTACGGCTTCCGAACGCTGGTGCATGAAGCCGTGCAGAGTGAGTTGTTTCAGAAGAAGTAACGTCGCCACGAACGACAGAACTGCTGAGAAGTGGCAGAACAATGGGGGCAGGACGATGAAGACAAGCGCCATGACTCATTCCATTTCCTCCCATCATTCTGCCCCCATCGTTCTGCCATGCCGCAAGGAACATGTCATGAAGCTTGATCGTCGCACCTTTCTTCGCGCCGCTGGCGTGTCGCTGGCCTTACCCTGTCTTGATGTCTTTTCACTTGCCCGTGCGTCGGCGGGTGCCGCTCAGCCGCGTCGTCGCATGGTCTGCATTTGCACGCCGCTGGGGTTGTACCCGCCGCATTTCTTTCCTGAAAAAGCTGGCAAAGATTACGAGCTGACGCCCTATCTGGAATTGTTCAAAGACCACCGCGACGACTTCACCGTCATCTCCGGGTTGATGCACGCGGGGACGAGTTCGGGGTTCGCTCATCAGGCTACGGCCAGCTTTCTGACCGGCGTGCCGGGAGCGGGCAGACCCGGTTTTCGCAATGCGATTTCCATCGATCAATTCGCGGCCGATCACATCGGCGGACAGACGCGATTCCCCACCCTGACGTTGTCGGGTGAAGGGCTCGGATTGTCCTGGACTCGAACCGGGGCGCAAGTGCCGGCGGCGACTTCGCCGTCGCGCGTGTTTGCCCGGCTGTTCCTCGAAGGCCGTTCCGACGAAGTGCAGGCGCAGGTACGACGTCTCGAAGACGGACGGAGCATTCTCGATGACGTGCGCGATCAGGCGAAGACGCTTCGATCCGATCTTGGCTCCGACGACCGCGACAAGCTCGACGAATATCTCACCAGCGTCCGCGAGTTGGAGCAGCGGTTGCTCAAGGATGAAACCTGGGTCAAGACGCCCAAGCCCAAGGTGGATGTCGAACCGCCCAAGGACATTCCCAATGCGGCCGATCTCATTGGCCGCACTCGGTTGCTGTTCGACCTCACCCATTTGGCCCTGCAGACCGATTCGACACGGCTCATCACGATCATGCTGGCCGGTTCGACCTACGCTCCGCCGATTCCGGGCGTGAACCTCGGCCATCACGATCTGTCCCATCACGGCAAAGATCCCGGCAAACTCGATCAACTCAAAATCGTCGAACTGGAAACCATGAAGACCCTGCGCGACCTGCTGGCCAAGCTCAAGCAGACACAAGAGGACGGTGCGAGTTTGCTCGACCGGACGATGGTCTTTTTGGGCAGCAATCTGGGCGACGGCAGCAGCCACTCGGTGAAGAATCTGCCGGTCCTCCTGGCCGGAGGCGGCTTCCGGCACGGTCAACATCTCCCCTTCGACGCCAACAACCCGCCGCCGCTCTGCAATCTCTACGTGAGCATGCTCCAACGGCTGGGCATCGAAACCGACAAGTTCGCCACCAGCACGGGCACGCTGACGGGCCTGGAACTCAAACAGAGCTGAAGAGATTGGCTCAGACTCGGGACGCCGAGAAAAGTTCGGCAACGATCCGGAGAAGTATCGCGGTTTCGCCACGGTCTTCGGTGCCAAAGAGACCAACCACACCAAGATCAACGCCGCCCTCGGCCTGCCCGACGAACCAGCCACGAAGGCGTTGTTCGAGTTCGTCGGCGAAGCTCTGAAGAAGTGAACATTGCTCGTGGTAAGTTTCGCCGCCTTGCCGCCAGCATATCCGGCCGAGCCGCCAAAGCTCGAAAACGGAAATGCTGGCGATGTCCTTCGTCTTGACCACGTCAGCGGGCCGTCATTGTCTCGTGACACCTCTTTTTCTTTGTCTCGTGAGTGTCCAGTTTCTTGCGTCACGCTACATTCGGGAAGTGGAACTTCCGCAAGCGATTAAGAGGCAACGGAGGGGCGAAATTGAGATCGTTCCCTTGCTGCTTTACCCGATTGATTGGGAGGCAGACTGCTAGGCCGCCTTCCGTTCAAATGACCTTACTAGCCCGCCGACGTGCGACCGCACTATGATTTGGTCGCGTTCGAGCTTCGGCACTTCTTCGGGCACCTCATGAATCGGCGGTTGACACCCCCGTTCCATGTGAGAGCGGGTCCGATTGTAGTAGGCCACCCACTGACCCACGATGTGATCGACGTGCCGTTGGCCGAAAAGGATGAATTTGAACAGGCATTCGTACTTGATCGTTTGAATGAACCTCTCGACCCTTCCGTTCCAATTCGGCGAAGCCACCGGCAAGGCGTTGGCCTTGATGCCCTTCTTCTTGAGTGTCGCCACGAACTCCTTGGTGAACTTCGTGTCCCGGTCGTGCATCAGGATCAATGGCTTTTCGGTCCGTCCTACAGTCTGCTCGATGAACGCATCCGTTTGCTTCACCACCCAGCGGGAATTG
>JBBPIS010000278.1:0-4316 GCA_038040225.1 Planctomycetota bacterium
GGCGTGGAATCAGGCTGGCGTTACTCCCACGCCCTTCGAGGATTCAGGGCGTGCCACACTTGATCCTGATTGCGACTCACTCGACTTGGTAATCCCTCGCCAACGCGGTGAAGTCGCCGATGCCCTGCTCGGTCAGCCCCGAGTCGCGAATGATCTCGGTCGTGGCGACTTTGTTGCCGGCCAGTTCCTTCGCGACGGCGTGAATGCGCCCGTTGGCGTCGTAACTGTAGGCGACTTCAACCGGCGAACCGGCCGGCAGATTGGCCGGGAGGTCCACAATGCGGAAGTCGCCGATCTGAGTGCAGGCGTCGGGATCGGCCGCATCCCCTTCGAGGATGTAGACGTGAATCGTCTTCTGGTTGGCCGTGTTCGTCACGAACCGCTGACTCACACTGAACGGAATCTGTGAGTTCTTGGGGATCATGATGTGATTGATCTTCTTGTTCTTGTCGGTGGGGCTGGAGATCTTGACCCCCAGCGAGTGCGAGTTGACGTCGTTCATGTTGACGTTGCGCAGTCGGTTGCTGACGAGGGCACTCAACCCCGCAACGCCCCGGTTCTCGCGGGCTTCCAGAATGGCCGCGTGGATGGCGGCCCCCTGAGCCACGGCCTCTTCCGGACGAAGCAGTCCCAAATCGCGCAGCGGCTGTCGATGACAGACCTCGGCCAACATGATCTCGACGGCCGGCATGTAGGTCGAACCGCCGACGAGCACCACTTCACTGAGCGATCCCGGTTCGACGCCCGCCTGTTGCAGCACCAGTTCCGTCGTGTCGCGGGTGCGTTGCAGCAGATCGGCCGTCATCCGCTCGAAGTCCTTGCGGGTGAATTGCAGCGACAGCGTCTTGCCGCGGAAGTAGACCGTCAGCGGCGCCTGCGTCTTGGTGCTGAGTGCCCGCTTGGCGTCTTCGCAGTTCGCGGTGAAGTTGCGCATTTCGTCGGCGTCTTCCCGGGGGTCGTCCCCGAATTTGCGGGCGAACTGCTCGGCGACGTGTTCGGTGATCCGCTTCGTCCAGTCGATGCCGCCCAGCATCACGTCGCCGTCTGTCGCGAGGACTCGGAATTGCGTCGGCGTGTACCGGACCACCGTCACGTCGAACGTACCGCCACCCAAGTCGTAGACCAGAATCGTCTTGGCGTCCTGCTTCAGTTCGCTCCGTCCCAGTTCGTTCTTCATCCAGGCATAGGCCAGCGTCGCGGCGGTCGGCTCGTTGATGATGTCGACGACGTTCAGACCGGCGATCCGGCCGGCGTCCTGCGTCGCCTTGCGTCGGACATCGTTGAAATAGTACGGCACGGTGATGACCGCGTTGGCGATCGGGCCGATCGACTTCTCCGCATCCTGCTTCATCTTCTTCAGGATCAGGGCCGAGATGAATTCGGGCGACAGCTTCTTGTTCTGATAGACGACGAAGAAGTCCTTGTTCCCCATCTGTCGCTTGACCGCCTCGACGATGTGGTCGGCCGATTCCTGTGAGGTGCGCTCGAACGCCGGTCCGACGACCACCTGGCCGTCGTCACCCAGCAGCACGACCGAGGGTGTGATGTTTCGCCCGTCGGCATTCAGCAGCGACATCGGCTTGCCGTCGGCGTTGAGTCTCGCGATGGATGAGTACGTGGTTCCCAAGTCGATGCCGACAGTTTGCCCGTCCAAGAATTTCATTGTGCGGCCTGTTTCCGTGAGTCTGAAGGCTGTGTGATTCAATGCAACCGGTCGTCCGGTCGAACGTCCGCCCGAGAGAGGGGGTCGAGAGCGGGGGTATTCTGCCCGCACGCCATCCCGGAAATCAAGCGCGCTGGACGTCGAGTCTCGATCTGCCGACGAACCGGCAGACACGGCCGGCAAATCGGGCATCTCAGTCTGCGTGATCGGCCTCGAACACATTGCCATTGGGGCTGGGAGTCAAGCCTCAGCGAAGGGGAGTCCACTCACCCATCGGAAGCAGGGCCGCTGCGGGGTCTTCCGCATCGTCGATGGCCTCGATTCCGACCAGCACCACGGTCGCAGCCACTGACGGATCGAAATGCCGGAGGGGAGCTGACAGGGGACGAGGCTGACGAGACATCGACGGCTTGGCTCGGAATACGACGACGGACGCTGTTTCGGTGAAAAACTCGTCCGACTCCGCCCACAACAGCGATCCACCGGCGATGGATGCGGCCACGGCGAGCGACAGCAACCACCCTCGTGACGCAAATCGCCGGAGACCAACGGGTGATTGAACTCTCATGACCATCCATTCCAAATCGAGAACAAACTTCCTGTTTCCGCAATCTTCCGACGGGCCGCAGATCTCACCGCATGAACCTTGGCGGCAGCTTGGCCACCGTCGCCGACGAAAAAGTGATCGTCTTGGGTCCGCGCGGAAGTGTTGCCTGATTTCCCCAGCCAGAGGCCGCAGTCGGCGCGTTCTGTACGAACGATCTGGCTGGCACAACCGTTCCATGGGGAAAGCCCTGCTGAGCGAAGCAGGCTCCCGGCAGCAATCCCAGCGACATCAGCACGGTCGGTGCGAGCAATGGCAGGCGCGGCATGGCAGTATCCTCCCTGATCGATCCCAGCGGCCTCGATGTTCCGCCGCGAGCAACATCCGTCCTTATCGTTTCGGCCACCGAGCCACTCCGTCGCCACGAAACGATCCCCTCCGCCGACGAACGAAACGACGGCACGGCCTGTCAAACCAAGCCTGTCGGTCGGGCGATCCCTGCCGCCGCGCGAGAGCCTGCCGGTTGTAGGATGAGCGGCAGGAATACCGTTAGGACCGGTGCGTCGATGAGTGTTCCCTCGTGGCGGATGCTGCCAGCATCCGAACCGACGCTGGCAGCGTCGGCCACGATCGTCATTCCTGCGCCGGCCCTGACCCCCAGCGTGGGTTGTCCACTGGTTGCTCGGTTGCCGTTAGTTGTCGCGTCGCTGTAACGTAGCCCCAATCGCCTTCGGACTGTCGGAGGCGGCGAACTCGACCCGCACCACTTGTCCTTCAGGAACCACACCGATGAAAAATCTGACTCGTTCCCTCGCCGCCGTGCTCGTCTGCGCGACGGCCTTCGCGCTGGGAGTCTCCGCCAACCAGCAGACCGCTCCCGAAACGAACTTCGCCTCCGAGACGATCGATCTCGGCATGGTCGTCAGCGATCTCGACAAGTCGCTCAAGTTCTACAAGGACGCGATCGGCTTCGAGGAAGTCCCGGGCTTCAAGGTGCCGGGGCAGTTCGCGGTCGATACCGGGTTGGCGAACAAGCTGGAACTCGACGTGCATGTCCTCGTGCTCGGCAAGGGGGAGAAGGCGACCAAGCTGAAACTGATGCAGTTCAAGACCTCGCCCGGCGCGCGAGTCGACAACACGTTCATTCACTCGTCGTACGGCTACCGCTATCTGACGCTCTCCGTGAAGGACGTGAACGCCGCCGTCGCCAAGGCCGAGAAAGCGGGCGCGAAACCGATCGCCAAATGCCCGGTCCCGCTCCCCGAAGGCTTTCCCACCGGCCTGGCCCTCGCCAACTACCGCGATCCCGATGGTAACCTCGTCGAACTCGTGGGACCGTGGAGGTAGTGAGGCCAAGAGACGGGAACCACGGAAGTCACAGAAACACACGGAAGAAGACGTCTGGATTCTGTTAGACGAGATGGCTCGGAGAGATGACAACATGACGATCAAAGTGAAGTGTGTTGCGTGTGGCAAGGGGTTGAACGTGGCGGACGGGGCGGCGGGGAAGAGGGTGAAGTGTCCCGGCTGTGGCGAGTCGGTTCGGGTTCCGGGAGACTCCGCGAGAGCGGCGGTCGCCTCTGACGAGTTCGACCTCGGCGGTATCAGTTCCTTCGACGAGTCGGAGGGGGAGCCGCTTCCGTCCAAATCAAAGCCGACTCGAAAAACCCAGCCCAAACGCAAGCGTCTCGAACTCACGGATGGAGATGTTCGGCTGCTGGTGACCTTCCGTCGTGTGGCCGCTTGGATGGGCGGCTTCTGCATGTTGTTAGGTGTCTTGGTGCTGCTGGCCTTCAGTTCTCTCTCTGCGGGCCAGAGACAATACGCTGATCCAGAGATCGCCGCCTCATTCCGACGATATGCGCTGGGGATTGGTACCGTCGTGGCAATTCTCGGTGGGACTACGTGCCTGAAGCAGGGATGGGCGCTGGTGCTGCTGGCACTCTTGGGGACGTACATGACGTACTGTTCCCTCGTCCTGCAACGATTTGGCTACGCGGGAGTCTGGGGAGTGTTCGCCACCATCGGTTGGATCGGAGCCGTTCCAGCGATCATGCTGTATCTGCGCTGGATTCCGACGACTACCAAGCTGCGGGGATGAAGCTACTC
>JBBPIS010000279.1:0-4307 GCA_038040225.1 Planctomycetota bacterium
ACGCGGAGCGCCCGTGCGGCGCGGCACGTTGCAGATGGTTGCGCAGTCGTGGCCGATGCTGCCAGCTTCGGATCCGACGCTGGCAGCGTCGGCCACGGCATCGGCCACGCTCGATCCGAACCAGCTCGGCAGCGGACGATTGGAACTCGCCCGCTGGATCGCCAGCCCCGCCAATCCGCTGACGGCGCGTGTCATGGTCAATCGAATCTGGCAGCATCACTTCGGTCGGGGACTCGTGGCCACGAGCGACAATTTTGGGACTCGCGGCGAACGGCCTTCGCATCCCGAATTGCTCGACTGGCTGGCCGCGCGGTTCGTCGAAAGCGGCTGGAGCATGAAGTCGATGCACCGGCTGATGGTGCTGTCGAATACTTACCAGCAAGCGAGCGTGCTGCCGGCGATCAACGAAGAAGGGACGAAAGCGACGGAAAGGACCAAAGGGGTGCCGCCTCATCAGTCCCTTGAGTCCTCTACGTCCCTTTCGTCCCTTGCGACCGAATTAGCCTCACGCTTTCCTCGTCGCCGCCTCTCCGCCGAAGAACTGCGCGACGCGATGCTGGCCGTCAGCGGCAGGCTCGACCGAGTCCCCGGCTCGAATGAAAGCGGCGAGTTCCTGGTCAGCAAGGCCGAGAACATCGGCGCGATGATCCTGCCCAACCGGGTCGCCGCCGACGATCCGTTCTACACGACGTTCGCGAAGCGGAGCATCTACCTGCCCGTCGTCCGCAACATGCTGCCCGACGTCCTGGCCCTGTTCGACGCGGCCGATCCCAACGGAGTCACCGCCCAGCGCAACGAGACGACCGTCGCCTCGCAGTCGTTGTTCCTGCTCAACAGCCCCTTCGTCCGCGACCAATCCCGCGCCTTCGCCGAGCGACTGTTTTCCTCAGACAAATCGCAGACCGATTCACAGCGAGTCGAACAAGCCCACCGCCTGGTCTTCGGCCGTGCCCCCACCGCCGATGAACAATCCGAAGCCGGCGATTTCTTCGCCGCCTACTTCAACTCGCCCTCGATTCAGAATCGTCCCGAAGTCGAACGCCAACTCGCCGCCTGGCAAAGCTATTGCCAGTCACTGCTGTGTGCGAACGAGTTCTTGTATGTGGAGTGAAGCCCCCATGACGACATCCCTTTCTCGCCGCGAGTGGTTGCAACGATCGGCTTGCGGGTTCGGCAACCTTGCGTTGTTGAGTCTGCTGGCGGATGAGGCCCGTGCGGATGCGGCTCCGTCGAACAATCCGCTTTCACCAAAACCGCCTCATCTGCCGGGTCGAGCCAAACGCATTGCATTCCTCTTCATGCACGGGGGCGTTTCGCACGTCGACTCGTTCGACCATAAGCCGAAGCTCACCGAGCACAATGGCCGGCCACTTCCGTTTGCGAAGCCGAAGTTCGAGTTCGCTCCGACCGGCAACCTACTCGCGTCGCCGTGGAAGTTTCAGCACTACGGCGAGAGCGGGATCGAAGTGAGCGACCTCTTTCCGCAGATCGGGTCGTGCATCGACGACATCTGCGTCATCCGCTCGATGAACGGCGGCGATCAGGTGTCGCACGGTCCGGCGCTGCTCAACATCAACACGGGGAGCGGCGTCTTCGCGCGGCCCAGCCTCGGCGCGTGGACGCTGTACGGCCTCGGCACCGAGAACCAGAACCTGCCGGGCTTCATCAGCCTCAGCCCGTCGCTGTATCACGGCGGGGCACAGAACTACGGCTCGGCGTTTCTGCCCGCGAGCTTTCAGGGAACCCGCATCGGCGACGGCAGCACGAACTTCAAAGATGCCAGACTCTCGAACCTGACGCCGGGAGACGATCCCGCACTGCAGCGTCTGCAACTCGACCTGCTCGCGCGACGCAATCGAGCCCATCTGGACCGGGTCGGCGACGCGCCGCAGTTGGAAGCCCGCATCGCCGCGTTCGAGATGAGCTATCGCATGCAGGCTCAAGCCCCCGGGGTCATGGATCTCAGCCGCGAATCGGCCGCGACGCAGGCTCTGTACGGAGTCGGCACCGAACCGACCGACGAGTACGCCCGGCAATGCTTGCAGGCCCGGCGGCTGCTCGAAGCGGGTGTGCGCTTCGTGCAGGTCAACTTCAGCTACCCGCGCAACTACTGGGACGCTCACGGCGACCTGCGGAACAACCACACGACCAACGCCAAGAAAGTCGATCAGCCAATCGCGGCGTTCCTGACCGATTTGAAGTCACGCGGCCTGCTCGACGACACGCTGGTCATTTTCGGCACCGAGTTCGGCCGGACTCCGGCGGCCCAGGGGACCGACGGCCGCGACCATCACCCGCACGCCTTCAGCGTCTGGCTCGCTGGCGGTGGAGTCCGAGGCGGCCTGGCCTATGGTCAGACCGACGACTACGGCTACTACGTGGCAGAGAACAAAGTCACGATGCCCGACTTCCACGCCACGATCCTGCACCTCCTCGGCCTGAACCACGAACGCCTCACCTACCGCCACGCCGGCCGCGACTACCGCCTGACCGACGTCCACGGTCAAGTCGTCCGCGAACTGCTGGCCTGACAACGGCGGCGAGGTCAGGAGCGGAGCGAATGGCCCCGTGAACGGGCAACATGCTCACATCGAGGATTCCGGGCCTTCCGCAAAGCCTTCAGACCCCGGCCACCCCGCCGGAGCCGTCCACTGAAAACTCGTGCCACGGCGCTGTGCCGGCCGTGTGTCTTTCGCGAGGGTGGTGACCATTCCCACGGCTGACACAGCCGTGGCACGCGATCAATCCGATCCGGTCCCTTGCTGCAAGTTGCGTATTCGGAGGCCCTTTTGTTCGAGAGTTGACTCGGGGAGTCCGATCAAATAGACAATTGCAGATTCGTCACGTAGATTTGTGGCGATCAGCGTTGCCGAACGGCCTTTGGGAGGAACCGCCATGCTCACGATTCTCGGTCAACAGCCTTCCAGCCGGCGCGGGTTCTGTGATGGGATTTCCCGCCGCGATTTCCTCACCGTGGGGGGAATGGCCCTGGGTGGGATCAGCCTGAGCGATGTCCTGCGGGCGGAATCGCCCTCGAAGTCGGCCCTGTCGCACAAGGCGATCATCAACATCTATCTCCCCGGCGGGCCTCCGCACATCGACATGTGGGATCCCAAGCCTCAGGCACCGGCCGAAGTCCGCGGCGAGTTCTCGACGATCCAGACCAACGTGCCTGGGATGGAAGTCAGCGAGATGTTCCCGCGCATGGCTCAGATGATGGACAAGTTTGTCCTCGTGAGATCTCTGGCCGATTCCGACGGCGGTCACGACGCGTACCAGTGCATGACGGGTCGCCACAAGGGAGGGCGGCAACCACCGGGAGGCTGGCCTCAGGGAGGGGCGTGGGTTTCCAAAATGCAGGGACAGGTGAACCCGGCGATCCCCGCCAACGTGGCGTTGATGTACCAGACCGGCAACCGGACGTGGGGCGAGACCGGGGACGGCGGGTTCCTTGGCGTGGCTCATGCTCCCTTCAACATGCTCGGCCGCGAAGCCCGGAGTACGCCGGACAACATGGTGCTGCAAGGGGTCACGCTGGAGAAGTTGCGGGACCGGACGAGTCTCATGCAGTCGCTGGACCGGTTCCGCCGATCCGCAGATCAACGCGGGCAGATGGAGAGCATGGATGTTTACGCTCAGCAGGCGATGGGGATTCTGACCACCTCGCGACTGGCCGATGCACTGGACTTGTCGAAGGAGGATCCCGCGATCGTGGCCCGCTACGGCAAGAGCAACACTCAATTCCAGCGGGACGGTGCTCCGCCGATGATCGAGAACTTCTGCGTCGCCCGACGGTTGGTCGAAGCGGGCGCGCGGTTCGTCTCGATGAACTACAGTCGCTGGGACTGGCACGGCTCCGACGGCATGAACTATCCCAAGTGTCGCGAAGAATGCCCGCTGCTCGACCAGGGGCTGTCGGCCCTCGTGACCGATCTGCACGAGCGTGGCCTCGACCGCGACGTCTCGATCGTGGTGTGGGGCGAGTTCGGCCGGACGCCGAAGATCAACGGCAGTAACAGTCGCGACCACTGGCCGCAGGCGAATACGGCGGTCCTCGCGGGGGGCGGCATGCGCACGGGCCAGGCGGTCGGCTCGACCAATCGGAACGGCGAGCACCCGCAGTTGCGTCCCGTCAAGTTTCAAGAAGTCTTCGCCACGCTCTACAAGTGCGCTGGCATCGACGCGCAGAACACGCGCGTGTTCGACCAATCCGGCGTGCCGCAATACCTCGTCGATCCGGGCCATGAGCCACTTCACGAAGTGACATAAACGACACTCCTCCGGAAGAGCGAATCCCCCATAAAACA
>JBBPIS010000280.1:0-4269 GCA_038040225.1 Planctomycetota bacterium
ACGAGTTCGGTGAGCCGACTGAAATCTTCCACAACAACCTGCGAGCCCGCTTCGATCGCGGAGACGTCGACATCGTGAACGCGATGCAAACCTTCGCCGGTCTCGCCGCGCAGGCCCGCGAGGCGATTCTGGCGCGCGACGCGAAACGCTTGGCGAAGCTGATGGACACGAATTTCGACACGCGCCGGTCGATCTGCCAGCTCCATTCGGGACACGTCGACATGATCGAACGAGCCCGCCGCGTGGGAGCCTCCGCCAAATTCGCCGGCTCGGGCGGCGCGATCGTCGGCACCTACACCGATGAGGCCATGTTCACGGCGCTACAGCGAGTCCTCGCTCCGATCCAATGCATCGTCTTCAAGCCGATCATCGAACCCACTTGATCGGCGCGCCTGTTCTTCCTCCCCTCGCCCCTCCGGGGAGAGGGGCCGGGGGTGAGGGGCGATGAAGGGAAAGCGCGAAGTGCAACCGGTGACTCAGTCCACCGCCTCCATCTCCACATCTGTCCCCATCAAGACACCCGTCAACTCACCCACATTCCCGTGCTTCAAGAGCAGCACGAAGCTGTAAACCACCACTCCAGCCACAGCCAACGTCGCCCCATTCAGCAGCCACTTCGCCACGAGCGGCCTGCGTCTCACCACGATCTGCGCAATCACACAGACCAGCGCGACCATCCCAAACTTGAAATAGATCATCCCCTTGAGGCCATAGTCCGCATAAAATCGGCCCGCCACCGGATTCGATTCAATGAAGACAATCCCTTCCTGTCGGAGCAGGATGTAGGTCATGAACAGGTCCAGCGCACTGACCAATACGTAGCGCAGCGTCTCCTGCTGCAGAGCCGCCGCGTTGAACAGCGATCTCCAATGGAACGGCTTCGGTGGAAGATTGAGTGCGGCCATGATTTGCTCCGACATTGAGTTTCATCCCGAGGTCCGGCTTTTCCGAAAGCCGGACTTCGAGCCCGTCAGCCCGCGATCAACCCGCGCAGCGTCTTGAGGTATTCCGGCACCGTCGTCAGCGGATCCTCCTTGGCTTCGTATTCGAGGACCAGGAAGCCGCGATAGTTGGCGTCCTTGAGAATCTTCACGACGCGAGGCAGATCGGTCGGCTCGGCCTTTTTGTTGGGAGACACCTCGACCTTGATCTGGGCATTGATCGCATACGGTGCGATTATGGCGAGGTCTCGGTACGGATCGTCCGTCTGAAAATTGCCGCCATCAAAATTTACGCCGAACCACGGCGACGACTTCACTCCGGCGATGATCTTCAGCATCTGCTCGGGTGTCGCCGTGATGCCACCGTGATTTTCGAGAGCCAGACAAACACCCTTCGTCGCCGCGTATTCCAATGACTGGTTGATGCCGTCGATGCAGCGTTCGATGGCGGCCTCTTCCTTGTCCCCCTTCGGTACCTGACCCGCGAAGATGCGAATCACCGGTGCGCCGAGCGTCGCCGAGTGATCGATCCAGTCGCGGCACATCTGCAAATTCTTCTGACGAGCCTCCCCCTCGGGCAGGCAGAAGTCGTTGCCGATCGCCGTGCCGGAAATGTCCAAACCCAGCCGGAACGTTCGCTCCTTGAGGCTCATCAGGTACTCGTTGGTGATCTCTTTGGGGAAGTAGTACGCGGTCAGTTCGCAGCCGTCGAGATCCTGCTCGGCGCAGAAGTCGATGAACTTTTCGAGCGTGTACTTCGCATCGGTCAGTTGATCCGGAGTCCAACTCTTCGGCAGCACCCGATTGAACGAGTACGCGGCCAGACTGAGCTTCATGTGCGGCTTGCCATTCCGCTGCGGCGGCTCGGCCGCTCGTGTGGGCAGAGCCATCGAACCGGCCAGCCACGCTGCGGCACCGACCGCACTCGCCCGAAGCACTTCGCGCCGCGAAACCTGTCCGCCCGCCAACTGCCCGTCTGCCAAACCGTCCGACAAATTGTGAAGCATGGAAGTCGTCCCTATGATGAGCCGCGTGATGAGTCAGCCTGACAGCCCGTTGAAAGAGTCGTGCCACGGCTCTGTGAGCCGTGAGAACAGTCACAAGTCTCGCGAAAGACACACGGCTGGCACAGCCGTGGCACACGATCAATCCTTTTTCAACAGGCTGCTTGGGCGGCAGGTATTCTGCCCGCTCGTTCGAACATGCGAAAGCGACGACCAGACCCCAATGTGAGAAACCTCAACCACGGCAGTGGGGGAGTGGGTGGCCCCGCTCGGAATCTCCCTGTTTTGGCCGTGTGAAGTGCAAGTCTTGGAGCAGACCATGACATCTTCTCAACAACGTCATCCGTTCACTCGCCGCGAGATGCTTCAGCGGACTGCTGCGGGTTTTGGCCATGTGGCTCTCGCGGCAATGCTGGCCGGTGACGGAACGGATGCGGCCGGCGCGACGGATTCCGTCGCCGTCAAACAAGCGCACTTTCCGGCGCGGGCCAAGCGGGTTCTCTTCCTGTTCATGTCGGGCGGGCCATCCCAGGTCGACACCTTCGATCCGAAGCCGCTGCTGCAACGCGATGACGGAAAGAAGTACCCGTTCGAGGAGCCTCGCATCAAGTTTGGTGAGACCGGCAACCTGTTGAAGTCGCCGTGGAAGTTCCGGCAGTACGGCCAGAGCGGTCTGCCGGTCAGCGATCTCTTTCCGAACATCGGGCGGTGCGTGGACGACCTGTGCATCATCCGCTCGATCCACGGCACGAACCCGGCTCATGGCGGAGCGGTGCTCAAGCTGCACACCGGCAGCGACACTCAGATCCGGCCCAGCATCGGCTCGTGGATCACCTACGGTCTCGGTTCGGAGAACGAGAACCTGCCGGGCTTCATCACGATCTGCCCGACGCTCGCGTTTGGGGGAGTCAACAACTGGGGCGCGGCGTTCCTGCCGGCGGACTGTCAGGGGACGCCGATCGGCAATGCGGCGGTCCCCTCCGAACAGGCCACGGTGAAACACATCCGCAACGCGCGGCTGAGCGCTGCCGAGCAACGGGCTCAACTCGACCTGCTTGCCGCGATGAACCGTGAGCACTTGCAGGCGGCCGGTCCGAACCAGGCACTCGAAGGCCGCATCCACTCGTTTGAACTCGCCTTCCGCATGCAGACGGCCATGCCCGAAGCGCAGGATGTCGGCGGCGAGACCGAGGCGATGCACAAGCTCTACGGAATGGACAATCCGATCACCGCGGGCTTCGGACGGCAGTGCCTGATGGCGCGGCGCTTTCTCGAACGGGGAGTTCGCTTCGTGCAGGTCACGCACAACGACAGCGAAGTGCAGTGGGACCAGCATTCCAACCTGTACAAGGGCCACTCAAAAAACGCGGCGGAAGTCGATCGGCCGATCGCCGGCTTGCTGGCCGATCTGAAATCACGCGGCCTGCTCGACGACACACTCGTGATCTGGGGGAGCGAATTCGGCCGCACGCCCACGGCTCAAAGCAACGACGGACGCGACCACAATCCGCACGGCTTCACCATGTGGCTGGCGGGCGGAGGCGTGAAGTCCGGCATCGCTTACGGCGCGACCGACGACTACGGCTACTTCGCGCAGGAGGACAAAGTCCACATCCACGATCTGCACGCCACAGTCCTCGCGCTGCTCGGCCTGCACCACGAACAACTCACCTACCAACACGCCGGCCGCAACTTCCGCCTCACGGATGTGGAAGGGAATGTGGTGCAGGAGATTTTTGCGTAGCCGCCCGCCCCGTCGCGTGCCACGGCTGTGTCAGCCGTGCGAGTGGGGATCGATTCTGAGAAACACGGCTGACACAGCCGTGGCACGCGAGACGCATTTCATCCGCCGCGCCGCTCACGTCTTCGCTTTGCCCTCAACGGAGAACGTGGCGATCCGGTCGAGGGATTGCTTGAAGACCTTGGAGTCGTAGCCGGCCATGAAGGCCATGATTGAGATCGTGCTCGCCAGCTTGATGTACTCCGAGGGGGACGACTCGGTCACGGTCGTCGTCGACAACAGGATCAATCCGCCCGTCAGCATCAGGTAGATGACGAACCCCCTGGTGGTCGCCACCGAGTAAAAGACCATGACTTCGCGAAACGTGGGGGTGAGGGCCGGTGCCAACCCGTCGAGCGACGCGGTTTCAAAGGAGAGCGATCTTCGGGAAAACTTGCCGATGATCGCGGCTAGGCACGACAGAATTGCGAAGTTCGTCACGGTGTAGGAGGTCAGCAGGATGAGCCAGGCACCCAGCCCTTCCATCATCGATGCGGTGTGACGTCCGGTGACCACTTCCCGAATCGACGCAGTCTCGACGACG
>JBBPIS010000281.1:0-4072 GCA_038040225.1 Planctomycetota bacterium
AACTTCAAATAGCTAAAGCGCGGGCGAACCGTGATGAATGCTAGAAGCGGCGTCTCTCCGAGACGCCGCTTCTTTTTTGAGAGCGCACTTCAAAACTGGCGGTCACACCGCGATCGATTCCACCGATCTCAGTTTCGAGCGGGTGGCGTTGTGGTCTGTGGTGCGGTCCGTGGTGCGGTCTTCTCGGTGTTGGGACCTGTCGTTGCCCCTTCTTCGAAATAGTTGACGCCCCCGCGCGCGCCGGGTAATCCAAAACCGTATGTTGAAGGGCCGAACGGTGAACTCTCTGACACACCGCCCTCGCCGGGAAAGCCGAGTCCTTCCGCGTTGTTGATGAGGGTCTTGAGTCGCAGGCTGATAATGTCATCCTTCGCCGTCTTGCGTTTGTCGAGTTGTTGCCGCAACGACTTCACTCGCTCTTCGACCGCCGTCAGTTCCTTTTCGCGTTGACTCAGATCTCGCTCGAACTGCTTCGCGAGTTGCTCCTGAATCGCATCGGTCGCCTTCTTCTTCGCCGCGTCATCAGTGCCGGTCTTCAAGAGGTGCATGGCCTCATGGAGTTTTTGGGCATCGAGAGCCTCTTGCTCCGAGATCTTCTCGTAGATGACTTCATTGACGTACCGAGTCACTGTTCGCGGTCGCACTGGGCCACCGACGGAGGAGCCGCCACGCGCAAAGCCTGGCGCTTCGCTATTTGGATCGAAAGCCGGCTCTTCACGCCGCGGTACTGGATAACTCCGTGCAGGCAGTTCCAGGTCGGTCGTTGGTGTGGGACGCGTTCGCCGGTTGGTTCCATCGCTAACAGGACCGTCCTGCGTCCAAGCCAACCTCGTGAACGCTGCTGCGCTGCAGAGGCTGGCGGCACAAAGCACAAACTTCATTCGGGTCATGGTTCGTTCCTTTCGACAGGTGAGGGTTGAACGGGCTGAGAATCGATTCGGGACTGGGCAGAACCTGCTTCCAACAGTTGGATCGCGCCGCGAACGAGGTTCAGGTCGCGGGTCCAATCGCTCTCCATCGAGCTGAGTTTCGATGTCGTTGGCGGAGAGGGTGTCCAACGCGTTTCGATCTGGCGGAGTGCCTGCTGGGTCTCGGACAGGTCACGCACGAAGTGATCGGGAGGGATCGTCGTAGGATGGGCTCCCCGCCCGTCCGAGCTTTCTTCTCTCAATGCGGACGGGCTGGGAGCCCATCCTACGGTCGAGGCCGTGTTGTCCGGTGCGAGCTGTGGCCCCGACAGCATCCACCAGGTCAGGCCGACCCCGCTGAGGACACAGGTGGCCGCAGCACCCAGGCCGAGCAGCATCTTCCGGACGGTCGCTCGCCAGCGCCGCCAGCCGCGCCGCCAGCGCAGCCGATGAGAACTTTGACCGTTCTGAAGCTGCACAAGAATGGATTCGAGACGCTGCTCGACTTCGTGCGCGTTCCGGAACCGATCGCCCGGTTCCTTCGCCAGCAGTCGGTCGATGGTCTCGGCCAGTTCGGCGGGGACGTCCGGATTGACTTCATCGACGGGTCGATGCGAGTCGTGGCAGATGCGATTCAAGATGGCCAGAGCATGTTCGGCACGAAACGGTGGCCGGCCGGTACACATGAAATAGAGGACGCTGCCCAGACTGAACAGGTCGGAGCGATGATCGACCGCACGACCGGCGGCTTGTTCGGGCGACATGTAGTGCGGCGTCCCCGCGACAATGCCGGTCCGCGTCAGCGTCGCGTCGTCCACCGTGCGCGCCAGCCCGAAGTCCGAGATCAAGACACGCTCGACCGACTCTTCCATCAGGATGTTTGCGGGCTTCACATCGCGATGCACCACGCCCTGAGCGTGCGCCGCCGCCAGCCCCGCCGCCGCCTGCCGGGCAATGCGCAGCACTTCCTTTGCATCGAGCGGCCCCCGTTCATCGACTCGCGCCTGCAACGACTGTCCCGGCACATACTGCATCACGAGGAACGGCATCTCGCCATCGGACAGGACGTCGTGAATCGGAATCACATGCTCGTGAACGACGGCGGCGGCCGACTGGGCCTCGCGTGCGAATCGGCGCCGCGCGGCCCCGTTGTGAGCCAGATGCGGCTTCAACACCTTGATCGCCACCACGCGATGCAGTTCGGTGTCGAACCCCTTGAGCACGATCCCCATGCCGCCCGAACCGATCATCCGCTCGACCTCATACCGACCGATCCGCCCCAGCATTTCGGGGTGACTGGGCGGCGCGAGGAAGTCGAGCGAGATCGGCTCGCACTCGGCACCGGCCTCGTCGTCCGAACTGGATTCGATCGAGATCACGACCGACGACGGTGACGCTCCTCGATACGGCTCGGTCTCACCACATGCCCGCAACGTGTCGCGCACTTCGTGCAACAGAGCGTTGTCACCGGACAACTGGAGGAGGCGCTGTTGACATCGCGAACACTCCTCGACGTGACTCGCCGCGGCCCGATACTCGGCGCTGACCTCGTCGGCGACCAACAGCATTTCCAGGCGGGCATCGTTACAGCGCATCATTGTCGTCCTCCCACCTCTTCACCTCGTCGCGCAATCTCGCGAGAACTCGGCTGCGAGCAATGTAGACCGCACCGGTCGACAGGCCCAATGTGTGGGCCACGTCGTCCACCGGGCGATCTTCGACGGCCGTCAGCCAGAACGCCCGCCACGTCGCTTCCTTGACGGTCCCTTTCACGCGTTCCGCCGCCCAGCGAAACAGTTCGCGACGATGCGACAGCTTCACGTCCTCGTCCGACCAGCCATCGAGGGCCGGCTGCTGATCGAGCACGCCCAGAAAACTGGTTCCGCCCCGCCCGGCCGCCTGCCGCCGCCGTTTGCCCAACAGGTCGATCAACTGGTTGCGAGCGATCCGAAACAGCCACGTCCGAAACTTGCCGCGATCCCCGTCCGGCCGCCAACGGCCCACCGCCCGAGCCACCGCCAGCAAGACGTTCTGTACCAACTCGCGAGCATCCGCATCCTGCAATGCACCGCGCCGCGCGAACCGATAGACGAACGGCTCATAAATCGAAACGAACTCACGCCACGCTTCCGCATCCGCCGTGGAAGGCAGCCGCAAGATCAAACTCGCACGAGTCTCAGGCACACGAGGCATCGCAATCTCCCACGATACCTATACACGAACGCCGGGACGGAATCTTTCACAGAATGTGGTGGAGGATGGGCATTCTTGCTCGTCCGGTTCACGGAGAGGAGGAATACGGACGGGCAAGAGTGCCCATCCTCCCGTCGCAAATCAGGAGACCCGTACATCACCAAGCCCAGGGACTCAATTCTCAGCAAGAGCTTGGAAACATGACACGAAAAAACTTCACCCCAGAGTTAATGATCGGTCCGGCTCGCGGTCTTTCCTCCATCGACATCACTTCTCTTGGAGGACCGATCATGTTTCGCGAGCGGTTGCGTTCGGGTGTTGCTCACGTCGGCCTGGCGTTGCGTGAGCCGGAGGCATTCGCCGTGAGATGGAACCAGGGTGAAGTCCAGTACCGCTGGTGGGTCTGGGCGGCGCTGGTCGCCACGGCCGTGTTGGGGACGACGACGTATGGCATGACGATGGGTCTGCTCGGTCAGGCCGAAGATGTGCTCTTCAAAGGCTTGGCCTGCACGATGGCGGCCGGTCTCGCGTGGGGCATTCCGCTGCCGGCGCTCTACATTCTCAACAGCCTCTCGGGGTCGAGATTGCCTGCGAGCAGCACGTTGCTCGCCGCGCTGGTGACGACGAGCTGGGGCGGCCTCGCCATGCTGGCCTCGATCCCCATCAACTGGTTCTTCACGGTGGCCATTCCGTCACCGGGCTTCGTGCTGCTGGTGAACCTGATCGTGTTTGCCGGCGTCGGCGTGTCGATGGTCGATGTCTTTGGCCGAGTCATGCAGCAACTCGAACCTCAGCGGGGCGTCATCCCCATCTGGTGGCTGGTTCTCGTCGGCATCATGGGTGCCGAACTGTTTTACTTCTTCGGGCTGTTTCGGTTTGCATGACCGTGCCCAGCCTTCATCTTTCGCGCAATGCTCACGGCTTCCGAGGAAGAGAGAACCGTGTGTTGAATAGAAGCCTGACGCGCACGC
>JBBPIS010000282.1:0-3804 GCA_038040225.1 Planctomycetota bacterium
AATAGTGCCGCCCTTTCAGGGCTTGAGATTCACGGAAACCGCCAACCCGGGGCGGCGCTCCCGCTGGTCGCTTGCCCCGGGCTGGCATAACTTCGCCCCTTTGGGGCTGAAATCCCAAAAGGCGCAACTTCAAAACTCGCGCGTCGGACTAGTTTTGAAATGTGCGCCAACCATTCACGAGCAAATCGTGCGACGGTTGCGCGGCGTGACCCGCGTGCGTTTGCGACGGCAATTACTCGCCCTTGCCGACGTCGCTGGCGGCGGTTTTGGCGATGTTCAGGGTTTGCAGGTGGGCGAACAGGTCGGCGTAGTCGGCGGCGGTGAAGTCCTTGAGCAGTCCCATGGGCATCACCGAGACGGGCGACTTGCGGCGTTCGTCGATTTGATGGGTTTCGACGCGGAACGTCTGGCCCGTTCCGTTGCGAATCAAGAAACCATCGACCGACTCGTAGACGATCAGGCCCGAGTACGTTTGTCCCTCTTTCGTCTGCACGATGGTCGTCTGGTAGCGGGCCGGGACGTCTCGGCTGGGGAGGAGGATGGCGGTGAAGAGGTCTTCCTTGGAGAAGCGGCTCGCCGCCCCCATCAGGTCGGGGCCGAGTGCCCCCTTCGCGCCGTGGCACTGCGCGCAGGATCGTTTTGTATAGAGTTCGGCTCCTCGGGCGGCATTGCCGGCGTTCCAATTGACTTCGCTCAGCATCGTCTTCAGTTTCGAGAACTCGGCGTCGTTGCCTCCGAGTTGGGCGGCCGTTTCCGTGGGCCACTTCTGCTGGCACAAGGCGGTCCATTTGGCGATGGTCTCGGGCTGAGGCCGATGTCCCGGCTTGCCCGTCACGAAGGGAAAACGCTGTCCATTGTTGCGCTCCAGCAACGAGACGACGATTTCTCGTGCGGCGTACTCGCGTTCGTCGGCACCGAGACGACGGAGCGACTTCAGCAGCGCGAGCTGCTCGTCCGGCTGGTGGCCCGGACCGAGTTTCTCCAGCGCCGACAGGCAGGCCGACAGGACTTCGGTCTGCGACCAGTCGAGGCCCGCGACGAACTTCGCTCGATCGGTCGGAACGGGATTGCGGCTGAGAATGACGAGGACTCCACCGCGCACGGTGAAGCGGTCGAACTGTGCGCGAATCAACTCATGGTGAGCGGCCTCATCGGAATCGGCCAGCGCGAAGATGACTTCGTTGGTCCAGGCATAGTCGCTGTCGGTGGCGATCTGCTTTGCGAACGCGGCGCGGGCGACAGAAAGTAACTGCGGCGGCATCTGGTTCAGGAAGACAGTGTGGCCCGGCCGACCGAAGGCCGGATGACCGACCAACGCTGATGCGAGAAAGTCGTCAGCCAGCGCGAGCGCGACCCACGCCTCTTTGACGCGGTCGCTCCAACTGGCATCCTGCGGCAGCTTCCTCGCCGCGACCTTGGCCTCCAGATTGACGAGCGACTTCACGAGTGCGTCGCGCTGCTTGACGGAGTGCGTCATCGGCAACCGGGCGATCGCGACCAGATGATGCAGGTCGTCGAGCGGGTCCGATTCCTCGGTCAGCTTGTCGCAGACAGCATCGACCAGCTTGCTGTTGTAGGACGTGAGCATTGCCAGCAACCGGATCAACTCGCGGTCCAGCTTCGCGTCGCCCGTCGGATAGATCTCGGCGAGTTGAACTCGCAGCGGATCGAGTTCCCGCTCAAACGGATCGAGATCAATGCCACTCGCATAACCATCGAAAACCGGCGCGTGGCGGGCCGACGGCCCCATGTCCCCCAGCGCGCGTTGCAGCAGCCGCACGGCGTCGAGTTTCAAATCGACGGTGTTCTCCTTCTTCTTGAGAACCGCGATAGCCAGCGACGGGACGACACTGCGAATCCGAGCCGTCTCGTCCGAGTTGCGGCCCAGCCAGCCGGCGGCATAGGTGACGACGGCTCGAACGCCGGCCTTCGTCGCCTCGGCCGAGATCGCAGCCATCTGCTGTTCGTCGAACCGGGCCACGACGCCCCCAGCCAGCGTCCGATTGAAGCGATCCGATCCACCGAGTCGCTTTGCAAGACTCGGCAACAGCGGCGACCACTCGAGGCTCTGCGGAGACCGACTCAGGCACAACTCCAACGCGCAGCGACCGACCAGCGGTTCCTTGTCGTCGAGGAACTGCTTCACGATCTCGGGGTCGAGTTGCGCGAGCGACGTGCGGCCATAGGCCCAAATGGCCCGTGCCCGCACTTCGGAAGACGGACTCACAGCCAGTCTCTTCATCGTGGCCGCATCGATCCCGTTGAACAGTTCGGCCAGCACCTCGATCGCGCGGATGCGGTTCGCAGTCGGTTGCTTCTCGTCCAGCGCGGCTTTCTGAAACGGGGCCACTCTCAACTCTTTTGCCAGAGGCACCCACTTCGCGCGGGACCAACTGCTCAGCGGTTGTGGAGCTTCGAGAACTGAGCCCACTTTGGCATCAACGGAATCGCTCGGCGAGACTGACTTCGCCGTGACGAGCTTTGCTCCCAGCGTGTGCCGGATACGGTAGACGCCGCCGCGCGTGCCTCGCCCGCCGATGCTCACGTAGAGCGAACCGTCCGGCCCGACCTCGGCATCGGTCGGCGCGAAGCCGTTCTGGCCCGTGCCGCTCATGAACAGTTCCGGTTCAGTCGACCAGGTGTCGGCCGCCGGTTTGAGCGGCAGCAGGTGAACGCGACCGTAGGTCCAGTCGAGCACGAACAGCGCGTCGCGGTACTTGTCCGGGAACTGCGTGTGCCGGTAACAGATGACTCCCGTCGGTGAGCCGCGCCCGAACGAGGCGACGGTCGGCGGCATGTCGCTGTATCCGTCGGGCCGCATCCAACTCTTGCTGACCCAGCCGTGATCGGCTCCCGTCAGCGAGTGCGTGACGCGAGTCGGCCGATACCACGGGAGCGAGACTTCCCGCTCCTCATCGCTGTCGTACGTGAACAGATCGCCCTGCCCGTTGAACGCGAAGTCGTAGGCGTTGCGGAGGCCGTGCGACAGGATCTCGCCCCCCGACAAATCGGGCTTCAGCCGGAAGATCACTCCCGCGCGCGGCTGCCTGATCGGCGAGGAGGCTAGCGTCGCGTACTTGCTCGTGATCCCCGCCCCGTTCCCCGCGATGACGTACCACCAGCCATCGGGTCCGTGCTGGATCGAGTGAACGTCGTGCTCGCCGCCGGTCTTGGTTTTGAGGAAGACGTCGGGCGGCCCGTCGGCCTGGTCGTCTCCGTTCGCATCGCGATACCGCAGCAGACCGGCATCGCCGACGCAGAGCAGCGACCGGCCGTGAAAGAACATCCCCTGAGCACCATTCCTGGGCGAATCCGAGAAGAGCTTGGCCTCGTCCGCCTTCCCGTCGCCATCGCGGTCGATCAGGATTTTGACGTAGCCCGCGCCGGCCACGACGACTCGCCCCTGCGAGTCGATCGTCATCGAATAAATATCGTGAGCCAGTTCATCCCCGGCGAACTCGACGACCTCAAAGCCCTCGGGAACGCGCACGCCCAAGTCGTCGGCGGCCAACCCGGCCCCGGCCGATCCCAGCGCGACGCAACAGAAACGCACCAGCCCCACAAACCGCGAGGCCATCCATCCCGTGGAACTCTGCATGAGACATCCGTGATCGAGAGCCAAGATCGAGGATGACTCAAAGCTCAACTTCGAGCCGCCCCCCTCCGTGAATCGCGTGCGAATGTTACTCGCGATTCGCGATTCCGAGCAACGCCGGTCCTGCGATCATGCAGAGCAATCGCTTTTTTCAAGGTAGGGTGTCGTCGAGTCTTCGAGACGCACCTTGCCCACTTTGTTTTGGTGCG
>JBBPIS010000283.1:0-3769 GCA_038040225.1 Planctomycetota bacterium
CCCAATCTATCAAGACTACCCAGCTGGCGCTAGACCGCCGATGCAACCGCTCTAGGCGATGAGTGCCGCCGTCAACGGCACCATCTCCGGCGGCGACACCCCGTAATCCGCCATGTCTCCTTGAATCACGCTGATCAGAGTCGTCGCAAACCCATTGAAATCCGGATCGCTGCTGGGAATGTAATCTGCCATTTCTGCACTCCTTGGGTTGTGGAGCGGTTCCAATTCGGCTGTCACAGCCAAACGCCGCTGAAGTCGCAAGACTTCAGGTCGAAACTCACACGAGTCCCGCCACAGCCAGCCTGTCACCGCTCTAAAGTGAATGAAACCAATATGTTCCGCTTTCAAATCCTCTTCGATCCCGTCCCGGCCGAGATCGGGAATCACTCGTCATTCCCGGGTTTTCTGTCCTCATTCCTCGATTTCGCGGCGCGCCGCTTCGATTTCCCGTTGTCCCGCTCGGGTTTCCCGTCGTCCCGCTTCGATTTCCCGGCGCGCCGCCAAGGTTTTCCACCGCGCCGCCAAGAGTTCCCGCCGCGCCTCCGAGGTTTCTGGTCACGATTCCTCGAATTCCCAACGTCGCTCACGTCCCGCCCTGCCGCCGCCAATTGAGCGCCTCATTCCGTCGTCGCACTTCACTGAGACAACTCATCGACGGCCCTCCCTGCAGCAACTCATCGAGTAAGTTCGGCATCTGCTTGACCATATTTTGTGCTCCAATTTTGGCGTAGTGTCCGCGGACCATCGTCCATCGTTCTCTCGCAAGTACAAGTTCACCGCGAGGTTCGTCGATCAATGAAAGTGGGAGTACATTTTTCGCGTAAAGAAACGAACGTGCACGTCGGACTATTTTTGCAACGGCGGAGTCACTTGCAAAGGATGAGTCACACGATACTAGTGAATAGTTAGCCCCAATTGATTTTACATGAACGTATGAAGCTATGCTTTCGTGGCCTAACCGAGCATATTCCCGCTCGATGGGTTGAAGCCAGCCACGTGCTTGTTCGTGCATTTCTAGTGATTTACGACGCATTGTTTCTGCAATTGCGGATTCTCCCCGCATCTCGTTAATCAGCGCGAGATTGCTGTAATCGCTGGCCATTCCGTCTGCGCTACCGAGTTCAACAAAGATGGAAAGCGATTTCTGGTGCATTTCTTCTGCAAGGTCCAGCGCGCCCCGCATCCGATAGACGAGTCCGAGGTTCCCATACTGGCTTGCCATGTACTTCCGGTTGCCAAGATTCTTGAACATTTCCAACGATTTCTGGTGTGATGCTTCGGCTCGGTCCAGTTCGCCTCGCATTCGGTAAATCAAGCCGAGATCGCCCAAGGCTGCAGCGGTATCCAGTGTTACAGCATTCTTTCCACTGACGGCTAACAAGCGTTCGAGCATTTGCTCCGACGTGGTAAGGTCGCCAGTGTGATCATAGAACTGGTGTGCGAGCGAAAGCACTTGCAAATTCATGGTTCCATCAGTCGCTTTTGCGAAATCTTGCCGGGCTTCTTCCACGCGGCCTTCGAGAGCGGCCTTTGCACCCCGCTCGGCATAGTCGAGGGCGAACTTCTCGGCGCGAGCTACCGCTGCCTCGGCAAGCTGGTGTTCATGTTCCGCCTTTGCTAATGCTTCTGCCACCTCGGCCTGAGCCTTTTGTACTTCCTCAATCACATGCTGCGGTAGCACCACTTTGTCGAGCGGTGCATCGGCGCGTGGCAAGTCGCCCCGCACATAGGCTCGTAGATGTCGCTGCACTTCATCCCTGAACTTCGCTTCGTCAGCGAATGAGCGATAGAGTAATTGCCGCTGCGATTCCAACTGACGGCGGAACGCGAGCACCTGTTGAAGTTGCGGTCCGGCATCGGCCATTTGGCCCGGATCGATGTCCTTGAAGAAGACGAAGAGTGTGGGCGAACCCGTGCGGTCCCAACGGTCGATCGCGCGATGAAACTCCTCTTCGGTGTACGACGAGTACGGCTTCGCGTCGGGAGCCTCCTGTCCCCAGCGGCGGTGCATCGCCAGCACGAAGATGTCGCAACGGTCGATCTCCTGATTGATCAGGCCCTGCGACCGTCGTGTCATCACGGCGAGCGTCTCTTCCCACGCGAGCGGCTCGAACGTCACTCCCGCCCCGTCGCCGAAGCCGTCGTTGAGTTCGTCAATCACCTCTTTGAAGGCCCGCCGCTCCACCGCCAGATCGCCCGGTGAGGCGATGAAGACCCGGATCGTTCGCTTCTCGGATTGGCTCGCCGCCCGCGGGGACATGTTAGATTCTCACGAAGAATTGCGGCGTCATGCCCCGGAAGTGATAGAGACGCGCGAGATTATTCTCCGTCTGGTCGAGGAATGCCAGCATTATTAGAGCGCATTACAAAACTCGCCCTGCTCTTGAATAACTAGCCCGACGCGCGAGCGAGGGCTTCGTAGACATCGGACGTTGAGCCCTCGCTTGCGCGTCGGGCTAGTTTTGAAATGCGATCCAGGCAGAGGTCTGGTCTCGGGCCGGAACGAAGTTCCAACTTCTGCGACTCGGTCTCTCGCAGTAGACTGTTGCCGGTTGCGGTCGTTGAAACGTGGTGGAGTTTCTTTGCAGCGAGGGCCAGTCATGAATGTGGGGAAGGCGGTCATGGGTGTTGGGTTGGTGGTGCTCGTGTCGAGCGTCGTGGCGGGGGCGGATGATTCGGTGGAGGCCGTGCCGACTCGGGAGCAGGTGCGCGAGGCTGTTGGACGGAGTCTGCCGTATCTCGAAACGGCGGGCGTGTCGTGGATCGAGAACAAGAAGTGTGTGACCTGTCATCGCGTCGCGTTTCTCACGTGGAGTCATGCGGAGGCGAGTCGTAAGGGATTTGCCGTCGATCTCGCCAAGAATCGGGAGCGGGTCGAGTGGTCGGTGCAGTCGTCGCTGGAGAAGAAAGAGAAAGCCTCGGACATCGACGGTGCGCTGAACATCGACGGACTGGCACAAATCCTGTTGGGGCACTCCGCGGATCCCTCGGGGGCGTTGCCGGAACAGCAGCGCGCGACGCTCGTCCAGATCGCGGTGAAGGGACAACAGCCGGACGGCTCGTGGAAGGCGGGGGGCCAACTCCCCGGTCAGAAGCGGCCGAAGGAAGAGACGGCTCAGGTGAGCACGATGTGGATTGCCCTCGCGCTGGGATCGGCCGACAACGGTGAGGCGGCTGTGGAGGCTCGTCGCCGGGCGCTGAGCTGGCTCGAACGGGCGGAGCCGGGCAAGAGTACCGAATGGTTCGTCGCCCGACTGTTGTTGAATCATCAGGACCGTGATGCACGCAACGTTGCCAGCGTCATCGAGCAGTTGAAAGCCCAACAGAACAAGGACGGCGGCTGGGGCTGGCTGGTGGGCGATCCGAGCGACGCTCTCGGGACCGGGATGGCTTTGTACGCCTTGAGCATTGCCGGTGTCGCGTCCGACGATCCGGTTCTCGGCCGTGTTCAGCAGTTTCTCGTCAGCACACAACTCAAGGACGGTTCGTGGGCCGTGATGGGAACCAAGGCGAACAAGAAGGACCGCGTCGAGGAGACCGCCTCCTACTGGGGCGCGGCCTGGGCCACGCTGGGCTTGTTGCAGACGCTGCCTCGTAGCTGAATTCGTCGCAAGCCGGCTGAAGTCCGGCTGAAAGAGTTCAGGTCCGCCCGCTCACGTTGCCACCGACTGGAAGTCGGTGGCAACGCTGATGTCGGCTGGAAGCCGAAAAAGTTCGACATTTACTGCTTCCCGACTCATAAGCACCAGGAACCAATACATAGAACGCG
>JBBPIS010000284.1:0-3558 GCA_038040225.1 Planctomycetota bacterium
TACGCCGTGCTTCGCCAGATTCTTCGCTGCTTTCACGTCGTCGAACTCCGACTCGTCGTCGTCCTTCACCGCCCGAGGCTACCTCGGTGTTCCTGTTTGCGCCAAAAAGACGCTGATCGGAGGCTGAGGACGACTGCGGAACGCGTCGCCTCTGCCTTGCGGATTCGCGGCCGCGGTAGACATGCGCTACAACCAGTAGAGCGCGCACTGCCGTCGCACCAACCGTACGAAACTTGCTTCATGTGGTGTGCGGCACTCGTCCCTCGTGAATCAACTCGCGGAGCGCGGCATTCACCTCTTCACTCGTCTTGAAGACGTCGTATACGTCCGGCTCGAGAGTGACGCTCGCAGCAGTCAGATCAAACCTGTGTCTTCCGCGGCGCCAGCCCTCCAGTTGGCCGTAGTCGAGAAGGTAACTGTCTTCGTCGTCGATGGGGGCGTCACAAATGATGTCCTCGCCGCTCATATATCTCCTCCCTCGGCGGGAGTCGCCGCGTGGGCATGAATCAGCCACGCCTCATCGCTGCGAATGGTGTAAACCGCGAGGATCAAGCGGCGTCGCAGCGTCTCGCCAATCAGTGCGAATCGATCCTCGCGCGTCGAATGAAGCCGGTCGCTGGCGGACCTGGCGAACGCGATACTTCACTCCCCGAGGCTACCTCGGTGTTCCTGTTTGCGCCAAACTATTCTCGCAGCTCTGAGAGCCATTGCTGCACGGCCATAGCGAAACCTGGTACTGCCGATTCTAGTTCGGCGACGTCACGGAGCCGCATATTGTGCGCCGAGAGTCAGGATTAACCCAGAATTTGCAGGACATCCCTAACAATCTCGGGTGGTTCCGGGTCGTAACCTTCGTAGTACTTTTCGTGCGCCCACATTCCCTGCGATGTTTTAGCAACCTTCCAGCCTCTCGAATGAAGAGAGCGTCTGTTGAGCAGAATGGTCAAGAATAAGCCGCCGTGATTGCCCTTCTCGTCCACCGTTATCTGGCACTCGTCAGATGGCGGCGAAGGAAGTTGCGCGAGAGCGCGGCGGAGAGCAGAAGCGAATTGTTCAGAACCGACTGGAAGATCGATGTGATAACGAACGGGCATGACGATTTCTCCTAACCGCTGTCACTTACCCGCCTCTCGGCGCGATCTTGCCAGATCTCTTCGGGCTGGGTGTATCGCCGAACCGTTCCTTCGGCTGTTTGCGTAGTTGCGCGAGTATCGGTGACGTAGAACTTAGCAGGCGACCATGTCTCCAGCGCGTTGGGACGTTCTACACCTACAACGGCGTGGCCAAACTGCGAATCGGGCTGAGGTTCGATCCGTTCGAACCTGAATTGGAATTGCTCTGTCAATGCCTTGCCGTGAGGATAGATGTACGAACGGCTAACCAGTTCGATCGTGTCGCCGGGCGCGAGCTTGCGGACATAGTCAATCGTCACGTCGGTCATCCGCTCCCATTCTCGCCGCGTACGCTCGTAGTCCGAGATCGTTTGATCCTCGATCGTGAGAAGCAGATCGAGATGTTTGGCCAAGCGCGCCTCCAAGTCGTCGAGTCGTCCGTACAGTTGAGCCAGCGAGTTGTCGAGTCGGCGGGCAACGCCGCGTAGGAGAAGATAGGCCAAGAGGGCAAGTGCCCCGGGAACGATGACTCCCGCTGTTGACATTGGAACGAAGTATCCGCGCATCACGATGGTGTTTCAAGAGAACCGCCGCCGGCGCGACGTTCCTTCGCTCAGGCGCTTGCGGCCCCTCCGTTCCGGCAGTGCGACGCGGAACCGGCGCTTACGAGCAATACTTGTATATAGCGGCAGTCAGTCGGTGACCCACGTGCCGCACGCGACCGGCGTACGGGCAGAGCCGCCAGTAACGATGAAGCAATGCTGCATTGTTGCAGGCGAGTGATCGCGAAAGTGGCGGAAAACTTTGCGGCCTGGCAGCGGATATACGCTGAGAAAGAGACGACGGCGAATTGTGCGGACCTTGAGAATGATATTTACCGCGGTGCCTGCATCTTCGTACTCGATGGATTCAACGTCATTTAGTTCGACGTCAAGAGCAGGGCCGTCCCAGCAACCTTTGGGGTCGTCCCAAGAGAAATGCCTGCTGAGCTCCAGGGCGCCTGGACAGGGCGTTTCCGCTCCCGTTGCATAGGCAAGAATGGCTCGATCGATTTTGATCGGGCGGATTTCGAGCGACGCTTGTTTTGAACCGACGCCTTCGCGGGGCTGTGAAGGTTGACTCGTGCACGGATAGAGCGACAGCAGGGAGGAGAGCATTAGGCTTTCGAGTCGTTGGTCTCCCGCCGCGGTAGTGTCGAGCCGGCTTACCGCATCGTCCAGAAGCTTGAGGTAATCAGGATCTTCAACGCCCGAAGGCTGACAGTACAGCAGCGGTTTCCCCTGCAAAGCGAGCTCGTGATTGGCCCAAGCCAATCCGCTGCCGACTCCAGCGATGTAGCTCTGAAACCACTCCGCCGTTCGAATTCGCTGGTAATCACGGACTCGCGTCGCCGAGAACGACCACTTGGAGCAGGCAAGGAGAACGATGATGAGAAGAGTTCGCCTCATCGTTCGTCGTACCTGTTGAATTCCGGGCCGGAGTGAAGGAGGAGGACATAGCGGCTGGCCGCCGTGGCGCGCCAGACTTTTGCCAGCTCAGTTATTTCAGCTCGGTGGACCTTGTTCCGGCACTTGTATGAGCTGAAATAGATGGCAACGAGCCGGTTCGCGGCGAAGGCGGGCGTGAAGACGAAGCTGTGTATGATCTGATCGCAGACTTTCTTTAGCGTAAGTTGTTGTTGCTGCGGTCTTGATAGGTCAAAGTGCTGGTCGACGGTGGGATACGCGAAACGATGCATCACGGGTCTGGGTAAGGCGGGAAATGAGGTGACGGGGACGAGAGTGTCCCGGAGTCGGTGGTCGACCCAGCCGCCCTCGATGAGTTTGCGGACCGCATAAAAACCGAACATAACGGTCTGCTCAAGCGAGGCGTAGCTCGAGGCACGCCAGAAAACTTGCGAACGGCGGCGATCGAGTTCGGCGGCAGTTCGTTTCAGCTGTTGCTTCCAGCGGTGTGGCGCGGTGACCATGCGTGAATCCTTGAGACATGATACCGCTCCGGCGTGAGCTACGATTTTCGACCGCGTAACCTCATATATGGCTCGTCAGCCCACCACGTTGGTCGGCGCTGTTGCGCGATGCGAACGTGTTGGGCTGCGCGGCAATGTCGGGCGTAAGTGCTGCCGTGATTCGTTTTTGGCGGTGGGCTCAGGGACGGCGTCCCGTATTGGGCGCCGCGGGCTGGTCTCCTAGTCATTCCAGGTCCAGTGGGCGGTTCCGGATCACATCCCGAGGCTACCTCGACGCAACTTGCAACTCGCAACACGCAACACGCAACTCAGTCACAAACCCTCCACCACCACCATCCGTGCGGACGAGCAGCGCTGGCGCAGCGCCTTCGCTTCGCGGTACTCCTCGGAGGCCCACCACGCCTTCGCCTGGTCCAGGGAGTCGAACTCGAGGATGACCAGGCGCTTGGGCGACCAGTCGCCCTCGAGCGTTTCCGT
>JBBPIS010000285.1:0-3282 GCA_038040225.1 Planctomycetota bacterium
CGACGAGCAGCGGGGCGTCCGTGGCCCCGAATTGCCTGACAAAGACCCGGCGGATCATAACCTGCCCCGAAACCGGTCGGGAGGAAACACACGGCAATCTGAGGGAGCAGAACACGATGTCACGGATGACGGCAGACGCCAAAGCGGCACTCGACTCTCTCTGGTCCCCCCTGAACCCACAGCAGCGAGTGGCTGCCAATCACGGCAACGAACCATTGCTGATTGTTGCGGGTGCAGGCCCGGGAAAACGACCACACTGGCCGGTGTTCTTGGCGGCCACCAATACTCGATTCGAGAGATCGCCCTCGCGCTTGACGCGGCCATTGACTCGATGGCCAACTGCACCCCGCAAATGTTCCGATCGCATCTCGCAGAGTATCACCAAACGAATCACGGCGGTGACACCCTCAGGAGCATCACCGCCGTGACGTTGCCACCAGTTCTCGCGAAACTTCTTACAAAATCGGGATGACAGGACACCGTTAGAACTTTTTCTGGCGGGCGTTCGGGGCTGGGACGGTCAATTGCGGCGGCAGCTGAATGATCGAGAACACGATCCCGCATAACTGCGCCCAGATCCCCGCTCTTCACTGCCCCGCCGTATTGAAGACCGTCTTCTCCTCCTCACTTAAGCGTGCTGCGCGGTCTATCGCCGTCGAAACCGCGAATTCTGCGTGAGTGTCATTGGCCGGAACCTGGGTTTCATTTGCTGGCAGATATCTGCGGGCGCGTGCCGCCCGCTTGGGCTGATTGACCACCTCCAGTGATGCCCATCACACCGGCAATTCGGCAGTTTCGTGTAACGATACCGGATTGCAAGCGTGTAATCTGGTAGGAAACGAAAATGACGATAGCTCCCACAACCCGTCCCAGCTTGCTGCTACGGCTTCGCGATCCCGGTGATCACGACGCATGGGTGGAGTTCGTGTCCCTCTACGAGCCGGTGATTTACCGCGTATTGCGAAGAACCGGCTTGCAGGATGCGGACGCTCTCGAAGTATTGCAGGATCTGTTCTTGGCCGTGAACAGAAATATCGAACGCTGGCAGGTTGGGGAAGAACACGGTTCATTTCGAGGATGGTTGCGTCGGGTGACCCGTAACCTGGTCGTCTCATGGGTTCGGCGGCAACGACGACAATTGGCAACCATGCCAATCGATCTCGATGCCTTGCTTGATTCGACTTCCACAGAAGATTGCCCCGCAACGGATGAATTCGATCACGAGCTTCGGCGCGCTCTGTTTCATAGGGCATCGGAACAGGTACGTGCGGAGGTGCGTCCTTTGACATGGCAGGCATTTTGGAACGTCGCGGTGTCAGGCATCTCAGTTGCCGAAACGGCAAGCAAGCTCGGGATGACACCCGGTGCAGTGCGTGTCGCCAAATGTCGGATTGTCTCGCGGCTCAGCGTCGTCGTTGCGGAAATGGAGAAGTCAGCATGAACAGCCTATGCTCACCTGAACGGCTGGAACTCGCGTTAGCGGGATTGCTCAATGGCGACGAGGAGTCGACGCTGCATCTCCATCTGGACGAATGCGAATTGTGTTCTGCCGAAATGGAGCGGCTCTCGGGAGGCGAACGAGCGAGCAAAGAAATTGCTTCGATGCTCATTCCTGATGACTTGGACGATACCTTGCCGCTGCGCGAGGAATGTTCCACAGCCGATTTTGTCGTCGAGCACCTTGAGCCGTCCGACGATCCTGCGGTCTTGGGACGCCTTGGAACCTATGACGTGCTTGATGTCATTGGCCGCGGTGGAATGGGCGTGGTCCTCAAGGGATTCGACCGAGAACTCAAGCGGTTCGTGGCCATCAAGGCGCTCGCTCCGCACCTCGCCCACAGCGCGCTGGCGAGAAAGCGATTTGCCCGTGAGGCCCAAGCGGCGGCGGCAGTGGTCAATCTGCACGTCATTGCCATTCACCAGGTTCAACCCAACGGACAACTGCCGTTCCTAGTCATGCCGCTACTGACCGGCGAGTCGCTCGCGCAGCGGATGACAGCGCGAGGGACATTGGAACTGAAGGAGATACTTCGCATCGGAATGCAGGCTGCGGAAGGACTCGCGGCTGCCCATGGCCAAGGGCTCATCCATCGCGATGTCAAACCGGCGAATATCCTCCTCGAAAAAGGAGTGGAACGCGCCGTTCTCACGGATTTCGGATTGGCACGAGCCGCCGACGATGTTTCGATGACGCGCTGGGGCATCATCGCGGGCACTCCGGAGTACATGTCGCCGGAGCAGGCTCGCGGTGAGGCGCTCGATGGCCGCTCCGATCTCTTCAGTCTCGGCTGCGTGATGTACGAGATGGCGACCGGCGTTTCGCCGTTTCGAGCGGACTCGACGATGGCCACGTTGCGGCGGATCGTCGATGAGAAGCCCGCAGCGCTGGCGTCCCTTGGCCCCGAACTGCCGCCGTGGTTCAACGGGATCGTCGAGCGATTGCTGTCGAAGGCCCCGGCACATCGCTTTGCGTCAGCGACTGAAGTCAGCCAATTATTGGAACAATGCCTGTCCCATCTTCAGCAGCCCGCATCCGTACCTCTGCCCACTTCACTTGTGCCCCATAGCACTGGCCGTCGTGCGATGATCAGCGCGACACGGAAAGGAGTGATCGCCATGCTCGGCTCCTTAGGTCTCGCATTTCTGGGGATGGTGATCTGGCAAGCGTCGGTAGCCCCCGACAATCCCCGAGTCGACAAGTTTGCGGAACTCGACACTGACCAGGATGGCCGACTGAGCATGGCCGAGTTTGGCGCGGGTCGGACTCAGAAGTACGCAGCGAAATGGTTCGAACGTCGAGATGCGGATCATGATGGCTTTCTCAGCTTGGCGGAATTCGTCCCGCAGTCGGCATCGTCAGCAGGTGGCAAGCAACCTGAAGTGAAACGAAGCGACAAGAACCTTCCGCCTGTCGAATATCTGGATCAATGACAGACGATTTGCCCGCCTTGAAGACCCTGCACAGTTGCGAATCGCTGCTCAGGTACTGACAGAGCGGTGAACCGGTGCGTCTTCGTGGTTCGAGAAGGTGTCCATCAACAGTCTCAAAGACAACACGAGACATCGTCCAACGAGTCGCAGGAGCCACACACTGATGAAGACAATGAACCTGCTGTGCGCCAGCGTTGTGGCCTGCTTACTGGCTGGAGTCGTCGGTTGCAATTCGCGGTCTCAAAGCGAACGCCCTGCGTCGCAAGAATCCGCCAACAACATCGTAGCGCCCGCGCCGGCTGATCCTGCCCAGAATGTCACACAAACATCTCCAGTTGCCAGCAGTTCGTC
>JBBPIS010000286.1:0-3269 GCA_038040225.1 Planctomycetota bacterium
TCCAGTCATAAGACATCGCCGAGGTCGCACGGGTTCCACTGGCGAGCGTCTTCGATCTCCAGTGCTCTTTGAAGAAACTGGAGGCTCAAAGCAGCTACCCGTGGCACCCCACACACAACCTGACGACGGATCGTCCGTTCTCGCCAGCGCCACCGCGCCCTCAATCAACAAACAGATAAGTCGATGGAACCGGCCCTGCGTTGCTACTTCGGCGTCGGCAATACGATCACGCAGGCATCGTAGTCGTCGTCCTTGGAGTTCAACCCCGGCGTCGGCACGAGGCTCTGCTTCTCACGGTCGTAGAGATAAACGTCGCGTTCGCCCGCGCCGTCCAGCCGTTCGGATACGAAGGCCAGATAGCGTCCGTCGCCGCTCAGCGAGGGCGATTGCTCCGGGACGACCGAATTCAAACCGGGGAGCGGCAGAAACTTTTTCTCCAACCGGTCGAACAGAAAAATGTCTCGTCCGCCCGCGCCGCCAGGGCGATCCGAACTGAACGCCAACAGCCGGCCATCCCCGCTCAGCGACGGTTGCAGGTCCATGTTCTTCGAATTCATCTCCGGAAGAGACTCGACCGTTTTCTCTCTCAAGTCGCAGAGATAAATGTCGGTCAGGCCCACGCCGTCGCGAGCGTTCGAGGCAAACGTCACAAACCGTCCATCGCCGCTCAGGGCAGGTAGCCGCTCATCGACGGTCGGATTGATCGGCTTCGGAAAGTCGAGAAATTTCTTGGCAGTCAAGTCGTACAGAAACAGGCCCCACCGCGGACTGCCACCCGGTCGAGCGTACGCGCTGAACGTCACGACCGAGCCGTCGCCGGAAAGAGACGGAGTCATCTGGTGGACGTTGGGAAAATCATTGATTGCCGGAAACGGCAGCAGCTTCTTTTCGGTTCGATCCCAAATCTCAATTCGTCCGCCGTCGGCGACTCCAAACTGAGCGGAGAATGCACAGTACCGGCCATCACGGCTCAACGAAGGGTGCATGTCGGCGCGAGTGAAGTTCGTGCCATTCGTGATCGAATCAATCGAGCCGGCCAGTTGGCCCGCGCCCGCGCCGTCATGCTCGTAAAAGTAAACCTTCGGGTACGGCGGAGCACGCCGCTCACGCACCGATGAGAACGCCAGCAGGATTTTCGGGGCGGCGGATTCCTGCGCGAATGCGAACTCTCCGCCGGCAACGAGAAGGACCAACAAGATCAGAGATCGGCTCATCATGTGTTCGTAAAAGTAGGACGGGCACTCTTGCCCGTCGTTTCAGGACAGACGGGCAAGAGTGCCCATCCTACACGAGCGCCGCAACAGGCGAAGCATCGCCGATGAATGGCCGGACCCGCGGGTCGGTGTTGATGTTGATTCCCAACAGCCGATACAGAGTCGCCGCCAATTCCGCGGGTTGGACCGGATCGTTGGCCGGATAGGCGGCCTTCGCGTCGCTTTGGCCGACCACGGTGCCGCCAGGAATTCCACCGCCAGCCAGCCACGCGAACAGGCACGCTCCCCAGTGGTCGCGGCCGCCCCACTTGTTGATCTTCGGAGTGCGGCCCATCTCGCCCACGGCGACGACCAGCGTCGAGTCCAACATCCCGCGCTGCTGCAGGTCGTCGAGCAACGCCGACAGACCTTGATCGAAACGCGGACAGAGTTCCTCTTCCATCCGCTCGATGCCGGTCGAATTGAAGCCGTGAATATCCCACGCGCCGTCCCAGTCGTACCACTTCACTTGCACGAAGCGCGTCCCGGCCTCGACGAGCCGCCGCGCCATTAACAGCGACTGACCGAAGAAGTTCGCACCGTAGCGAGTGCGTCGCGTCTCCGGCTCCAGTGACAAATCGAACGCGTCGCGAACCTTGTTCGATGTCAGCACATTGAAAGCTCGTTGATAGAACGTACCCAGACGTTCGACACCGGGACTGGCGTGCGCGTTGGCTCGCAACTGGTCGATCGCACCGAGCAACTCCTGACGCTGGCTGAATCGGCTGGCCGAGACATCCGCCGACAGCGAGAAATTCGGGAGTTGTATCTGCTTGCCCATAGGGTCGAGGATTTCCACGGGGTCATAGGCCGAACCCAACACTCCGCCGCCGATGCCGGGCGTGTTGAAGATCTTGCCGCCCAAATGAATGTACGGCGGCATCGCGCCGGCGTGGTCTTGCAGCTTGGTCACGACCGCGCCGTAGGTTGTCAGGCTCTCCACCGCTCCCGTGAGAGCCGGCCGCGCCATGTGTCCGCCTGTGAATCCCGTCAGCGAACGAATCAGGGCGTAGCGGTCCATGCGCTCCGCCAGCATCGGCAGCAGTTCGCAAATCTGGATGCCCGGCACGCTGGTCGCGATGTTGCCGTAGGGACCACGCACGTCGTCGATCGCGTTCGGCTTCGGGTCGAACGTTTCCAACTGACTGGGGCCGCCCTCCAAAAAAATAAAGATGCAGGAGGTTTGGGCCGGTTGCTTCGCCGACTGCGGTTTGGCTCTTTGGAGTTCGTCCGCCTGCAACTGATCCGCGAGCGTCAGCCCCAGCAAACCCAGCCCGCCGACTTCCAGCAGCTCACGTCGAGTGATGCCTTGGCAATTTCGCGAACGAACCCGGCTGATCTTCATCATGGAAATCGCTCCCAAGAGTCACGTTGAGAACTGCCGCACCCCGTGATTCAAAACGCGAGTCTTGTAACTCCTCGGCGTGATGATTGCAAATTCTGATTCTCCGCTGGGTGGCGCAGGTTGCCGTTTCGGCTACCTGTGTGCCAACGGCACAAGAGGCGACTCGGAAATGATCCTGAGATCAAATACCTCTTTTGGCGCAGGTGGCTGTGACTTCCTTGACTTTGAACGTCCCTATTGTAAGACTCGCGCCCCCTCTGTTTCGGCAGCACTCTACTTTTCTGCACCCCTAGCTCAATTGGATAGAGCATCGGTCTACGGAACCGAAGGTTGCTGGTTCGAGCCCAGCGGGGTGTACTCAGAAATCCATAAGCCACAGTGGTTTATGGATTTTTTGTTTTGAAGTTCTGTATCCAATTGCGGGCCGTTGGGAACTGTATCCAATTTGCCCGATTTTGGGACTACGGCTTCTCAAATAGTCACGAGTCCAGATCAAGAGCTTAGTGGCTCGAAAGCCCTCCCTTCGACCGGCCCGCAGGCACCCCGCTTCGCCGTGGAACAAGTCGCTAGAGTTCTCCCGCTCGGTGAGCTTCGTCCGGCCTGAAGTTCGAATCGCTATTGAGACACCCGCTTGAAGGCAAACCCTTTGAGCGAGGAGTCAAGAGCATGGC
>JBBPIS010000287.1:0-3093 GCA_038040225.1 Planctomycetota bacterium
GACGCCGCCCTCTCACGGCGGTAACACGGGTTCGAATCCCGTATGCGCTACCAATAACCGCGCCACGAGCTGATCGATGTACGTGTCGTTGGCCTTCTTCGGGTCGCAGTAGACGTATAGGATGGGTTCCGAGCATCCTGTGGTTGCGCAGTCTGGTGAGTAGCGCCGCGATTGGTCACGCTTGATGATCGCTTCGAGGTCATCGCCGGCGGACCTGTACAGACAGTGTCTGATTGGCTCTTTTCCTCCGCAACACCCGCAGCCACAGGCAACGTAGAAACTGGGCTGTGCTAGCGGCGGCACTTGGTGGAGCGCGGGTGCACTACTGCATGCGCCGACCCAAAACCCAACGAGGAGCAGCTTAGTGAGCGACTTCGTGGCGAACCTCCGGGATCTGGTCCATCTTTGCCGCTTCCACTTCAGTGTTGAGTGTGCGTGTAGCAAAGTCGATCTCCTCGCGCCATGACAGGTATTGGTCGCTGGCTCGCTGGGCGTCCGGAGCCTTGACGACTAAGTCATCCGCCCTTGCGAGCATAGCCAGTCGTGTCTGGCGGTCGAGTCGCGCGTCGTGGCCCGCAGCCCATAGCGCGGCGAGGAGGATCTCGCGGTTGTACAGCGCCGGGTTCGCTTCGAATCGCGCAGTCAGGCCGTCACGGACCATGGCATCGCTGGCGACTCGATACGTTACCAGCGTGGCGATCGATAGTCCTACCGTTGCGGCGCACAAAGTCCCATCGGAGGCGAAGTAGAGCTTGGTGACGTCGCCCCCCGGAGCGCTCAACTCTCCCACGAGCAGCCCGATACCGGTTTCCCACAGAAGGATCGGGTCTCTCGGTCCGGCGCCCGCGGCAAGCAGCGATCCGTCGGGAGAAAAAGTAAGGCCTTTCGGCGGCTGATCGAGACCGCCGAGAACCAGCGCAGCACGATCTCGAGCCAGGGACCAGAGGTGAACATTCCAGTCCACATTCCCCTCGGCGAGCATTGTGGCATCACGCGATATCGCGACGGATTCGGCACCATTAGAATCCGATCGCGTGAAACGACGCAGAAGCGAGCCATCCTGAGCATTCCAGATGGAAACGCTCGGATTTCTGTGAGCAACGGCAACGACGCCAGATGCGTCCGGGGTTACAGCAATGGCGTCAGCAACCGGCATCTCCAGGCAACCAGGCGTATCGATGATGTCTGCGCGTAGTTCGGCACGCTTCTCACCGAAGTGGAGCAACCACGTTCTGATCCGGTCGCAGCTTGCCGTGGCAATGGTATCGGTTCGGAAATCAATATCGGAGATGTACTGATCATGAGGGTCGAGATCCACGACATGTTCAGCCCGCTGACAATCCCAGATGCGCGTCAATCCTCCGGATGAGGGAGACTCGATCGTCGCGGAGTTGCCGACAGCGACATAGCGCCCGTCGGGCGAAAACGCCGCGGCACTCACGGATCCGCCAATGACATACTCGTGGACCGCATTGTCTACGGTATTCCACACATTGAGCGTTCCGCTATCGGTCGGCGAGACGGCGCCGAACAGTCCGGCATCCGGGTTGACGATTGCGATTCGCGAGTTGGCTATCGCGGGGAACGCCTTCCGCGCAACTGCATCAGCGGTTTGCCATCGAATTTTCCTGACCACGCCGTTGACAGGGGCGGGACCCTCAAACGCGAACGAAAAACCGTGGTCGCCCGTCAACAGCATGACTCCATCGATTGAAAAAGCAAGAGCATCGACGCTTCCCACATGCCCGTGTATCTCGGCGATTGCATGCTGGCTCATCGGATCGAGGAGGGTTACGACAGCGGCCTGTGAAGCCACCGCCAGGACGTTCCCGTCGGGGGAAAACCGTACTGCATTCGTCTCCCCCTCCATGACCGGCCGCGCCGTTACTCCAGCGAGTGGGTCACGCACATCGATGAATGCGACGCCCCGGCCGCCGGCCGTAACGAGGGTCATGCCGTCCGGCGAGGTGGTCAGGGCAGCGATGTCACCCAAATCCGGATTGACTTCCCGAACGAGTGAGAGATTCGCGACAGTCGAGATCACGAGCCGGCGGTCCGCGCCGGCTGAGAAGGCGAACCGCGAATCCCGCGAAAAGGCCACCGCAGAAACGCGATCATGGTGCAACGCTTGAACGATCATGGTCTTCGCCGCGACGTCCCAAACGGCAACAGTGCCGTCTGCGGCCCCGGTGGCAACGTACCGGCCGTCGGGCGAAACAGCGAGTGAATCAATGAATGCGTGGTGTCCGCCCTCGAACGGTGTCATCGCCCCGGTGGCGACGTTCAGAAGCTGAATTCCGAACAACCAGGAAGAACCGTAAGCACCCGTAATGCGGCGGTGGACAAGCCATGAGCCGTCGGGAGCGACGCCGAGGACGTTTGTGGAGAATCTCCAGCGTGCGACACGAGGAGCGTGCGAGAGGGCAATGTCGTGGACCTCGATGGCGCCTGTGCTACTGGATGGATTGGTCGCAGCGATCGCAATTCGCGTCGTGCCGGGAATCGGGACAATCGCTTCTATCTGCCATGCCGCCTCTCGGTCTTCGGGTGTGATCTCGATCGTGTCCTCTTCGGGATGGAGCATCCTCCAGTAGTGGTACCACGCGAAGGTGCGCACGTCAGTGCTCCCCGGTCGGGGCAGGAGGCGCTCGAGCTGTGTTTGTGCACGCAGCGTGTCTCGTTGATTGATGGCGCGGGCGACGAGTGCCATCGTGGCCGCGTAGTCGCGCTTCCGCTGTGGCAAATCCTCGCGGTCACGAGCTGCATGCCAGCCCCTTCTGACTGCCACCAAGCGCATGTTTCGCGCAGGGTGCCCGCACGTTTGGTTTGCGGTAGCGTAACGCCGTAGTGCGGCACCAGCCTCATGCTGCTCCGAGCCAAGCATGTACATCACGCCGCCGGAGAACTCGTCCGCTTCCAACTCCTGTCTGCGCAGCTCCTCCTGCTGCGTCTTGGAATACGATGTGACATCCATGCTCCCTGCGCCCAGGTCGGCGAGCTCGCAAGAATCATTCTGGATATGACCTTCGAGCAGGTGTCCAATTTCGTGAGCCAGAATCGATTGGGCTGCGCGGCGCGTCTCTTCGTCGTTCA
>JBBPIS010000288.1:0-3064 GCA_038040225.1 Planctomycetota bacterium
AAAGTGACGGCAGGTTGTCAGCCCTTCGCCCACGTATCAGGTGTACCGCACTTCGCGATGTTGTTCTTCAAAGTACTCGGGCAGCAGGGTGTCGGCTTGGAGGAGGCCCTTGCGGGTCAGGGTGACTTCATCGCCGTTGACCGTCAGGTAGCCCTTGGACTGTTGAGCCGAAAGCGGTCCGGCGAACTCGTCGAGGATGTTCACGCCGAACTTGCGCCGGAACGGCTCGGCCGAGACGTGGCCTTCCTTCATTTGCAGGATCAGTTCGCGAATCAGCCGCTGATGGTCGGTCGGTCGGAGCGCGCGGTTGATGGGCAGCGTCCCCCCCTCGACCGTGGTGAGGTAATCCTCAAGCTGATCGAGGTTCTGATAATGAACTCCCTGGAAGTGCCCGAACGACGAGACGCCCGCCGCGATCAGATCGCACCCGCGCCAGACGTTGTCCCGATAGACGAAGTGGTCGGTGTCGGCATTCTTCACCAGTTCGTTGCCGCTCGACACCTGATAGCCGTCCGCCGCGAGCGTGTTCATCGCCTCATCGACCCAGCGCCGCTTGGTGGCCCAGTCCGCGACCGGCGATACGATATGCAGTTCCCGCATCTCCTTCGAGATCAGCGTGTTGAAGGGGAGCTCCATCTGATAGATCGTGATGTTGTCGGGCTGCATCTGGCGGGCCTGCTCGATGCACTTCGTCCAGTTTTCATCGGTCTCGCCTACCATGCCGGCGATCAGGTCGATGTTCACCTGGGGAAAACCGGCCTGCTGAATCCAGTCGTAGGCCTTGAAGATCTCGGGCGACAGATGCGCCCGCCCGTTCTCTTCGAGGATCGCGTCGTTGAAGTTCTCGACGCCGAGCGAAATCCGCGTCACGCCGATTTCTCGCAGCGTTTGGATCTTCTCCTGGCTGAGCGTTCCCGGCTCGCACTCGAACGTCACCTCATCGGCATGGTCCCACGAGACCGATCGCGACAGCTCGTCCCTCAAAAACCGAAGCTGCTTGGAACTGAGATACGACGGCGTGCCCCCTCCGAAATAGACGAACTTCAATTCGCGACCCTGCACGCCCCGCTCGCGGCTGACGATCTCGACCTCGCGTGCCAGCGCCTCGGCGTACCGCGCGATGGCGTTCGCGTTTTGATTCGTGTAGACGCGGAAGTAACAGAACTTGCACCGCTTCCGGCAGAAGGGGATGTGCAGGTAGAGGCCCATCGGCACCGAGCGGTCCGGCTCGGCCGCCAGTGCCGTGCGAATCTCGGGAACCTTGTCGCGGTTCCACAGCGAGAACGGCGGATAGTTCGAGATGAAGTAGCTGCCGACTTCAGTCGCAGCGGCGGTTTCGATGGTCATCGAGTCAGTTCCAAAGCAGAAGAGGTTGAACCATGAAACACGCGAAAAGCACGAAAAGAAAGCAGGAGCGAGTTGAACCACGGAAGGCACGGAAGTTCACGGAAAAATGCCCAAAACGAAGACAAAACAGGCTGATGCAAAAACAAGTTTTGCTTGATTCATGGTCTTCATTCCGTGCCCTTTCCGTGAATTCCGTGGTGAAATTGTCTTGGTCTTTTCTTTCGTGTCTTTCGAGTATTTCGAGTATTTCGTGGTTCCCACTACTTACTTCTTTCCAAAGCAAAACACTCTGCCGTCGCGGCTTTCGCTGCCGATGACGAGGACTCCCTCGCCGACGGCAGGAGCTGCGGAGATCGGTTTGCCCGCGTTGTGCTTCCAGCGTTCCTTGCCATCGGCCAGGCCGAGTTCGTACAGGTTGCCGTCGTTCGAGCCGATGAAGACTCGGTCGCCGACGACGACCGGCGAACTATCGACTCGGGCGCGGGTGGTGAATGTCCAGACCCTCTCTCCCGTGGAGCGGTCAATCGCGTGGACCAACTTGTCTCTGCCACCGACGACCACCAGTTTGTCGGTCACTGCGGCGGACGAGTGGAAGGGAAACTCACCGTTGCCCGAGGCGTAGCGCCAGGCGACTTCTTTCTTCTTCCAATCGACCGCCACGACTTCGCTGCCGTAGGTGCCAACGTAGAGGAAGTCGCCGACGATGGCGGGTGACGCGATCAGGAACGTTTCGAGTGGCAGTTCGATTTTCTGCTCACCCGTCCTCACGTCGATGCCGCGCAGGTGCTCGTCGCAGCCGGCGATGAAGGCGATGCCGTCGGCAATGGCCGGTGCGCAGTGGACGTATCCCTGCGTCTCGAACTTCCACGCGCGGGTGCCATCCTTTTCGTGGAGGCAGTACAGGCTGTTGTCGTACGAACCGAAGATCACTTTGCCGTCGAGGACCGCCGCCGAACTGTAGATCTCGCCGCCGGTCTCGAACTTCCAGCGGTTCTGCCCGGTGGCGCGATCGATCGCGTGAAAGACTCCCTCTTCGTCGCCGAGATAGACCGCATCGGCCGTGACCGTGGGCGACGACTTGAAGCCGGGGGCGAACGAGTTCTTCTCGACCTTCTCCACCGATTTGTAGGTCCACACCTTCTCACCCGTCTGCCGCTTGAGGCAGAACAGTTCGCCCGATAGACACGGGACGTAGACGAACTCGCCCACGATGGCCGCCGTGGCGACGACCTGCTCGCCAAGCGAAATCTCCCACACCACTTCGAGCTTGTCGGGCAACGACGACGACGTCGCGACGCCCGTCTGAGCCAGATCGTGCCGGAACGACGACCAGCCTGTGGTCGAAACCGGCTTCGATTCCGCACCGCCCACTGTGGGGAGGGAGCGGCACAACAGTGCGACCAAAAAACAACCGGCCACGCTGGCCGAGACGACGCTGCAACGACGAGAGAACTTTGACATGGAATGGCTCCTCACCGGATCACCTTCGGGTCTGACATGCGGATACTACGACATTCGCGTTCCCGGCGATGGTTTCGTCACGGGGAGTCGAACGCCGCCTCATACAACTCCAGCAAACTGGCTTCATCCACGGAACGGGGATTGAACGTCCCGGTCCATTGTTTTGCCGCCTCGACCGCCAACTGAGGCAGCAGCGTCCGGTCCACGCCGCAGGTCGCGAGGCAGGTCGGCGAACCCGAGGCTTCCACGAGCGAAG
>JBBPIS010000289.1:0-3049 GCA_038040225.1 Planctomycetota bacterium
TAACCCCTCAATTGTCGTAGTGCCGGACTGCAGGGAATGGATTCTTGAGCATATTAGGTGGTGGAGGGACGGGGGCGAGTTCCATATCTGGCGAAGAAATTCTTTATATCTCAAAGCAACTGAGGGTATTGGGCAAGAGTTCTATGTAGTTCTACGGGACCACACGGACAATCCTGTCGCCTGCCTCAACATTCACTATGCCGAGCAAGGTCAAAAGTTGAGCAAAGATGAACTTCACAGCGAGGCATATGGGCTTCTCAGATTCTTACGTGAACGCCATTTTGGTGATAGTGTTAGGTCCGCCATGCAAAAACAATTGGAGTACGCGCGGGATGTATTGCCGAATGTCCAACAAACCTTGGGGCTGCATTATGATTCTTTGCGTGAGCTGATTGCTCGTGCGTTGAAGCAGGCATCTTACGGCGACTGCATCGACGATCTCGAATCCGAATTGACGGGCATTGTGGCGGAGATTCCGGGGTTGTCTAAAAAGATTCATGTCACGCGAGTGGATCATCACGAAAAAAGAGCAAAAGCCAAAATGACTGTGGGACACGATGAACCGAAAGTCACTGCCTGTATAGCCTGTCGAGATGTGTTTCGTTATGTCTTACGGGAACTACTATCACGCATCGTCGAACGGTTGCTTCCTCAAGTTCCAGCGATTGAGCGAGTTGAAATTCAATATGGTAAAGTCATTGGAATGCCTTTGGTACATGTGAGCGTCGTGTTGCCTAACTGGCATTCGATTCCCCAAACACAACAAGATAACTTGTGGAGTGAATCGAAGGATCTTGAACGATTCCTTGAGCAGAATCGTTGTGAGTTATTTCCCGTTGCCGAAGACTGGACAAAGCGGCCGCTGGGATACCTTTTCTGTCCGCAACTCATCGCGGCACTATCTTGTGGCCAGTTGCGCATCATTCGAGACGATCGTCTGGGCGTTTCCCTTGAGTTGCCATTAGGCGATTTTGCAAGACTTGAAGCGACAGGATGAACGTCTCTCCGGGTGCAATTGTTCAATGAGAACACGATGGGGTGGCAGGGACAGAGCGAGGCGATCACCCGGAATCGTTGGTTCCTGCTACCCAGACTGTTCATGGTTGTCGGGCACTGCGTTTTGGGTCGCGATCTCAATGCGAGCATGCTACGTCTTCGGAGTCTTCCGAGAAGTATTGGCGACGGAGCGTCGATGCCTATTCACACGCTTCTCTAATCAACGGCTCATCCAACGTTACTGACCGGGTTACCAAGGCCAGCCAGTCTACCGCAAACCACACACCAAGGATTCTTCCGCGATGGACTGGGTTCAAGTTTACGATCCGCTTGGCTCGCCGTTGTGGTCGACGGTGTTGGCGGCGTTGCCGATCATGGCGTTGTTGGGGTTGTTGGCGGCGGGGTTGGATGCCCCCAAATCGGCGCTGGCGGGGTTGATCGTGGCGCTGGGGGTGGCTGTGTTTGGGTTTGGGATGCCGGTGGGGGCGGCGGTGGCTTCGGCGGGGTATGGGGCTTGTTTTGGGTTGCTGCCGATTGGATGGATCGTTGTTGCGGCGGTGTTCTTGTTTCACCTGACCGTGAAGAGTGGCCATTTTGAGATCGTCAAACGTTCGGTAGCGGCGCTGTCGCCGGATCGTCGGGTGCAGGCGCTGCTGATTGCGTTTTGCTTTGGGACGTTTATTGAAGGGGCGGCTGGGTTCGGGACTCCGGTGGCGATTTGCGCGGCGCTGATGATTGGCCTGGGCTTCTCGCCGCTGTATGCCGCCGGGCTGGCGCTGATTGCCAATACCTCGCCTGTCGCGTTCGGGGCGCTCGGGACGCCGATCATCACGCTGGCCAAGGTGTCGGGCCTCGATGAGATGGCCCTGTGCCAGATGGCCGGTCGTCAGTTGCCGTTCTTCTCGCTGATCGTGCCGGCCTGGCTGGTGGCGGTGATGTCTGGTTGGCGAGGCGTCGTCGGGTGCTGGCCGGCGATTGCCGTCTGTGGCGGAGTCTTCGCGCTGCTGCAATTCCTCACGGCCAACTATCACGGGCCGACGCTGGTTGATGTGGTCGGAGGTTTGGGATCGTTGATCGCACTGGCGGTGATGCTGCGGTTCTGGCAACCACGCGAGATCTGGCGCTTTCCCGATGAACCTCCGCACGCCGAAATGGTGGCCGATGCGCCGTTGACGACGCGGCAGGTCGTGAATGCCTGGATGCCGTGGGTGTTTCTGTCGGTGCTCGTGTTCGCGTGGGGTTGGCCTGCCGTGAAGGTGACGCTCAACGGCGGACCACCCGATCGGCCGAACGCCTTGGCGGGCTACACGAAGTTCACTCTGCCTGTTCCCGGATTGCATAACCGTGTCTATCGCACGGCACCGGTCGCGCCCATCGCGGAGGGAGCCGACCGCGCCGCCGAGGCCGAGAAGGCCGTGATGGAAGTTCCCTGGCTGGCCACGACGGGCACCGGGATTTTCCTCGCGGCGATTCTGACGGCGCTGTGGTTACGCATCCCGGCGAGAGAGTTCGTCGCGCAGTTCGGTCGGACCGTGTGGGAGATGCGCTGGGCCTTGTTCACGATCGCGTCGATGCTCGCGCTGGCCTTCACGACCAAGTATGGCGGCAGCGATGCCACGATGGGTCTGGCGTTCACTCACACGGGATGGTTCTATCCGTTCTTCGCGCCGATGCTGGGCTGGCTAGGGGTCGCGCTGACCGGCAGCGACACCTCATCGAACGCGCTGTTCGGCAGCCTGCAGCGCATCACGGCGGAACAGTTGGGGCTGAATCCGATCTTGATCGTGGCGTCCAACAGCACCGGCGGCGTGATGGGCAAAATGATCGACGCTCAGAGTATCGTCGTCGCGGCGGTCGCCACCGAGCAACGCGGCGGCGAAGGCAAGATTCTACGATTCGTCTTCCTGCACAGCGTGGTCCTGGCAACTCTGGTCGGAGCGTTGACGATGGCGCAAGCCTACGTCCTGACGTGGATGATCCCCGTCTTGTAGGGCAGTATGAGGTGCTTCAGTTTGCGCGGACAGTGCATTCTCTTATTTCTGGGCGGTCAGTT
>JBBPIS010000290.1:0-3030 GCA_038040225.1 Planctomycetota bacterium
TCGTCGTCGCGCTGGCAATGTGCTGCTCGCTGACGAGCGGCGATGTTCTGGGAGCCGATTGGCCGACTCATCGAGGCAACCTGGCGCGAACCGGATGCGTCGATGGCCAGCCCGGGCCGATGTCGGCCAGGGTGATCTGGGTCCACAAGTCGAGCGACCACTACATTGCGGCTCCGGTCTCGGCGGGAGACAGCCTGCTGGTCTCCGCGCTGGCGGCATTCAACACCTCCACGTTTCAATCGCTGGCTGTCGATCCCGATGCCAAACAGCGGGTGCGCTGGGCGAAGTCGGTGCCGTACCTCAAGCTGCCAACCGTGTGTGCTCCCGCCGTCGCCGGAAATCTGGTGGTGTTCGGCGACGGAATGCACCAGACCGACGGAGCCGTCCTGCACGGGGTGAGGCTCGATGCCGGCTTGCCGCTGTGGCAGTTGCCGGTCCCCGGCCAGTTGGTGCATCTCGAAGGAGCGCCGACCATCGCGGGGGGAAGAGTGTTCATCGGCGGAGGCAACGCGGGCGTCCTCTGCGTCGATACCACCCGATTGGAATTAGACGGCAAGGAGGTCGATGCCGCGGCGGCACAGACCATGCTCGACAAGCGCTGGAAGGAACTGCTCGCGAAGTACGAGCAGGAGAAGAAGACCGATCCCGACTTTGCGATCGCGCCGAGCGAAGACTCGCTGCCGAAGCCCCGTCCCAAACTGGCCTGGCAGGTCGGAGCAGGGAAGTGGCACGTCGATGCCGCGGTCGCCGTCGTGGGGGATCGAGTTCTCGCCGCGACGGCGTTCCTCGATGTGGAACAGAGCGGCCTGCGCGCCCTCCACTGCCTGAAGGTGGGAGATGGAAGCGTCGTCTGGAAGACTCCGTTGAAGTTCAATCCGTGGGCCGGGCCGACGGTGGTCGGTGATCTCGTGCTAGTCGGATGCAGCAGCGTGCGTCTGGAACCAAAAGAAGCCGGCAAGGCTCAGGGCGAAGTCCTCGCGATCTCGTTGGCGGACGGTTCGGTGAAATGGCGAAAAGAACTGCCCGCCGGAGTTGTCTCGGCCGTGGCGGTGAAGGATCCGTTGGCCGTCTTTACCGCGACCGATGGCAGAGTGCGCGCGTGGGACGTCGTCAGCGGTCAGGAAAAGTGGTCGGTCGATGGAAGCGCACCGTACTTCGCCAGCCCGGCCATTGCCGGCAACGCCGCCTACGTCGCCGACCTCAAGGGCGTCGTGAAAGCCATTTCACTGGCGGACGGCAAGCCCGTCTGGACGTTTGATCTGGCGTCGGAACCTGCGGTGCAGGCACCGGGAATGGTCTACGGCGGCCCCGTGGTGTCAGGCGGCCGGTTGTTTGTCGCGACCTGCAATCTGGAGTCCGGCGGGAAAGCCAGCACCGCCGTGGTGTGCCTGGGAAACAACTAGACGTGACACGTTGACGCAATCTGTGGGGAGTCGAAGCAATGAACGAACGAGATCTCAAGACGAGTCAGGTAGCCCAGGGGGCCACTTTGCTCTCCATGTGTACGGCGTATCGAACTGTCGCCAAGATAACTTCGTGCCTCAGCGCGATGCTTCTGCTTGTGGCGTCGACGGCAGCACAGGACAAACCGAACGAAGCGATCAAGATCGACAAGGACAAGAAGACCGTCACCATCGCCTCGAAGATCGCTCTGCGAAAGCTACCGAACCTCAGCGAGATCTATCCGATCGAAGTCATTGCTTCGTTGCCGGCACCGAAGGGGCAGAAGGCTCACGAAACCGTGTTGACGTTCGACGCGAAGCCGAGCGACATTCACAAGGCCGTCGAGAGTCTCGGGCTGAAGCCGGGAAAGCCCGCCAAGGGGGAAGGGGCCGCCGCTGTGGGACCGGAAGTGAAAATCTTCCTCGACCTGCCCGGCGCGGGTGGTCTCACGAAGCGACTCCCCATCGAAAAGGCTCTCGTCGATCGCAAGACGGCCAAGGCGATGCCGCCGTTGAAGTGGATCTTCACCGGCTCGATCTCCAAGCAACCCGATCCGAACAAGCCTGAGACCGTGTACGGCGCCGACACGACCGGAACCCTGATCGCCATCTTCCCCGTCACCGACGAGACCGTGTTTCAAACCGGCCTGACGATGAAGGACGAGCCGCTGATCAAGCTGGAGACGAACCCCAAGGTGCTGCCCGAGATCGGCACGGACGTGCAACTCGTCATTCAAGTTCCGTAACCGCATCGGTCTGAGTGAGACTTTCATTCCTTGAGAACTGCGCCATGACATGCTTCCTTCGATGCTCCTCGTGCCTGACATTCACCGTGGTCGCGCTCGTCTCTTCGACGGCGAACGCCCAGTTTCTTTCCGAGCGACTGGTGCCACCTCAGCAGATCACGATGCCGACGCTGCCCATGACCGCGCAGCCCGCGCCGGCTCGAATGTTCGGTGCCGAGAAAGTGCGGTCTCACCTGTGGTCGCTGCCGTTTTCTGCCTTCCCCGGTGCGCCGACGACACTGACTCACGAACGACTCCCGGCGGATTGGCGCAGGCCGGTTCTGGATGTCCCGACACTCGCCTCCGATTCCGACCCGCTCCGGCCCGTCTTCCCGCAACAGCCGGTCGCACCCCGGGCGTATGTGTCATCGCCGAATCCGCTGCAAACGCCGGCGCTCGCCCGCTTCCCGCTGCCGACGGAACCGGCGGTGAAAGTGGTCGATGATCCAGGCTCCGATTCGGCTCATCGGCTGCTCACGTCCGCCGTTCCGCTCGCGACACCGAATCCGGCGACGTTCCTGCGACTGTCGATTCCCGATCCCTTCGAGCAGTTGCGAGTCATCCGGCTGGCCAATCCCCCCGCCGACAGCGACGGTCCCGATGCTTCTCAGGAGCGGCCACCGCTTCCCAAGCTGCCCGACGTCGCACCCCCGAAATGAGATGGTTTTTCGGGCAGGGGTCGGACTTCCCCGTGCGAAGAACGGCATCCGGCTGGTCCCGCTATCGACAGTGGTGGATGAGCTGATCGTTAGAGCGGTTGCATTTCAGGTGTAGCGGTAGCCGCAATGCTTGAAGTAGTTTCG
>JBBPIS010000291.1:0-2981 GCA_038040225.1 Planctomycetota bacterium
GGCCGAGGTTTGCCGGATAACCTCAACGCGGTGCAGGTCAAGGAGGGGGAGATTGCGACACGCAAGCTGCAAGGCCGGGTCGATGGTTTGCTGGCAGACCTCGAACAATCGAGCGATGCGAAAGTGGAGGCCGTTCAGGCCGCGGTGGTCGAGGCGGTGCAACTGGATCGTCCCGAGGACTTGATCGGTCAGGTGGACCGCTTGAAAAAGCTGGCGACCGACACGCGAGTCGAAGTTCGGCGCACGGCGATGTGGGCGCTCGGACGCACCGGCAACATCAGCGGCGCGACGCTGTTGATTCGCGGACTGTCTGATGCGGACGAATCAGTTTCGCGCGAGGCCAGTGTTGGCCTGAGCATCCTCAGTCGCAAGCCGGAGGGCTGCGGACTGCCAATCGATCCCACCGAGGGACTGAAAGACGACGCCTCCGACGAGGAACGCAAGATGCACCTCGACAAGTGGCGAAAGGACTCCGCCAGCCTCTGGCAAAAGTGGTATTTCAAAGTCCGGCCTTACGACGAACGAGACGATCGAACTCTGCTCAAACGAAAATCCTAGAAGCGGTTTCAAAACTAACCCGAAGCGTGAGCGAGGGACGATTCCACGCAGAAATTCCCGACGCCCTCGCTTACGCTTCGGGTTAGTGTTTGTCTTTTGAAACCGCCTCCAGCGATACCAAAGTGCCCCGGACGCTCGCAGCATCCGGGGCACTCAGCGAGCGCCATGTCCACCAAATCCAACGCCATCGTGACTCCCGTTCTCAAGACGACCCCCTACGACCGGGTCAGTTCGTGGTCGATGGTGTTGTTCGCGGCGGTCGGCATCGTCTGTCTGGGCGTCGTGTCGAAGTGGCTTGCCGATCGACTGCCTCCGCCTCCGGCAGGGGTGTCGATGGAGTTGGTTGAGTTGCCCGGCGGCTTCGAGGATGGAACGCCCGGCGAAACGCTGAGGGTCGATTCTCCGTTGCCCGAGGTGCGCGATGCCGCTCCCGTCGAAGAAGTCTCGGATCGCGTGGAGATCGCCGAGGCGCTCTCCACCGTGGCCACCGCCTCGGAATCGGGAGTCGGTTTGGTGGCCGGAGCCGAGCAGTCTCCGCCTCAGTTCGACACCGGCATCGAAAACAAGGGCCGTCCGGGAAGTGCGAAGGGAACGGGCAGGAAGGGACTCGGATTTGGTGGAGGAACCGGCGGCTTTCCGCGTGAGCAGCGGTGGTTCGTTCGCTTCGGAGACAAGGCGGGACTCGACGAGTATGCGAAACAACTGGCCTTCTTTGGTGTTGAACTGGGTGCTCTCCTGCCCGACGGTCGACTGGCCTATCTCTCCAAGTTGAGTCAGCCGGTTCCCGAGGTCCGCTACGTGAAGACCGGCAAGGACGAACAGCGTCTCTACATGACATGGCAGGGGGGCGATCGCCGCGGTGCCGACGTGGACCTCTTCAAACGGGCCGACATCGAACTGCGAGGGGACACCCCCATCTTCCATTTCTATCCCAAAGCGACCGAAGCCAAACTGGCCCAACTCGAACGCGATTACAAAGGCCGCCCGGTGGGGCAGATTCGCCGCACGTACTTCGTCGTCGAGGTGGCGGGCGGTGGCTATCAGTTCGCCGTCACACGTCAGATCTATTTTCAGTGAGTTCATTTCTGTTCGAGTTGTTGTCCGAGGCTTCTGAAGTCCGGCTTTTCCGAAGGCCGGACTTCAGGCCTTCCTGTCGTCGCGCGCCGGTGATTGAGAACGGCTTCACCGCGTTGTAGCATCGCCCCGCATTCGTGTCCGAGATCGGTTTGCCAAGGAGTTGAGATGCACACCACCGAACTGGTCAAGTATCTGGAGAAATTCAGCTACGGGTTCCTCGCCCTCAATTTTCTGTGGGGGATGTACTGCGTGATCCTGAACTGGCGGCGCTTGTCGCAGCTTCGGTTTCGCTCGGTCGATGCCGAAGCGGCGTTCCTCGACGAATTGCAGGGGCATCTGCAAAAGAAGGACTACGACTCGGCGGCCAAGATGTGCGATTACGACTTTCGCGCCCTGCCCCGCCTCGTCCTGTTGATGATCGCCAACCGCGGGCAGGAGTTTCACCAGCTTCGTCAACGGGTCTCGACCTCCATGCAGCGCGACATTCTGGCGGACCTCGAATACCGCGTCAGTTGGATCGTCACCGTCATCAAGAACGGACCGTTGCTCGGTCTGTTCGGAACCGTGCTCGGAATGATGGCCGCGTTCGGACGCATCGGCACCGGCGAAAAGATCCAACCGTCGCAGATCGCCGACGAGATTAGTATTGCTCTGATCTGCACGGCGATGGGTCTTGGGACGGCGATCCCGCTGGGATACATTCTGTCCAGCATGTCGATCCGGCTGAGGCTGCTTCAGGAGTCGCTGGCCTCCAGTCTGACGCAGGTGCTCGAACACTTCCGCACCAGCCACTGATTGACCGGAACCACGCATGACCACCGCCTCGAACTCGCCGAGTCTCGACGACCCCGAAAATCCGCTGGCAGTACCGCGCACGGTGCAGGCCGATGCGAACTTTGACATCACGGCGATGATCGACCTCGTGTTCATGATGAACATCTACTTTCTGGTCACCACGATCGGCGCGGCGATGGGCGAGTTGAACCTGCCGGTCGCCAAACACTGCATCGCGGCCGATCGCGAAACGTCCGTGATCGTCTCGATCATTGAGGGTGTCGATCGTTCGGCCGGTCAGGTTTACGTGGGCGATGGCCGGGAAGGCGAACCGCTGGTCGAGCGGGAAGAGCAGGAGAAGGCCGTCCGGGCGGCAGTCGAAGAGGGCCTGCGTTCGCAGAAAAACACGGTGCTCATCAAGGCCGAGAAGAATGTGCGGCTGCGCGACGTGGCGCGCGTGGCCGCCGTGGCGGCGGCGGTTCCCGGTATGGAACTCAAGCTGGCCGTCATCGAGAAGGAGTAGCCCGCCGTGTCGGTTCGGTTTGCCTGTCCGCGCTGCGGCACGAAGTTGA
>JBBPIS010000292.1:0-2931 GCA_038040225.1 Planctomycetota bacterium
CGAGGTCGGCAAGCCGATCGCGAAGGCGTGGCCACCTTTCCGGTCTCCTACGATTCGTCACGCACGAAGTATCTTTTCGCGGAGTTGAGTCCACTTCTGCTCACCGGTGTTAGGTGGTCGGCCGGTCGTCGCGAATACAACCTTCCGCTGCGAGTCGAGCCACTGGTGAACCGGGTTACCGTAAAAGCGCCGTAACGGGTCGCCCAACTCCGCGCTACCGACGCGAACCGCTGCCTTCTTTCCTCGCAAGGTTTACACTTCTTGGCGTCGCGGTTCGCGCGGGTGAACCGCAAGAAGTTGGGCGCACAATGCAAGCGATCACTCCTGGCTGGCGTTTCGTTGCGATCGTCATCGAGGGGCGCCCGGTGCCTGGCCTCGGGCTCGACCCATGGCCGGTAAAGTGGCGCCGTGTTGACGAATCGCTAATCACGGTTGCGCACCCGCAGTACCCGTCGCAACGTCACTCCATGTGGATCTACGAAGTCAACTTCGAAGGCCACGTGCTCTGTTTCGCCGCCGGCGAGTTCTCCGCGAATGTTTGGGGGTTCTACTTGCCAGTCGATGGACCGGCGCCCAACTCGCGCTAGCAGCCGACGCGGTGCCGTTCCTCGCCGCGTCAGCGATACCATGAACGTGTGGCGATTCTGCCGCGGGAGGCACCGCGCGGCTGAAGCGCAGGTCCGTTGGGCGGACACGGGCCCTGGCGAGAGAGAGGCACGCGCGAGCATCAAGCTCGCCTAAGGCGACCGATCACCTTTGTTCTCCAGTCGCGACTCGCGTTTCCCGCTGTCCACGATCGGAATTGCACCAAGAAAGGAGGTAGAAAGATCACCTGCATGTATTCTGCCTGTGCTTCGGTACGAATCGCGAAAGGTTTACAATCTCTGCATCACCGACGCTTGCACGACTGAGAGCGCGCGCGTCATCGACAGTCGTCTGCGTTGAGCCACAGCTAAGACTCATTGATTGAAACGCATTGCCCGCGTGTCAGTCGGAACTTACAATGCTGATACGAATGCCGACGAACTCGTCTCGACTCTTACCCACTTGGCCAATTGTCGCTTCCATGTTGATCGTTGCATCAGTCGCCGCTGATCAAAACCGGTGGACGAGCACCGGTCCACGCAAACCGCTGGGAATGATCGCGGTCGATCCGAGAAATCCGAACATCGTTTTCGCGGTGATCAGTTCCGATTTCACCACCCCGATAGACATGCCTGGGGTGTGGCGAAGTTCCGACGGCGGAAAGAGCTGGACTCAAGGACCGGCCACGACGGCCGGCGTATCGGAGCACCTTGTATCCCGTCTGTCGACGCGCCTCCGCGATCATGTCCGCCTTGGCCTTCGGCCGCAGCTCGAGCAGACCGTCGAGCTGCCACAACAACGACGCGGCCCGCATCCGGGCGCCGCGGCTCTCGATCTTCGCCAGCCACGCTGCCCGATACGCAACCCGGTAGACCGAGGTTCCGGGGGTGGGGATCGCTCTCGCGCGGAACAATGCCTTGATCCGCAGCATGACTCGCATCGAGTCGTCGACCAGGTTCGTGTAACAGCGCACCAGCTCCTTCAACGTCAGCATGCCGCTTGCGCCGTGGTACACACTCTTCACTGAGCCCACGCGCAGCATCTCAGAGAGCCCGTCGGCATCGATCCGATCGCTCTTGTTGCCGGTCTCGCTACGACCCCGCACATTGCAGACGATCACCCGCTCGGCGTGGGGCTGCAGCAGATCGTGCATCCACTGGGCCTGCGTGCCCTCCTCGAACGCGACGTGCACTCGTCCACCCAGACTGCGTACCAACCCCAGAATTGCTGACGCCTCGGTCGGCACCGTCGCCCGCATTCGGATCGCTCCGTGCTCATCACGGACCGTCGCCACAGCCGTTGCCTGGTGAACATCAAACGCGAGATACTGAATCGCCTGATTCTTCATGGCAGCCGCTCCTTTCCTGCTCCTCGTTTTTCGCAATCCCAAGGTAGCAGGAAGGGGCGTGCTTTCAATGTGCGTTAGGCGTCGCAAGCCACTGCCTTTTCGCCCCGGAGGTTCCATGGCTGAACTGAAGACGAAGCAGACGGAAGCAAGCGTTGAGGAGTATCTCGATACCATCGAGGATCCAAGACGTCGGGCAGACTGTGCGGCGATATCCGCGCTCATGAAGAAGGTGACGAAATTCGAGCCCAAGATGTGGGGGCCAAGCATTGTCGGCTTCGGCAGCTACCATTACCGGTACGAGACTGGGCACGAAGGCGACGCATGCCTCGCTGGGTTCTCGTCCAGAAAACCAGAGATTGTTGTCTACATCGCAGATGGATTTGAATCACGCGAGGAACTCCTGCAGCAGCTTGGAAAGCACAGGACGGGCAAGGTCTGCCTCTACATCAAAAGGCTTTCAGACATTGACGTCGGAGTGCTTGAGAAACTCGTCAAAGCGTCAGTGGCAGAGGTGCGAAAACGATACCCGTCGTGAGAGCGACGCCTAACCACTCGCTCAACCGGACCCGCTACGGCAGGCCAAGGCGTCCGGCCTCCGCGGGCCGGTTAGCTCGAACGTTGGGCGTCACCACGATGAATGACACCTTGCAGTGCTGCATCTGCGGTGAAGGACTCACTGAAGCACGAGCAATCACGGTGGATCTCTCTTGGCCCGGTCGAAGTGCCGGGCAGACGATTTGGTCTCACCAGGCCTGCCTAAGAACGGCTCTGCATCGTTCGGTGCCGCTTCGGTTCGAAGAGTCCAACGGCGAGGCCCGCGCGGCGACGCCCAACTAAGCGGTTGCACCGGACGCGAACCGCTGCTTTACTGTCCTCCAAGAGCTTGCATCTCCGCGCGCGGTCGGCGCCGGTGAACCGCAGGCCGTTGGGCCGCCTACAAAATGGCCTCTCCTAACAGGTGTGTAGCAATAGATCACCAACCGATGAATGGGACGACG
>JBBPIS010000293.1:0-2930 GCA_038040225.1 Planctomycetota bacterium
CCGCAGTCGGCATCGTCAGCAGGTGGCAAGCAACCTGAAGTGAAACGAAGCGACAGGATCCTTCCGCCTGTCGAATCTCTGGATCAATGACCGTCGGCAGCCCGTCTCAAGTGGGGTGGATGCGGCTCATGAAAAGATGCCAAGTGTCTCAAATAATTGTCATCGCTCGCCGGAAGCCTACGTCGCTTCGATCACCTACGGGAATGACCTTGATTGAGTTGCTGGTCGTCATCGCGATTATCGCCGTTTTGATTGCCCTACTGCTTCCAGCGGTTCAAATGGCGCGTGAGGCGGCTCGGCGGACTCAGTGCCGGAACCATCTCAAGCAGATCGGTCTGGCGTTAGAGAACTATCACGGGACGCACGGTATTTTCCCCCCGGCCTCCATTCGGGCACCGACCTTCCTGAACAACGGGCGGGATGAGCCGCGGAGTACTTGGACGATTGCACTCCTGCCGTATTTGGATGCAGCCCCTCTCTACAATTCGTATTCTCCAACAGTGAGTACCGACGACTCCACAAACAGCAAATTGCGAGATGCCTCGGTCCCTGGATACCTATGCCCGACCGACACTGGCGCTGAAGTTCCTTTCGAACCCAGATTGGGGATCACCTACCGTCGCGGTAACTATGGAGCCAGTTTCGGCGCTGGCAGTTGGGGGACGGACGACTGGCAACAGGTCAAGTATCGCGGCGCGATGGGGCAAAACGTCGCGGTTCGTCACTCCGACATCACAGATGGGTCCAGCCAGACCGTCCTGGTTGCCGAACTCCGGATCCAGCCGTCCCCGCGCGACAATCGAGGGACTTGGGCATTTCCGGCCGCGGGCTCGGCCAGCCTGGGACTCGACTGCGATTCGCTCTGTCGGGGAATCAATGGCGATTCGAATTCCGACTGGATCCCTTTCTGCGACCCAATGCCCAATAGGCTCAACTGTTCATTCCAAAACGATGTCGACAGTAATGCGGGACCACGTAGCCGCCATGGTCAAGGAGCGCATTTGTTGCTCGGGGACGGGTCGGTTCGTTTCATGAGCGAGTCTGTCAATCAGGCCACTCTGAACGCGATCTTCACCAGCCAGAATCACGAGGTCGCTGGCGAGTGGTGAGCAGCGGTTTCGCTCTGAACAATCTTGTATTACCGGATGAAGCGAACGAGGGTGGTGCGAGAAAAACATGAGCAATTGGATGTGGCGCACTCTCGGGCAAGAGTTCGGACCGGTCGAAATCACCGCGTTGAACGAACTGCTGAAAAGCGGCACGATTAGTCCAGATGATGAGGTCTGTCGGGGTGAGTCGGAGAATTGGCAGCGAGTGGCCACGGTGCCGGAGTTGCAGAAATTCTGCACCCCGAATCTGAGCCGCGAGGTTTCGACGGAGAAGTCTCCGGAGGCGATCAAGAAATCATCGGCGACGACGTCGGTGGCTCCCGTCAAACCGATTTCCAGTCCTCCCGAATCAAAACCGCTCGCAACCGAAGTGATCTCAACTCAGCACCAGGCAGTTCCGCCAAAGTCGGTCCAGTCACCTGTAACCGTGATCCCTCAGGTGCAGGCCACAAGGCGCCCGTTGCCCCCACTTCCAACCGATTCGACGCGCGTCACCACATTTGCATTGGTGGGTATTGTCCTGGCCTGCATTCTGGGAGTCGTCGGCATCCGGTATTACATCATGCGGCCCCTCGTCATTCCGCTCGTCTGGCATAAGAGGCCGATCGACTGCATCGCCTTCAGCCCGGACGGTCGCTGGATCGCCACAGGAGGCGACGACAACGCCCTTTGTCTCTGGTCTGCCAGTGATGGTACGCTCCGTCGCACGATTCAAGGACACCAAGGTCACATCATGGCTGTTGCATTCAGTCCCGACAGTCAACGAGTCATCACAGGGGCTCAAGACAACACAGCAAAGGTTTGGGATGTCGAACGGGGCGTGGAAGTCTTCACCCTTCATGGACACAAAAAACGCGTTGACGGCGCGGCCTTCAGCCCTGACGGCACCTTGTTTGCCACCGGTTCCTGGGACGAGTCAGTCAGAATCTGGGAGGCGTCCACCGGGAAACTGGTGCGAGATTTCAAGACCCAACTTGTGAACTGCCTCTGTTTCAGCCCCGATAGCAAGACGATCGCCACTTGCAGTTGGGACTGGACCGTTCGCACATACGACGTGGCGACGGGCAAGCAGAGACGCGCGTTCGTCGGGCATGGAAATGGTATTCACTCGGTCGCCTTTCGTCCCGATGGCCAGCAACTGGTCTCAGCGAGCGAAGATCGGACCATCCGCATCTGGAATGTTGAAACCGGCAAGCAAGTCCTCAAGCTCGAAGGCCATGCGGGGCCTGCCTACGACGCACTCTTCACCCCGGACGGCAAGCGGGTCATCTCGTGCGGCAAGGATCAGACGATCAAAGTCTGGAATCTGGAGATCGCCATGGAAAGCAAGACCCTTACCAAACACCCCGGTGATGTTCGTTGTGTCGCCTGCAGCCCAGACGGCCGAACCATCGCCTCGGGCGGTGCTGAAGCCACCTCGCTGTTGTGGAAAAGATATTTGCCGTGATGAGGTCGTTGAGATTGGATTCGTTGATCCACCGTCTCGAAACAAACTCAAGAGTCAAGCAGCAACAAACGCGCGGCAATGGTCGTGCAGAAGCCCGTCACCAAGTGATCCACCGTTGACCGCTCGCCCTGACGAAGTCTGCGACTTGGCCGTTAAAGTTCTTGAACTTTCACAATCGCTTCGCCAGATATGGCTTACCGCCGACTATGCCAAAAACGTCGAATCCGCGAAATCGTTTTTTTGAACTGTGGACTCGTCGATACAACCCTCGTCCTCACAATAAGAAAGCCCTTCGACGTACTCGTCGAAGGGCTTCTTGTCTCATCAATTGGGGATGACAGGATTTGAAGCTGCGACCTCTACGTCCCGAAGGT
>JBBPIS010000294.1:0-2915 GCA_038040225.1 Planctomycetota bacterium
TCACAACTTCCGCCCGAACGACGAGGGCCTTGAGTAGAAATGGGACCAAGAGGATGAGGCGGAGAGAGAGACGATCCATAGGGATTCTTCCATTCAGTGAGTTCTTGCGAAGCAGGCGTCGCACATCCAGTCCGTCGTGACCGTCGAGTCGATCGTTTGCGTCAGATGTTATGGCCGGTCTCCGACGGAGTCACAACGCCCAGACAAAAGGACTGCACGGCCTGTCGTCGTTCGGGCCGCTGATCGACACGCAGGCTTCCGATGTGCCACTGAGCGAACCAGACAAGACTCAGCCAAACATCTCGCGGATCGGCTCCCCGCCGGGCAACAAGGGGATTGGTCGGCCGGAGAAATCAGTCGGCGAAATGTCCGTCGAAATCCCCAGGAAGCGGTACATCGTGGCCAGCAAATCCGATGGGCCGAGCGGACGGTCCAACGGCAACGCACCCTTGGCATCACTCGAACCAATCACTTGACCGTGGCGCAATCCGCCGCCAGCGAACAGGGCGGTGAAGACGTTCCCCCAGTGATCTCGGCCGGCGGTCGTGTTGATATTCGGAGTGCGACCGAACTCGCCAAACACCTGCACCAGCACCCGGTTCAACAGACCTCGCTGTTTGAGATCCAGAATCAGGCTCGACAAGGCCATGTCGAGATGCGGGCCTTTGGTTTTCGTCCCCTCAATGCCGGGTCCGCCAACCGTTCCGTGCAGATCCCATTCAAAAAACTCGTAGTCTTTCACATTGACGAAGGTGACCCCCGCTTCCACCAGCCGCCGGGCGAGCAGACAGCCCTGCCCGAGCCGCGTTCGTCCGTAGCGCTCGCGCAGCCGCGGATCTTCACTACTGATATCGAACGCGCGTCGCACGGCGGGGCCGGAGATCATGTCCTGCGCCGCAGCCTGAAAGGCATCCATCGCGGCGAACTGACCGTGCGTATCGACATCGCGGCGGTAGCGATCCAGCCCCTTCAGAATTCGCAGTCGATCATCCAGTCGGTTGGTCGTGATGCCATCCATCGGCTTCAGATTCGGCACATGGAAATCGGGTTTGTTCGGATCGGGGATTTCCAGCGGATCGTAGCGAGATCCCAAGTAGGCGGCGGTGCTGTAGTAGAAGCCATCGGGAATCGCAACATTGGGCGGCAGGCCATGGGCATTGGCTCCCCGATACCTGGAGATGACGGTACCACTGGCGGGAAACTGATTTTGGCCGAAGACCAGCTTGTCGGGATAACGTCCGGTTTGCATCCAGTGGACGCTGTGATTGTGGCTGCCATCGCCATGATGGACGGACCGAACCACCGAAAACTCATCGAAGATCGCCGCCAGTCGCGGGAAGAATTCCGTGACGCGCACGCCTGGCATCGCCGTTTCAATGGAATCAAACGGCCGGCACTCCATCGGAGCCAGCGGCTTGGGATCAAACGTATCATGCTGACTCGGCCCGCCGCACAGGAAGATCTGGATCACAGCGGAATCCCGCGGCGCGTGATCGGCCATCGCCCGACGCCGGCAAAGATCGGCCAGAGTCACTCCACCAGCCGCCAGAGACCCAATCCGCAGAAACTCACGACGACCGATTCCCTTGCTGTCGGTCGAGAGGAGATTCAACATGTTGCAGAACCTGGTCTATCCGGATCCCGGGGCCAAATCGCTTGGTTCCGAGCATACTTCGCTCTGACGCATGCAACAAGATAGATGCGCCTCTCACCTGCAAGAGTGGTCGTGATTCAGAGACGAAGCAACAGTCAATGGCAAGCATCGTCTGCGGTAGTCAGAATGCGAGCATCACCCTGGTCATCACCAAATCGGAGAATCGAGATGAAACGCTGTTCCGTCACGGCGCTGCTGGTCTTCGTGGTCGCAGTCGGTGCGTATGCCGTTGCCGACAACCCGCCACAGCCCCAGACGCCTGTCCCCCAAGCCCCCGTTCAAACAGATTCCATTGCGAGTTCCAAGCAGGACAATGGCCACATTCCGCCGCCGTCGGGAGCGTCGGCGGACAAGCCACGGGTGGTCTCGCCAGAAGGCATTGCATACCTGCAAAGGCTGCGCAAAAACACGCCCTTCGGCACGGTAGACTTCGATCTCAAGGGGTTGCGGGCGGGCATGGGGTCACGCCAAGAGCCCGCCAACAAAGACATCAAACTCATTCGGTTGAAGATCGGAGAGATTCCGTGTGAATGGGTTCTCGCGCCCGGCGCGGACCCCGATGTGCGACTCCTCTATCTGCACGGCGGCGGCTGGGTCTCAGGGTCGGGAGGAAACTATCTTCCGCTGGCGGCCGACATCTCGGTGGCGACCAAGTGCGCCGTGCTCCTGCCCGACTACCGGCTGGCGCCGGAGCATCCTTTCCCCGCCGGGCTCGAGGATTGTGTCGCCGCTCACGATTGGCTGATCGCGAACGGGCCGTCCGGCCCCGGCCCTGCCAAGGCGACATTCATCGCCGGGGATTCGGCGGGCGGCAACCTGACTCTGGCAACACTGCTGGCGCTGCGAGACCGCCAGCGGCCGCTCCCGGCGGGAGGAATCGCCCTTTCGGCGGCCACGGACTTCACGCTCGCGAGCGAGTCCCTGAAGACAGTCCATGACCCCATCATCAGTGCGCGAACCATGCCCGAGTTTCGGGATCGCTATCTGGGGAAGACAGATCTCCGCAACCCGCTGGCTTCACCCGTCTTCGGCGACTACCGCGGCATTCCGCCGCTGCTGATTCAGGTCGGCGAGCACGAAATGCTCCGCGACGACAGCGTCCGAGTGGCGAAGAAGGCTCTTTCAGACGGGATCCCTGTGAAGTTCGAAGTCTGGCCGGGCATGGTCCACGTGTTCCAGATCAGGGGGCTTCCGGAATCCCGGCAGGCCATCGAGCAGATCGCCGAATTCATGCGATCGAAACTGCCCAAACCATAACCCG
>JBBPIS010000295.1:0-2904 GCA_038040225.1 Planctomycetota bacterium
CGACAACCTGCTCCACCTAATGGAATGCCGGTGAGTCGCGCGCCGCTGCCTCGGATGAAAGCCCGAGATGACAACAGGCTATGGCTGCCCCGACAGGATCAACCGCATGAAGGATTCTAAAGAAGCGCCGGTCAAGAAAGTCGACCGGCCGTAGGCAGGGAGGGCATATGGCTGAACAGGACAAGAAGACGGAGTACAAGCTGATCGTCAATAAGGTCGAGAAGCCTTGGCCGGATCGTCACATCAACGGAGCGCAGATTCTCCAACTCGCCGGCAGCCCGGCTGACTGGGTCGTAAATCAACTCGTTCCGGGTAGCGGCGAGGACCCGGAGATTGGTGGCGCCCAACCCGTCGATCTCGACCTCCAGGCCGAGCCGCACGGCGTGAAGCGGTTTCAGACCCGCAAGCCAAAGACGAATCCTGGCTCATGAGCTTTCTTCCTGAGGAGGACCAGGAGTTCCTCGACGACAACGGCGTCGCGTACGAATTGAAGACAGAGAAGCTGCCGGACGGCACAGAGCGCAACGGCATCCTGTTCTCTGCGTTTGCCGTCAACGGCAATTTGCGCGCTCTGGTGGAAGGTCAGCTGGTCATGCCATCGACCTGTGAGCTGCTCATTCTCATGCCGATCGGCTACGCGACGACGAAACTCGACAGCTTCTATACCTCACCACACCTCAAGCGTCCGGACGGAACCGATCCAGACCGCGCCACAGGGCCCGTCGACCTGTTTGGCGAGCCTTGGCAATTCTGGTCACGGCATCTCGAAGACAGCGATTGGCGCGTCGGTATCGACGGATTGCGCACATACCTCAGCTACATTCGTGCAGAGCTGCGGAGCGCGTAGTGGTTCGTCATACTTTCACCATCCTCGATGAGCAGTACCAGCATCTCCGCCAACTGCTCTTCCGCGACGAGAACGAGGGCGGCGCCCTGCTCTTGTGCGGTCGCTCGCGTCAAGTGGACCCTTGGACGGGAGTCGTGGAGGAGCGTGCGCTTGTTCGCGAAGTGGTAGAAGTGCCGGAAGAAGCGTTTTTGCTCAGAACCCCGGTCTCTCTGATCTGGTCCACCACGCCGCTGTTCAAGCTCGCTAAAGTGGCGATGTCGAAGGACTACGCCATCTGCGTCGCGCACTCCCATCCGCAGGGCGGTCTCTTTTTTTCGATACGCGATGATGCAGCGGATAAAGAATCATTCGAGATCGTCTTCGGCCGCATGGAGACCGAACGGCCGCACTTCGCGATGGTCATGGACGACGAAGGCGAATTCCTGGTTCGAGCGTACGAGCCAGATCTCAAACCGCAGCCCGTGGAGATGACCAGAGTCGTCGGAGATCGCTTTGCGATTCGCTACTCGGGAAGAGGCCAGGGTATCCCGCCCTCCGAGTTCGACCGGCAAACTCGGGTCTTCGGCGCGCGCACAGTGGAAGACTTAACGCACCTCCGCGTAGGCGTCGTCGGTTGCGGAGGCACGGGGTCCGCCGTGGCCAGCTTACTGACGCGAACCGGCGTGTCACGCTTTCTTCTCATTGATGCCGATCGAGTCGACGACACGAACCTGAACCGGTTGCACTTTTCTACGCGCTCCGATGCCATCGCTCGCCGGTACAAGGTTGATGTCGTGGCTGACGCGATCGCGGCGATCGGACTTGCGCGATCAGTCGTGCGCATGACAACCTTTGTCGATGCACCTGAATGTCGCGATGCGATCCGCTCGTGCGACATCGTTTTCGGCTGTACCGATGACCACCTCGGCCGCAACTTCCTCAACCGTCTAGCTCACTTCTACTTGATTCCAGTGATCGATCTTGGCGTCCTCATTGAGCCAAATCCCCAAGGGGGCTACGACACGTTCGACGGACGAGTCACCGTTGTGCAGCCCGGGTATCCCTGCCAGGTGTGCCGGCAGCTTATTAGTCCACAGAGGATGCTGGAGGAAAGTCTCCGTCGACGAGATCCCCAGATATACGACCAGTACCGCCGTGCCGGGTACGTCGAGGGTGGTGCCGACCCCAGTCCCGTCGTCGTCACGTTCACCACCGAGACTGCCGCCATGGCCGTGAACGAATTGCTGCATCGGCTGACAGGTTTCCGTGGACCCAACGGCCACTGTGCAGAGCGCGTGCGACGATTTGATGAAGTCAAAGATTCCGACAGCATCCCCGGTGGCAAGCGGCGACCAGAATGCCCACTCTGTGGCCTCCGGAGATCCGATGGCCGCGGTGACATGAGACCGTTTCTAAACCAAACATGATGCGTCGCTTACCTCTCGGGCTGATCGAGCGGATTTTTCGCTTGCCGTTCATGCGCCGTCCGCGATTTCTCACACAAGTAGCGCCTGAGTCTCCGGCACTTGAGGAACTGCGACCGATTCATATTGTGCTTGAGATTCGAGGCGACTACCTGAAGTGGGCTCACTTGATCTGCCCGCGTTGCGGCGATCACATTCAGCTACCGCTCGCAGGGAAGGATCGATGGTCCATCAAGGTAGATTGCCTTTGCCGACCAACCCTAGCTCCGTCCATATGGGAGACCGAAAGCTGCGGCGCGCACTTCTTCGTCGCCAAGGGCGAGCTGATCTGGTGCCGATAGATCCACTCGCGAGGCACGACCGCGGTCCGAGTTGGCCAACCTTGGACTCGGTGAACACTTGGGTGAACACTTGGAGGCTCGGATCAGAAAATGGAAACGCCGCCCCGTCATAACCTGAGCGGCGTGAGGTGGTTACATTGGTAGGCGCTATCGGACTCGAACCGATGACCCCCACCGTGTGAAGGTGATGCTCTACCAACTGAGCTAAGCGCCTATGGAACCGCTGTCAACGAACCGCGTTTTCCCTCTATTTCCGAGGGGGCGGAAGGATAACACGCCGTGAGAGTTGCGGGTAATCGACCACGATGCCGCC
>JBBPIS010000296.1:0-2900 GCA_038040225.1 Planctomycetota bacterium
AGCGCCACTGGTCCCACCCTACATTTTGTGCAACTTCAAACTGGACGGAGCCGTAAGGCGACTCCAGCACCATTGCCATTTTGAATCTGGGCACGGCGCTGGAGCCGGGTCCGAAACGGGGTCCTTCCTGTCATCTACGGGGCTTCAATCGAGTAGTACAGCGCGTCGGGTTGCAGACGAATCTCGGCACCGGTCAGCATGGTCGAAGTCGGTTGGCCGAATTGATCGAGCGCGGTGACTTTGAGTTTGCTGGCATCGGAGCGGCGCAGACGAACAACGCCGTTGAGCTTGCGAACCAACCACGGGTTCTCGCCGATGGACGTGATGCGGTGGCGGCGGTCGCCCAGCGATTCAGTGCGGAAGTTGGTCGGCTTCTCCTCAGTCATCACTTGCAGCAGCATTCGTTTTGAAGTGGCCAACGGTTGGCCGTCGAGGCTGACGACGATCGCGTGAGCGACGTCGAGCGGAATCGAGAGTGTCACACCAGCAAGCGCGATCTCACCCGCGGAGCCGAGGTTGCCGCTGGCTCCTTGAGCGGCGGGGGCGTTGATTGTCAGAACGCCCCGGCCCCAATCGAGCTTCAGTTCGCCCGTTTGGCTCGTCACGATTTTCTTTGCGTGATCGATGAACGGGACGAGTGAGGTGAGCTTCACCGAAGGAGGGCCACTCTTGCTGGGCTCGAACATGACTCGCGTGCGGCCAACGTAGTGGATCAGCGGGTCGATGCGTTGGCCCTGTTTCAGCGTCGTCCCTTGCGGGACATCTTTCAGTCGCAGTTCATCAAATGCGGCGTCCTGCGGAAGCGGGGTGCCGTGCAGCTTCAGCAAGTCATCGACGGCCAGTGTCACGTCGGCCATGACGTCGCCGGTCTTCACGAGACTGCGCCGATAGATCAGCGCGGCGGCGGGGAACTGGCCGAACTGAGTCGGAGCTGTCAGCGTCCACGGCTGCATGAAGTAGCCCGGCTTGACCGACCAATCGACGCCATCCTTCGCGAAGTGAACGATGCAGTCGCTGTCCTGCAATGCTCCGAACGCGGCGAGATACAGCGGAGCCTCGCCGCGATGACGGTTCGGCCGGTTCCACGTCGTCTCCGAGATCATCGACGGCTTGTCGTCGTAGCTGGGGTCCATCGCCGGATGCACGAACGATGCGGGCTTGCCCGGCTCTTCGCTCTCGAATCGCAACGCACTGCGATCGACCCAGGAGTGTCCGTCTCGCATCGACCACTCGGAGAATTGTCCCTCGTTGCGACAGCCGAAGTAGCCGTGTCGGTCGATGAAGTCGCCCGTCGTGTACGTGAATTTCTCCAGCGGCCCGAAGACCTCCGGGCTGGCGGTTGCCCAGTTCGACGCGGTGATCAGCCCTTGGAAACCGAGGCCGCGCAGGAAGCGTGACGACTCGTCATAGAAGCGGCGTTGAAGTTCGGTCAGGAACCGCGCGGTGTCTTGATCGCGCGGCGTTCGTTCGTGAGCGATGTTCCACAGGGGACGGAAGCCGACTCGCCCGTCGGCCGGCGCATCGCGGCCGATCTTCATCCCCTTCCATGCGGCGAAGGCCTTGTCGAGCGAGCCGTATTCCGTCTTCAGCCACTCGCCGAACTGCTGTTCGAGCAATCGAAGCTGCGGGTCCGGAATGTTCTTGTCGTTGAACGTCCAAAAGAAGAGCGAGTCCTCATTGATGAGTTCCGCGCCGAACACGGCCGGCTCGTCGATCAGTCGCTTGCCGGTCGTCGGGCTGGGCGTCGTGAGCAACGCCCGCCACCAACCGCGGTACTTCTCTTGAAACTTGGCGTTGAAATAGAGCGTCGCGAATGCGTGCGACTTGCCGTCGTAGCCGGGCATCCAATCGAGATCCGTCGGCGGATCGAGCCACAGCGGGAAGTAGATCGAGAAGTGGGTGTAGATCCCCTCGGCCTTCATCGTCTCGACAACGTCGATGGCTCGTTGAATCTTGGCCGGATCGACCTCACCCCGTTTATCGAACATCGGCCCGTGCAGCCGCACGAGATTGACGCCGTACTTCGCAAGCTGCCGTGCCTCGCGCCGCAGTTCGTCACGCGACTTGGCCGCTGCTCCGTTGACCGCCCAGAAACGCACCGACCCGCCAGTTTGACTGTGAACGAAGTGGCCGTCTTTTGCGGTGATGACGCCGTGCTCGCCCGCTTCCTTCTCGTTGAGGAACCGCAGGTCGATCGCCGACGACGCCTCGAACTTGTCGGCCGACGGATCGAACGCAAACCAATCCTTCTCCGCTGAAGCCGCTGTCTTCGCAATCTCGCCCGGCTTGAGAATCCCGCGCGGCGTGAACGGTTCCGTGGAAAGCACGAAGCAATCCAACCCACCATGGTTGCTGTTGTCGCTGTGCATGCGGAAGTGGACCGAGTTCGCCCCGCGTTTCAACTCGACGCTGCCAACCTTCACCCACGCGATGAACCGCAAGTCGAGCTTGCCGTCTCCCGCGATGTTGGCCGCCTCGCGCGCATTCTTCTCAAACTCAATCGGTTTCCAATCGGCTTCGTTCAACCGATACGAGAGCTTCGTTGCCGTCGGATTCGCACGGACCCAGAACTCGAACTTGCCGGCTTCCTGCGCTGTGGCCGAGTACTCCGTCTCGCCCTGCTTCTTGCCGTCAAAGTTGCTGATCCAGTCGCCACCGGAAAGCTGGTCCTCTTTGACTTGGTCGTACCACCACGGATGTCGGTTCATCGTCGATTTGATCGGCTTCTCGCCTTCGATCCAAATCGTTTCGGCCCGTACGGCCGACACAACCAACCCACACATGCCGAGGGTGACGACAATCAGTTTCATAGTGGACTCGATGATGGAAGAGGGCTCATCCGACTAATGCGTGCTGAGAGTTGAGAGAGAGTGAACATGTCGGTGTGATTTGGGGTTAGG
>JBBPIS010000297.1:0-2847 GCA_038040225.1 Planctomycetota bacterium
TCTCGAACGACATTTCGAGCAGTCGCCTTTATGCTGTGCGACCGCTGTCCCTGTCCAGCGTCACCCACCGGGACGAGGTTTTCTATGCCAATGACCGGATTATTCTCGCCGCTGGCGCGGGCCGTGGCAGTAACTCTTGCGATGACTTGGGCCGACAAGGCGGGTCAACGAAAAGAATGTTCAGTCGGTGCGAGGAATCGGCCACGGGCAATGAACCGGACCACTGTTGCGTGCGCCGATGTGCAATTCTTCAAGGAGTCTTGCCCATGATTCTCGTCAGAGACCGTCTCGGAACGTTCACAACGATCGTGTTTGAACTACTCGCTTGTGTGTGCTCGGCACCGGCTCTGTTGCAGGCTCAGGCGCCGGTGATCCCATCCGAATACGCATCATCGTTGGAGCAACCGGTTCGGCGCGAGGTGGCTCGCGTCAGGAGCGCGATGGCGCGGGATGAGGTCGCCTTCATCGAATGGCCGCCCGAACTGGTCGGAGCCGCCAAGCTGACGGCAATCGACTTGAAGACCGGCCAGTGGAAGTGGACCTGTTCGGTGGAGCCTGCGAGCGGTGCGACTTTGGCGATTGCCGGGGACTACATCCTGCATCGTTCGTTTGCGAACAACGCGTACGTAGAACGGCTGATTCACAGGGCCACAGGTGAGTTGGATGTTCTACCGTTGGGAGACGGGCAGTCTGCTGTTCCGCAGGATCAGCGCGCGTGGCATGGCGGGATGCCCGTGCATGGCGACTGGCTGGTCACGGATCAGATTATCCGTCTCGGCGACAAGCATGTCGTTCGCGACCTGGACTTTTCGTGGGATGTCGCCATGTCACATCGCGGCAAACTTTTCACCCATGGCCATCGTGATCGACGCATGACGAATGAGTATGTCCTTCGGCGGACCGATCTCGAAACGGGGCGAGATGATATGGAAGTGCCGTTCGCAGAACTTCTCGCCAGTGAGGGTATGCTGGGCTATGTAGACATCGTCGCGGTGAGTGGCGATGTCGTGGCGATCTCGACCTCTTGGCAAGCCACTCCGAACGGTCCCACCGTTCGCGGCTACAAGGCATTCAATCTGGTCAACCGACGCGAAATCTGGCGTGCGGAGGTCGAGACGCGTTTCGGCCACGTAGCGGTTCAATTCCACCATCCCGATGGTCTCGGTCTTCGCAATCCGATCGCGAACTGGAATCCATTGCGGCAGCGACCACTGCTCATCGACTTGGCTACGGGCCGGATGGAACCCGATCCCGAATGGCGCGATCCCTATTCGCTACTGTCCTGGCACACCGGCGGATTCCCCATCGACTTCACCGCGCGCAACGAACACTACGCCGTGGCGCTGCTGAGCAAGACGTCCCTGATTTGTGTCGATCTGGAAACGGGGCTGCTGGTTTGGAAGCACGATGTCGGAACCGATCGCGTCTGGCCGGCAATCACTTCGACGGAAGATCTCGGTGAGTACGTCATGGTCCCACATCCCGGCAGCGTGGATGTGTTCGAGATCTCGACGGGACAGAGACGTGTCATCAAGCCCGCCGATGTGGGACTGACAGCCATCGTCCAGCCGCCGTTGCCCGCAGGAGGTAGCATCCCTGTCGGGACTGGCGGCATTGCCCGTGCCAAGCACGATTGGTGGATCGACGGGCTGATTCAATCGCTGGTCGCACTGCCGCTGGTTGCCTGGGGCGTTTACCTGCTCATTCGCCGCCGATTTCCCAAGCGCCTGTCGACTGGAAACGATTCGCCGAAATGACGCTCAACTCCGCAATGGTTGGTGGCGGCGGCGATGTCATCCGTACAGTTCGCCGATCGGCTTGCCAGTGGCCAGCGGAAACGGGCGGCCTCCGGCGTCGGTGAAGTGACTCGACGGATCGAGTCCGAGCGACGAGAACATCGTGGCGGCGATGTCTCCGGGAGTGAGCGGCGTCGTTTCGGGATAGGCGGCGATCCGGTCGGAAGCTCCGACGATGTGGCCTCGCTTCACTCCGGCTCCGGCCATCACGATCGAGTAGACCGCCGGCCAGTGCTTGCGGCCGGGAGTGCTCCCCTTGAAGTTCGGTTCGAGGGCGACTCGCGGAGCGCGGCCGAACTCGCCCATGCAGACGACCAGTGTCGAATCGAGCAACCCGCGCCGGTCGAGGTCTTCCAGCAGCGCTGAGAAACAGATGTCGAACCGGGGCAGCAGGTGCTGCTTCATCGCGTAGAAGATGTCGTTGTGAGTGTCCCAGCCGTAGAGATCGGTTTCGTCCGGTGACTTGTCCTGCCCGCGGGCACTGTGATTGAGGAAGACCGTGATGAGCGGCACGCCCGCCTCGACGAGCCGCCTCGCGAGCAGACAGGCCTGCCCCGACCGGAAGCGACCGTACCGATCGCGCACCCTGTCCGACTCCTGCGACAAATCGAAGGCGTGGCGACACTGAGGCGACTCCAGCAGCGAATGAGCCTGCCGATAGAGTTCGCTCAACTCCAAAGCGTTTCGATCCGAGTGGAACTGCCGGCGCGTCCGATCGATCGCATCGAGCAGCGACGTGCGCGACGATTGCCGCACGAGCGGCAGATCGGGCTGCGGCTCCAGTCCGTCGAGCACCAACGCCGAATCGGAAACATCGCCCACCGTGAGCGGCTCAAACTTGCGACCGAGGAACCCACCAAACTGGCCCGGCGACGGCAACTCGGGAACGAGCAACGGCCCATTGACATTCACCGCCGTGTACGGAAACCGCTGCGCCGGCCGCACGCGCTGCAGGATGGCACCCAGCGCGGGGGAATCCTCATCGCGAGGCGGCGGATTCGACGACTTCCTCGGATGAAACTGCCCCGTCAGCGAGAGGTACGTCGCCGAA
>JBBPIS010000298.1:0-2812 GCA_038040225.1 Planctomycetota bacterium
CATCGACACGTCGCAGGCAACGATTCAGGATCTCAACGGTCGACCGCAATACCTGGTCGAGGACAACGCCAAACCGCTGCCAGAATTGGTTTGACCTGACTGGTTCGTGTGATCTGACCGGGGAATTGCAGGATGGCCGGCTCGCACGCATTCGCACCCGTGAAGATTGGCGTGGTGGGTCTTGGTCGGTTTGGTCGTCTGCACGCGCTGACGCTCGCCGGACTTGCGGAGGCGGAACTCGTGGGAGTCGTCGCGCGTCGGCAGGCGAGTCTCGACAACATTCAACGCGAGTTGTCCGATGTCCCCGGCTGGCTCGATCTCGATCGAGCGATCGCAGAATCAGCGGCCGAGGCGTGGGTCGTGGCCTGTTCGACCGCCGAGCATGTCTCCGTCACGCGAACATTATTGCAAGCGGGCAAGATCGTGCTCCTGGAGAAACCGATTTCGGCCGTCTTATCGGAAGCCGAAAGCCTCGCGCCGCTGGTCAGTGCGGATTCGTCAAATCTGATGCTCGGTCACATCCTGCTCTTCAACAGCGAATTCAAGCAGCTTCGGGACGAGGCCGCTCACCGCGGCCGTCCGACGTTCATCGATTGCGTGCGGCATCGACCGGCCTCCATCGTTCAGGACTTTCCCGGCGAGAATCCTTTGCAAGCGGCGATGATTCACGATCTGTACGCCGTGCAGGTGCTGATGAGCGGTGAGGAACCGAAACGGTTCACCGCGCAGTTCCATCGGACCGAGAGCGGTGCGGTTGATCTCGCACTGGCTCAGATCGAGTGGAGCGAGGGGACACTGGCCTCGTTCGCGGCGTCGTATCTGACACCCGTCGGCATGGCTCCGCGAGGCTTCGATCGGATGGAGCTCTTCGGCAGCGGATGGGCGGCCCGCATCTCGCCCAATCCGCGTCCCATCGAAGTCTGGGACGAACAGGCTCGCTGGCCGATGGCCCTCGAAATTCGCACGGATACTTCCGGCCCAACGGGGATGATGGCCGAGGAACTGCGCTGCTTCTGCCGCGTGGTGCGAGGACACGAACGAGTCCCCGTCGGAGCGACTTATGCCGACGCGCTGCAAACTCAACGCTGGATGAACCGGCTCGAATCCGCCGCCCATTCGAGGTAGTCGCCCGCACTGACCGAGCTTGGTACGCTTCGCTCAGCTTCTTGACCATCCGTCCCTCTCCGAAAGGATCCCACGTTGACCGAACCAGCGCCTCTGACTCTGCGTGACCTGCAAAGTCTGATCCGACAAATGTACGGAGCGAAAGACGAAGCGCGGGGTGTCGAGGGAACCTTCATGTGGCTGATGGAAGAGGTTGGCGAACTGGCGGCCGCGCTGCGCGAGGGGACTCACGAAGAGTTGGCTCTGGAATTCGCCGACGTGCTGGCCTGGCTGGCGACGATCGCGAACGTGGCCGGCGTGGACCTCGAAGCGGCGGTGAGAAAGAAGTACGGCGGTGGTTGTCCGGGTTGCGGTCAGTTCCTTTGCCGCTGCGACATCAGTGCCAAGCCGTGATCGAACGATGTCCGCCTGTGCCGATTGACACTTCGCGAGTGATGGGCCTACGATTCTCCGCCGCCGTCCACTGACGTCGCTTCATGTCTCACATGGTCATCATCATGCCGCTGCCGTTGCCGGGGTCGAAATGCTCCTCTCTGATCGCCGCCCCGCTTTGTGTGGCCCTGCTGGTGAGTGTCTTTAACGCCACCGCGTGGTGTGCCGAAAAGGCCGGCGTCGCTGACGCCATCAAGCGCAGTCAGGCTTATTTGCTGAAGCAGCCGAAGTTTGGTCCGGAGGGAACCCTGGCGTGCTATGCCCTGATCAAATCGGGCATCGACAAACAGCATCCCGATGTGTTGAAGCAGGTGCAGGAAATCGTCGCCAAATGTCGGACCGATGGCTACCAGCCGAGTCACCATTACAATTATGAGGCGGGCGTGGATGCCATGCTGCTTGAGGCGGTGGACCCGGTGGCCTACAAGCCACAACTTCAATTGATCGCCAGCTTCCTGGTCGCGAGACAATTGCCCTGCGGCGGATGGTTCTACCCCTCCGACGAACGGGGGAGGAGGAATGAGGGTGACACGAGCATCACGCAATACGCGGTGCTCGGCCTGTGGGCCGCTTCACGTGCCGGTGTCGAGGTGCCGATCGAAGTGTGGGAGAAGACGGCTCAATGGCTCATCCAGTTCCAGTGTCCTGACGGCGGCTTCGCCTATCATCCGTCCGAGGGCCGCATATCGACCATCACCATGACGGCGGCGGGCACCGGAACGCTGCTCATCATTCGCCGTGAGCTGTTCAACCACGGCGAATTAGCCGATCCATCACGTCCCGGCCCCGCACCCGCCACACGCCGCTTCGGAGTTCTGGAACGAGTCGTCGATGAGCCCAAGCCCGACGTTCCTAAAGTGAAGACGAACCCCACGCTGTCAAAATCGTCCCTCGAAAAGACGATCAAAGACGGAGTTCAATGGTCGGGAAATCACTTTGGAGAACGGACGGATTGGGTCACATACTACTACTACGGCATCGAGCGCGTCGCCGCGCTGGCCAATGTCGAAAAGATCGGAACTCACGACTGGTACGATGAGGGGGCCACAGAATTGCTCAAGCGTCAGCTACCCGATGGCAGTTGGGCTGACAACGCCAAGGCGGTTCCGGCAACCTCTCTGGCCATCCTGTTTCTGACGAAGGCGACTTCGACGATTCTCCCCAAACCAAAAACTCGGCCGGCTCTCGTCGGCGGTGGTCTGCTGGTCGGTGGCCGAGGTTTGCCGTATTACCTAAACGCGTTGCAGGTCAAGGA
>JBBPIS010000299.1:0-2675 GCA_038040225.1 Planctomycetota bacterium
ACATCACCACGACCTGCTGCAGCCAGCCGTTCGCATCGCACCGGCAAACGCCGCGCGCCACCGTGCCGTGTTCGGACAGCGTGTTGCGCAGCGTGAACCCGACCATCGCGTACTGCGCCGCCGCAGGCTCGCTCATCGTTTGCAAATGCTCGCCCAACACCCGAAACGAATCCGCCCCGTAAAAATCGTCGGCGTTGATCACCGCGAATGGCTCGCGCACGATGTCCGCCGCGATCAGGATCGCGTGGCCGGTCCCCCACGGCTTTTTCCGCGTCGCCGGCACCGGGAACCTTTCCGGCACCTTTTGCAACTCCTGAAACGCATACTCGACCGGCAACCGCCCCTCGAATTTCTTCCCGACGATGCTGCGAAAATCCGTCTCGATGTCGCGGCGGATCACGAACACCAATCTGCCAAACCCCGCGCGCATCGCGTCGTACACGGAGTAATCAATAATGGTCTCGCCGCCCGGCCCGACCGGATCGACTTGTTTCAATCCGCCGTAACGGCTGCCCATCCCTGCGGCCATCACCAGCAATGTCGGTTGCATCCTTTGATTGTATCGGCTCGGTCAGCGAAAGCAATACGGCAGCTGCTTGTTCGGCCATGCCTGTCTTGCTACACTGCGCGTTGATGAAGCAGCGAGCATGAGCAAATGAGATGTATCACTACTGTCCGATTAAAAACCGGTTGATGTTGAGTTGATGCCCGTCAAATAAGGGCCAAAACACGATGCGGACTTTTTTCGATTTCAATTCCAAACGCCTCCGGGAGGGCGTATCCGGCGACCTTCACTCAGGAGGCTGCCCCCATGCACGAAGGCCGGACGGTGTTTGCCCAGTTGATGGATTGCTTGCCCAAATACGAGTTCGACAAATGTGTGCGTCGCCATCGCGGCGATTTTCACGTCCGCTCGCTGACCTGTTACGAGCAGTTCTTGATTATGGCGTTCGCTCAACTGACCTGGCGCGAGAGCTTGCGCGACATCGAAACCTGTTTGCGCGCGCTGGGGCCGAAGCTCTATCACGCGGGTATCCGCAGCCGGGTCTCTCGCAGCACGCTGGCCGATGCCAACGAGAAACGTCCGTGGCAAATCTACGCCGACTTCGCTCAGGTGCTTATCACGCAAGCCAGCGTCTTGTACGCCGACGAGGATTTCGGCGTCGAGTTGCAGCAGGCCGCCTACGCGTTGGACTCCACCACCATCGATTTGTGTCTGGCGTTGTTTCCGTGGGCGAAGTTCCGACGGCACAAGGCGGCGATCAAACTGCACACGCTGCTGCGATTGCGGGGCGGTTTCCCAACCGTTGTGATTGTTACTTCCGGCAAGGTTCACGATGTGAACATCCTCGACGAATTGGGCTTCGAGCCGGGGGCGTTCTACATCTTCGACCGGGGTTATTTGGACTTCACGCGGCTGCATCGCATCCATCGCAGCGGGGCGTTCTTCGTCACGCGCGCCAAGAAGAACAGCCGACTGCGTCGCCGTTACTCGCGTCCCGTGGACAAGTCCACCGGCTTGCTCTTCGACCAGACGGTGGTGTTGACGGGATTCTACTCGCGCCAACAGTACCCCGACACGCTGCGCCGCATCGGCTACCGCGATCCCGTCACCGGCAAGAAGTTCGTGTTCCTGACCAACAACGTCACGCTGGAAGAACTGTTGATCGCCCAGTTGTATCGGGCGCGCTGGCAGATCGAATTGTTTTTCAAATGGATCAAACAACACCTGCGGATCAAGGCGTTCTATGGGACGAGCGAGAACGCGGTGAAGACACAAATCTGGATTGCGATTGCGGTCTACGTGCTGGTGGCGATCATCAAGAAGCGGTTGCATCTGAGCCAAAGCCCCTACACGATTCTACAGATTTCGAGTCTGACGTTGTTCGAGAAAATGCCCATTTTACAGGCCTTTGCTCCACCTTCACCTGTCTCCGAATCGCTCGACATTCAAAATCAACTGTGTTTACAGGGTTTTTAATCGGACAGCAGTGGCGGGGAATATATCCCAAGTTCACCATATCCGTGAAGCTTATTGACCGCGTTGTACCGGGGGATGCGTTGGAAGTGGACGATGTGTTGAAAGTTCCAACTCACGATGAGCGCGCAGCCTGACACCGTGGCCAAAGCGACATGCAACGCATCGGCGGCGGAGTTGGCTGTTAGAATCTCGGCCTGTAGATACGCTCGCTGCAAACGCAACACTGCTTCTGTGATTTCGGCAACCGTTGCCGACTGCAGCATCTCCTCAAAGAATCCCTGGACCCGCGCCGGCGCCGCCTTGATCTCGTTTTCCACCACAGCGGAGGTCATCAACTTAAATCGGCCTCGTTTGACCTAACGGAAGAACTCGCGCGTCACCGCAGCAAACTCCTCGTCGAACATCCCGCCAAAGACTGACGTGTCGGCGTAGACGACGATGGGAACGGTGTAGCGTGGACGGATCACACGAGTGCCTCAAGGCTCCCGACCTTCACGAGCAAGTCCTCCATCTCGACGATCTCTTTGATGTTCTGGAGAAACCATGGGTCGATGTGGGTGAGGCGGTGGATTTCTTCGAGGGAAAAACCGGCGCGGAGGGCGTGGCGGATGAAGAAGATGCGTTCGGCGCAGGGAGTGATGAGTTTACGTTCGATTTCTTCGCGCCCGCGAATCTCGCGGCCGCCGCCCCATTT
>JBBPIS010000300.1:0-2660 GCA_038040225.1 Planctomycetota bacterium
AGTTCCACCCTACTTCCGACGACCAGTGCTTCCCTATAGAATCCCCCCCGCCACGCGGACTCCGGTCCCACGGATGTGACCGAATCTGGCCTCCGCCGTTTCCTCGTTAGAGCCTCCCCCGATCGCCTCATGTTTGACCAACGCTTCATTCGCAATTTCTCAATCATCGCCCACATTGACCACGGCAAGAGCACGCTCGCCGATCAACTGCTGCTCAAGAGCGGGGCCATCACGCTGCGCGAGTTCCGCGATCAGATCCTCGACGATCTGGAAGTGGAGCGGGAACGCGGCATCACCGTGAAGGCCCGCGCCGTCGCCATCAACTACACGCTGGACGGACAGCAGTACGAGTTGAACCTGATCGACACGCCGGGACATGTCGATTTTCATTACGAGGTCTCGCGCAGTCTGGCCGCGTGCGAGGGGGCGTTGCTCCTCGTCGATGCCTTTCAGGGCGTGCAGGCTCAGACGGTCGCCAACGCCTACGCGGCAATCAACGGCAACCTCGAAGTCATTCCGGTCCTGAACAAGATCGACCTGCCGATCATCCGAGAGGACGAAGTGCTCGAAGAAATCGAGACCGTCGTCGGGCTGGACACCACCGACTGCCTTCGGGTCAGCGGCAAGGCCGGTCTCGGGATCGAAGACGTCTTCCGCGCGGTTGTCAAACGAGTCCCGGCCCCGCAGGGCAATCCGGACGACCCGCTGCGGGCGCTGGTCTTCGACAGCAAGTACGACCACTACCGCGGCGTCATTACCTACATCCGCGTGAAAGAAGGGACCGTCCGCAAGGGACAGAAGGTGCTGTTCATGAAGGCCGGATCGGCGCATGAAATTCTGGAAATCGGCCAGTTCCGTCCCGACATGGTTCCATGCGAAGACCTCGGTCCCGGTCAGGTCGGTTACATCATCAGCGGCATCAAGATCCTCGGCAACGTCCACGTCGGCGACACCGTAACCGACTTCCACAACCGCGCACCCATCCCCCTGCCCGGCTACGCCGTTCCGCAGCAGATGGTCTTCTGCGGCATGTACCCGCTCGACGCGACCGACTTCGAGAACCTGCGCGAAGAGCTCCTGCGGATGAGCCTCAACGACGCCAGCTTCTCGTTCGAGCCGGACACGTCCGAGGCGCTCGGCTTCGGGTTCCGCTGCGGTTTCCTCGGCATGCTGCACATGGAAATCATCCAGCAGCGGCTGGAGCAGGAAGCCAACGTCGATCTGATCCAGACGGCTCCGAACGTGACCTACGAGTTGCTCAAGAACACGGGCGAGGTCGTGCGGATCGACAGCCCGCAGGACGTCCCCGACACCGGGCAGATCGACGAGTTCCGCGAACCGATCGCCAAGGTGAACTTCATCCTGCCAACCGACCGCATCGGCGCGATCATGCAATTGAGTGCCGACCGGCGCGGCGTCTACAAGACGACCGATTACCTCGGCCCCAACCGCGCGCAGCTCGTCTACGAACTGCCGCTCGCCGAAATCGTGTTCGACATGTACGACAAGTTGAAGAGCATCACCGCCGGCTACGGCACGATGGACTACGAAGTGATCGGCTTCCGCCCGGCCGACCTCGTCAAGATGGACGTCCTCGTGAAGGGCGAGAAGGTCGATGCCCTCGCCTGCATCGTCCACCGCTCGCAAGCCGAACGCCGGGGCCGCCAACTCTGCAAGAAGCTCAAGGAGCAGATCTCCCGCCACCAGTTCGAGATCCCGATCCAGGCGGCCCTCAGCGCGAGAATCATCGCCCGCGAAACGATCTCGGCTGTGAGGAAGGACGTGACCGCCAAGTGCTACGGCGGCGACATCAGCCGCAAACGCAAACTGCTCGAAAAGCAGAAGGAAGGCAAAAAGCGGATGAAGCAATTCGGCCAGGTCGAAATCCCGCAGAAGGCGTTCCTAGCGGTCCTCGACACCGGTGGCGACGAGTAGTCTTCCGCGTTGTCCCCTCGTCTCGGCTCCTCGGGGAGAGGGCTACGGTGAGGGGTATTGCTTTTCGAGTCGGCCCAAATATCGCCCTGGGTGCTTGGGAAGTGTGGCTGTGGTCGGCGCTTCGCCGCTCACAGTCGAATCAAGTGAGAAGCTGCTCCACGATTAACTAACTGGGGGCGAGCGAAGTGCTCGACCCCAACCACCCCGCCGACAGCTGATACACCGAACATCCCAATTCAGCGATTCGTCGAACATTGCCAGGAGCAATCTTGGCCACCCATCCATCACCTCAGATTTTTTCCGAACTATTGTCGCTCATCAGCACTGACGATATCCGCGAAAGAGTGTCAGGCCGGTTCTCACACAGAGCCTGACACAAGATGGGTTCTACCACTTCGTGAAGTGAGTTTGCTGAATTGTCGCCCAATGTCGCTTCAATAAATTCCAAGGTTGCCTTGGCCTCCCCCGGAGATTGAAAGACATTTCGGAGGTCCATTGTCTTAACGACGTGAATCGCTTCGCTCACTTTGGCTGACTTAGAGTAGCTCTCTGGTGTCAGCGCTAACAAAAGGAGCGCGGCAATGGTTGGCGCAATGACAGTTTTCGGAAGATGAATGCCAAAACCGGACCACCAACAGCGGACGTGTCGACTCCAGGAATCTAACGGTGTGGCTGCCCCGTAAATATAGAGGTCGCGAGCGATGATCTGGATGTAGTCTCTGGCG
>JBBPIS010000301.1:0-2630 GCA_038040225.1 Planctomycetota bacterium
CATTAGTCATTAGTCATTAGTGGGGACAGTACCCAACAACTAATGACTAGTGACTAGTCCCAACCTTCGACGGATGAACGAAAGAGAGCCGATGCCGATGCCGACGACCGAGAAGACTCTTCGAGTTCTGATCGTGGATGACAACCGAGACGGTGCGGACGCCCTGGGTTTGCTTCTGGAAGCACTCGGCAACCAGGTGCATGTGACCTATGGCGGGACGCAGGCCCTCGACGTGGCGACCGCATTTCGCCCCGATCTGCTGCTCGTCGATTTGCTCATGCCGGACATGGACGGTTGTGATCTCGTGATGCACTTACGCCAGATGCCGCTGTTCGCACACACGACAATCGTGGCCATCACCGGCCAGAAAGATGAGAAATATAAAGCCCTGGCCCTGAAGGCCGGGTGCGATATGGTCCTCGTCAAGCCCGCTGCCCTGACAGAAATCAAGACCGTCTTGGCCAGTGTCGTTCCCGCTGTCCCCCTTGTGGGCCGATCGCCAAAACAGGCCAAAGAGCGTGCGAGTCCCGAAACAGAGCGACGCTTGCCGATGGACGAGGCTCGACGCATCAGGAACGAACGCCCCTCAAAAAACCTGACTCAGGCAGAAAGCGAAGCCGCCATCTGTGATGGAATCATTCGCTTTCAAGAGGAGTATCTGGGATGGAGATCGGAACACGTGCTTGTTCATTTCCTCAAAGACCTGTTGGTGGTCCGCATTCGCGGCGTCCTGACTCTCGCCGAACGACAACTCGGCAAATCGTTGTTGCCGGACAAAGGCCGGGATCTCATCAAGCAAACCCGGAAGCAACTGCTGGAGTTGGCCCGCCCGATGTTGGAATCGCTGGTCTACGAGGCCGCAGGTGTGAAGGTGTTGAGTATGCACCATGACATCAGCACCGTGACCGGCGAAGAGGTCATCCTCTTTTCCCTGGTCGGGACGCCTCGCTTCGAGTAGCCGCATCACTGGTTCGGCCCACGCGAATGCGGCCGGTTGTCACGCGGTCGCAGAACGGCATTCGCTTTGCGACGAGACTTCTATTGCGTGTGATGAGTTGTCGTATGTCGCCAACTTTTATGGATGCGCGCGGTTCGATTTTCGGATGGAGAGAGAAGATGAATTTCGGAAAAATGTTCTTGGTTCCGGTGTGTGGAGCAATGGTGCTCGGTGTCGCCTTCGTGGCGGCGCAAGAAAAGCAAAAGCAGCCCGACCAGCCTAAGCCCGCACAAACGCAGCAACAGGGGCGACCGACTCCGGCAGGTCAACGCTCACAAGGGCAGAATGCCGACCAGATGCTGGCCTCTTGTGTGGCAATCGATTGCCAGGAAGAAATCGCGTTGGCCAAGTTTGTTCACGAGAAGAGCGAAAACAAGGACGTCAAAGCGTTCGCCAAAAAGATGATCGAGGATCATCAGGCCTGCCTGCAAAAGCTCCAGAAGTTCGCGCCCGAAGCTACTCGCGAGGGCTATTTCATGGAGAAGAGCCACTCGACCCGAGACGAATCGACGCAAACTCCTTCCACCAAATCAGGCGTGGAACAGGCCAAGGGAACGAGCAAAGCCGGTGAGCGTGCCGTCCAGCAGACGAATGCGACAGAGACCGCCGCAGCGCACAGTGGTCAGCCTGTCGATGCTCTGCAGCTCCACAAAGAAATAGCTCAGGAATGTCTGATGACTTCAAAGGAAGCTCTGGGGAAAAAGGACGCCACTGAAATGAATCAGTGTTTCATCGGTTTTCAAATTGCCAAGCACGCCGCGATGAAAACCAAGCTCACCGTGTTCGAGCGTCACGCGTCTGGCGAATTGGCCCCCATCTTTGCGCAGGGAGCCGAAATGTGCGGAGAGCATATGAAGGAAGCGGAAACGATCATGAAAAAACTCGATACTTCCGACTCGAAGCCAAGTCGCGAAAGCAAAAACTAGACGAGTCCACAACAGCCGCTTGAAGGTTGTTGATCGTGTGGCAAAACGATGACGGCAGGGATGCCGTCATCTTTCTTTGCAGACCACATCTCCCGCCCGGTGGCACTCAGCAGCACGTAGCCCGTCGATAAATCAGATGCCGCTGCCGGCTTCGTGTTGATGGGGGAACATCTGATCCATTTCCAGGGCGGGCTCACCGATCCCCGCGCGGGCGACGATTCGGGCGGGGACGCCGGCGACCGTGCAGTGCGGGGGGACGGGATCGAGCACCACGCTGCCGGCACCGATCTTGGCTCCCGCACCAATCTCGATGTTCCCCAGCACCTTGGCTCCCGCGCCGATCAGTACACCGTGCCTGACCTTGGGATGCCGGTCGCCCGAGACCTTGCCGGTCCCTCCCAGCGTGACCTCGTGCAGAATCGAGACGTTGTCTTCCACGACGGCCGTCTCACCGATGACGATGCTCGTGGCATGATCCAGCAGGATGCCCGAGCCGATCCTCGCCGCGGGATGAATGTCGACGCCGAAGACTTCCGAGATCCGGTTCTGAAGATGGACCGCCAACAACTGGCGTTCCTGATTCCAAAACCAGTGGGCGACTCGATGAGCCTGCAGCGCTTGAAAGCCCTTGAAAAACAGGAAGGGCATCAGGAAACCACGCGACGTGGGATCGCGATCTCGCACGGCTTCCAAGTCGCGGCGAATCG
>JBBPIS010000302.1:0-2623 GCA_038040225.1 Planctomycetota bacterium
ATTCACCGTCAAGTCAACGTCTACGAATTGCTGCCGCGATGAGTGACGCACGAGATGGTGACCGGGGAATCTGACACGCGGCCTGTCAAGGTTGACAGGTCGAATGGATTCGAAAAGTGTGACACGTCCTGCCGATCTGCTTAGCCCGGTGCGCCAGCGGTCATGACGGTCACGCGAAGACTCTTGGAAGGAGGACTTGCAAGTGCCCAAGAAGAAAGCAGCGAAGAAGGCAGCCAAGAAGGTTGCGAAGAAGGCCGTGAAGAAGGCTGCCGCGAAGAAGCCGGCGAAGAAGGCCGCCAAGAAGGCCGCGAAGAAGTCCCCTGCGGGATCGACTCCGTGATGATCAGCCTCACGGCTTGATATCGCCTGCTACAACGAAGAAGAGAGGCGGCTGGTTTTCCAGCCGCCTCTCTCCTTTCTTTGGCTGAACAACACTGTTTTCATTGGTCGGTCAACACTGTGCCACTCAAGCGGGCGCGACGCGGCCGTGCGCGGGCTTCTGAACCTGCCTGAGTCATGTGATCAACGGCAGGAGGACACCGTCGGGCGGGAACTCATTCCACGACGAAGGACGACTCGTCGGAGTCGAACGGCGCGTCCTGGCCTTGAAGCTGGCACCACGCGTTCTGAGCCGCGCGCTGCTCGGCTTCCTTCTTGTTCGGTCCCCATGCGGCGGCGAATGTGTCCGTACCAACGAGGACGGCCACCTGGAAGCACTTCGAGTGATCCGGCCCCTTCTCGTCGAGCAGTTGATAAACCGGCGTGGCACGATTGTTTTTCTGTACCAGTTGTTGCAGCAGGCTCTTGTAGTTCTTGCCGTGACTGGTCTCGACGGTCCGTTCGATTTCGGGGGCCATCAGGCGGCGCACCAGGACGCGCGCCGCGTCGTATCCGCCGTCGAGATAGACCCCCGCAACGAGCGACTCGAACACGGCGGCCATGATCGAGGCGGGGATCGTCTCGTGATCGGCCAGTCCCTTGCCAAGTTGCACGCAGCGGTCGAGGCCCATGTCGGCGCTGAGTTTGGCGCAGGTCGTGCGGCTGACGATCACCGACTTGATGCGCGTCAGTTCGCCCTCCGTCTTGTCGGGATACAGCTCGAAGAGCTGCTCGCAGACGATGGCACCCATGATCGCATCGCCCAGAAACTCGAGCCGCTCGTTTGATTCCAGGCGGGTCCGGGCGATCGATGCGTGAGTCAAACAAAGGAACAGCAGTTGGCGATCACGGAAGTGGTAGTCGAGCGACGCCTCGCATTCATCGAGGGTCGGTCGCAGTTCGTCAAAATCAGTCTGTTCCGTCATCCGGTCCGTTCCTGACCCGTCGCCACAGCGACAGTTGGTTTGAGGGGAGTGCTTCTATATTTCGCGAATGTCAGGGTGTCAATCCGCTGGCATGACGGTGGCGTCCAACACACGTCGGCCACAGTTCGTAAGGAGGCCGCTTGGCGAGCAGGAAGTGCAGGGGTGACGGCGACGCCGGGGGGCTTGCCGGACACCGTATAAAGGGTAATGTCATTGGCATCGGTGGCGAACGCGTGGGGCGTCACCGAATGTGGACCGTTTCGGAGAAAGGACAAGAACATGTGGACGAGTACACGTTGGCGACAGAATGCAATGGTGATGTTGGCTGGAAGTGCTCTCGTGGTCAGTGCCATGAGTTGGTCTCAGCGGCATGAGGCCGTGGCGGTTCCACCTCTACCCAACGCACAGGATTTGTCGGTGGCCTTCCGCACGGTGGCGGCTGAAGCCGTTCCCAGCATTGTGTCCATCGAAACAACCACCAAAGCCCGGCAGGTTCAAGGACGCGGTCAGCAGATACAGGAGGGGGACATTCCGCCTTCCTTTCGTCAGTTCTTCCAAAATGACCCGCAGTTGGAAGAGCTGTTCAAGAACCGCGGTCGAGGCCGCGCGATCCCGCAGCAGCGCGGCATGGGTTCGGGATTCATCATCGACGCGAGCGGAGTCATCCTGACCAACAACCATGTTGTGAAGGGGGCCGATGAAGTCAAAGTGCGGCTCCACGATGGACGCGAGTTCATTGCCAGGGACGTGAAGACCGATCCGCGCACCGACGTGGCCATCGTGCGGATTGAGGCGTCCGGTTTGAAGGCGATCAAGCTGGGAGACAGTCACGCCATGCAGGTCGGCGACTGGGTGCTGGCCATCGGCAGTCCCTTCGGATTGGACACGTCAGTCACGGCGGGCATTATCAGTGCGAAAGGACGCAACAATAAGATCACCGATCGCGCCGACTTCCTTCAGACGGACGCCGCCATCAACCCCGGCAACAGTGGTGGACCGTTGGTCAATCTGCACGGTGAGGTCATCGGAATCAACACGGCCATCGCCACGGAGAGCGGCGGTTACGACGGGATCGGCTTCGCCATTCCGACTCACATCGCGGGCTGGGTCAGCCAGCAGTTGATGGCGTCGGGCGAGGTCAAGCGGGGCTATATCGGTACACAGATTCAGGCGGTCGATGCCAACATCGCCAAACAGTTCAACGTGAAGGTGCGCGATGGGGCCCTGGTTCGCTCGGTCATGCCCAAATCACCCGCCGAGAAAGCGGGACTCGAACCCGGCGACGTGATTCTCAAACTGAACGGTCAGGCCATCTCTGA
>JBBPIS010000303.1:0-2619 GCA_038040225.1 Planctomycetota bacterium
CAGGAGCCGACATGTCCACGAGTTTGTTGTACCACGCCTTTGGGGTTCGCGGCTACGAGTGAGGTCCATCACGATGGTCAGGTACTTGTGCCGTTTTCCCAGATAGATTTCATCGATCGCGATCCGCTTGAGCGACCGCAGTTTCGGCTTGGCGAACCGCCGCTGAAGGTCGTCGACGACGATCCCCTTCACGATGTCCCAACTGATCTGAACAGGGACTCGCAAAACATGCTCGACTGATTCTGAACCTTCTGCCGATCGTGGTGTCTCCACCGCGATGGCACGTCGTTCGCGGTGAAGGGCTCGCTCCACTCGGGTGTGGACATCACTAACGTCGGACGAGTCCCGGCATCACCTCAACGAGATTTGAACAGGGAGGCATCATGGTAGCGGGAGTGATTCATCGAACCACGGCGACCGTTCGCAACTCAAAGGGTCTGCACATGCGACCCCTGAGTATGATTGCGCAGAAAGCGCAATCGTTTGGTGGCGAGGTGTTTGTCAGTCGCGGCTCCACTCGGGCCGATGCCAAAAGCCTTTTGCATCTCATGACTTTGGGAGCCGAGGCGGGTATGCAACTGGAAGTGGAAGCGTCGGGCTTCGATGGGCATTCCGCGGTCATTCAGTTGGCGGAAGTGATCGAGACAGAGTTCGAGTTTGCATAGCCGAACCCGATTCATGTTTGCCTGCCTTTGGGGGCATTCCATTCAGAGTGGTGAACAGTGACCGACCAACTTGGTCGGTCAGACGCCACTCGTGTATCCCGACCGACCCGCTTGGAGATACCGACGGTGGCCGACCCGCGTCGCGCGTCATGGAAACGTCGCCGGGGCGTTTGAGGCCGTGTACGGATTCGTCCACGAGAGCGACTCGAACGCGCGGGGCTGCTTCCAGACGACGGTGTCGTCCAGTCGCATCGTCAACTCGCTGGGAGCCGACAATCGGCCAACGCCGTAGATCCACTCCTGGCCCTTCGTCTCGATGAGCAACACGATGGCTGGATTACGACCGTTCACGAACAGGAAGATCGCGCCATCGGACTCGGCGGTTTTGTCGGGGCTGTAGCGATCGATCTCGCGCGGCAGCATGCGCAGATGCACGAACGACGTGTCGAGTTCCCTGACCTCCTGAGTCGCCTTGAATCGCCGGGCCAGTTGCTTGATCTGCCCGAGCCGTGCGGCGGCGGCTTTGGCAGGCTCGGGAGCGTCGGGGATCCGCTCCATCGTCACGGCCGATCCGCCCGGAGTCCAGCCCGTCACATCCGCCGACTTCGCCGTGAAGGGCCGCTCGGTCAGCGACAGAAAATCGTAAACGATCACCGACCCGGCACTGAGATACATCGGATGCAACTCGGCCGTGATGATGGCCAGCGGCCGCCCCTGTTCCCCGAGCCGCCACACCGTCCCGTCCACATAGCCGCGTGTCTGATCCTCATACCGAAACAGCGGCATCGGCTGAAGCTGTTTCGGAAAATCTTTGTCCGAAGAAGTAAAACGGAAACTCTCGGCGCGAGACTTCATCACCGCCATCCGCCGCTCGGCAACATCGCCCTTCTCCTCCGCCACGACATCCTTCGGCTCATCCTTCACCGCGTTGATTTTCGGGACGTTGTCATCGGCCAACGTGCGAGCAGCCACCATCCCCAGCAACGCGATCACCGCAGAGAGACTTCGCTTCAGACCGCAACCGGCAAACGTCTGCATGAATCACTCCATTTCCTTCGCGGGGTTCACTTCCATCGAGGTCGTCGATGTAGCCACGGCTCGGGCCAATCTCAATTTGGATAATTCGTAGGGTGGGACCAGCGGCGCTTCGTCGCGCCGGCCCACCAGCAATTCTCGAAGTTTCCTCATGGTGGGCCGGCGCTCGAAGCGAGCTGGTCCCACCCTACATCGAAATTGGGACTATCCGGGTCAATGTGGCCGAGTTGCCTGTCGGTGTCGCATTTTTTCAAATCCTTCAACGTCCAATCCGGCGGAGACGTGAGAACGAGATGCACCCCGCCGCTACTTGGATTTTTCCCGTTCGAGCGTCACGAGAATATGTTCACTGCCGGGTGAGGAGGAAAACTCGGTCGGTCGCGCATTTCCCGGTGGAGCAAAACAGAGCTTGCGCGTTTTCTCACCGAGCTCGTAAATCCCCGGGTATTGATTGCCCTTTCCTTCCCCCTCCGTCACGGTGAAGTCGATGGTCTTGGGCTTCTTCGCGGGGTCGATGGTGCTGGTCCCCTTACAAATCTCGTTCCCTTCGGAACGGAGGCTCCAGGTACCGTCCGAGCCGTTGACCACCGTGATTTTCCTGGCGTCCTCTTCCATGGACTTGTTGCCATCAATTTCGAGGGCCACGACTCGCCATGTCCCTTCAATGAGTTTGCGGTCCTTCTTGATCGCTTCGTCCTGGGCCTCGTCTGCGAAAGCCCTCGCGACAACCGCCGTGAGCAACACTCCGACGAACAAGAACCCGATGTAAAGATTTCTCATGTGATACATCATTTGTCATTTCCCGATCAGTTGGAGTCTGCCTGAACTATGGGAATGCCGGTCGGGTGGCCCGGGTTGGAACGCTTCGCAAAACCCCGGGGCTTCGTCCAAAACGACTCCAGCCACGGCCACTCCGAAC
>JBBPIS010000304.1:0-2607 GCA_038040225.1 Planctomycetota bacterium
GGGCGTGAAGAATTACATCCTTTCTGCCACCGCTCGCGACGCCTTCGGTCAGCAACGCTTTCAAATCAAGAAAGCTCCGCTCGCCGACGGCATGGCCCCCTTGCCTCAATTCTTTCAGCGGCTCAAACAGATCGGCTACAACGGTGTCGTGTCGTTGGGCAGCGAATACAAAGGGTCAAACAGTTTTCGCCCGCTCACGACGCCGGAGTTGCTTGAGCAATCCGCCGCAGATCTCCGCTACCTGAAGCAGGTCATCGCCAAGCTTTGAGGCAGAGACAACCAATGACTTCTGAAAACTGACACGAGACCAAAAAGTGAACAACGTGAAACAGCCACTCATTGCTCTCGCCGCAATGAACGGACAAGTTCGTGAAGAACAGGTGCCTGAGTGATCAGGCGGGCGTTGGCAACCTCCTCACGGCACGGAAGGATCTGGGCGACTGAACCTGTCGGAGTAGAAATCAGGTCGCAGTTGATGGTCCGCGGGTCTGCTGTGAAAGCCAACGATGTGCTGGCTGTTGCCATGATGAGAAAGGGAATTGATGCCAGAAGGCAGCCCCCGGTGTTGCACGAGTCCGCCGAGGGCAAGGAGGAATCCATAGGAGCATTCCTTGTCCGATTCAGGCGGGCGAACACTAGCCTTCAGAGTGTCTTCCATGGCGCAGACGAACTCGGCGCTGCCATCGGGCGAGATGACCCATTGCTGCCGGAGCCAGGGCTTGAGTTCGTTTTTTCAACGTCTCATCAGTCTTCCCCGGGCCGAGCGATCGTGACGGTGTTGCTGCCCGCTTCGTTGCCGGTGGTGAGGATCACGAACAGCTTGCCCGACGCCACGTTGCCGGGGTTTTCGACGCCCTCGTTGGTCGAGAACGACGTCGTTCCGGGCGGGAAGTTGCCGACGACGGTCGCCGTGGCCGCGTCGAAGATCGCGCCGCGCGTGACCCGCAACTGATACTTTTCGAGGTTCGGGTTCGAGGATTCCGTCCAGTTGAAGTCGGCCTGACCCGTCGCCGGATTCAAAGTCACTGTCAGGATGCTCGCGCGGGTGCCACTGGCGGCTGCTTTGAGCCGCCAGTGTCTTCAACGAACACTGGCGAGCGAAGCCCTCGCCAGTGGCACCCGAGCGATTTGGACGAAAGCCAGACCACTTGGAGTGAGTATTTGTGCTTCATTGACATTTGATGTTGCATCGTCCATGCTCACGTTCAGCAGCAAAGTGCTGTGGCAATGCTAGATCAACTGACAAAAAGGAATCATTATGACGACGACAGCGATCAACATCACCCATGTGGACAACGAATTGTACATCGTTGCCACGCCGTCCAGCGCGCGGGCCAGTAGCGAACTCTTTCACTACATGTCCGGCTTCGGGGCCAACATGAACGTTGTGATTGTGCCCCAGCACGTTCTGCCACCGGGGAAATACACGCTCTCGTTCATCGGCATCAATTGGGGTGGCCCGGCGAAGTTCACCATCACCATGACGACGAACGGCGTGACCACGCCGGTTCCGGCAACCGCGGGAAGCACGGTCGGCGTTGTCTGGACGGCAAACATGGCGATCACGGTTTGACGGCGGAGTGGCTGGGGGCGGTCGTCATCGACCGCCCCCAGCGAGTTGATGGTGCAAGCGCGGGGGCTCGAAGACTCGATCTCAGCCACCCAGCCACCCTCGCCAGTGGCACCCGAGCGCGACCTCCGTTCTTCATAGGTTCACCCCGCCCTCATGCCTTGGAATGTATCACCCGTGGCCGACACTTCCATTGTCCGTCAGTCTTCCCCGGGCCGAGCGATCGTGACGGTGTTGCTGCCCGCTTCGTTGCCGGTGGCGAGGATCACGAACAGCTTGCACGAGATCTCATTGCCGGGGTTTTCGAGGCCCTCGGTGGTGCCAAAGGTGGTCGATCCCGCCGGGATGTTGCCGACCACGGTCGCCGTCGCCGCGTCCCAGCTCGAGCCGATCGACACCCGCATCTGGAAGTGGTCCAGGTTCGGGTTTGACGGGCCGGTCCAACTGAATTCGGCCTTCTGGGTGACGGGATTCCAAACCCCGGTCAGTACCATCGGCTCGGGCGTGCTGCCCGGTCCCTCGAAGAGCCTCGGCAGCGCTTGAGTCAGCGGGTGATCGGGACCGAACAGCCCTTCGACCGCCGAGCAGTACTGAATCATCCGTTCCTTGGCGGGATCGAGCAGTGACTTGCGTTCCTTGCGGGCGAGGTTCACGTCATTGTCCGCCGCGCGAACCTGTCCGTAAGCCGTCCGCATCTCGGCGACGGCGGCGGCGAACAGAGCCTGCGTCAAACTGCCGATGACCAGCGGAGGGGTGAACCCCGGAATCGTGGTATCCGCATTGATCCGCAGCCAGAGGCTGGCGGCGTCATCAAACGGTCCCAGGAACTTCGACTCATCGGCTCCAAACCCCGGCAGGGTGGGAGCCGCCAGCGCATACTTCGATTTGGGCAGCAGCGCCCGCAGCATCGCCCGAAACTGACTGAATTTTTGCCGCAGGGTCCCCTTCGTGTTGTCGCGTTGTCCGATCGCGATCTCCCACACATTTTCCAAGTCCTCAATCGAGATATTGAGGGCATCCAATTCAGTCGTCGCAGC
>JBBPIS010000305.1:0-2573 GCA_038040225.1 Planctomycetota bacterium
CGGAGCTATTGCCCGCCACTTCGCCCGTCACCGGGCCCCGGGCATCGGAGATCGAGCCGGTGATGCGGTTGCCGGCGCCGCGGACCAGGCGCCAGCTGCGGTTGCGGGCGGGCTTGCCTTCCTCTTCGACCAACTGATCGAGAATGAGGACGTTGCCCCGCTCGATGCGGCCGCGGCTGCGATCGCGCACGGCATGGCGGCCGGTCAGCATGACATGCACGGTCCCGACCCCCTCGGTGTGCCCGGCGAAGAAATGCTCCGGCCCGGCGGCGGGCGGCGCGGCGGGCGGCGCGGCGGCGAGGAGGAGGAGAGCGAGGAGGGCCGGCTTTGACATAAGTGAGGAACGTTTCGTTTCGGGTTCGGGGTCCGTGGAGGACGGCGCGAATGGCACCCCGGATCCCTGAATACGAGTTCAGGGCAGGCGAAGTCCGGGGCAGGCCTCGCGCCTCTTGCTGCGCGAATGGCACGACTGGCGCAAGAGTCACATGGAATCGCGGGGGGTCCCCTGCCCCGATTGGGGCCGTGCGGCGGCGAAAGGGGAAGTCGGAGCGAGGCGAGTCGGCGGGTCACCGCCTTGGGCTGGCAGGTGAAATCCTATTTGTATCCAACAAACGCACAGCGAGAAGAAGAGGCAATAAGGCAGAGCGCGAGCGCACGCTGCAGCCCGGTAGCTACGCGAAACATACATCACTCCGATGTCACCTGCGCATCCTTGCAGCCGGTCGGCAGTCGACGCGCGATTGGAGTTAGCAAAATATAATAAAATGTGAAATCATCTACAGTGATGATGACATACCGGCTTACGCCCGAAGAGCGCCGCGCGCTGGTAGGACGGCCTCCTACAGCAGTCCAGCTTAACGAAGGCGCCTACTTTGATCGTCGGGAACTCCTAAACGCAGCTTATGAATCCTTCTTCGAACTTGCGACGAGTATCTCACGCACGGGCGTACCCATACTTATCCTGCAAGGCCTACCTGGCACAGGAAAATCGGTTCTTCTTCTGCAGTTGCTCGAACACATCCAGGCCGAGCATGGGACCGATTTTGACATTGAGTTGTCCGAGACGGGTCGGTTCACGCATGAGTCGTTCGCGCGCAAGAGGCTGTTGCGTCGCACCATCTATTTCGTCGACGACCTTCATCAGTACGACGAACGTGGGGCTCGGGATGCGTTGGAGGGCGCATATCGGGCCGGCGGTAGTATCATTGTCAGCTGCGGCCCCTCCAAAGACGTCGAGCCATTTTTGGCATCGGTCGGACACTTGGTGGACGCGATCAAATTCGATGTGCCCGCTGGGCTTAGCGATGAGGATCGCGAAGCCGCGACAGCACATTTCTCATTTCCGGCTGGTGCTGCAAGCGTGTCGAGCGGCACGCTGATGGAATGGCTTTTCCCCCAGGCGAAAGGCAACTATGCGGCTTTTGGTGGGCGATTCCGTGCGGCGATAGGCAACACCGATCTTGCGCGTGATGTCCTCGCATTCGCAGCCGTCGACCTTGAACTGCCGTTGCGCCTTTTGTCCGACGCGATGCGGCATCGATTGCTCGATGTCGCCAGCGACGACAGTTGGCTAATCGTTCACGGGTTTCCGGGTCAGGAACGTGTCCTATTCCGATATCGGCAACTCGCTGCAAACATCCTCCAAAGTCTAGGTGAAAATGAAGAGATTTTTACCAGCCTGATGACCATTGCGCCTGCCCTTACAACCGAAGACTCTTTTTCGCGAAAGTTAATCGATCGAGTTATTGTCCGACACGTAGAGTTAGGGTTCACGAGCCCAAAAGAGCTGGTAAGAACTCTGCTGGCACGCTTCGCAACGACAGCATCTATGCGGGGGCTTGTATTTCGCCGTGCGGTGCGCACCATTGGGGCTGGCGACATCGAATTTGCCGCTGAAGTGAGGGCGTATTTAACGTCGTCGACAAGCGTCCGGGACCGAGCGCGTTTTGCATTCTGGTTGTGGACAGTGGAATCCGACGACGCCAGCGTGTTCGAAAACTTGAAAAAGGCGTTGAACGAAGATGTCGAGGGTCAGGCGGGCAACACGGCGAGGGCCATCCTGACATGGGCGACCCAAAAGACACGGCCTGACGACGTTGAGGCGCGTGCATTCGACCTTCTTACGGCTTGGGCGGAAAACGCTACAGGGAAGGGCATCGCAAAGGAATGGGTGCTCCCGGCGCTATTCAAAAGGCTGGGAGTTGCCAATCCTCTCGCTGACGAAGATGCGGCACTTCTTCGATTACTAAAGCCCTATCTCGAAGGTCAGCCCTGGACAGATATGGGAGAGGATGTTCTTGTCGCCTTGCTTGCCAGAACGGACGCGACCAGCGCGGTAGAGATGGGGCTAACTTGGCTTGGGGAGCACCTCCATGATTCCCTTGGCAGTGCTGTTTTCACTGCCGTCGCTGGCCGAGTTCGTCGCCTTGATTCCGAATCACCCACGCGCACAAGGTTGGCGGCAGCGGCGAACCGGTGGTTGATTCACTGGCGCAGTGATAGACTCTCGTCCCTCTGGCAAAGCGTTGCCGAAGCAGCGCTCGAGGTGCCGGACAGACTCAATAACTCGTTCC
>JBBPIS010000306.1:0-2534 GCA_038040225.1 Planctomycetota bacterium
CTAGTGTCCTGAGTCGCAAGTTCGCTGACAAAATCGGCCGATTGATTCGAGGATTTCGTCGGCCGATTTGTGCCAAACGAAGGGACGTGGGTCTTGGTTGTACAAATGCAAGTAGTTCTTGATGGCAGTCTCGAGTTGGCGAGTGCTCCGAAAGGTACCTCGACGGATCTGTTTTTCGGTCAGATTCGCGAAGAAGCGCTCGACCAGATTCATCCACGAAGCACTGGTCGGAGTGAAGTGAAGGATGAACCGAGGACGCTTAGCCAGCCAGCGTTGAATGATTGGGGACTTGTGGGTGCCGTAGTTGTCGAGAACGAGATGGACCTCGAGATCGGTGGGTACGGCCGCATCGATGGTGTCGAGGAAGTGCCGGAACTCGATGCTCCGATGTCGGCGGTGGCACTCGCCGATCACATTGCCACTCACCAGATCGAGTGCCGCGAACAGGGAGGTTGTGCCGTAACGCGCGTAATCATGGGTGCGGCGTTCGGCTTGTCCGGGTCGCATCGGGAAGATCGGCTCGGTTCGATCGAGCGCTTGAATTTGCGACTTCTCATCAACGCATAGGACCAACGCTCTGGCCGGAGGGTTCATGTAGAGACCGACGATGTCCCGAACCTTCTCGATGAACTGCGGATCCTTCGATAGCTTGAACGTCTCGGTCCGGTGCGGCTTGAGTGCAAACGCACGCCAGACACGACTCACGGCCGTCTGCGTGAGGCCACTTGCCTCGGCCATCGAACGAGTACTCCAGTGGGTTGCGTCCTTCGGCTTGGACTCGAGCGTCAACGTCAACACCCGTTCCACGTCCGCATCCAGGATCTTGCGAGGAGCACCCACACGCGGCTCATCTAGCAAACCTTCCAAACGCCTCGCCGCAAATCGCCTTCGCCATTTGCCAACCGTGTGCGGGTTGAGGCGCATGCGATCTGCGATCTGGTTGTTCGATTTTCCGTCCGCGCAGGCCAAGATGATCCGCGCTCTCTGGGCCAACGCCTGAGCCGTTTTCGGACGCCGCGACCAACGCTCCAACTGCTCCCGTTCCTCTTCGGTCAGGATTACTTCCGCTTTCGGTCGGCCCGTTCGCATCGACGTGTTCCTCCTGATGGTAGAACACGTCTTCTCCTAACTTATGCTATTAATTTTTAACTCAGGACACTAGGGCGGTTGCCGCCGGTGAGCAAGCCGTTGGCCGGACGACGCCTGCGATGACCAAAGTGTCAATCTCCGCCGGTCAGCCATTCGTAATTGGGTAGGCGACTCGTTCGCTCGACCACTCTTGGCTGATCTCGGTGCAAGGGGCGGGTCGACCTTGCGGACTAGTGTCCCGTCACGCTTGAAACCGCCAGTTGCTGCTTTACGGAAAGGGCGCGACCATAGGCGGCGGGAGGGTGTGCGAGATGGGAAAGAAGTACATCGTGCGTCTCACGACGGAGGAGCGGGAGCGGCTGAACGGGTTGGTATCGAAAGGTCGTGCGAGCGCGCGGAAGATTGGACGCGCGCGAGTGTTGCTGAAGGTCGATGTCAACGGTTCGAATTGGACGGACCAGCAGGCGGCGGATGCGTTCGGGATGCGCGCGAACACGGTGGCAGACATCCGGCAGCGATTCGTCGAAGAGGGTCTGGATCGGGCGCTCGAGCGGAAGGAGCCGGACGAGCCGCCGAGGCGGCGAAAGCTCGACGGCGCCGGTGAGGCACAGTTGATTGCAATGGCGTGTGGAAAGGCGCCGGAAGGTCGGGCGCGGTGGACGCTGAGACTTCTGGCCGGTCAACTCGTCGAGCTTGCGATCGTCGATGGAATCTCGCATGAGACGGTCCGACGGACGCTAAAAAAAACGAGCTGAAGCCGCACACCAAGCAGTACTGGTGTATCCCGCCGAACCAGAGCGGCGAGTTCGTTGCGGCAATGGAAGATGTCCTCGAGATCTATCGCCAGCCCTACGACCCGGCGCGACCATTGGTGTGCATGGATGAGACAAGCAAGCAGTTGGTCGGAGAGACCAGGACGCCGATCGCGGCCGGCCGCGGCGCATCGACTACGAATACGAGCGCCGAGGAACGGTCGATCTGTTCATGTTCACGGAACCGCTTGGAAACTGGCGCTGCGTCGAGGTTACGGAGACTCGAACGCGAATCGACTGGGCGCTGCAGATAAAGAACCTGGTCGACGTCTACTACCCAGAGGCGACGACGATTCGGGTGGTGATGGACAACCTGAACACGCACACACTCGGTTCGCTGTACGAGGCGTTCCTACCGGAAGAAGCCCGGCGGATCGCGGAGAAGCTCGAACTTCACTACACGCCGAAACACGGCAGTTGGTTGAACGTTGCCGAGATCGAGCTTCGCGTGCTCACCGTGCAGTGCCTGAACCGCCGCATCTCAGATGCGGCTGCCCTCTGTCGCGAAGTGCACGCGTGGGAAGCCGAGAGAAATGCTTCAGACGCTCGCGTTGACTGGCAGTTCAAGTCCGAGGACGCACGCATCCATTTGAAGCGTCTCTACCCACGGTTACAAGCGTGACACGACACTAG
>JBBPIS010000307.1:0-2390 GCA_038040225.1 Planctomycetota bacterium
CGGGACTACAGTAACGCTCCCGTCGGTCGCTTGATGCCCCTGTCGGGCAGCGTAACAATCACCCTCGCCGCTTAGCCAGCGACGACCTGTCGTTCAGAAGGTTGGCCGCAACGACTCCTGGCCCCTCCATGAAGGAACAGGTCATGCCTGACACGTCCCCGGAACGATCCGTCTGCGATCTCGCGGACCGATCACCTCCAACTTACACTCGCTTCGTCGTGCTGGGCGTGCTGTGCCTGCTGTCGGGTGTGTTGTATCTGGACCGGATCTGCATCTCGCAGGCGCTCCCGTCGATCAAAACCGACTTGGGGTTGTCGAACACGGAAACCAGCTACGTGCTGATGGCGTTCACACTGGCTTATGGGCTGTTCGAGATTCCGACCGGCCGTTGGGGAGACCTCATTGGCGGACGAAGGGTGCTCACACGAATCTCGCTGTGGTGGTCGGCTTTCACGGCGCTGACGGGGGCCTGCAACGGCCTGTCGAGTTTGATCGCCGTCCGGTTTTTGTTCGGTGCCGGGGAAGCGGGCGCATTTCCCAACGTGGCGCGCGTGTTGTCCAGATGGTTTCCCGACGCGGAGCGAGGTCGAGCTCAGGGAGTCTTGTTGGCGGCATCCCAGGCGGGAGGTGCGCTCGCACCGTTCCTGGCGGCATTGCTCATCCGGAACATCGGCTGGAGGTGGACATTCGCGGTGTTTGGCGGAGTCGGTGCGGTGTGGGCCGCCGGATTCTGGTGTTGGTTCCGCGATGACCCGGCCACTCACCCCGCAGTCAACGCGGCGGAAGCGGCGCACATTGGTCGTCGAGCGACTTCCGGCAATGTGCATACGGCCATTCCCTGGGGTGCCGTCGCGAAGAATCCGAGCGTCTGGTTCCTGAGCCTCATCATGACGCTCGCCTCGTTCAACAGTTACATCTACTTCTCATGGTTTCCCACGTATCTCATGAAGGGTCGCGGCGTCGAACAAACCGAGGCGGGTCTGATGGCGTCGATGGTTCTGGCGTTCTCCGCACTCGGCACGTTTGCGGGGGGTCTGGTGCTGGATCTCACAGTCGCGGGAGGGGGAGTCGCGCGGCGCCGGCTGATGGGAGGTTGCTCATTTTTCACAGCGGCCGGATTGTTGAGCTGTGCGTTGCTGACCCGCGATCCCTGGCTCGCCGCACTGCTTACCGCGTTGTCCTGCTTCATGACGCAGGCAACACAGCCACTGTGGTGGACCTGTACGATCGGGATCAGCGGCAAGCATGTCGGTGCGCTCTTCGGGCTGATGAATTCCGTCGGCGTCTTCGGAGCGTTGAGTTCGCAGTTCCTGGTCGGTGCCATCGCCGATTGGCTGGGATCGCATGGCCATTCGGGTCGCACGCAATGGGATCCGATCTTCTACATCAACGTGGGCGTGTTGATCGCTGCCGGATTGATGTGGTCGTCGTTCCGATTCGTCCCTGTCGAACCTCTCGAAAGTTCGGCGGGAGAGACCGAAGTCGATCATTGACGGAATCGGATCGGCCACTGATGTCAGCCGATAAAGATACCGCCGCTGCGCAAGGCGTCTCCCCCTTGCTCACTCGCTGAACACCGCCTATTGAACGGAAAGCAGCGTGACATCGAACACGAGGATGCTGTTGGGGGGAATGCTGGTTCCCGAACCTGTCGTGCCATAGCCGAGCAGTGACGGAATCAGCAGTTTGGCCACCGTGCCCACGGGCAGGAGCAAGAACGCCTCGTCCCAGCCCTTGATGACCTGTCCCTGCCCCACCGTGAACTGAAACGGCTGGACGTGGCCGAATTGGGGATCGACATTCGAGTCGAACACGGTTCCCAAGGTGCCGTTCAAGTTCAACAGTCGACCCGTGTAATTCACGGTGACTTTCTTTCCGTTGGTCGGAACCACACCGGTGCCCGGTGTCGTGATGACATAGCTCAATCCCGACGACGTTCGCTGACTGGTCAGTTGATTGGTGGTGAGGAAGGTGTCGATGGCCGCCAACTGCTGCGGGGGAACGTTGGGGGTTGTCACGACGCCGCTTCCTTGAGCGGTGTTCCCGAACGTATCCGAGTTCGTGGCGGTCACGGTGGACGCCCCGCCGGGAAGCGGAGTGCCGGTCAGGTTCAAGGCCCACGTTCCGGCACTCGGCGATGACAGTTTCGCATCCTGGCCGAGGACATGGGTGACTCCGTTCACGGCGACCGTCAGTCTCTGTGCATGAGCCGAGTCCCACGTCCCCGTAATCGTGGGGGTCTGAGTGTTTGCGGCCAGCGCGTTGACAGTCGGAGCCGCCACGCTGGAGATCACGTGAGGATTGGCGTGAATCAACTTCGGCACCACTTGATTCACGACGGTGTTCGTTCCCACATTGACGACCACGGGTTGTTTGCGCCGGCCAATCAC
>JBBPIS010000308.1:0-2366 GCA_038040225.1 Planctomycetota bacterium
CACCCGCGGCATATTACTTGCGCTAACTTCGTTACCGCTTCATGCTTGGAGAAACATCCCCCCACAACCAGAAGGTCACTCGTGCCGACGTCAATCCGCGGTCTGGCTTTTGCGCTCTTTGCTTTGGCGACATTGTTTGCCCCCTCGGCCACCACCGCCGCCGTGACCGGTTCGTGGAGCGGCACAGCCAACTCGACCACCCGATGCCGAAACGGTGTGGTCCGATCGGACTCCGGTCCGTTTGCGCTGGCGCTGATGGAGCAGAACGGCAGCGTCACCGGCGTCGCTACAATCGAGGTCGTCTTCCTGAACGACGCCTGCCTGCTGGAGAGTCGGCAGACCTTCCGCCTGCCGCTGACGGGCACGGTGTCGGGCAACACCCTGACAGCAACAGTTCTGGTTCCGTTCGCCGAGGATGATCCGAAGATTGCCATCTCTGCCACGGTGAGCGGTCCGACGATGTCGTTGGCGTTCACCGCTCAAGAGACGACTGGCTCCGTCACTCTTACCCAGACGAGCACGACAACTCCGGATTCGCGCTTCGCCGGAGCGTGGAACGGCAACTACGTAATCAACCAGGGCTCGGAGCAGGGTTGTCCCGTAATGCCCATGTTCTCTGGGCCAATTAGCGCTACGTTCTTCCACGTCGGCACCGAGATTTCCGGCTTTATGACCTTATTCGATACGAAGCACTTTGATGGCGCTCTGTCCTGCAGACTGCATGAACACTACGATTTCACTGTCTTTCTGTCCGGCTCAGTCAGCGGAAACACCGCTACCGGACCGGGCGTCGTCGTCTGGAGAAGCGAGGGGGGAGGCGAGGACAGTAAAACCTTCCCGGTCACCTTGACGCTCAGCGGCAACACGATCACGGCGAGCGTCGGTGACGAAGGATTCGCTACCTTCACGCTCTCCCGAAGCTCGACGGCTCCCCCTCCGATCATCATGAGATTCGAGGCCCCGACGCCGTCGATCACGGCAGGCCAATCTTCGACGCTCCGCTGGGACACATTCAATGCCACATCCGTAACGATCGACAATAGCCTCGGGCCTCAGGCCACGAGCGGCTTCCTCACGATCACCCCGATGGTGACGACTACCTACACGCTCACCGCGACGGTCAGCGGCGGCACCGTGACGGCCAAAACCACCGTCACGGTGCTGGGAGGCGTCTCACGGAGGCGAGCCGTGCGGCGCAACTCCTGAGAGATCCGCTCGAGAAGATCGAAGGGGTCACTCGCCTCGACCGAACCCACGGTCACAGCAAGCCGCTATTTGCGTCGATCGTCGTCTAACTCGTCGCTGGAGTCGGACTTTCGCCCATCGTCTGTTACGCTGCTTGCACCGGTTGCGCGGTGGGCGAAAGCCGCTCAGCTCGAACGTTAGGCGGACCGAGGGACGTCTCATGAAACACATCACACCATTTCTCCTGGTGGGCTTCGCGTGCTTCGTCTCCTGTAAGCCCGAGCGCACCGTGGAAGCGGTTTCAAAGCCAGCTCCTTCGCCCGTCTCTACACCGACGGCTTCACCGAGCGTCGGTCGATTCGTGGTGCTCACAAGTGGCTCGCTCGTTCTTCGCATGGACTCTACGTCGGGCGAGACGTGGTGGCTCGAGCAGACGCCGACCGTGACGTGGGTCCCCGTGAAGGATCATCTGCAGTCTACCGGCACGTACAATCCGGCAACGAAGAAGATCGAGTGGGGAACCAAGTTGCCCGATGGCAGAGATCTTCGCGAGTTGTCGAAAGAAGAATTGATTCGTTGGGTCGAAGCAATCATCAAGAGCAGCGCAAGTAAGGATCCGAAAGATCCGCTTGGGCTATTTACAGACGATCAGCCTGCTGCCAAACGAAAGTGAAAGCTCAACCGCAATCTGGATCACCACAAAAACCGGGGGTTGTTGTCGCGCTAATCGCACGTGTTCTCGCGGCGATTCTTCTTTTCGTTGCGTTCGGTAACCACGGTCGCGATTTTTATGCTCCTGCGTTGGTTCGTATTCGGAGCCGCAGCGCTTACCTCATATCTCGCGTACGCAGATCAACGGCCGGCTTGGTGTTGGACAGCGGCCATGGCAGCCATCCTTTTCAACCCGTTCGCCGAAATCCATCTATCGAGGCAGAGTTGGCACATCATTGATCCGGCCACAGCCGTGTTTCTTCTAACCTCGATTCTCTTTGTTCCAACACGTTCGCGTCGAGATCTGGCCGCCTAACTCTGCGCTGGAGGCGGACTTTCGCCCGTCATCTGCTAGGCTACTTGCATCGGCTGCGCGGTGGGCGAAAGCCGCTCAGCTTTAAACGTTGGGCGGACGAGGACGCGGCGAGATGTCACGATCAAGAACCGCAGTTCTTCTGGCACTTGGCGCG
>JBBPIS010000309.1:0-2311 GCA_038040225.1 Planctomycetota bacterium
GAGTCAACTGAAGCCGGGTCGCGGAGCGCTTGAGTAACGAGGGCGATGCCGTCGACCCCGCGCTTGCGGGCCGTGTGAAGGACGGTCATCAAGACCTCCTGAGTATGGGCACCGCAAGGCGTGTTGTTGCCTCCGCTCATTTTGCGATTGACCACGGCCGGTCGGATGGCCTGTTCGGCAAGGAAGTTGGTCGCAGGAATGGCATCGCGGTGGAGGAACGTAAACAGTGCTCCGCGTTCGCGTCGTAAGTGAGCGGTGAGGCGCCGGCAACCTGCGTGAGGTGGGCATTCTTCCAGTAGCCGGTCGAGCTGGGATTCCACTTGGCCAATGGAGACCATCAGTCCGTGCGGCCCGATCTCGGCCGAGTCCCGTCGGTCGCGGATCCGGATGGCGCGCTTCAGCAGTTTCTTGAGTGCAACAAGCCAATGAACGGCGGCTTTTCCTGGTGTGAGATCGATCAGGTTTCCGATTCGGCGCAGAATATGGGCGAGACACGTTTGGCTTGCCGCGTTCGGGAAGGCGTTCGCGCCCCGGTAGCCGATCCAGCCATCGCGAACGATCGTTCCGGCGTACTCACGCCCAATCAGCGCTTCTGCGTCGACCCGTCCGCGACCACGCGAGAACATGAAGAAGCTCTCTTCCCGCGTGGCCGCTACATGCAGCCACGCTTTATGCCCTCCGATTTTCCATCCGGTCTCGTCGGGCGAGAGCATGGGCCGGTTTCGCACCTGCTCCCGAATTCGCTCGTACACCGGTTCGAGTTGTAAGCCCAGGCGCCCCACCGCTCGGTTCATCGTCGACGGACTTGTGACCAGCCCGAACCCCTTGTCAAACAGATCCGCGATCCGTGCGTACGAGACCCCGCACTCCTTGTTCAGTTTCGCCGCGAAGGCCACCGCTCGCGGCCCGATCTGGACCGCCGCCGACCCTACCGCATCGGAGGTTTGATCGGCATGTCGAGCCCGTAACTGACGTCCGCACCTGGTACACCGCGCCACATCGATCCGGAACTCCGTCGTCGTTGCCTGTTGGACCGGAAAGTCGGTCTGCCATTGCTTCTGTTGCCCGACCAACTCCGTCGGCTTCTGACAGGTCGGGCAATACAGCGGTGCCGGAACATGCACCACCCGATCGATCTTCGCCGGCACTGTTCGACTTGCTCGTTTCCCGTATCGCTTGCCACCCCTGCGCCCACGCTTGGCCGGGTTTGCCTTCGGTTCTCCTCGGCTGAACGGTGCAGCCTGACGTTTCGCTGCCCGGCGAAGCTCTTCATTGCTGCGCTCCAGCCGTTCGATCCTGCGAAGAAGTTGCTCGATCACTCGATCGCGATCAGCGAGCTGTCGCTCAAGCTCCGCAATCCGTCGGTCCTTCTCGTCTTCCGCCGCCACCCGACACTCCCAACATCAGATTACTCCTGTCCGAGGTCGACGGCGGTAAACAGATACGTGCGAACATAGCCTGCTGCGTTGGCAGCAACGTAGGTGATGAATGCGCCACTCTCAACGCGCCTCATCAACACGTTCTCACGCGACGCCCAATAGAACTTTCCGTCGATCTCGCTGATGACGCACTCGAGATTGGTAGCCATCGAATCGACTCGCTCGGGAAATCGCTCTAGCCCACCTTCGCTAACCTTGACGGAGGGTCTGCCCCGAAACACAGTTGATTGACCGTACGAAGCGACGGCACCGAGCAGAATAATGCCGAGAACCACGGATCCCTTCATCACAACCTCCTTCGGGTGGGCACCATGAGGATAGCGCCCCGCGCTCACGTGCCAGACGAATCACAAGTTGAATTGCTTCACGTCCTTACGAGCAATCTAAGCGCCCATCACCAAGCCGAGAAGGTTCAGAGCCGGCTTTGCTACGGAGGCGTTAGCCGCCGCCGCAATCTTGGCCGATTTTCCGCGATCGACCAATCGTTCAGGGATGCTGCCAGCAGTATGCACGTCCTGGCTGTGCGCGTCGCGAACACTGCGTCCCCCTCTTGGTTATCGCCTGGCAGCGTGCGCCAACCGACGCCGAGGGAACGGAGGACGGAGCAACACGCATCTGATGCGTCGTAGATGGTTGACCCTGGATGAAGAGTGGTGGTTTGCAACGACTGCATGGTTGGTACTTCTGCGCAGCGTCCCCAAGGCTGATGGCGCGTTTGCTTGCCGTGAGGTACGAGCATGACCCGCGGTGATACTTGCCCCCTGACTTTGTAACGTACACGACGTCCGTGGCCGTTGCCGCAAGCACGACAGCGGGCGAGCTACCAGCCAGGAGAAGAACAAAAAGACAGACCCAAGTGAATCTCGCCGTCA
>JBBPIS010000310.1:0-2174 GCA_038040225.1 Planctomycetota bacterium
GCTTGCGCTGGCCACTTGGCGTGAACGCCTGGTCGACCCGTGCCTGGGCGGCGTCGAGCACCGACTTGAAGAGCGGATCCTGCGCCATCGCTTGCAGGGCTGCGCGAACTCGCGCCCGACCCGAATCGACGCCGTCGCCGTCGAGGTCTCGCTCGAAAATGCCAGCAACCTCATCCTGGTCGGCAAGGAGGGCGCTAGTGAGGAAGCTCTCGGGCAACCCCTTCGACCGTGCCGTGGTCACGTAATCCAGGCGCATCACCTCAAGCACGCTGGCGCGCGTGTACCAAGATAAAAATAGAAACTGCTGGTCCCGCCCACCGTACGCCCGTAAGCAAGGTATGCGGGCCCGATTAAAGTGTCCGTAGCGACGAAGATACTCGTGGATTCAAGCAGTCCATCCGGGTTACCAGGCACCAGCGGTTTGCCGACTTTGCCCACCTCGAGCGAAATACCGCCGTAGGCCCCCTCGAACAAAGTCCCGCGCAGGAGTCTATGGTAGTACAGGACTTGGCCGTATTTGAGATTCTCACCAACCAGCTGACCGGTTCTGTAGCCCGACTGGTGCAGGAATCCACCCCACTGGAACAGGTCGTAGCGCGGCAACGGGTCGGAGCCCATCTTGCCACCGACTTTCGCGCTGAAGTGGAGCGTATGCTCGCCGAACGAATATGCGACGGACCCGTCGGCGTCCCACTTCGTATATTTGTCGCCGGCACCGAGCCCGCTGTTCGAGTTAAACACATTCACCGCGCCGCGCCAGCCCGAGCGCGGGAAATGGATGGCCACCAGCAGGCGAACGTGCCCGCCAATCAAGGAGAGGGAAAATATTTGATGGCTGATTCCCTCGATGAACGCCAGCACCCCAGACACGCCGAGCGCCAGCCCCAGCGCGATTGTGTTCGTTCCTCCGAGGACGAGACCCAAGCGGCATCCCAGCCGGTGGAGTGGTCCACCGAGCAGCGAGAATCCCTCAAGTTTTTCGTGTTCCATTCATTTTCGATGCCGGGGATCAAAGTTACAGCCTGTGGAAGCCGTCGCTGCAGTCTCACCTGAGGAAGGTCGCGGCAGTGACCACGGCATAGGCGACCGGAAAAACCCATCGGCAATACCGGTCGAGTGTCCGGGCACGATCGAGCCGTTCGTTGCTCTCCATGGTGCTCGTCACTATGGACTCGATCAGCGTGAGGAGAACCAGCACCGAGCTGATGAGAATGAAGGCATCGAGATCCGTAAGGTAGGGAAGTTTCGGCAGATCAGCCCCGACAGCAAAGCGGTAGGCGATCAAGGTCAGCATCGACGTGACGGCGATACTGATCTGCGTACTACCCAACTTCGGATCGATCCAAAAAGCCGCCCAGGACATCATAACGATCATCAACAGCGGGAGAATGACTTTCACGATGTAATGCTGCACCAAGCGCTCAGCCCGGAATTCGAAGGCATACCCGGCAAACTCGAAGCCTGGCGCCGCTTTATAAGGTAAAGCACGCGCCGTGGGATCACTTACCCGCCAATCCTGAAGCGTGAGTCCCGGCGCGATCCCCGCGCCGGTTGGCATACCCGCGGCGACAGCCCTTTCGTTTGGAACAAACTGAATCTCCGCCGGCTTTTGACCGACCATAACCAGGTGAACGCGGAAGGTGGCATGGTCGAACGGGAACGCACGCAGATCAAGCGATTGGGCAAAGGAACCGATAAGGCGCTGCCGGTAGTTGACCATGCCATCGCCCGCTACCTGGACAATCTCCGGGAACGAACGATCGACCGAGCCAGCCGCATTTGCGATTAGCCAGTTCGGGTGCCAGATATCTCCGAGGTTGTAGCGCTTGACGCCGGGTTCGCCGTGGGCAAGCGTGGGATCTTGCCAGCGCAGCACGATGCCGAGGTTCGCGGAGAACGTCTGCGCAACGCTGTCGATCTGCGAGATATCTGCGACCCAGATGCCGACGGAAACCCGGGTAGGACCTGACTCTGCGCCGGGACGCTGCGCTTCGGATGGCAGAGCCACGGGCAACTCGGCGCAGTAGCCCTCGTGCAGTGGAAAGAGCGAGACGAGCACGATGCTGATCGCGAATGCCAGCCTTGCAAGAACGCGTTGCCGCATGGCGATTGCCTCTATTCGACTTGGTGCGTCGCCCGGCATAGCCGGGCGGGCTCGGCTCACCAAGTTACTT
>JBBPIS010000311.1:0-2074 GCA_038040225.1 Planctomycetota bacterium
ATTTCTTCTTCGCCGGCTTGCCCGTGCCGCCGGCGGTTTTCTCGGCCGCCCACCAAAGGTGCCATGTCCGTTCGTCGTAGCCGAAGTCTCGCTTCGTGATCTTCTGCAACGTGGACAGCACGTCCTGATTCCAGTGATCCACCTTCACGAGGACCATCTTTTTCGGAAGGTTCCGCGTCTTGGTGTCGTCGAGCACGATGGCACCCTGCGGCAACTGACCGGTTCGCATTGCGGCTTCCACGTCGGGAGGCAATACCGTTCCTTGTCCAAACGAACCATCGGTGCGGTAACTGTACGTCTGGCCCGGCAGTTCGTTCGTCGGCACGTTGTAGCGGTGAGTCGTGATCAGGGCATCGATCAGCGGTGCGATGGCCCGCTCATCGCCGACACGCCCCAGCGCCGCCGCCGCTCGACTGAGGATCGTGTTGTACTCGCTCCTCAATTCCTTGATGAACGCGGGCTGGGCGTACTCGAAGTTCTCGGGAGTGATCCCGTTAAGCGACGCGTAACGAATCTCGGCATCGACGTCGAACAGAGTCATCTTCACCAGCCCTGCGACCGCCTTGGCTCCCGGCAGCTTCGACAAGATCGTCGCTCCCAGCATCCGCACGTCGCGGCGAGTGTCCTCGCACAGGAAACGGATCAGCGCGGGAGCCGAATGAGGATCGACGATTGCCTGCAGCGCGACGTACCCCTGTTGGCGACGCTCTTCATGGCGACCGATCAACCACCCGTGCCAGAGCTTGACCTTCTGAAACCACTCGCGTTCCTGCTCCAACTCGGCGGTCGTCTTCTGGATGACGTCGAGTTCCTGCGTGGTGACGTATCGTCCCTTGTATCTGACGTAGCCCTGGGAGGCCATCAATTCGTCCCGGTCGACCCACGCACCCTCGTGCCAGACTCGCCCGAGGGCGGCCTGAGCCTTTTCGTGGTGATCGTCATGCTCGACGACTTTGAGCAGATGGACTTCCCGTTGCCTGGACAGAGCCCTTTGTCGACACCACTCGGACAACTCCCAATGCGCTTCCAGCGTGTCAGCGACCCGCCGCGCGCGGCTTTCGTATTCTTCAATTGCCAGCGACCGCATCGTGACGAATTGAGTCTCGCTCTTGAGGACGACGACTGTCGCGCCGCTGAGCGTTTCGAGTTGAATCGACTCGGACGGCGACTTGCCCGTCGACGGGTTGCGGATGATGCGGCCTCGCAGCTCACCGCCATTCGACAGCTTGACGAGATCCGCTTGAAGCGGCTCGGCCACGCCGAGCGCGAAGAGCCCGGTGATGGCGGGCAACAACCGGAAAAGCAGTCGGCGGCGTGGGTGGAAGAGATTCACAGTCATGTTCTCGCCCCGGCGGGCTGAAGGACGACCTCGAACTGATGGCCTCGAACCGAGTGGCGAGATTCTACGCCCGGCGAATCGACGTCCGCAAGATGCGACTTTCCGCAGGTCCACACGGCCGTCCTGACAACCGCTCCGCCAATCGTCGAGTCGGCCTCACGAACGGCACAATCGAGCAAAACTTCCGGCGAACCGAAAAATGTTTTGGATCAGCCGTCTGGCAATCGGTTTTACCGGATGGGTAACATGGGCCACGCACACGGATGCTGACTGGCACTCCGCGTGGCCGACGTTCGTTCACCTTTCCGTCGCAGATAGTCGACGCAACACGATGACATTGTGGTCCGGTCATCGTCGAGTCGGTATCAGAGGTCGTTTCTCACGAGCCACGAAAGTGCAAAAATGTCAGTTTGGAATCGAACCCTGGTCGCGAGTGCGTGCCTCCTGATGTTGTCGAGTGCAGCGTTGGCTCAGCGTCAGACAACCGACAAGGTGCTGCCCACTCAGCAGCAATTGAGCCAACTCGGCCTGGAACGAGCCTGGTGGGGTCAGGCGACTCTGAATGCGAGCCGCGACAAGGTTCGTCACGTCACGATTGACGAAGACATTGTCTACGTGCAGGCTTCCTCGGGGATTGCCACCGCGTTCAACTCGGAAACGGGAGAACGATTGTGGGCGACACAACTGGGCCGCTTCGACCAACCCAGTTTTCCGGCGGTCTCCAACGAAGATCTG
>JBBPIS010000312.1:0-1997 GCA_038040225.1 Planctomycetota bacterium
GGGCGTCCTCAAGGCGAACGTCTACGCCATGCACTTCCGCAACGAGATCGCGGCGACTGGCGAGCTGTCCGATATCGGCCTCGCGCTGCGCCGCAACGTCGATCGCAGTTACCGCCGCGGCATCGAGCTGGAGGCGGCGTGGCAGGCCACGCCGTCCCTCCGTCTGCGCGGCAACGCGAACCTGAGCCGCAACCGCATCCGCAAATGGACGCAGTTCTATGACGTGTACGACGCGGCGGGGAACGTCACCGGCAGCGAGCCGCGCGTCCATCGCGACGTGAATGCGCTGCTCACGCCGTCGATCCTCTTCAATCAATCCGTGGAGTGGACCCCGCGCCGCGCGCTGACCCTCGGCGCCACCGCCCGCTACGCCGGCAAGTCCTATCTCGACAACACCAACGACGACCGCTTCACCACCCCGTCGTTCTTCACGCTGGAGACGAGCGCCGCGTTCGACATCACCCGCCACGCCCGCCTGCGGGTGCAGGTGAACAACGTCCTGAACAACAAGCGCGTCTGGCCCAGCGGTTACAGCTATCTCTTCATCACCCCCCAGAAAACGGTCGACGGGATTTCGTATTACTACCCGCAGGCCACGCGGAATGCGACGGTGATGGTGGAGGTGAGGCGGTAGGGGAGGAAGGCGCGCCGTCCATCATCTGGACGATACGCTGCAAGCCGCGCAGCCCAACGCCCTCGCGCGCCGATCCTCCAGGTCGCCGACCTGCGGTTCGTTGAGGCCTTGTCGTAGAGTAACCTTCCACCCCAACAATGCGATAGGCTGCGGATCGGAGAGATAGTCTGCCAAAGCCTACATGCAGCTTAGTGACGAATTCGGTGGACGCAACGGAATACTCGCGAAGGCACATGCGAACGATCCGCGTGAGTTGTCCCCTCACGGAGTGACGAGCGGCCGAATACGTCGAGCCAGATCGTCTTGGCGTCGTGAACGTGAACAGATCGATTGGCACGGGATGAGGGACGCTGCTTCATGCAGCCAAGCCAGATCCACGAACGGAGTTTGCTGTCGTAAGCTACCTCACAACGGAAGACAGCATGATCGAAGGTACTGTTAGTATTTTGACTGTTCTCGCGCTGCTTGGGACAGGTGGCGTGTTCGGTTCGTGGCTGAACGAATTGCGACGAGCGCGCCGCGAGGACAAGCTCCGCTGGCACGTCGAGAGGCGAGGTTCGTACGAGCGATTCCTCACTTCGATCGATAATTTGCGTGAGGCCGAACTCGATACGGCTCAGCATGTGAGCACGCTACGAGCGCTCACAAACTGGGGCAATGATCCACTCTTTGATCTTGAAGATTTATTGCGCCAAGCGGACGCATTAGACGACAGTTCGGCGAAGTACGCTGTCTCAAAGGTGCGAGCACAACAGAATGCGGTGGCAGACGCGAATGACCAGATCGCTGCCTCCCTAGCCGCCATGGAGATGCTCGCGACGCCGGCAGTAGTGCAGGCCGGCGGTGTCACGCGAAATATGCTGTTCACGCTCGTGACTACTGCTTATGAGTACCCTCCGCGACACTGCGGTGGGTGGTCCGAGCCACTCGTCCAAGCATCGAAAGGCCTTTCTGACGCGCGAACCGCCTTCGTTAGTGCGGTTCGGAAGGAGCTTGGCGTCAAGTGAATCGTAACCTCGCACTACCTGCCCTCGCTACGACGGCTAAGCCACCTGCATTCAAGCCAGCTTTCACGGTATAGCCGTGGAGCCGGAGTGGTGACCGGCCGCGGAACTTCTGCTGGAGCGGACGTCGGCCCCTCGTCTGATACGCTTGCTTTGATGTTCATCGAGGGCCGAAGCCGCTCAGCTTTGAATGTTGCACGGACTCTCGGCGAACGCCGTAGTTGTGCGAGCGTACGTTTTCACCTGTCGCGAGCAAGTCAAGGGCGGGGGGACTAATGAGGCGCGCCTGGTCTGACGCATCTGCGCAGCAGTACGCCCTGAGGCCTGTTGAAAGGTAACAATGTTTCGTGCAACCGGCG
>JBBPIS010000313.1:0-1974 GCA_038040225.1 Planctomycetota bacterium
TGCAAGTCCATCACGATGAAGGAGTAGCGAACCGCATCGACCCCGAGTCATGCGCAGATGCCCGTGAGGGTATCGGCGAAGCGTTGACAGGGGAGCGCATAGGCCAGCCATTGAGCCGCGAAAGTACCCTCATCCTGGGTGCCGACGTCGTTCCGGTGACGGAAGGCAACACGGATGGGCGCGATAACGCGAGCGCCCAGACGGCCCGGCGTGGTCTTAGACACTGGCATGTGCGCACGCTCTTTGCTTGGGAACCGGGAGATCTCATGGTCGGCCAGCACTTGTATGCGTGCTGCACTGGCCCGCGTCGGGAAGGCGAGGAGCCGTAGCCGATGATGTACGATCATGAGAAGTCTGACCCTGCCATAGTAGCTGTGAAGCCAACGAACAAAGCCGGGCAACCGGCTGCGGAGTTGGTGGAGCCAAGGGCGGGGGCCAAGGGGAATGTGCGTCAGCAAAGCACGGGCCGGGCACAGTACCGGGGAACCGTGTCACAGGCGCTGGAGCGCATACGGCAAGCTGCAAGGCAAAGGAAGAAGGAGAAGTTCACCGCGCTCTTCCATCACGTCAGTATTGATCACCTCGCAGAGGCATTCTCTGAACTCAAGGAGAATGCTGCAGCTGGAGTGGATGGGCTGACATGTCGGGATTACGAGCAGCACCTTGAGCGCAATCTTGAGGACCTGCATGCTCGCGTCCATCGGGGAGCGTATCGGGCACTACCGTCGCGGCGGGTTTACATACCCAAGCCGGATGGTCGGCAACGCCCGATCGCGGTCGCCGCCCTTGAGGACAAGATCGTCCAGAGGGCCACGGCTGCGGTGCTGAGCGCGATCTACGAGGAAGATTTCCTCGGGTTCTCGTATGGGTTCCGACCCGGACGCAGCACGCACGATGCGATGGATGCGCTCATGGTCGGGATCACCAGCACAAAGGTGAACTGGATACTGGACGCCGACATCCGCTCGTTCTTCGACACGGTGAGCCAGGAGTGGCTCATCAGGTTTGTGGAACATCGCGTCGGCGACCGACGCATCATCCGCCTGATCCAGAAATGGCTCAAGGCAGGCGTCCTGGAAGACGGGATCGTGACGGTCAGTGACAAGGGGACCGGGCAGGGATCGGTGATCTCACCGCTTCTGGCCAATCTCTACTTGCACTACGCTTTCGACCTCTGGGCCGAGCGCTGGCGACGGCGTGAGGCTGCGGGCAATATGATCATCGTGCGCTACGCCGACGACCTCATTGTTGGCTTCGAGCACGAGACCGACGCCCGTCGCTTCCTCGACGAGATGCGTAAGCGGTTACAGGAGTTTGCACTGTCGCTTCATTCGGAGAAGACCCGGCTGATCGAGTTTGGACGCTTCGCGGCGGAAAACCGCAAGCGGCGCGGGCTCGGCAAACCGGAGACCTTCACCTTCCTGGGCTTCACCTTTATCTGCAGCAAAACTCGTCGGGGCAAATTCCAAATCAAACGGAAGTCCCGGCGGGATCGCATGCAGGCAAAGTTGCAAGCCATCAAACAGGAACTGCGACGGAGCATGCATCAGCCGATTCCCCAGCAGGGAAGATGGTTGCAGCAGGTCGTCACCGGCTACTTCAACTACCACGCGGTGCCGACAAACAGTTCGTCACTGTCCGCGTTCCTATTCCACGTTACCAATCTCTGGCGGCGAACGCTGCAGTGGCGGAGCCAAAAAGATGGGATGACCTGGGAGCGGATCAAGCGGGTGGCCGACCACTGGCTCCCGAAACCGCGAATCCTTCATCCGTGGCCAGAGAGTCGCTTCGCCGTCAGACACCCAAGGTGGGAGCCGTATGCCCGAATTGGGCCCGTACGGATCTGTGCGGGGGGCGCGAGGTAACTCGCGTCCCTACCGCGAAAGTGAGCGGTACTCGGTCAAAGCGACGCGAATGACCCACAACGGACATTTTCAGTTTATTCAATTCTAACTCATCATTTTACTCTCACGC
>JBBPIS010000314.1:0-1947 GCA_038040225.1 Planctomycetota bacterium
CGAGCGTCTGCCGCATGCGCTCGTGCGTCTCCTCGGGCAGCCCGAAGATGTAGTTCGCGATGATTCGGATGCCGTGCGACTGGATCTTCCGGCAGACCTCGAGGATGTCCTCGTCCGAGAACTTCTTGTCGGCGCCGTCGCGCACGGACGAGTTCGCCGCCTCGATGCCGAGGCAGAGCGTGCAGCTCATCGAGGACGCCGGCGGCGCGCGCGGCCAAATCGATCTTTACCTTTCGGTCTTCGACGAGTCGGGGGCCAACGTCGGCGTGATGAAGGGAAGCCACGAAGTCCGCCTCGAGGGAAACGATCGGCGCGACCGGCAGATCGTCGTGAACTTCGATCCGGTTCGCCTGCCGAAAGGCACCTACACGGTCGCCGCCGCGGTTCGCGATCGCTTGAGCGATGAGGTCGGGGTGGCGTTCAACAAGATCCGGTTCTGAGTCCTGCGCCACGAGTTTCCACGGCGGCCGCGGAGTCCATATCGTCAGGTGCAGGCTTGGGGGGCGCAGAACGCTCCGAAGAGCTTTCTGTCGATGCCACCATCACATTTCCCCGCGATCAGAGCAGTGACTGGTGTAGCATTTCGCGCCCACTTGCACCTTCGTTAATAAGCCAAGCATCGAGTTTTCGCGCGTAGATTCTATGTGAGTCCTGCCGAACCGACTGAGCTTTCATCCGCAATTGTAAAGGAGTGAAAATGAACTATTTGCGTCTCGGGCTAGCGGCGCTTGGTGGCACGGTCGCATCTTTTGCCTTTGGTTTCCTGGTGTTGTGGCTGGTGCCAGCTCTTTTCAATGAAGCCCGCAAGTACCCGGCCGTATTCCGACCTAAGGAAGAAATGATGACTGTTATGCCAATTGGATTGGCCGCGACGTTCATAGCGATCCTGGTTGTCGCCATACTTTTCGCAATGATGCATCAGGGCGGATCGGGCATTATGGAAGGTGCGCGCTTCGGCGTTCTCATTGGCATTTTCGTGGTTTGCGCATCTGTGCTGCACAATTACGTGAACTTCAACATCGGTCTGAAACTCGCTCTCGGACAGGCGGTCGCTTACTTCCTCCAGTGGACTATCATCGGCATAGTCATCGGTCTTATTTACAAACCGCTCGCTGCACGATAATCGTGATCGGCGCCGTCCGCGCAGTTGTCTCTGTTGTCGCACCACCCTGATCATGAGTCCGCTCAAGCAAACGTCGAGAAGGTTCCGGGAACGGTTCCTGCTGGGTTGGACGTGACGGGAGCGGCGTCCGTACTCAGGAGAGTAAATGTCCCTATGACCCGGATCTCGACCCTCGCCCTCGGCTATTTTCTCTTCGCCACAACCGTTTTCGCGGATTCAGCTCATCTTGAGATGTTCGCGAGCGAGCCGAACCCCCTCATGGTGAGCATGGCCGTTGTGAACCGCGGGCCGGATGTCGCACGAAACAGCTTCCTCACGATCGACTTCCCGTCTGATCTGGTTCTCGAGCGGGTCTCCAGCGTGTATGGTCCTTGCGACTATGCCCAACGACCCGTCCGATGCTCGCTCGGCGACATCCCGGTCGTCGCTCCTCCTTTTACGTTTGCGTACTACATGGGTGCCTATTTCAAGGGGCCGTTCGTGGATGCCACCTACGCAGTCAAGTTCACGGTTTCTTCCGACACGCCCGACCCCAATCCTTCCGCGAATTCGGCGTCCGTCACCCTCACGACGAAGTTGGAGGCTGACGTGCACGTCCAGATCGGCCGGTCAAGCCGCTTCGAACGCATCGATCCGGGCCAGAACGCGCAGTTCTGGACGTTTGTTGGCAACCTCGTTCGAAACAACAAGCCACCGAACGTGCGTATCGACTACGCAGTGACGAACGGCGTGATCGAGACGATCGACGCACCTTCCTCGGTCTCGTGCACCATCGCCGGCGCGACTGCGGTCTGTACGATCGAGCCTCTGGTGGAGGAATCGGG
>JBBPIS010000315.1:0-1822 GCA_038040225.1 Planctomycetota bacterium
CAGGGGATCTCGATCTTCTCCAAAGGCGACTTGGGGATCGACCTGAACTCGAACGGCCTGACCCACAACGACGCGGACGATCCGGATGCCGGCCCGAACCACCTGCAAAACTTCCCGGCGTTTGCGAGCGTGGTGCTCAACGGAACCAACCTGGACATCACCTACTCGGTGCCGTCCACAATCCTCAACTCGACCTATCCGATGCGGATCGAGTTCTTCATCGCCGACGCGGCCAACCAGGAAGGGAAAACGTTCCTGGGCTCGGACGACTACCTCGCCCCCGGCGCAAAGCCGGCCACGGTCTCCGCCGGTGCCTCCATCGTCGGCACCAAGATCGTCGCCACCGCCACCGACGCCAACGGCAACACCTCCGAGTTCTCCCTGTTCGCCACCGTGACAGCATGATGCCGCAGCGGACGGGGCGACGGAGAAATTTCCGTGACTTCCCAAATTGAAGAAGCAGCGACCCGGACGTTGTGAAACGTCCGGGTCGCCTTGCTGTCAGCCGCCCGAAAATATGACACCCTCGCGACGAGCCATCGCGTTTCACTCCCAACCGCTCGTGATTGGAATCTGCGGCTGACAAGTGACTACCCCAAACCCGAGCCGATCTGCCGCGCGAACCAATAGTCCAACAATCTGCCAGACAGCAGAAGAAGGCCGGTGGTTATTTCCAGCAATGCTCGCAACACGGTCCGCATGAGTCCGGTGAGTTGCCGCAGCATCGGAAGCCAAGCGTCGTGTGGTGAAGTCTGTTTGGGTTGGCCGCGCCGATTTTTGGACTGACGACAGGAAAACTGTCGCGAGGGGGCCGTCAATGACTTAGGATTTCCGTCAATCTCATGTCGAAGAGCGTCAGTCGGATGCAGGCATTTTTGATGTGTCCCCGTTGAAACAGAACCGTTTTTGAAAGTCGCGAGTGAAACGCTCGCGGTCCTGCAAATAAAGTTGTCCGAAACAAGACCCTGTAATGCGATGTGATCATGATTCTTACCAACTGGGTTCAGCAGGTTGCCGCCTGGTGGCAGGCCCGTTTGTCACAGCGGCCGCGCCCGACAATCCGTACCAGGCATTGGGATCGGCGGGGTACCCTGATTGGCCGGCTGGAAGTTCTTGAACCACGGCTGCTGCTCACAAACGTCATCGACGTCGATGTGTCCGCAGGGCGGATTCGGTTGGTGGACGTGAGTCGTTTCGACGCCGCCACCGGAGACAACTTTGATGTGTCGTACACCAGTTCGCGCATGGTTCTCACCGGACATAATGGAACCGAATTTCGCGTGGGCAATCAGACTTTCACGGAGTTCACGATCCATCTGACCGAGCCTCCCCGGCTGGTGATGCATCTGGGCCGAAATGCGAATCTGGTCAATGTGACGGGAGACGGAACGGCCCGTCTTGAATCGATTCGTGCAGACCTGTGGCCCAGCCACGGCGAGAACTCGCTGAAGCTCACCAACGTCATCGTCGGGAATGCGGAGGTGATCGGCGGTCGGAACGGTGACGCCGTGACGTTCGATCACACGACGGTGAACGGTCACCTCAGGGCCCGCCTGGGGTGGGATCAGTCCGACACACTGAAGCTTCAAAACTCGACGGTCATCAACGAAAACACCGTCGTGTGGACCCGGCATTTTGTGGCCAGCGACACGACGTTTCATGGCCGGGTCCGGGACGTTCAGCGGGGGCATGACAGCACGCTCGATCTGACCGCGGCGACCTTCGACAAACCGGTGACGATCGTCATGGGGCCGGGCGGAGTCGTGAACCTGCATTCCTCCACGTCCGGAACCAACACGTTCCACAGTGTCGAGCGAGTGAT
>JBBPIS010000316.1:0-1730 GCA_038040225.1 Planctomycetota bacterium
TGGGGTGCCGCTGCGGGCGCGCGAAGGCTTCCCTCCGGTTCCTGCCTGGGGCGAGCCCGTTGGACTTTTGAAGGTTGTTCATTTTCGTCATCCCTTCTCTCAAGATTGGAAAGGTTCCGGAGCGCGCCGCAGGGTGATCGAAACAGGGCGTCGCTTGTCGGCGACACGAACCATGACCCTGATCACAATGCGTTCTCGCCACGCCAGCCGAACCAGCGCTTCAATCTTGTGTTCCCGTGCGGCGAACCGGGTTTCCCTTCCACAATCGTCCAGGACAAAGCCTTCGAAATCACCAAAGCAGTCGTAGGCAACGCCGGTGACCTTGCCTTCGATGCGGCAGACCGGACCGCGCTCCGCACAAAGGCACTCAGGCTCCTCAAACCCGTGATCGCCTGGCTCGTGCCCGTCTTGGTCATGCGGCCTGCCGTCCGGAATTCCCGCAGGCGATCCCTGGACGAGATCGGCATCGCCGCCGAGCACATCGACGCGATCTCCGATCAGGCTGACGCAACGGCTGAACACTGGGTACCAACGTTCGTCGGTCGTCATAGAGCGAAGGATCCAGCGTAGGACGGAGAGAAGCCGGATTTCCCCTGGCAGCATGACCTCCTTCGTCCGAACAGGGATTGTAATCTGGTAGCTGCCGACGATGCGTCGCCAGCGGAGCGGCTGGCGCGCAATAACGGTCGCCGCACGAGTGTCGGCCTTGCGGATTACAACCTCCGGCGGCTTCTCAATGGGGCGCGCTGTTGCGTCGGTTACCTGGCGCACAACAATCCGGTACATCTCGCCCTTCTTCACGGTCGCGGGAAGATCCAGAGTCAACAATCCCGTGAGCCCGAACACTGCCCCGGACGGCAGCGGAACGTAGCCGATCCCGCCGGTCGGCAACGTGATCGTTTGGCCGTCGACTTGTGCAATCCCTGAAGCGCGTGTGTTGCCGCGCGCGAGCGCCACGATCTGCGCGGCGTCGATCTCCGGGATGTAGATCGTCGCCGTGGTGCCGTCCGGCACATTGCCCCAGTCAATGAGAAGCTCGTCCGGAGTTGCGCCTTGCGCTGTCGCCGGTGCGGGCCATAGCTCGAAGACGTTGGGGATTCGATGCGATGCCAAATCCCCAGGGTTTGCAGATGCAACGATCGCCAGGTTGCGTTGCGCTAACTTGTCGGAGCCGCCCGGGGTGGCACCAGTGGCAATCGGGTCTGGATCGTAGGCGATTTCTGCGACCAGACACTGATGGGCGTTCTTGATCAACTCTTGCACGGTCTTCCGGCCACTGCCCCACGGACCGTCTGCAGGGGACGGCCTGTTCGGGAATTGTGCCTGCGTCTGGTTGATGTCCAGCCAGGCGCCGAAGTAGGCGATGCTCTCGCCGCCTGGGGGGCTGGCCGCCATCGTCGCCTTCACGTTCGACGGGTCTGTCTGTGCAGTGAGTGCTGTCGTAGCCGAGTCAACCCGCGGCTCCGCAAAGCACGGGATCGACAGGAGATCACCGCCGCCGCTGAGACCCAGCGTCGGTATCACGGTTGTCCCCTGTGTGAACCGTCGGTAAGTCGTCGCGAGGGCGAACTCCGTCGATGTCGTTGACACTGGGAAAAGGCGGAAGAACGCGCGCACGTTCGAGATGGCGAGCGTGCCCACGTAGCGGACCTTGGCGACCGCGAAGTTGAAGACATTCGTTCCGTTGACCTGCTGAGCAAGCTCCAGCGCGCTCGTCTGCTGATCCGTCG
>JBBPIS010000317.1:0-1723 GCA_038040225.1 Planctomycetota bacterium
GATGAGCAATCCGAGTCGATACGCCGTGGCGGTGACGACGACCAGCAGCAGGATGATCACTAGTAGAGCGACATCCCGGAATCTGCGCACCTGCGTGAACGCCGCTTCAGCGGATAGCTCGGATATGACCGCCCAGTTTACCTGTGGAACGTACTCGAGGGTACCGATCACCGACCGCCCTCCGAAGCTGGTGAAGGCGAACGGAGCCCGCGCTCGCTCCCGCAGCTTCTTCATCGTGGACGCAGGTATCGGCGACTTCACCAGCTTCGCGGAGATTGATTCGGAGCTGGCGATCGCGGCACCACTGGTGTTGACCAGATAAATCGCGCCGCTCGAGTCCGGTGCGAACGACCGCAGCAACAGGTGCACGGGCGCGAGATTGAGCTCGGCGGCGAATGCTCCGATCAGTCGCCCATCGGCGCGCTGTGCGGGAACGGCGACAACCAGCTTTGCCCGGCCAGCCTTCGCGTCCCAGTATGGGTTGCCGACGATCTGGTTGTCGGATCGGAGAGTGGTCTGCCAATCGTCGGGAAGTCGAACGTGGCTGACCTCGTTCGAGCTGGTGGCGACGACATTGCCCTCGAGGTCGAGGACCGCGAGCTGCTCGAAGTCGCTGAAGCGCTCGTGCAGCGAGAGGAGGTAGTCGCGAAGGCGGCCCTCTGCCTGGGCGGCGGTCACCGCACGAGGTGCTCGATCGAGCGTGTTGGCCACTTCATCGGAGCCGGCAAAGACGCGCAAATCATAGAGACGCTCCTTGAGCCAGACGCCAGTAGCACGGGCGCTTTGCGCGCTCCCCGAGAGGAGGTCTTCGTTGATTTTCTTCTCGAGCGCGTGCCGGTTCTGCATGTAAAAAATCCCCAGCATTGTACCGGAGGGGAGAAGCGCCGCCGCTACTGCGAACGCCAGAATTCTGCTGCGGATGCTCTCGAGCCGCGGGAAGGGGAGATACTTGGCGCGCGCCCTTGGCGTGGATTTGACCACGTTCAGGGCGGCTCTTAGCGGCGTGACAGGAGTCGGTGCATTGGAGGGCATCGTTTGTATAGACGATTCAATGTCTGGCTGAGCTACCGGGATTTTACCAGCGACATTTTGTACCATTTGTAGTCAATTCGGGATCAACTGGCGTCGCGATTCTGGCGCTATAGTGCCCGAGGGTCCCGGCGTTTGCCTGACCTGTCAATCGCAGCTAAGATATGCCCGTCCCAGCGAGCAAGACCTCCAGCCTTCCGTCCTGATGCGCACTCGTGCCAAGAGGGCCAGCACCATCTTCAGGCTGCTCTCGCTTGCCTGCTCCGCATCCATCGCGATCTCGTTTCCCGCGAGCGCGCAGGGCCTCCGTGACCGGATTTCGGCCCTCTTTATTTTCGGAGAGGGTCAGGAGCCGCTTTTTCTTGCTGGATCGGCCGACCCGAACAATCCCGCATCGCTCCAGGCACATGGACTCCACTTCATTCCTGCCTCGGCCGCGGAGAACGGGTCGATAATCTCGTTCTTCACTGACGCGCTCGGCGCCAGCGTCGCCAACATACCGATCGGATCGACAAGCGGCGGTGTGACGTTCCGTTTCGAGGGCGGCGTACCAGTGCCCACTTCCACCTCAGCGGGACCAATCTTCGCCGAGCGAGCACAAACGCTGGGACGGGGAAGAGTACTGGCCGGTATCAGCCGGACCGGTTTCAGTTTCGCCACCCTGCGCGGCGTGGACATGGACAATATCGGTCTG
>JBBPIS010000318.1:0-1710 GCA_038040225.1 Planctomycetota bacterium
GTTGGGCAGCCTGCAAAGGCAAGGAGGCCACATGCAGAGAATTCTCAACCTCGCAATTGTGCTGGTTTGTCTCTCCTGCTCGACGGCACCGACCGTTCCGGTGTTTCAGGTTCGCGTCAGTTCTCTCGTCGATCCGGATCGCACTCCTGGGAGGTCATACGTTTTGTTGCCGAGCGCCGAGGGCATCGATCTCGAAGATCTTCAGTTCCGAGAGTTTGCCCGCTACGTGGCCGGAGCGCTCGAGCGCCAAGGTTTTACACGGGCACCGGACTTCAGCAAGGCTGATGTCGCCGTCTTCCTCGCGTATGGGATTGGCGATCCGCAGCTACAGACGTACACCTACACGGTTCCGGTCTACGGGCAAACCGGCGGTGGCACATCCACGCTCAACCTATCGACGTACGGAGCCGGTGGCTATTCGACTACGTCCGGAACGATCACAACGCTGCCGCGATATGGTCCGGTGGGATCGCAGTCTGTGACTCAGTCAAACGTCACGTACTTCCGTTATCTATTTCTCGACGCGATCGATCTGCGGGCGTTCCGTGAATCGCAGAAAGTGCTCTCCGTCTGGCGTACAAACGTCACTAGCAATGGAAGCAGTGGGGACCTCCGACTCGTATTGCCAATTCTTGTAGCCGCGTCGGAGCAATACATTGCTGTCAACACAGGCAAGCAGGTCGAGGTGGATCTTCGTGAGGGTGATCCGCGCGTGCAGAAGGTGCGAGGCCATAACACCCCCTGACATTGGGGGCCCAACTGCACGCAGACACCAGTTCCGGCGTGACGCTGAAGGATGGCTACGTCGAGTACACAGAGCCATGGACGACGTGGAAGAAACTGGCGCTGGCTTCGGCTCGAGGGCGGAGTATCCTTTCTGGGCGCGAAAACAGCGCGACGGCTTCGAAGAAGCGATCGGTGTCAGAACGGGTCGAGGACGAAGCGAAGAAACTTTGGCGTGAAACCGTTTGTCTCAAAGTGGTAGAAGTCTCGCGTGGCCGGGTGCGCGATTCCGTTTAGAAGGCCGGCGGAGTACAGATGACGGAACGATACTACTAGTTCGTCCGTCATTTCGTTCTGTTTTGCGGCGTCATTCGCGTTCGGCCCACCGACCAAGTGAGAAGCGTATGTTGAGATGCTGCCGCCAGTTCGCTGCGGCTTCTTCACCCATTCTTCCAGCGTCGCTGAACCGGCGGATGGGACCACCATCCGCAGAAACCCGATCAGGTATTCAAGCTCACGGAACGACAGGTCGTCAACCAGCCGGAGGTACCGTTCCTTGTCGGGATCGCTGCTTGTTGGAACGGTGACGGCATTCACCAGAAAGTTACGAATGTACCGAAGCTTCTGCTCTTTCTCGCTCTTCGCCGCCGTGTCGCGAGCCCGTACGTACAGCGCGATAAATTCGTCAGGCTTCACCGTGTCGTCAAATCGCTCACGCAATCGAGCGTCAGCGAATGCGTCTCTCACCTGATCGTCGAGGGCGTTTGTTCGTGCACGCACGTTCTCGATGACCGAGGCGATGCCAACACCAAGCAGACCGATAGCAGCAGTGGCCATGTCGCCCTGCACGAGCGGCGGGACAGCCGCTACCAAAGCCGCCACGGACGCTGAGATTTGCTGCAGCTTCGTATCGCCGACGGTCGTCATGCGAGAGATTATCGCACCAACGGCTGCCCAACTCTGCGCTCCAGCCGACGCGAACCGCCG
>JBBPIS010000319.1:0-1686 GCA_038040225.1 Planctomycetota bacterium
TGCTCAGTAAGAGGAGATGGACCGCCGCTCATCTCCTGAACTGCACGTAATAGCCCGCAAACTGCGGGCTTCAGCGTGACGTCCTCACCGCGCCGGAACCGGTTGATTTCCAGCGATTTCGCTCGTCCTTACGCCCGAGACGTAACGACTGAAAATCGTGGTGTCCCCGGTTCGAGTCCGGGTCTCGCCATCTCAGGGGCGGGAATCCCGTATGTGTGCTGGATTCTCTAGTCGGTGGTGCAACGCCGACTCGAACTGCCTGCACCACGCGTGGTTGTCGTGACGTCCGCGGTATGAGTGGAAGGGGCGAACTCGGCTTCGCCGCGGCGATCTCGGGCGCTTGCGGCGCGTCGATGATCGGAGAGAAAGCCGAGCCGAAGGTGCCGCCATCTCCTTTTTGTCTCCTTTTCCTTGAGGCACCTCGAGGGTTTGGCGCGCGCGCTTCGCCGCGAGCTCCTCGACGTCGGCGGGCATGTACTGGGCGTTGACGAGCAACGCTTCGGTTGGGCCGACCCGGGGATGACAGCGCTCTTGATCGGCAGCTCGCGCGGGTGGGTTGGTGATCGCCCGTGGCCTCGCGCAGGCGGGCAGGCGCGTGTTCGTCGCCTCGCGACCGAGGGCGTCGAAGCGGCTGCGCACGAGCTCAAGGCGACCAACTCGCGCGTCAGGTGCCGATCTCGGCGTGCTCCCAGAACCGGCTGTCGACAACGATGTGCTGGTCCTTCGGCGGCCGCTGGTAGTTCTCGGTGTTCGGTGGGCGCTCGGGAAGCTCGATCGGGCCGGGCAGTGCGTCCTCGTAGGGAATCCGTTCGAGGACATGGGAAATGCAGTTCAGACGGGCGGTCTTCTTGTCGTCGGCTTCGATGGTGTACCACGGCGCCTCGCGGATGTCCGTGTAGGAGAACATCTCGTCCTTGGCCTTGGAGAACTCGACCCACTTCTCCCGTGACTCGAAGTCCATCGGGCTCAGCTTCCAGCGCTTGAGGGGGTCGACTGCACGGGCCTGGAAGCGAGCTTCCTGCTCGGCGTCGGAGACCGAGAACCAGTACTTGAGCAGCACGATGCCCGAGCGCACAAGCATGCGCTCGAACTCGGGAGTCGATCGCAGCCAGTCCCGGTACTCCTCCTCGGTGCAGAAACCCATCACCCGCTCGACCCCGCCGCGGTTGTACCACGAGCGGTCGAGGATGACGATCTCCCCCGCCGCCGGCAGATGGGCGACGTAGCGCTGGAAGTACCATTGCGTCCGTTCGCGGTCCGAGGGGGCCGGAAGCGCCACGACGCTCGCGCCGCGTGGGTTCAGAGGTTCGGTCAGCCGCTTGATCGTTCCGCCCTTCCCGGCGGCGTCGCGGCCTTCGAAGATCAGCACCACCTTGAGACCCTGCTGCTTGACCCAGTACTGCATCCTGACGAGCTCGATCTGGAGCTCGGCCATTCGCGCCTCGTACTCCTTTCGCTTGAGCTTGGGTGACGTGTCGTCATCGTCGGCCGACTCTTTGGCCTTTTTGGCCGCCTTGGCGTCGCGCTTCGCGTGCTTCCCCACTCTCGATCCTCCTCCGCTCCGCCGGCCGCCTGCGCGGCCGACTATGAACAGATCTGTTCGGCATTCCGGGATCGCGTCCGAGCTCGCGGAGGAGTTGGCCTCGCAGAGCCCGGTCTGGCGGATCCTCGCAGTTGCGGCCATCG
>JBBPIS010000320.1:0-1613 GCA_038040225.1 Planctomycetota bacterium
CCCGGAGAAATTGTCATGCGCATAAACGTGAAAGTCATGCTTCTCAGAATATCTCGCGCGAGCATCTCCCTCGCCTTACTTGCTGTCCTCCTTGCCTCAGCCACGACGGTACACGCCACTGTTTATGACTGGTGCGCCCTCGGCGAGTCCTTCAAACCCGGACAAGAATTCATCACGGTTCGTCGAGTCCGCTTAGCGGTCGAAGGCGAAGCGCTGGGTGACTTGGCTGCTGCGTTTTCAGAAGAGATTCTCCGCCGCCGTGTCTGGCCCCCCGAAACGGAAGCTGTCCATGTCAGCCCCTATATCGATGAGCAATGCGGCCCTGCAAATCGGAACGCGGACGAATTAAACCTCACCATTAGTACGCAGGACGTGCAACAGATGCGGCAAGAGCTGGCCCGCCGAGGCGACCACCAGCCGGCCCCCACGCTCCAGACGCTTGCGAGCAAGACGCACGTCAAAAAGGCGGCGGAATTCCTGGGCCCTCCTGAGACCTCGCGCATCAACTGGCTTCGAATTTTCTACGCCACCAATCGCAAGGCCACGGGCCAGACCGCGGCGGACAGCGCTTTCGGATCAAAGGATGCGGAAGTCCTATCGTGGGGTTCGGTCGATGTGTCGATCCCCCATGCACACGAGATGGGGCGCTTGGAAAGCCCGTCCGTTTTCCGTTTGGAGTGGGTGAGCGATCCGGAGAAGCATGTCACCCTGGCGCCCCGACTCACCACTCTTACACCAGAGCGATGGAAGCAGGAGCTCAGATCGCGCGCCACGGCGCTGGATCGGCCCGGAGTGCTGCTCTTCGTTCATGGATACAACGTCAGCTTCGCCGATGGCGCGCGCCGAGCGGCGCAGTTCGCTTACGACATCGCATTTTCGGGGCCCACGGTCTACTTCAGCTGGCCGTCCGATGGCAATCTCCTGCCCTACATGGGCGATGAAACGAGCGCCTTTGCTGCCAAAGAGCTCATGGCAGACGTGCTGCAGACGCTTACAAGTCTCGAACCCGGGCTGCCGGTATACATCGTAGCGCACAGCATGGGCAATCGAGTCATGCTTCACGGTTTGACTACGCTGCTGCAACGTGAGCCCTCTGCGCATCAGGCGCTGCGCCAAGTGGTAATGGCGTCGCCCGATGTCGGTCGGCGGGAATTCAAGCAGATATTCAATAACCTGGCCGGCACGAAGCCCCGCTACACGCTGTACGCCTCGAGCAAGGATCTGCCGGTCAATATTTCTGCCTGGTTGCACGAGGAGCCACGCGTAGGAAACGGGGGTCCAAACATTGCCGTGTTCAGCGGTGTGGACTCGGTGGATGCCTCGGGCATAACACAGGAATTCTTTGGTCTTAATCACTCCTACTTCGGCGACAACGCTACGCTGCTGTCGGATCTTTTCACGCTCATTCATCGCGGATTCGAGCCCAAGGATCGGCATCTACAAGGTGTTGAGGCGCCGCAAGGGCATTAGTGGACGTTTGTCCGGTGACCCGATTCGCCAATCTTGTGCGGAGCACAAGTGCCAACACTTCGATGGAGCGGATTGCCGGATGGCGACCGGGTTCGTCCAGATGATGCGGGTGGTGGTGGTGGGGCGGCCGGCGGGCGTTTTGG
>JBBPIS010000321.1:0-1602 GCA_038040225.1 Planctomycetota bacterium
CCCGAAGGTGGCTTCACTGATGAGGAGGTTGCGTTGGCCGTGGCTGCCGGCGCGAAGCCGGTCAGTTTGGGGCCACTCGTCCTGCGGATCGAGACGGCGGCGATTGCACTCGCGGCCCTGGCTGTCATGCGTTGAGGACGTTGGTCAACTCAATGCTCGACGCGCGGGATGGTCTTCCCTTGGAAGTAGGCTCCGAATGCGAAGAATGCGGCTGACATCAGCAGGTATCCGATCGCGACGTTCCAGGAACGGTACTTCAGCGCGGCGTCGGACGCGGGCTGCGTGAACGCGAACAGAAAATCGACGCCGTTGCCGCTCAGTTGGTAGGCGTGCGTCAGGCCGATAGCGGCGAAGGCGGCGGCGATCAGAGACCACACTCCCGCCGTGAAGAACTTTCGGTCGATCAGGAACGCCGAGATCGCCGCCAGAATCATGCACGTGAAAATGTAGCCTCGCTCCAATGAGATCAGGCCGTGCAACAGGAAGCCGTTCACCTCGATGTTCGAGATGCCGCCGGTCGGTTTGCCGGTACTCGTCACACTGGTGAGCAGCTCTTGCATCGTCTTGCCGCCCGCCATGAGGAACGCTCCATTCGTGACCGTGAAACCCCACGCGGCGATGGCGGGGAAGAGGCCCACCGCCACCGCCGGAGCATGTTCGCGCGGCACGGCCGAGAACGCCTGAGCCGTGATGATGATGCCGATCCACAAAACGATGGCGATCCCCGACTCCATCGGGACCAGACTGTTCACGAGGCTGACGGCTCCGGTCAGACAAAGAGCCGTCACGACCAGACCGTTCATTGTCGAGTAACCGGCTCGCGCGCCGAGGGCCTTCCAACCGGGATGGCCGATGTAAATCGTGGTCGGAAAGCAACTGCCGAACAGCGCGGCGCAGATCGTCCCGATCCCATTGGCCGCCAGCGACGAGCGGGTTCCGAACTTGTCGCCTCCCGCCTCGGCCGATTCGATGTTTTGCAGGCTGCCGATCAGATTGAACAGTCCCATCGGAACGATGACTGACAGCAGGCCGACCCACTGCGACGGATCGGCCAGCCGCTGGAAGACTCGCGCGCCGCTGTACGTTGGCAGATAGAAGCCCAACTGGTCGAGAGACGCCGTGACGTTGCCCGGCTTCATCGCCGAATCGGACAGCCACGAAGGGGCCTCGGGCCAGACAGCGATCAGACCCGTCAGCAGCCACGCGATGCCGGTCCCCAGCAGGACGGAGACCATTCCTCCCGGCAGATGGAACGGAAACGGAGCCTGAGCAAAATACGTGATGAGCACGATCGCCAGCGGCAGCATCGCGATCAGCGGCTTCTGAAAAATTTGCAATGCGAACGTCATCGAGATAAACCCGACAGCGATCCCGGCCAGCGTCGACAACAGCGCCGCGCGCGGTGTGCGGCGACGAACGGTCTCGGCGATGAAGGCCCCGAAGAATTCAATCAGTCCGCTGCCAATGCAGGCGACGAGTCCCAACTCCCACGCCAGTGTGGCAGCCTCGTCGGGCGAAATCCCTTCGGCCCGAGCCTTGCCAAACGCGGGGGCCATAACGAAGAAGACGTTGACAAACAGCGACGGGGTGTTGATCCCATAC
>JBBPIS010000322.1:0-1596 GCA_038040225.1 Planctomycetota bacterium
ATGGGTGTGCTGCCGCACGACACTCCGCTCGAAGTGTTCATCATTCCGTGGACCTGGGGCACCTATCTGGGCACCGACGCGCTCAAGAATGGCGCCGACGTCTGCGTGTCGAGCTGGAGACGCCCGGGCCCGGATACGATCCCGATGATGGCCAAAGCAGGCGGGAACTATCTGAACGGACAGCTGTCCAAGATGCAGGCGCGGATCGACAACTATGTCGAAGGAATCATGCTCGACTCGTTCGGGCTGGTGTCAGAAGGGAGCGGAGAGAATCTGTTCCTCGTGCGCGACGGCAAGCTGTTCACATCCACCATAAGCTCGGGGATTCTGAACGGTATCACGCGAGATTCGGTGATCCGGATCGCGACAGACATGAATGTCGAAGTCGTCGAGGGGTCGATTCCTCGCGAGATGCTTTACATCGCCGACGAGCTGTTTTTCACGGGAACCGCCGCCGAGATAACGCCGATCCGCTCCGTCGATCGGATTTCAATCGGAACCGGGAAGCCGGGCCCACTCACACTCGCGATTCAGCGGGAGTACATGGGCATCGCGACGGGTGTCCTGGAGGATCGTTATGGCTGGCTGACGCCGGTTCCGACGGTCGCTCGAACGGAGACCAGGACTCGTGGCAAGGTGGCAAGAGAGCGGGTGGACAACATGTCGGCCTCGCCTGTCTGAGTCCGCGGTTCACCCGAAGTTTCGTCCCCCGACAGGTTCGTTTTTCGAGGGTAAAAAGGTGTTACCGGCCGCTGTTGGCGTCGTCGCATATGAATAGGATGTGCGACATGGCAGTGTTGTACGGGCGGTAGATTTGGGCAGGTTTGCCAAGGAGGAGTGCTTGATCGTTGGTTGTCTGGCACTGAATGCTTCGTTCGAGCCGTTGACGATGGTTCCGTTGCGGCGCGCATTGCGGCTAGTGATCGATGGAAAGGCGGAGATCATCGAGGCTGATGCTGATCGTGTAGTCCGCTCCGAGAAGTTGACGCTTCCGCGTCCGGCGGTGATCCGCCTCATGCGCTTCATTCACGTCCCTCGCCGTTTCCGCCGACAGGTTACGAACACGTTCCTGTTCGCGCGCGACCGCTACCGCTGCCAGTACTGCGGACGCCTGCAAATAGAGCTCAGGCCGCGCGAGTCATTGACGCGCGATCACCTCATTCCTCTCTCCCGCGGCGGCGCCAACGACTGGTCGAACGTCGTGACCGCGTGCAGCCCCTGCAACACGAGAAAAGCCAACAACCTGCCGAGCGAGATCGGGATGCACCCTCTGCACGCGCCGGTCGAGCCACACTTCGTGCACCTGAGCTGGGCGGTCCGCCGGCTTACCGCAACCCAGGCCAAGTACATCAAGCTGTTTTACGGGGAAGAGACGCTGCACCATCTCGAGGATCTCGAGCACCGGCACCCGAGTAACGGGCATCACATCGGGCACAAAATCAGCTAACTCAAACTGCAACTGAACAGGCGAGAGGACCCAGTAGGCAAGTGGCCAGTTCGCTAGTTCACTACGCACTGACTTTTCTACCGCGGTATCAAGACACAAGCAACTGCCTTTGCCTTGAATGCCACAGAGGCAAGTCCGGGCGTCGTGAA
>JBBPIS010000323.1:0-1529 GCA_038040225.1 Planctomycetota bacterium
GAAAGTGAAAAGTGAAGCTCTGATACGCATCTAGCAGGCTAACCCGTCGCCGAAGGCGAATAGCATCGGTGGCGAGAGGAGTTTGCGATGCAAACATACGCAGCGGTTGACCTTCACTCCAACAACGGTGTGCTGACCATCATCGACGAGACGGATGGAGTTCTCAAGCAGCGGAAGCTCACCAACAGGCTCGAACTGTTCATCGCGGAGCTCGAGCCATTCCGATCGACGTTGCAAGGCGTAGCGGTCGAGTCGACGTTCAACTGGTACTGGCTCGTGGACGGACTTGAAGCGAAGGGCTTTCCGGTCGTGCTGGTGAACACGGCTGCGATCCAGCAGTACGAAGGGCTCAAACACTCGGACGACAAGTACGACGCGTGGTGGCTGGCGCACATGATGCGGCTGGGCATCCTGCCAACGGGCCACATCTATCCGCGTGAAGGCCGCGCCGTGCGTGATCTGTTGCGCAAGAGAGCGATGCTGGTGCGGCAGCGCACCGCGAATGTTCTGAGCGTGCAAAACCTCGAGCACAGGAACCGGGGAACGAAAATCTCATCGAATGAAGCGAAGCATCTCAGCGTCGCGCGCATCGCGGAGCTGTACGACAACGACGACCTCGCGCTCGCGCTCACGACGACGGTCAAGGTCATCGAGGCTTTGACCGAACAGACGCGATGTCTCGAGAAGGCCGTGCTCAAGAAAGCAAGGTTGCGACCGGAGTTTCAGCTGCTACTCACGGTGTGGGGCATTGGCCAGGTCCTCGGTCTCACGATCATGTACGAGGCCGGCGACATGAGCCGATTCGACTCGGCCGGCAACTTTGCTTCGTACTGCCGTTGCGTGGACGCTCGCCGGCTCTCGAACGGAAAAAAGAAAGCCGACAACAACGCCAAGAACGGGAACAAGTACCTGGCCTGGGCGTTCGTCGAGGCTGCGCACTTCGCCGTGCGGTTCTACCCCGAGGCCAAGAGCTACCACGACCGGAAGGCAGCGAAGGTCAACGCCGTGGTCGCGATCAAGAGCATCGCGCACAAGCTCGCGCGTGCGGTCTTCCACGTGCTCCGCGACCAGCAACCGTTCGATCCGAAGAAGGTATTCGTTTGAGCTTGGTCGGTGCGGTCAGCCACCGAGTGGGGTTGGTTCACAACCACCAGGTCTGATTGGAGGCCGCACCGGCCAGGATGGGTTGACGTTATGATTCCGCGACGAGCGCGTGAGCCACACGGGGTTGGACGCCGGTCACCGACCGGTGAGCCACAAGTTCTGTGCACCTTCCAATTGGACACGCGCTCGTTTGACCGATTCGTTTCTGGGACGCCAAGTGCGTCAGGGGCCAGGTCGATCCTTGATCGTCCCCAGCCTTGATCCTGATGGGTGACTGGCGCGGACTCATCGTCCGACGCCGCTCGACCGAGACACCGGAACTGTCGAATCATCACGCCGCCTGGAGAAAGCCATTGATCACAGCGGCTAAACGCCGCAGGGATTCGCCCGCCCATATTGACAATGCCTGCTAATGGGTGACCCCA